>JAFTNW010000017.1 GCA_017451695.1 Bacteroidaceae bacterium
ATTACTCGTTCGGTAAAATCTTGCTGTTCGCTGCTTGTCGCAATAGCTTGGGGCGGGGCAACTCGCTGCGCTCAAACATATCCCCGCCTTTTCCTGCGCATTGCTCGGCATCTCTCTGTGAGCCATTAACGGTGCCGGTGGTTTTTTAGAATTACTTTTGCTGGTGAGAACTGCGCCCTGCGTCTTCATTGGTGCGCATTAAAGCTTTTAGGAAAACGACCATATGCGCAGAGTGCATCACTTGGGTATTTATACCGCAATGGCAAAAACAAAAAAAATAGAATGAATACTCATTCTATTTTTTTATCTATATCTTACCAACCATCATCTCGGCAAGTTCAAAATCCTCGGGATAATCAATATCCACACCCTCCACAGGGCCCACAATAGCCATATAAGGATTAATACCCACACGACGGTGATGCTTCACCCACATATCGCGCTGGAAAATATAAAACGCACTCGTCTCCACATACACAGGCTCAATGGTCTGCGTGCGAGGGATAGATGTAGGGGAATAGTTAAGAGGCTTGCCGCCAAACCACGCAAAAGTCTGTATCTTCTGCGCCGAGAAGGCCGAATCGTGACGCCCCTGCAACACCTCGTCTATCGCCCTGTTAATGGTATCGGCCTTGATGAACGGCGATGTAGTGTGCGCAAGCATATACACATCGGCATCCACATCGCGCACAAAAGCATCGTATATTTGCTCCCCAAGAGCAGTATCGCTGTCCAGCGCAGTATCGCGCAACAGCAATTTCACCCCCGCAGGCAACAGAGGGCGCACCTCCTCGCTGCTGCAATAAACATATACCTCATCTATCGCAGGCACCTGCACAAGCGTTTCAAGCAGATGGCACATCATAGGCTTGCCGCCAAGCGGCTTCAAGTTCTTACCTACAACGCGCTTGCTGTTCAGGCGAATGGGAACAAATGCTACAACCTTCATAATATATATTATACTTAAATTAGGACAATGCCGGTATCAGATACAGCTGAACGTATCAATTACGCCCACCAGGCGACCCTCTGAATTAACAACAATCAAAGAGTGAATGTTGTGCTGGCGCAACAATTTTTCGGCAGTTGCAAGCTTGGCATTCTCCTGAATGGTCTTGGGATTATGGCTCATAAGCTCCTTAACGGTGAGCTGGAAGAAGATATCCTGATGGAACTGCATGGCACGACGTATATCGCCATCGGTTACCACACCCAGAATCTTATCGTTCTCCACCACAATGGCAATACCCATCTTGGTAGAACTTATCTTGAGCAGAGCATCACTAATCTTCGACTCGCGTGTAACCACAGGCAGGTCGGTAGTAATCATATAATCCTTTACACGCGCCAGCAAACGACGGCCCAACGAGCCACCCGGGTGGAACTGTGCAAAGTCCGAAGCCTTGAACTTACGCACCGTCATCAAAGCACAAGCAATGGCATCGCCCATGGCAAGCGTTGCAGTGGTAGATGATGTGGGGGCAAGATTCAAGGGACAAGCCTCGCGCTCAACAGAGATATTGAGGTGGCAATCGGAATACTCGGCAAGGAGCGACTTGGGATTACCCGACATTGACACGATAGGAATTTTGCGCTCGGCCAGCAGAGGGATAAAACGCAGCAACTCATCGGTCTGCCCCGAATTTGAGATAGCCAGCACCACATCGCCCTCGGTAAACATACCCAGGTCGCCATGGAAGGCATCGAGCGGATTTACAAAAAAGGCAGGTGTGCCTGTACTTGCAAGCGTAGATGCAATCTTCGCACCAATATGGCCCGATTTACCCACGCCGGTAACTATAAGCTTACCCTTGCTCTCATATATGAGTTCAACGGCTTTGGTAAAGTTCTCGTCAAGATTAGGTATGAGGTTGAGCACCGCTTGTGCCTCATCTTGAAGGCATTTTTTTGCCACAGCTAATACGTCTGTCATATTCTTTTGTTTTGTATTTTATCCTGTTTGGTGTACCACCCATGCCATGCATGGGGCGAACATTCAGCCGCACCATAACGGCAACGGCCATATTCCGTTGCGAAGATAACAATAAAAAATGACATTTACCGCAAACCACCTCCATTAATGTTCCCCCGCCGGGAGGCGCGGCTCCAAACAGAACCGCAAACCGCTTATCAGAAACGCAAGCCCATGCTCATTATAAGGCTCTGACGGGTGATATCCACATCGGCTGCGGGATTCACATATTCCGAATCGTAATAGTTATAGAAATCGGCCTGCTGAACAGACAATTTGTATGCAATATCAAAATAGAGCAAATCGCCTGCATATCCTGCGCCAAGGGTAAACACATTGGTAGCCCCAAGGTTCATATACTCGGTAGAGGTATCGAAATTCTTGAATACCGTTTTGGCCGCACTCTTGCTGTAAGGTGATGTCATGTAGTTGTATCCGCAACGCAGAGCTATGTTATCGTCGATATTAAACTGCGCACCCACTCGCAGAATATGGCGGCTGCGCATATTGTACTCAATCTCCTCATTCAGTGCATCCATGTTATAGCCATCGGTATATTCAATTTTCGAGGTAGTGTAATCCACCAACTCATACTCCGCGCTCAAAGCTGCAAATTTCCCAAAAGTATATGAGCCCGACACATTAAAACGCCAAGGAGTGGTATACTCATAATCTATATACAGGTCGTCGCCATAACCATCGTAGTCGCGCGTATCAAAGAGAGTACCATCATCGCCAATCATCGCAGCCGAATAACGGTCGGTAAGGTTGTACCAAGTGGGAGTATGCACAGAAACACCCAGCTTGAGAGGAGAATACTCCATAGGGCGCATTATGGCACCAAATTTCATACCAAAGCCATGACCATTGGTATTGAAACTATTCTGCAAAGTATAGTAATCGTACATGTCGCAATGCTCGGTGTAGGAGCTTGTGCGGGTGTAATCCACGTTCGACGCAGTGAGGGTAACACCAAAATAGAACATATCATCCACATTGGCCGCCAGCGTTACATCCACCTCATCAACACCACCCTTCTCCTCGGAACGATAATTCATGAACTGCGGATACAAAGCACCCTTTGTGGGAAGATACTTCAACTCGCCATCGTCACCTATGAGGCCCGATGTAGATGTGAGCAAACCCAACCAAGGATAATCGAGGCTGTAATAATCCTCCCACCCTTGAAAATCTTCGCTAATCCTATACATCTCGTGCAACTGATACTGCTGCGAGAAATAATTACCATCGGCATCGGTCAATGAGCCGGCAATCTCCATGCTGTTACGGAAATTATTGCTATGGCGATAGTTGAAAGCCAGATTCACAAACTTAACACTGCTCCCTCCGGGACGGGTGGAAAAGACCATGCCAAGATTCTCCACAGTGAAACTGCTCTTGCGGTCAGTGCAGCTCATTCCATGGAACAAACTCTCGTTCTTCACATTATGCAAGCCGAAGGTGGCCACGGCATCGCCCTTGCGATACAAGGCAATACCCGCCGGGTTGGTAGCGGTAGATGTAATATCGGCACCCAGGGAACTCATTGCTCCACCCATACCCACATAACGTGCAGTACCATTCAGGTCGTCGGCACCAAGGCGCATCACATCATAAGCATTCTGTGCAACAGCACCATGCACCATCAATAAACCCGCAAACAGATATAATAACTTTTTCATAGTAACATTCAATTCAAAAACAACATATTAACGCCTGCCCCCACGAGAGACTCCACCACGGGAAGGAGCCGAGCCACGCGACGAAGAAGAGCCGCGCGATGCAGCACCCACACTGCTGCGACCACTGCCACTGCTGCTGCGCACACTACTGCGGCTACTGCCACTGCTGCTGCCACGATTATTACGGCTGCTGCCATTGCTCACCTCAGTGCGGTTATTACGGCTGCTGCCACTGCTCACATCGGTGCGGTTATTGCGACCGCCCGCATTCTCCTTGCGCACACTTGTGCTGCTGCGACGGTTATATGTGGAGCTTGAGCCACCCCTGTTTCTGTCGTCGCGCAAACGGCCACCACCCACATTCTCGCGGTTGGTGCGGTCCACCCTTCCGTTTACCACCTGTGTGCCGGGCCTTTTCGCCGTTGCAGCACCCGCCACTGGCACCCTGCCCGTTCTGCCTCTGTCGGAGAGAGAGACGGTGGGCACGCGCGGCTGCACCCTGTGCGAATATACCGGGGGCGCCACATGGTGCGGGTGATGGTGGTGATGCCCGCCACCCCAATGCCATGAGTGCAACGGCCAATGCCACCCTGCACCTATGCTCCAGCCGCAAAGGCTGTTCCAGCCGATAGACCAATTCCAATAATCGTCGTAGCAATAATCATAATAGCCCCACGAAGGGTACACATCGTAGTACCATGGGCTGCTCACAATCACCGTTGTAGGGTTGTGGAAACGCACAATGCGTGTAGAGTAATCATAATCGGTATCATCCTCATACACATACTCATCGTACTCCTCAACACTCTCCTGTTGCAACAGCGCCTCCACATTATCGGCAGAAATGGTATTGCTGCCCCTGCGGTTATATTCATCCACATCGCGGGTATTGCCGTTATCGGCCACACCCCACTCCTCATCCTCCTCTGTTACCGAGGAAGAGAGCATTTTCGCAACATTCTCCTGCTTCACCTGCTTCTTGGGAACGTAAAACATCTCGTTCACCTGTGCCATTATAGCAACAGGCATTGCAAGTAACAGTAACAAAACAACCTTTTTCATTTTCTTCTATTTTTTACGGCTGCACCGCGTGCACCCACGTTTACAAGTTAATTCCATATATGCCGAATGCATATTATTTCATGTGCAAATATATATATTACTTCACAAAATTTTCGGGGAAAACTCCTATAAACAGATGGGGATTCCCCTAAAACAAGGAAAAAAAGTGCAATGACACAGGTGGGTGTGTTTTAGACAGAAGAACAAAACAAAGTTTTGTCATTTCGATACGAAGCGAGGGATCTAAACAGCATAAGTTGGGGGCTTGCTCTAAACTCCTCGGTGTTATTTGTCGGCTATTCTTTGTATCAACAGCATTCTTTATAGCCCCTTTTTTCAAAAAAAGGGGCAGAAAAAACGGGCACCCGTAGGTGGCAGTCGCCACGGGCTTTGCTCACAAGTCGCAAGCGACATTCTTCGGTCGCACGTGCCTTGTCGTTCGCAGCTGGTCGCAAGCACTGCGGGGCGGAGCAACTCGCTGCGCTCAAACATATCTCCGCCTGTGTCCTTGTGTTGCTCGGCTGCTCTCTGTGCCCCCTCAGGCTGCCCAATAATTGAAGTTACCGTTGCTTGTCATTGCACAAACAGTGGTAAGAGTATTTACCAATAGCCAACAAGGTTGTCTCCCTTCGGTTTGGCATGACAATAACGACAGTTTTAGACTCACAAGCAAAAGTAATTCTAAAAAAACAACCGGCACTGTCAAAATCACAATTAAATCGCATTGCTCTTTTGGAAATAGTGCGAGCATTGTGTGAGTGTTAGTTATACACGCCGTGGCGGGGATAACTGAACGAGTTGCGCAGCACCCAAAAGAGCTATGAAAAAGATTTAATGACAAATAATAGCTGACCGAAGAATGTCGCTTGCGACTTGTGAGCAAAAGCTATTATGACTGATTTTGCTTCTGTGCCGGGCCTTTTTGCTCCTTTTTGTGCGACAAAAA
>JAFTNW010000018.1 GCA_017451695.1 Bacteroidaceae bacterium
ATGCTCCCGAAGAAAAGGAACGCGGTATCACAATCAACACTGCCCACGTAGAGTACGAAACCAAGAATCGTCACTACGCACATGTTGACTGCCCGGGACACGCTGACTACGTTAAGAACATGGTTACCGGTGCTGCTCAGATGGACGGTGCTATCATCGTTTGTGCTGCTACTGATGGTCCTATGCCTCAGACACGCGAGCACATCCTTCTCGCTCGTCAGGTAAACGTTCCCCGCTTGGTTGTATTCTTGAACAAGTGCGACGTTGTTGATGACGCTGAGATGCTTGAGCTTGTTGAGATGGAGATGCGTGAGCTTCTTTCATTCTATGAGTTCGACGGCGACAATACTCCTATCATCCGTGGTTCTGCTCTCGGTGCTTTGAACGGCGTTGCTCAGTGGGAGGATAAGATTATGGAGCTTATGGAGGCTTGCGACACATGGATTCCCCTGCCTCCCCGTGATATCGATAAACCTTTCTTGATGCCCGTTGAGGACGTGTTCTCTATCACAGGTCGTGGTACTGTAGCAACAGGTCGTATCGAGACCGGTGTTGTTAAGGTAGGTGACGAGGTTGAGATCCTTGGTCTTGGCGAGGAGAAGAAGACAGTTGTAACTGGTGTTGAGATGTTCCGTAAACTTCTTGACCTCGGTGAGGCTGGTGATAACGTAGGTTTGTTGCTCCGCGGTGTTGACAAGAACGAGATCAAACGTGGTATGGTACTTTGCCATCCCGGTCAGATCAAGCCTTACTCTACTTTCGAGGCTCAGGTTTATATCTTGAAGAAAGAGGAGGGTGGTCGTCATACATCATTCCGTAACAAATATCGTCCTCAGTTCTACCTCCGTACAATGGACTGCACAGGTGAGATCTCTCTCCCCGCAGACGTTGAGATTGTAATGCCCGGCGATAACTTGACAATCACTGTTAAGCTTATCTACCCCGTAGCATTGAACGAGGGTCTGACATTCGCTATCCGCGAGGGTGGTCGCACAGTAGGTGCTGGTCAGATTACAAAGGTTATCGAATAATAGATAAACTAAAATTAATAAATATCGGTTCCTCTCTTTTTGGGGAGGGCCGATATTTACGGGAATAGCTCAGTTGGTAGAGCACTGGTCTCCAAAACCAGGTGTCGGGAGTTCGAGCCTCTCTTCCCGTGCCATAAAATAATTTGTTATGCTGAAAAGATTTGTAAACTATTGTAACTTGTCTTACAATGAGCTCGTGCATAAAACAACTTGGCCCACACGCAAGCAGCTGACGAGCCAGGCTATCCTTGTTTTGGAGGCCTCTCTCTTGATCGCTGTGGTGGTATTTGCCATGGACCAGGTTTTTCAGTTTGTAATGGAGTTTGTATATCCCAACTAATACGTTTAGATAGATGGCTGAAAAGAAGTGGTATGTTTTGCGTGCCATTAGCGGCAAAGAGGCTAAAGTGAAGGAGTACATCGAAGCCGATGTAAAACTTCGCGGTCTCTCTGATTATGTATCTCAGGTGCTTATTCCCACGGAAAAGGTAGTGCAGGTACGCAATGGCAAGCGCATTGTAAAGGAGAAGAGTTATCTTCCCGGCTATGTATTGGTTGAGGCTGAATTGGTTGGTGAGATAGCATTTCTGTTGCGCAATACACCCAATGTGTTGGGTTTCTTGGGCGGCATGGAGCGTCCCACTCCTATTCGTCAATCAGAGATAAACAGAA
Organism: Bacteroidaceae bacterium; assembly: GCA_017451695.1. Taxonomy (GTDB): domain Bacteria; phylum Bacteroidota; class Bacteroidia; order Bacteroidales; family Bacteroidaceae; genus HGM04593. The sequence continues at coordinate 1,704 of JAFTNW010000018.1, forward strand.
TTCTTGGTACTGTAGATGAATTGCAAGAGGTTCCCGAGGAGAATGTTTTGGAATTTGTTCTCGGCGAAACCGTAAAGGTGAATTCAGGCCCATTCTCGGGTTTCAATGGTACTATTGAAGAGATTAATACAGAGAAGAAGCGTCTTAAAGTTATGGTTAAGATTTTTGGACGCAGTACCCCTGTAGATTTAGGTTACATGCAAGTAGATAAAGAGTGATGCGGCTTCCACACATCGCTCTAATGTTGTTAATTTTATAGATTTTTTTTACAATGGCAAAAGAAATTGCTGGACTTATCAAGTTACAGATTAAAGGTGGCGCAGCAAATCCATCACCCCCTGTAGGCCCTGCACTTGGTTCTAAGGGTATCAACATTATGGAATTCTGCAAGGCGTTTAATGCCAGAACCCAGGATAAGGCCGGAAAAGTTTTGCCTGTTATCATTACTTATTACGCAGATAAGTCATTCGATTTTGTCGTAAAGACCCCTCCTGTTGCAATTCAGTTGCTTGAACTTGCAAAGTTGAAGAGCGGTTCTGCAGAGCCCAACCGTAAAAAAGTTGCCACCGTTACATGGGAACAGGTTGAGGCAATAGCAAAAGAGAAAATGGCTGACTTGAACTGCTTTACTGTAGAGGCTGCCATGAAGATGGTTGCCGGTACAGCAAGAAGTATGGGTATCAGTGTAAGTGGAACTTTTCCTGGAAACAATTAAAAATTTAGATTAGAATGGGTAAACTGACAAAAAATCAAAAGTTGGCAGCCGAAAAAATTGACACAGCTAAGTCCTATTCGCTGACAGAGGCTGTTGAATTGTTGAAGGAGATTACCTTTACCAAATTCGACGCATCAGTGGATATCGACGTACGCCTTGGCGTTGATCCTCGTAAGGCTAACCAGATGGTGAGAGGCGTTGTTTCTCTCCCCAGCGGTACCGGTAAAGAGGTTCGCGTTCTTTGCTTGTGTACGCCCGATGTGGAAGAAGCTGCAAAAGCGGCTGGAGCCGACTATGTTGGTCTTGACGAATATATCGAGAAGATCAAAGGTGGTTGGACGGACATAGATATCATTATCACAATGCCGTCTATAATGGGTAAATTGGGTGCTCTCGGTCGTGTGCTCGGTCCTCGCGGATTGATGCCTAACCCCAAGAGTGGCACCGTTACTATGGATATACCTAAGGCAGTAAAAGAGGTTAAACAGGGTAAGATTGACTTCAAGGTAGATAAAGCAGGTATTGTGCATGCTTCTATCGGTAAGGCATCTTTCACTCCCGAGGCTATCATGGCCAATGTTAAGGAGTTTATGGCTACAATCATTAAATTGAAGCCTTCTACAGCAAAAGGAACATATGTTAAGAGTGTATTCCTATCTACAACAATGAGCAAAGGATTGAGAATCGATCCCAAGAGCATTGACTAATATGTGATTGAACTATGAAGAAGGAAGATAAAGTAAATGTAATCGCCTCTCTTGGTGAGGTCATAAAGGAATATGCGCACTTCTATTTGGTAGATGTAACCGCAATGGATTCTGCAGCTACCAACGCTATGCGTGCTAAATGTTTCAAGCAGGATGTTAAAATGATTGTTGTGAAGAATACTCTTCTCCACAAGGCATTTGAGGCATCGGAGATTGATTTCTCTCCCCTGTATCCTTGCTTGAAAGGAACTACTGCTCTGTTGCTTTGCAATACAGCCAATGTCCCCGCAAAATTGATTAAGGATGTTGCTGCCAAAGCAGAGGTACCCGCATTGAAGGGTGCTTACGCCGAGGAGAGCTTCTATGTTGGTGCTGACCAGCTCGATACTCTTATCCACATCAAGAGTAAGAATGAACTTATCGCTGAGGTTGTTGCTTTGTTGCAGTCTCCGATCAAGAACGTTGTTTCAGCTCTACAATCAGGTGGTGACACCATCCACGGAGTACTTAAAACACTCGGTGAAAGACAGTAATCAATATTTATTTAGTAAAAACAATTTAAATTTATACGAAAATGGCAGATTTGAAAGCTCTTGCAGAAGAATTGGTTAACCTTACAGTAAAAGACGTTAACGAACTTGCAACAATCCTTAAAGAAGAATATGGTATCGAACCCGCTGCTGCAGCTGTTGCTGTTGCTGCTCCCGCTGCTGGTGCCGCTGGCGCTGCTGCTGAGGAGAAGACAGAGTTCGATGTAGTATTGAAGAGCGTAGGCGCTAACAAGCTCGCAGTTGTTAAGGCTGTGAAAGAGGCTTGTGGCCTTGGCTTGAAAGAGGCTAAAGACCTTGTAGATGCTGCTCCCAGCACATTGAAAGAGGGTATGGCTAAGGCAGAGGCTGAGTCTTTGAAGAAGACTATCGAGGAGTCTGGTGCCGAGATTGAGCTTAAGTAAGCAATCCCAACCCTGCACAAGGGTATAATGGTTAAGAACCCCATAAATAGGGTTCTTAACCTTTTTGTGCCTAAAAAATAAGTAAGTTCTAAAACATTCTTCCACAATGTCGCTAAAAACTGATAATCAAAGAATTAACTTTGCTTCTATAAAAGATCCGATGCCATGTCCGGACTTTTTGGAAGTGCAATTGAAATCTTTCGAGGATTTCCTCCAATTGGATACTCCTCCCGAAAAACGTGTGAACGATGGTCTTTACAAGGTATTTGCAGAGAACTTCCCTATCACCGATACGAGGAATAACTTTGTATTGGAGTTTCTTGACTATTACATCGACCCACCCCGTTACTCAATAACAGAGTGCTTGGAGCGCGGTCTAACTTATAGTGTTCCCCTCAAAGCAAAGTTGAAACTTTACTGTACAGACCCCGACCACGAGGATTTCGATACAGTGATACAGGATGTGTTCCTTGGTCCCATTCCTTACATGACCAAGCAGGGTACATTCATTATCAATGGTGCAGAGCGAGTTGTGGTATCACAGTTGCACCGTTCACCCGGTGTATTCTTCGGTCAGAGCGTGCATGCAAACGGCACTCCTTTGTATTCGGCCCGTATCATTCCTTTCAAGGGCTCATGGATTGAGTTTGCAACAGACATCAACAATGTGATGTATGCATACATCGACCGTAAGAAAAAGTTGCCCGTAACAACATTGTTGCGTGCCATCGGCTTTGAATCGGACAAGGATATTCTTGATATCTTCAACCTTGCCGAGGAGTTCAAAGTTACAAAAACAAGCATGAAAAAAGCCCTCGGCCGCATGATGGCCGGACGTGTCCTCACTACAACCCAAGAGGATTATGTAGATCCCGACACAGGCGAAATCACCTCAATCGAGCGTAGCGAGATTATCGTAGAGCGCGGCAAGATTCTTGATCAGGAACTTGTTGACCGCATTTTGGAGAGCGGTGTCGAGACCATCCTTCTTCACAAGGAGAACGAGGGTGCCGATGCCATTGACCACTCTCTCATCTTCAACACACTCGATAAGGACCCCACAAACTCGGAGCGCGAGGCTGTTTACCAGATATTCAAACAGTTGCGTAATGCCGACCCTGCCGACGATGCAAGCGCACGCGAGGTTATCAACAACCTTTTCTTCTCGGAGAAGCGTTACGATCTTGGCGATGTAGGTCGCTACCGCATCAACCGCAAGCTCGGTCTTTCTACCGATATGTCGGTTCGCGTTCTCACAAAAGAGGATATTATCGAGATTATCAAATACTTGATAGGTCTTGTAAACTCAAAGGCAGTTGTCGATGACATCGACCACTTGAGCAACCGTCGTGTACGCACAGTGGGCGAGCAGTTGTCAAACCAGTTTGCAATAGGTTTGGCTCGTATGGCACGCACCATCCGCGAGAGAATGAACGTGCGCGACAACGAGGTGTTTACCCCCACAGACCTTATCAACGCAAAGACAGTGTCGGCGGTTATCAATACCTTCTTCGGTACCAACGCGCTGTCGCAGTTCATGGACCAGACAAACCCCCTTGCCGAAATCACCCACAAGCGCCGTCTCTCGGCTCTTGGCCCCGGTGGTCTTTCTCGCGAGCGCGCAGGTTTCGAGGTGCGTGACGTACACTACACACACTATGGTCGTCTTTGTCCCATTGAGACTCCCGAGGGTCCCAACATCGGACTTATTTCGTCATTGTGTATCTATGCAAAGATTAATGAGCTCGGCTTTATAGTTACCCCTTATAGAACAGCGGCAAACTGCAAAGTCGATATAAATAATGACAATGTAGTTTACTACACCGCCGAGGAGGAGGAGGGCAAGATTATTGCTCAGGGTAATGCTCCCCTTGACGAGAATGGTAACTTCATACTTAAGAAAGTAAAAACCCGTCAGGATGCCGATTACCCTGTTGTAGCCCCCGAAAACGTGGAGCTTATGGACGTATCGCCCCAGCAGATTGCATCTATCGCCGCATCGCTTATTCCTTTCTTGGAGCACGACGATGCCAACCGTGCGTTGATGGGTTCGAACATGATGCGCCAGGCAGTTCCTTTGCTCACCACCGAGGCTCCTATCGTGGGTACAGGTATTGAGAAACAGCTTGTCGAGGACTCGCGTACACAGATTGTTGCCGAGGGCGACGGTGTTGTTGAGTTCGTGGATGCATCAAGAATCGTAATCAAATACGACCGTACCGAGGAGGAGGAGTTCGTAAGCTTTGAGCCCGCTTCCAAAGAGTACATCATACCTAAATTCCGTCGTACCAACCAGAATATGACCATTGACCTTCGTCCCATCTGCAACAAGGGCCAGGTTGTTAAAGCCGGTGATATTCTCACAGAGGGTTATTCTACACAGGCCGGTGAGCTTGCACTTGGTAAGAACCTCTTGGTAGCTTATATGCCGTGGAAGGGTTATAACTACGAGGATGCCATCGTGCTCAACGAGCGTGTTGTACGTGAGGATGTCCTGACATCAGTTCATGTTGACGAGCTCTCTTTGGAGGTGCGCGAGACCAAGCGTGGTATGGAGGAGTTTACATACGATATCCCCAACGTAAGCGAGGATGCCACCAAAGATTTGGATAAGAACGGTATCATCCGTGTTGGTGCATATGTAAGCCCCGGTGATATTATTATCGGTAAGATTACACCGAAGGGTGAGTCTGATCCCACTCCCGAGGAGAAACTTCTGCGTGCCATCTTCGGCGACAAGGCCGGTGATGTTAAAGACGCATCTTTGAAGGCTTCTCCCTCATTGCAGGGTGTTGTTATCGGTCGTCGTCTCTTCCAGAAGGCCGAAAAGACACGCTCGGCAAAGCTTGCCGACAAGGCTAAACTGCCCAAGATTGACGATGAGTTCATGCAGAAGGTGGGTGAGTTGAAGGAGATACTTGTAAACAAGTTGCTCACACTCATCGACGGCCGTGTTTCTCAGGGTGTTAAAGACTTTATGGGAACAGAGGTTATTGCCAAGGGTGCCAAATTTACAAAGGGCGAGCTCGATGCTCTCAACTACGATTCGGTTCAGTTGAGCAAGTGGACAGCCGATGCTCACACCAATGACCTTATCCGTGCCCTCATCATCAACTTCTTGCACAAATACAAAGAACTCGATGCACAGGTTAAGCGCGAGAAATTCGCCCTCACCATCGGCGACGAGCTGCCTTCGGGTACAATGAAGATGGCAAAGGTATATATTGCCAAGAAACGCAAGATTGGTGTAGGTGATAAGATGGCCGGTCGCCACGGTAACAAGGGTATCGTGTCGCGCGTGGTTCGTCAGGAGGATATGCCTTTCTTGGCCGATGGTACTCCCGTCGATATCATTCTCAACCCTCTGGGTGTGCCTTCGCGTATGAACATCGGTCAGATATTCGAGACCGTACTCGGTCGCGCAGGTAAAGAACTCGGCGTTAAGTTTGCAACCCCCATCTTTGATGGTGCAAAACTCGATGACCTCTGCACATGGACCGACAAGGCAGGTATCCCCCGCTTCGGTAAGACATATCTCTACGACGGTGGTACAGGTGAGCAGTTCGACCAGCCCGCAACAGTGGGTGTGAGCTACATGCTTAAGCTCGGCCACATGGTTGAGGATAAGATGCACGCACGTTCAATCGGTCCTTACTCACTCATCACGCAGCAGCCTCTTGGTGGTAAAGCACAGTTCGGAGGTCAGCGTTTCGGAGAGATGGAGGTTTGGGCGCTTGAGGCATTTGGTGCTGCGCACATACTTCAGGAGATTCTCACCATCAAGTCCGACGACGTTGCAGGCCGTTCAAAGGCATACGAGGCTATTGTTAAGGGCGACCCCATGCCCACACCCTCATTGCCCGAGTCTCTCAACGTGTTGTTGCACGAGCTTCGCGGCTTAGGTTTGAGTATATCATTTGAATAATTAATTCCATCACGTTTGTCAATATACAACTATGGCTTTTAGAAAAGAATCAAAGACAAAATCAAATTTTACGAAGATTACCATCGGTCTTGCTTCACCGCAGGAGATTTTGGGTAATTCGTGTGGCGAGGTGTTGAAACCCGAAACAATCAACTACCGTACCTATAAGCCCGAGCGTGACGGATTGTTCTGCGAGCGTATTTTCGGCCCGGTAAAGGACTATGAGTGCCACTGCGGAAAGTACAAACGTATCCGCTACAAAGGCATCGTCTGCGACCGTTGCGGTGTAATGGTTACAGAGAAAAAGGTACGTCGCGAGCGCATGGGACACATTCAGTTGGTAGTGCCCGTTGCTCATATATGGTATTTCCGTTCATTGCCCAACAAGATAGGTTATCTGCTTGGTCTTCCCACCAAGATGCTCGATGCGGTAATCTACTATGAGAAATATATCGTTATCCAGCCCGGTGTGATGGCACGCAAGGCCGACGAGCCTCGTCAGGACGTTCCCGGAAAAGAGGATGTTCTCGATGGCGTTGATACATACCAGCTGTTGACCGAGGAGCAATATCTGAGCATAATGGACAACCTGCCCGAGGGTAACGAATACCTCGATGACAGCGACCCCAACAAGTTCATTGCCAAGATGGGTGCCGAGGCTATTCAGGACCTCTTGGCACGTATCGACCTCGATTCGCTCTCATACGAGTTGCGTAACCGCGCAAATACCGATATGTCGCAGCAGCGCAAGAACGAGGCATTGAAGCGTTTGCAGGTTGTAGAGTCTTTCCGCTCTTCAATGGCTGCTTCAAACGGCAATAACCGTCCCGAGTGGATGATTATGAACGTAATCCCCGTTATTCCGCCCGAATTGCGCCCCTTGGTGCCCCTTGATGGCGGCCGCTTTGCTACATCGGACCTCAACGACCTCTATCGTCGTGTAATCATACGTAACAACCGTTTGAAGAAACTTATCGAGATTAAAGCTCCCGAGGTTATCTTGCGTAACGAGAAACGTATGTTGCAGGAGGCCGTCGATTCACTCTTCGACAACTCGCGCAAGGCCAGCGCGCTTAAATCGGATGCCAACCGTCCTTTGAAGTCCCTCTCGGATAGCTTGAAGGGTAAGCAGGGACGTTTCCGTCAGAACCTCCTCGGTAAGCGTGTCGATTATTCAGCACGTTCTGTAATCGTCGTAGGTCCCGAGCTCAAAATGGGTGAGTGCGGTATTCCCAAGCTCATGGCAGCCGAGCTCTACAAGCCTTTTGTAATACGCAAGCTTATAGAGCGTGGTATCGTTAAGACCGTGAAGTCGGCAAAGAAAATTGTCGATCGTCGCGAGCCCATCATCTGGGATATATTGGAGCACGTAATGAAGGGCCACCCCGTGTTGCTCAACCGTGCGCCGACACTTCACCGTTTGGGTATTCAGGCTTTCCAGCCCAAGATGATTGAGGGTAAAGCAATCCAGTTGCACCCATTGGCATGTACCGCGTTCAACGCCGACTTCGATGGTGACCAGATGGCCGTTCACTTGCCTTTGAGCAACGAGGCTGTGTTGGAGGCACAGATGCTTATGCTTCAGTCTCACAACATCCTCAACCCCTCTAACGGTGCACCTATCACCGTGCCTTCACAGGATATGGTACTTGGTCTTTACTACATCACCAAGCTACGCGATGGCGCCAAGGGTACAGGCATGACATTCTATGGTCCCGAGGAGGCACTTATCGCCTACAACCAAGGCCGCGTGGATATCCATGCACCGGTTAAGGTTATGGTAGAGGACCGCGATGAGAATGGCGATTATATACAGGTTCTCCGCGAAACATCTGTAGGACGTATCATCGTCAATCAGGTTGTTCCTCGCGAGATGGGCTTCATAAACACTATCATATCTAAAAAATCACTCCGTGATATCATCACCGAGGTAATCAAGCGCGTGGGTGTTGCCCGCTCGGCAGAGTTCCTCGATGGTATTAAGAATCTCGGTTACTATATGGCCTTCAAGGGCGGTCTTTCGTTCAACCTTGACGATGTAATCATCCCCGAGGAGAAGGCAGAACTCGTTCGCAAGGGTAACGAAAAGGTTGAGGAGATTTTGGCAGAGTACAACCTCGGTCTTATCACCGACAAGGAGCGTTACAACAAGGTGGTCGATGAGTGGACACACGTTAACAGCGACCTTGCCGACGTTCTTATGAAAACCATCTCGGCCGACGATCAGGGCTTTAACTCAGTATATATGATGCTCGATTCAGGTGCCCGTGGTTCTAAAGACCAGATTCGTCAGCTCTCGGGTATGCGTGGTCTTATGGCCAAGCCCCAGAAGGCGGGTTCAGAGGGTGCGCAGATTATCGAGAACCCTATTCTTTCTAACTTTAAGGAGGGTCTTTCGGTGCTTGAGTACTTTATTTCATCGCACGGTGCCCGTAAGGGTCTTGCCGATACCGCGTTGAAGACAGCCGATGCCGGTTACCTCACACGTCGTCTTGTGGATGTATCTCACGATGTCATCATCAACGAGGAGGATTGCGGCACATTGCGCGGTCTGGTATGCACTGCCCTCAAGAATGGCGACGAGGTTATTGCAAAGCTCAGCGAGCGCATCTTGGGTCGTGTATCGGTACATGATGTTGTAGATCCCACAACAGGCAAGGTGCTTGTTGCAGCAGGCGAGCTCATTACAGAGTCTATTGCCGAGGAGATTGAGAAATCGCCCATTGAGAGCGTTGAGATACGTTCGGTGCTCACTTGCGAGTCTAAACATGGTGTTTGTGCCAAGTGTTATGGTCGTAACCTTGCAACCAGCCGCATGGTTGAGAAGGGCGAGGCTGTGGGTGTTATCGCAGCGCAGTCAATCGGTGAGCCGGGTACACAGCTTACACTCCGTACCTTCCACGCCGGTGGTACCGCGGGTAACGTCGCTGCCGATGCTTCAATCAAGGCCAAGCATGCATCGCGTCTTGGTTTCGAGGAGCTCCGTACCGTTGATACAATCGATGCCGATGGTTCACCCGTTAAGATTGTAGTGAGCCGTTTGAGCGAGGTTCGCTTCATCGATATCAACACAGGCATTGTGCTCTCTTCACACAACATACCTTACGGCTCTAAATTGTATGCAACCGAGGGCGATGTTGTTGAGCCGGGCAAGATTATTGCAACTTGGGACCCCTTCAACGCCGTAATCGTTACCGAGGTTGCCGGTCAGGCCGAGTTTGAGTCTGTAATAGACAATATCACATACAAGGTTGAGACCGACGAAAGTACAGGCTTGCACGAGATTGTAATCATAGAGTCTAAGGATAAGACTAAGATACCTACCGTTCACATCAAGGACGAGAATGGTGTTGTACTGCACACATACAACCTTCCCGTGGGTGGCCACGTTGTAATAGACGACAAGCAGACACTGAAAGCCGGTGATGTGCTTGTGAAAATTCCTCGTGTGTTTGGTGGTGCAGGCGATATCACCGGTGGTCTTCCCCGTGTTACCGAGTTGTTCGAGGCTCGTAACCCCTCTAACCCCGCAGTTGTATCGGAAATCGATGGCGAGGTATCAATGGGTAAGGTTAAGCGTGGAAACCGCGAGATTGTCGTTACCTCAAAGGTGGGCGATGTGAAGAAGTACCTCGTTGCTCTCTCAAAACAGATTCTTGTTCAGGATGGCGACTATGTACGTGCCGGTACACCCCTCTCCGATGGTGCAGTAACTCCTTCCGATATTTTGGCTATCAAGGGTTCTACCGCCGTTCAGGAGTACATCGTTAACGAGGCACAGGACGTTTATCGTTCGCAGGGTGTGAAGATTAACGATAAGCACTTTGAGATTATTGTTCGTCAGATGATGCGCAAGGTACAGATTAACGAGCCCGGCGATACACGTTTCTTGGAGCAGCAGATTGTTGATAAGTTGCAGTTCCAGGAGGAGAACGACCGCATCTGGGGCAAGAAAGTGGTAGTGGATGCAGGTGATTCAGAGAACCTGAAACCCGGTCAGATTATTACAGCACGTAAATTGCGCGACGAGAACAGTATGCTCAAACGCCGCGACCTCAAGCCCATTGTATCGCGCGATGCACAGCCCGCAACCTCTACACAGATTTTGCAGGGTATCACACGTGCCGCATTGCAGACACAGAGCTTTATGTCGGCTGCATCGTTCCAGGAGACCACAAAGGTACTCAACGAGGCTGCAATCAACATGAAGAGCGATTACCTCTTGGGTATGAAGGAGAACGTAATCTGCGGTAACCTCATTCCCGCAGGTACAGGACAGCGCGAGTTCAGCCGCATAATCGTAGGTTCAAAAGAGGACTATGAGCGTTTGCAGGCAAACAAAAAAGCACTGCTCGATTTCTCTGACCCTGCAGACGAGTAACCGAGTAGAATATACATAGCGAAGAGAAGCGGCACATGTGCCGCTTCTCTTTTTTTTATTTTCACATGTGGGCCTGCAATTGCAATTTGCTTAACAGATGAATTTTATAAATATTTTGATTTATGAAAAATATCATCTAATTTTGCAATAAATTAAGCATAATAGGATATTAGGGCTATGGGCGATATAATACAGATAGATATTGATGCAATTTTGGCTGCCAAGGCGGGTAAAAAGGCACGTTTTGTACCCCGTTTCCTTATCTCCTACTTGAAAAAAATAGTTCATCAGGACGAGGTAAACGAGTTCTTGCGTATCAACCACGATAAGCGCGACCTTGATTTCATCGATGCATTCATGAAGTATTTCAATAACTCTTTCGATATAAAAGGGTTGGAGAATCTGCCCGATGATGGCCGCTTTACCTTTGTAAGCAACCACCCGCTGGGTGCGCAGGATGGTCTTGGCCTTGCATATATTCTGGGGCGCAAGTACGAGGGGAAAATTAAACTCCTTGTAAACGACTTGCTCATGAATATCCCCCATATATCCTCTTTTTGGGTACCTATAAACAAAACGGGAAAGCAGGCGCGCAATTTCCCGCAACAGGTAAATGCTGCATTTGAGAGCGACAACAATATTGTGATGTTCCCCGCCGGAATATGTTCGCGCAAGCGCAATGGTATCATCCGCGACCTCGAATGGAAGAAAACCTTTATAACCAAAAGTATACAGACACAACGCGATATTATCCCCATCCATTTCGAAGGGCAGAACTCCGAATTTTTCTACCGCCTTGCAAACATCAACAAGATGTTGGGGCTTAAATTCAATATCGCAATGCTCTATTTGAGCGACGAAATGTTCAAAAACCGAAATAAAACATTTAAGGTAACGATAGGCAAGCCTATTCCTTGGCAAACATTCGACAATTCAAAGAAACCTGCCGAGTGGGCGCAATATGTAAAGGAATTGGTCTATACCTTGTAGTTATCTGCCGCATAAATTATGGAAGAAATTATAGCTCCGGTTCCAAAGGAACTGTTAAAGGCCGAATTGACCGAAGAGAAGCGCTTGCGCTTTACACATCGCAGTAATAATGAGATTTATATTGTTACGGCATTCGACTCGCCCAATGTGATGCGCGAGATAGGTCGCCTGCGCGAGATTGCTTTTCGCGCAGCAGGTGGCGGTACCGGCAAGTCGATAGATATCGACGAGTTCGATACCATGGAGAACCCCTACAAGCAGCTTATTGTGTGGAACCCCGAGTGCGACGACATCATAGGCGGTTACAGATATATCTTTGGTGGCGATGTGCGCGTGGATGAACATGGCGAGCCCATGATAGCTACCGCTCACGGCATGTTCAAGTTCTCCGAAAAGTTCATGAAAGAGGTCTTGCCATACACCGTGGAACTTGGTCGTGCCTTTGTGGCGTTGGAGTATCAATCCTCCAAGATGGGCAGCAAAAGCATCTTTGCGCTCGACAATTTATGGGACGGTCTCGGTGCTCTCACCGTGGTGTTGCCCGGGGTAAAATATCTTTTCGGCAAGGTAACAATGTACCCCTCGTACCTCACCAAGGCGCGCGACATGATTCTCTATTTCTTGAAGAAACATTTCCCCGACCCCGACCAATTGGTGCAGCCCGTTACCCCATTGCTCATTGAAACCCCCGAGGAGGAGCTGAAAGCTCTCTTCTGCAAGGATAATTTCAAGGAAGATTACAGAACACTGAAACAAGAGGTACACAAGTTCGGCCTTGCCATCCCACCCATGGTAAATGCATACATGGGACTGTCGCCCACGATGAAAATCTTTGGAACAGCAGTGAATAAGGGCTTTGGCAATGTGGAAGAGACCGGCCTGCTTATAGCGGTTGCCGAATTGCAGGACGATAAGAGAATGAGATACATAGAGTCGTTTGCCAAGGAGAACCCCGACGCCATAAAACTGACATCAGGAGCAAACAAGGTGTTCTACCCCACAAACAACAAGGCTTTACAGTAATGCAAACGAAAGGCTCCGAGAACAATTTGGTTTACTCGGAGTTTTTCATTTAATGATTAGTGATTATACAAGATATTACAGCAAACGCAAAAAGTCATTGGCTCGTTCATTTTTCGCGACCCGCACGGCATGCATTTTATCCATGCAACGTGCAACTAAACGCTAATGAACTCACCGATAACAAAACATTGTTTTGTCGTTTCCAACTTATGTGAGAAATCCAAATACACTGCTTGTTGAGAATTTTCCACCCAATCGGTTGCCAAAATGACATGCTTGTGCAAACTGTTTATAATTACAATAAATAATATGATGAAAGTACAGATAATTAACCGTTCAAAGCATCAGCTTCCCGCCTATGCCACCGATTTGTCGGCAGGGATGGATTTGAGAGCAAATATCGATGCGCCAATCGAGTTGCAGCCCTTGCAACGCGCATTGGTGCCCACAGGTCTTTTCATGGCACTGCCGGCAGGCTACGAGGCGCAGGTGCGCCCCCGCAGCGGCTTGGCAATAAAGAAGGGCATAACGGTCTTGAACTCGCCCGGAACGGTGGATGCCGACTATCGTGGCGAGGTGTGCGTTATTCTTGTGAACCTATCAAACGAACCCTTCCTCATTACCGATGGCGAGCGCATAGCACAGATGGTGATAGCCCGCCACGAACAGGTGGAGTGGTGCGAGGTGGATGTACTCAATGAAACCGAGCGTGGTGCAGGCGGTTTCGGCCATACAGGTGTGTAAACGGTATGTTGTCGGCTATGCAAAAAATACTCCTCTGCTTTATGCTGCTGCTGTCTTGTGCTGCATCGGCATCGCCGTTGTGCGTGGCCGACTCCATTGCACGCGAGCGTGCAGCCGACTATTACTATCTGCAGGCGGTATCCTTGCTGGAGCAGGAAAAATACGATGCCGCATACGATATGTTCGAGCATTGTCGCTCCCTCTCCCCGTCGTCATCGGCGGTATTGTACGAACTTGCCAATATATACCAATACATAGGTCAGCGCGATGAGGCGCTTGCCATTTTAAGAGGCATAGTTCAGGACAACCCCAAGAACTATCTCTTCTGGGAATCCCTCCTGCGTTTCCTCGAAGAGGATGGCAATGCCGATGCCCTTTTGCAGGTATATGAGGAGATGGCCCGTGTATTCCCCGAGAAGAGCGAACTATATTACACCCTTGCCAATCAATACAGCGAGCAAGGCGATTACGAGCGTGCAATAGAGGCCTATAATCATTACGAAAAGATAGAGGGCAAGTCCGACGTGCTCTCATTGCAGCGATACCGCACATACATGATGATGGGCGACGGTGCAGCAGCCATAGCCGAGGTGGAATCCCTCATAGCAGAGTACCCCGACGATTCCCGTTTTCTTGCCATGCTTGGCGAAACATATTATTTCCTGGGCGATGCCGAAAGGTCTGTTGCAATACATAACGATGTGATTGCAAATGATCCCGAAAACATCTATTCGCGCACATCCCTGGCCGGGTATTACCAGACTGAAAAGAACGATTCGCTCTATTGCCACTATGTGGAGAGGGTTATACGCAGTGAAAAAATCGATAGCGAGGAGCGTCTCCCCCTCCTGAAAGAGTATGTAACATACCTGGATGAACGCGGAAAATTCGATTATGTGATATCCTTTATCGATTCGCTCCTTGAACATCCCCAGGCATACCCCGACGCAATTGAAATCTTCTTCATATACCACGAGCTTTGTATAAACAGGCCCGAGGCCGACGAGGCCATGATGCGCCCGCTGGTGGAGAAGATTCTCGTTAAAGAGCCCGATAACAGATGGGCACACCTCACCATGCTCTATTTTGCCATAGAGCGTCAGGACTACGAAGAGGTTGTAGCACGTTGCGAAACAGCCATAATGTATTTCCCCGAAACATTAACCCTCTATCGCTATCTCGGTGTTTCGCTTTACCATCTTGGTCGTAAGGACGAGGCTCTTGAAGTATACAAACAGGGTGTGGAGCGTTGCGGCGACACTGCCAATGCCGGAGAGCTTTCCGATATGTATGCTCTCATAGGTGATTCGTACCACGAGGCGGGCGAGATGAAGGAAACGATAGATGCGTATGAGTCTGCACTCGCCTTCGATAGCAGCAACCTGTCTGTTCTTAATAACTATGCATACTATCTGGCCCTTGCAGGAATGAACCTTGACAAGGCATTGGAGATGAGTGCACGCACCCTGCAAGACGAGCCCGATGAACTGATATATGTCGATACATACGCCTGGATACTCTTCTTGCTCGAAAGGTACGACGAGGCCAAGGAGCACGCCGACAGGCTCATGGCGGGCGATGCCCCAAAGAGCGCGGTGGAGTATCACCATTGCGGCGATATCTATGCCAAGTGCGGCGATATCGATAAGGCGGTGGAGTGCTGGATATTGGCACGCGACAACGGCGACGATTCAAAGGTGTTGAAACGCAAGATTAAGAAAAGAAAATATATTCCCGATGGAAAGAAAAAGTAACATATTCCTGCTCTTTATGTTCCTTGCGGTACTGTTGCTCTCAGGCTGTAAATCCTCAAAAACAGCGACGGGTATGAGCAAGGCTCATGTTGAACAGATGAAGTCCCTGCCTGCTGTCAGTGGCGGGTTAAAGGCTTTGTCGGCCAAGATGAAAATATCCGTGAATGCAGGCGGCAAGCCTGTGTCTTCGTCGGGTAATCTCAAAGTGCAGCAAGGCACCGGGGTGCAGTTCTCTATTACCCCGCTTGGTATTTTCGAGGCTGCGCGGGTGGAGTTCCTTCCGCAGTATGTGCAGTATATCAACAAAATGGAGGGGCATTACTCCCAAGTACAGTACTCCGATGTACCCCTGCTCAACGAACTCGGGCTCGGTTACCCCTTGCTTGAATCGGTATTCCTGAACACTGTTTATATACCGTCGGGCATGAGTGCCGATGAATTTCTTGCCCGAGCATCGGTGAAGAAGATGGATGGTGCAATGGTCATCACAACCACAATAAACGGAATAACATACGAATATCATATAGACGAGGCAAGCGGCTCGCTTGTAAAGAGCAGTGGAACGTGCAGCAACGGAACCTCCGTGTCGTGTAGCTACGGCGGTTTCCAATCGCTTGGCGAGCGCTCTTTCCCCACCTCTATGGAACTTGTTCTCGGCGGTACGGGCAAGGCTGTAACACTCGCAATATCGTTAAGCAGAATGAAAGAGGGTGCCGAGGTGCGCCCCTCAATCCCCTCTTCCTCATACAAGAAAGTGGCACCTGCGGCCCTTTTGAAACTTTTAGGCGGCAAATGATAATATTGTAAAAATACGACAAATGCGAATATATATATACCTCCTCACGGCACTGCTATTGCTCCCTTGCACCCTCCTTGCTCAGAGCTCCGAGGTGAAAAAGAAGAGGCAGCAGGTAAGCAGCCTCAAACAGCAAATTGCAAAGAAAGAGAACATCTTGTTGTCCTCTAAAAAGGATATAGAGAGTAAATTGGCCAATCTCAATCTGCTCTCTGCCCGGATAACCGAGCGCAAGGAACTTGTAACCCTGCTCACTGAGGAAATGGCTGCATTGAACGGTGAGATAAAGAAACTCAACGGCGAGGTGGCCGACAAGGAGGCCAAAGTGGATGAGTCCAAGAAGGAGTATGCATCGGCACTGAACCGTTCGCGTCGTTACGGGACATTCCAGGATAAACTGCTCTTTGTGGTTTCGGCCAATGATTTTAACTCCATGCTGCGCCGTTACCGCTACGCACGCGAATATATGCAGGCATACAAAAAGAAGGGCGAGGAATTAAAGGCAGATATAGCTGCATTGAATGTGAAGAAAGCCCAGCTCGACAGCACGCTGGCGACAAAGCAGATATCGCTCGACGAGCAGGAACACCAGCGCAAGGCATTGCAATTGCTTGAAGAGCAGGAACGTACTCTTGTTGCCGAGCTTAAAAAAGAGTCGCGCAAGGTGGAAAAGGAGATTGCAGCACAACGCAAGAAGTTGGATAAATTGAATCGCGAAATAGAGCTTGCCGTGGAGCGCGAGATAAAGGCGCAGCAGGCACGCGAGCTCGCAGCTAAGAAAAAGGCTGCCGCTGCTGCAAAAAATGCCAAAAAGGGCGGTAAAACCACATCCACGGCACCTGCGAAGTCCGAGGATAAGGGAGTACCCAAACTCTCTGCCATGTTCGAACAGAACAAAGGCAAGTTGCCGGTGCCCATCACAGGCAGTTATCACCTGGTTGCAAGTTTTGGACCGCAGAAAGGTGTTGTGGGCAAAGGTACCGTTAAGATAGACTACGGCGGTATAATGCTCGAAGGCGAGCGTGGTGCAAAGGCTCGTTGCATATTCGATGGCAGGGTGGCATCTGTAATTCGCCAAGCCGAGTTTGCCTTCGTTCTTGTGCGCCACGATAAATATATTTCAGTATATAGCCGCTTGGACGATATTATGGTAAAGGAGGGCGACGAAATAAAAGCCGGTGATATTGTGGGTACCGTTGCCCACCTGTCAGGCCACACCCGCTTGCAATTCCAGCTATACAAGGAGCGCACAAAACTCAACCCCATGCAGTGGTTAAAGTTAAGATAAATAAAACATGAAATGAGCCCCAAGGTTTTATAAAAGACTTTGGGGCTCATTATTGTTCCAATTGCCAAGAATAAGATAGAGGATGAACTCAATTTGATTATAACCAATGTCTTTAGCACAAAATTGCGTTTTGAATAGTTAAAGAGTGGTTGCACAAAAAGATGTCCTTGCTGTTATCCCAAGACTCGCTTGAATCTCTCAATGAATTCCTGTGCCTGTTCCATTGTGAGGGTGAGTGGTGGCAGCAAACGTATCACGTTTGTGCCGCTTACGCCTGTGAACACATGTTCCTCAAACAGCAGCCTGCGGCGTATCTCCTTTATGGGCTCCTCGAACTCCATGCCTATCATAAGCCCCTTGCCACGTACCTCCTTTATTTGAGGTATCTTCTTCAGTTCCTCCATAAGGTAGTCGCCCACCTTGTTCACATTCTCCAGCAGGTGCTCCTCCTCCATCACCTCCAGCACGGCTTGTGCCGCGGCGCAGGCAAGGTGGTTGCCGCCGAATGTAGTGCCAAGCTCGCCATACACGGCTTGGAACTTGGGGCTTATGAGCACGCAACCGATGGGGAATCCGTTGCCTATGCCCTTGGCCTGTGTGATGATGTCGGGGCGTATGCCGGCCCATTGATGTGCAAAGAATTTACCGCTGCGTCCGCAACCGCTCTGTATCTCGTCGAGTATGAGTGTGATGCCTGTGGCGTGGCACTCCTCTTGTAGCTGCTGCAAGAACTGCGCATCGGGTATTCTTATTCCGCCCACGCCCTGTATGCCTTCGATAATCACAGCTGTTACATCGCCCTTTGCAATCTCGGCACGCACGGCCTCAATGTCGTTCAGCGGCAGATAGGTGGTGTGCCCGTTGCTGTTTATGGGGGCAATTATCTTGGGGTTGTCGGTAACTTCCACCGCAAGCGATGTGCGGCCGTGGAATGCCTTGTTAAAGGCAATAACGCGGGTGCGCCCATTCTTGAACGACGACAACTTCAGTGCATTCTCGTTGGCCTCGGCTCCCGAGTTTATGAAAAAGAGGTTGTAATCCTCGTAACCGCTTATCTTGCCCAGCGTTTCGGCCACCTTGCTTTGCAGTGTGTTTATCACCGAGTTTGAGTAGAAACCCAGCGTGCTCACCTGCTTGCTTATGTAATTGACATATTTGGGGTGTGCATGGCCTACGGATATTACCGCGTGCCCGCCGTAGAGGTCGAGGTATTCGGTGCCTTTGTCGTCCCACACGCGGCATCCGTCGCCCTTCACTATGTTTACATCGAATAGCGGATATACATCATATAGTTTCATATTCTTCCCTTCTTTAGAATGCCGATGGTTTTAGTTTGAGGCCCACTGTCTCCTCCAAGCCAAACAGCAGGTTCATATTGTGCACGGCCTGGCCGCTTGCACCCTTCAACAAGTTGTCGATGATTGATGTTATGAGCAGTTTGTTGCCATGCTTCTCCAAGTGAATGAGGCACTTGTTGGTGTTCACCACCTGTTTAAGGTCGATGGGCTTGTTCACTATGTGTGTGAACGAGTCGCGCTCATAGTAGCTCTCGTACAGCTTGTAGAGCGTTTCAATATCCAAGTCGCACTTGACAACCAATGTGGCGAATATGCCGCGAGGGAAGTCGCCACGATAGGGGATGAAGTCTATCTCACCGTCAAAATCGGGCTGCAGCTGCTTTACACTCTGTAAAATCTCGGCAAGGTGCTGGTGGGTGAAGGGTTCGTATATGCTGATGTTGTTGTTGCGCCAGCTGTAGTGTGTGGTGGCCGACGGTTTCACTCCTGCGCCGGTGCTGCCGGTGATGGCATTTACCGATACGTCGCCCTTGAGCAGGTGCTCCTTGGCTAGGGGCAGCAGGCCAAGCTCTATGCAGGTGGCAAAGCAACCGGGGTTGGCCACATAGCGGCTCTTGCATGTGGCACGGCGGTTGAGCTCGGGCAGGCCGTAGATAAAGTCGTGCTCGTGGCTCTTTATGCGGTAGTCCATGGAGAGGTCTATCACCTTCAGCTCGTCGGGCAGCTGGTGGCTCTCAAGGAATTTGCGTGTGTCGCCATGCGCTGTGCAGAAGAAGAGCAGGTCTATCTCTTCAAACGGCATTTGGTCGGTGAACAGCAGGTCGGTTTCGCCAAGCAGGCCTGCATGAACGTCGGTTATGCGGTTGCCGGCATTGCTGCTGCTGTGAACAAATTTTATTTCTACTTCGGGGTGGCCAAGCAATAGGCGGATAAGTTCTCCGGCTGTGTATCCTGCACCACCGATTATTCCAACTTTTATCATTATTCTCTATTAAATATTATTTCAATAACAATGCTGTCATCTCAAGCGTATGTGAGAGATTCAAAATAAGATTTTTCCCCTCCTTTTACTCGTCAAAATGACATCATGAATGCGGTGTATTAAATCTTTTCGTCGGGATGGTTGGCATAGTAGGCACGCAAGGGGGTGGATGTTACCTTTATGAATCCCTTTGCCTCCTCGGCTGTCCAGCCCTTCTGTGTTTCGCCATACTCGCCCAGCTTGTTCTTTACAAGGTCGTTGGGTGAATCCACGCCCACGGTCTCAAAGTGCTTGGGCATAATCTTGAGAATGGCGGTACCTGTTACATTGCGCTGTGAGCTTTCGAGCATGGCCTCGATGTCGCGCATCACAGGCTCCAGGTATTGGCTCTCGTGCAGGAACATACCATACCAATTAGCTACCTGGTCTTTCCAATATTGTTGCCACTTGCTCAATGTGTATTTCTCAAGGAATTTGTGTGCGGCAATTATGAGCATGGGGGCAGCTGCCTCAAAGCCCACGCGCCCTTTAATGCCTATGATGGTGTCGCCCACATGCATATCGCGGCCAATGCCGTATGCTGCACCAATCTCCTCCACTTTTTGTATGGCTTTTATGGGGTCCTCGATGCGTTCGCCGTTCACAGCCTTCAGTTGGCCCTCCTCAAATGTGAGGTGCAGCTCCTCCTCGCCACTCTTTTCAACCTGTTTCAGGTATGCGCTCTCGGGCAGGCCCTGCTTTGAGTCGAGTATCTCGCCACCGCAGATGCTTGTGCCCCAGATACCCACATTGTATGAGTATTTGAGCTTTGTGAAATCGGCGCTGAAACCATGCTCGTTAAGGTAGTTTACCTCGTACTCTCTTGTGAGTGTCATGTCGCGTGTGAGTGTGATAATCTCCACACCGGGGGCACACACAAGGAAGGTCATATCGAAACGTATCTGGTCGTTACCCGCGCCTGTGGAGCCGTGTGCAATGGCATCGGCACCAATCTCGTTGGCGTAGCGTGCAATGGCAAGTGCTTGGAATATGCGCTCCGATGATACCGATATGGGGTATGTGCCGTTGCGCAGCACGTTGCCGTAAATCATATATTTGAGGCTCTTTTCGTAGTACTCCTGTGTAACGTCGAGTGTTACATATTTTACAGCGCCAAGTTTGTAGGCGTTCTCCTCGTTCTGTTTCAGTTGTTCGGGGCTGAATCCGCCGGTATTGGCGCAAGCGGCATAAACCTCGTAACCCTTCTCCTTTGCAAGGTACATTACGGTGAACGATGTGTCGAGTCCGCCGCTGAATGCAACCACTACTTTTTTCTTTTCCATATTGTATATTGGTGTATGAATAGTTTATACTGTTTCCTTATTTGTTCTCTTTGTGCTTTGCAGGGTCGTAAAGCATGGCTGTGCATATGCAGTAACGGCGGCCTGTGCGCTCAAGCACATCGTGGTTTATGCAACCTTGGCAACCGCGCCAGAAGGCCTCGTCGTCGGTGAGTTCCGAGAATGGTACGGGCACATATCCCAGCTCGGTGTTAATCTTCATAACCGCGCCACCGCTTGTGAGGCCGAACAGCTTGGCTGTGGGCCATAGCTTGCGCGATAGGTTGAAAGCTGTTTTCTTAATGCGCTTTGCAAGGCCGTGTCCGCGGAATTTCTCCACTACTATAAGTCCCGAGTTGGCAACATACTGCTTGTTGCCCCAGCTTTCTATGTAGCAGAATCCGGCAAACTCATCGCCACAGAGGGCAATGATGGCCTTTCCTTCTTTCATCTTCTGTGCAACATATTCGTGTGTGCGTTTGGCAATACCTGTGCCACGAACCTTGGCTGCTGCGCTTATGGTTTCGAGAATCTCATCTACATATTTCTCGTGCGATGCATTGGCTATCTGTACCTCAATGCCATCGTTATATATTGTCTCTTCCATTTTGTTTTCAAATGTTCGGTATAATAGTTCTCAAAGCTCTTAATACGGCACCGCGGCTTGCCTCCTCGGCTACGATGAGCATTACCGTGTCGTCGCCGGCAATGGTGCCTATTATTTCGGGGAACTCGTAATTGTCTATGTGGTATGCAAGGGTGCTTGCATAGCTGGGCTTTGTGTGTATAACTGCGATGTTCCCCGAAAACTTGATGGACAAGAAACCATTGGCCTCTTGTACGGGTGATACGGGGCGCATCTCCCCCTCTGTGCCTTCGTGGCGGTATTGGTGCGGGCGTGTGAGAATATATCTGTATCGTCCTTGAACGCCCACCGTTTTAACAACGCGCAACTGATGCAGGTCGCGCGACAGGGTTGCCTGTGTAAGTTTGAATCCCTCCTTTGCAAGTTCGTTCAACAGCTCCTCCTGGCTGCCTATCTCTTGAGTCGATAGTATGAGGCGAATTGCGTCGAGGCGTGAGTTTTTTACTTTCATAATTGTATATTTATTCTTGCGAGCTGCAAAAATAGTATATTTACACAATTATGCATAAAAATTTGCCGATTTTTTGCAAAAAACCGCAATGTTTAAGTAAAAAATATGCAACAAATGGAATTTGCTGCATATTTTGCTGTATCAGTCGAGTTCTTGATCGGGTTCGTACCCTGCAAATTCCCTTATTTTGTTCTTGAGCATTGCAAACTGCTTGAAGAGGTCGTGCACGGGCTTTTCGCCATCTTTGTGCATGGGTGCTTTGCAATAGAACGACATAAACTCCTGTATGCCATACTCGCCTGCGCGCATTGCCACATCGCTAAAGAGTATGAGGTCGAGCACAAGGGGGGCGGCCAATATGGAGTCGCGGCAAAGGAAGTTTACCTTTATTGTCATGGGATAGCCCATCCAACCAAAAATATCTATGTTGTCCCAGCTCTCTTTTTCGTCGCCACGGGGCGGATAATAGTTTATTCTCACCTTGTGGTATATATCGGAGTAGAGGGAGGGGTAAACATCGCTGTCGAGTATGTTGTCGAGTGCCGATGTCTTGCTGCGGCGTTTGGTTTCAAAGTTCTCGGGGTTATCCAGCACCACGCCGTCGCGGTTGCCCAGAATGTTTGTTGAGAACCAACCGGTAACACCAAGCTGGCGGGTGAAGAAGGCGGGTGCAAGCACGGTCTTCATCATCGTCTGCCCGCTCTTGAAATCCTTGCCTGTTATGGGCATCTTTGTCTCCTCGGCAAGCTCCCACATTGCGGGGATGTCTATGCACAGGTTGGGCGCTCCCATTACATAGGGGCAACCCTCGCGCATCGCTGCGTAGGCGTAGCACATGCTGGGTGCTATGCGGGCGGTGTCGTCGGCTTTCATCGCTGCCTCAAAGGCTGCAAGGCTGCCGTGTACCTGCTCGTCGCGCGGTATGTATTTTTCGGTGCTAGCAATCCATATTACCACCACGCGCTCGCAGTTGTTTTCGGCTTTGAAATTGCGAATATCCTCGCGCAACTGGTTGGTGAGGTCCCAACGGCTGCTGCCTGTTTTTACATTGGGGCCGTCTATGTTTGTGGCGTAGCTCTTGTCAAAAAGTGCCTTGTAGGGGCGTATTGCTTTTAGCTCCTCCTTCACAGGCTCGATATCCTGTTGCTTCAATACAGCGGCTTTTATTGCGGCATCGTAGGCATCGTCTTCATATAAATCCCATGCGCCAAACACTATGTCGTTGAGCTCGGCCACGGGGATGATGTCTTTTACCTCCTTGTAAACTTTATCCTTGCCACGGCCCAAACGCATGATACCTTCGCAGGCAAACGAGCCTGTGGGGCGCGACAATCCTTTGCGCGCCATGAGCGCACCTATAATGGTTGTGGTGGTTACTGCACCCAGTCCCACACACATAACGCCTAACTTTCCGTTGGTGGGTTTCACCCTCATCTCTTTCATTTTTTCTCTATTTCTGAAATATTAAGCAAAGGAACAGATTTTTATTGAAGAAACCTAATATTTAGCCCATTGTTCCCTCTTATTTTGCAAAAATTATTCAAAATAGCGGGTTTTTACAATTCAAAAAGCCCCTCTTTCAAAATCTCGCTCACCGTGGGGTGGGGGAACACCGTGCGTTTCAGCTCCTCAATTGTAATTTTATGGGTTATTGCCATGCAGGCTGCGCATATAAACTCGCCCGATGGGTTGCCCACCATGTGAACGCCTATAACGTATCCCTCTTTGTCGGCAAGTATCTTGCACAGGCCCATCTGCCCCTCGTTCTCGGCCACGAATCGGCCCGAATAGGTCATGGGCAGCTTGCTCACGCGGTATTCTATGCCTTGTGCAGTGGCTTGTTCCTCGGTGAGGCCCACGCTGCTCACCTCGGGGTTGGTATATACTATGCCTGGGATGGCGTTGTACTCCATCTTCTCCTCTTTGCCTGTTATGTGGTTCACAGCTACCTCTCCCTCGCGGCTTGCGGTGTGTGCCAGCAGCGAGAAGCCTGTAACATCACCCGCAGCATATACGTTGGGCATTGTGGTCTGCATGTGCTCGTTTACCTTTATGCCGCGCTCGGCCTCCACTGCTATGTTCTCGAGCCCGAATCCTTTGAGCACAGCTCTGCGGCCCACGCTCATCAGAATTTTATCGCCCTCGGCTGTGAGTGTGTTGCCCTCGCCGTCGGTGTAGTGTACGGTGCCGCCCTCAATGGCTGTAACCTTGCAACCGAGGCAGAATTTTACCCCTCGCTTGGTGTATATCCCGCGTACCATCTCGGCAATCTCCTTGTCCATGCCGCCAAGAATTTCGGGCAACATCTCTATTACCGTTACGGGCACGCCCAAGCTGTTGTAGAAGCTGGCAAACTCCATGCCTATGACACCGCCGCCAATGATTACGAGGCTTGCGGGGGCAGCTGTGAGTGCAAGAATCTCGCGGTTGGTGAGTACCGCCTCGTTGCCCTCAACGCCGGGAATAGGGGGCACAAATGCCTCGCTGCCGGTGCATATGAGTAGATTGGCGGCTTCGTAATTCTGTTCGCCACAGATGATTTTTATACGGCTTGTGTCGCCACTCTCAATGAAAGCATCGCCACGCACCACCTCCACATTGTGGTTCTCCATCTTCATTTTTATGCCGGCCACCAGCTTGCGCACAACCTTTGTCTTGCGGTCGGCAATCTTTTTGTAGTCGAAAAGCACATTCTCGGCCGTGATGCCATACTTTTTGCCGCCCTGTGCGTGTTCATACATTTTTGCGCTGTATAGCAGTGTCTTTGTGGGGATGCACCCCTCGTTGAGGCACACACCGCCAAGCTCGCGTTTCTCAAACAACACGGTTTTTAATCCTTTTGCTCCGGCATTCTCTGCTGCCACATATCCGGCGGGGCCTCCGCCTATGATTGCCAAGTCGTACATAATATTGTTATTTATTGTTTGTTTTCAATCAAATAGTCTGTATATCCGTCGAGCTGCTTCACTGTTTCCAATATCCCTTGCTTGTATTCACGGCTGTCGCTCCATTTGTATAGCCCGTGGTTGTCGTAGTAATCGGTAAAATCGTCTATATACCAATTGCCATTCTCGTAAACGAGGTTCAGCAGCGTCTTGCCTGTGCTTTTTCGCTCTCCTGCCTGTGTGTGCATTATATATGCTGCGGTTACATCGGCTGTGGCTTTCGAAGGGCTTGTAATCTTTATATTGGATATATTATACTCTATTCTGTCCCAATCTTGTGTGCGAATCCAGCAATCTTTGCCTACAATCATTTCGCCCAATTTCTCCTCCCAATAGCCTATTTCGTTGCTCAACTCTTTGAATTGTTGCGACAGGTATTTCTCGTTCAGTGCGCCGGTGTTTGGGTGGTCGCTATGTGCAATGCGGGCAACCTCATTGTAAATTGTTTCCAAGCGGGCTGCAACCATTGCACTGTCGCTTGTTGTTTGAGCCTCAATGAAACGTGGCAGTTCCTTTATCATAAAATTAAGGTCGCTCGCCTCGCCCTGCGACTGAAAATCGGCAATGCGCCACTCGCCACCTTCGTTTGTTACAAAAGCGGTGCGTTGCGTCTGCCACTCTTTCTCCTTGTATGCCTCGCAATAGAAATGTGCCGCCACGGTGGCTGTGTATAGCCTCTCATCGGCTGCCTTTTGCACATTGTTTATTTTGAATTTTATACTGTCGAAATAGTCCTGGCACCCGATGAAAAGGTCGTATGCTCCGCCACCGGAGTGTAGCATACATTCGCCCGCTTTCTTCTCCCATCGGCGTGCCTCGCCATAATATAGGCGAAACTTGCGCGAGCAATGCTTTTCCACAAGTGTTTCATAATCGCCATTGTTGTTGTTACTGATATTCGCCACACTGTTGTAGATACCCTCCAAAAAGGCTTCTACCGCTTTTTCATCTTGCGAAAAAGCAGGCAACGTGGCAAAAACAAAAGCAACTATAAATGCGATTTTTTTCATAATAAATGCGATTTTTTATACCCTTATGCCATCCTTCCACGCAACCTTGCCAGCGTGCATTGCAAATATCACATACATGTAAACCGCGGCGGCAACAATGCCCATCACCGCCCCGCAACTCACACATAGTGCAAGGTATATGATGTCGATGAATAGCAGTATAGCGAAGATAACGCGCCACATATAAAGCTCCTTTGAACGGCGCTTACAGCGCACGGCCATTTGCGCGGGCAGGGTGGTGTGTGGCAGTGCAATGAGGAACAGAATGTTTGTGGCAATGAGAGTGAAAAGCCCCAGACACCATGCACCGGCAAGAGCCATGCCAAGCGCGTCGTTGTGCATATATCTGTCGGGGAACATCTGCCCTATGATGCGCAGGTGCAAAACCGCAGCGGGGAATAATGCCACGGTGGCAGCGTTCATAAGCAAAAACATATAGCCGCGCCCAATGGCCTTGATGCGTGCAAAATGCTCCCATCGCCAAATTTTCAAAAGCAACAAGAAGGCAATGAATACCATGCCAAGAGTGAAAATACCCACACCCCATTGCAGAAATTCGTTATTTCCCAGCGCGATAGCCGTGGGAACGGCTGTGGCACCGGCCAAGAGCAATAAAGCCGAAACGGCGGGCGGTGATGATATCTGTTTAAGCATAACTCACAATTTTTAATATTGCGAATATAGTGTATCGCTCCCGCAAATGCAAGCCCAAACAGTAGAAAATATATTACACTCCCTCTGTTATATTATTAAAATGGCTATATTCGCGGCAGAACACAAAATGATATAACACAATGAAGGTAACAACGCTCTATTTCAGTGCCACATATACAACCAAACGTGTGGTAGAGGCTGTGGCAACGGCTATTTCGAACGAAGTTGTGGTACACGACATAACCAACAACCCGGCAACCGATGAAATCACCATCCCCTCCGATGAACTTTTGGTGGTGGGCGTGCCGGTGTATGCAGGGCGCGTGCCCGCAATGGCGGTGGAACGCCTTCGCTGTTTCAAGGGCTGCAACACCCCCGCGGTGCTTGTTGCGGTCTATGGCAACCGCCACTACGATGATGCTGTTCTGGAACTGCACGATATTATGACTGCCTGCGGCTTTCGCACCGTGGCGGCAGGTGCGTTCATAGCCCGCCACTCTATATTTTCCAAGGTAGCAACCGCCCGCCCCGATGCCGACGACATGGCGCAGATTAAAGATTTTGCAACCAAAGCTGCCTCTCTGGTTACCGCAGGCTATGGCGCGATAGAACTCCCCGGCAACCGCCCATATAAAGTGCCCGGTGGTATCCCCATCTGGCCCACCGCCTCGCGCAAATGCACAGCTTGCGGGGCCTGTGCACGCCTATGCCCTGCGGGAGCCATCGACCCTGCATCGCCAAGGGGCGTAGATAAAGAAAAATGTATAAAATGTGGCCGTTGCATAGTGGTGTGCCCCGCAAAAGCCCGCCGTTTCTATGGCATAAAATATTCGCTTGCAGCAGCACGTTTCAACTTGGCCTTTGCCGCACGACGCGAGAACGAAATGTGGTTTGCAGCCAAATATTAGTGCGCCTGTGCCGGATAAACAATATATGTAATCTTAAACAGATAGTTATGAATCGTTTATTTTTAACCCTCCTTGCATTGATTGTCACATTCCCCGCATTTGCGCAAACAAGGCAAAATTTGTACGACAAGTTCTGCGACGTAGTAAGCCGGCGCGACATCGCCGCCACGGCAGCGCTTATGGCAGAATGGGAAAAATTGTACCCCGACGATGCGGAACTCTTTTCGGTGCGGGCAAACTACCACTTTACAAATGCTATTACCACTATAACGGTGCTCTGCGACAGTGTACCGGCCGATAACAGGGAGTGTTATGCATTGGTAGATTCGCTGGGAGAAGTAAAAGAATATATGTATTACGAAACCCGCATAAACAGGGCAAAAATCGATTCCACCACTGCAATATTAACACAAGGAATAGCAAAGTACCCCGATAGGCTCGATTTTAGGCTGGGTAAGGTTACCGTTCACCTTCAGGCGAATGAGAACGCCCTTGCCGTGCAAGAGGTTGAGGCGGCACTTAGGCGTTCCATTGTCAACAAGAATAAATGGTACAACACCCTCGATGAACCAATTGAAACCGATGGAATATCCTATTTGAGAGGCTGCATACAGGACTATTTCTCGAAATTGATTGACAGCAACGACCTTGCTGCAGCCGAAAGAATGGTCGAAACCTGTCTCCGTTACTATCCCCGCGAGGCTGTTTTTATTACGAACAAAGGAACCTTAAGATATTTCGCTGGAGACCTCCATGCCGCCCTCGCCCTTTACCTGGCAGCAAGAGATATTGCCCCCACCGATATACTCATTGCAAATAACATCGCAAACGTTTATGTAGATATGGGCGACAAAGAGAACGCGCTTAAATACTATCATATTGTAGCCGACTCCAATGACGAATACTATGCCGAAAAGGCAATGCAGGCAATAAAGGAATTGAACGCAAAGTAGTGCAAAGCCTACTTGCGGTGATAAAATGTGGTTGCGAAAAAGTAGGATGGGAATCTGGCTGTGATGCTTGTTTTTTTGGGGAAAGTGTTGCAACACAAAGAAATAAGAATTTGATTTTTATGCTTTTTGATATTTTTTAATCTATGTCTTAAAAAATGTATAAAAATATTTTGCGCATAGCGGCTTGCTCTCTATATTTGTGAAATCGAATCGTTTCGCATTAAATATCAACGTTATAATCAAATATACAAAACAAACCGACTATGAAAGACGAAGAGAAAAAATCAATGGAGGAGGGTTACGTTTCGTTCGACCCCGAGGAACTGAAGAATTCCACACAAGAGGGTGACCCCAACGATGAGGCTTATGAACTGCTGTGGGAGGCAACCTGCGTGTCGTCACACGTAAGTGACATAGACAAGGCGGCGCGCAGCACCGACGAGGATAACATCTATCCCACAACACCGGCCGAGGTAGATAAAATGGAGGAACTTGTGAACAAGGCGGTTGCCGCCCTTCAAGAGCCCAACGACGAGTTTTCGCAACGCATTTCGGAGTTGCGCGATATAATAGCCTGGTCGCGCAAACGCCATTGGAAACTGAATTGGATGATAATCGCAGGTGTCGCAATCTCGGCATTTATCTTGGCTTGTATGATAGGCGGCGGGCAAGGCAACATTAACGAGGCTAGCGCACGTGTTGCAAAGGTTGAGGCCTGGGAAGAGGTGGAACTTGTGCATTTCGACAATTTAGATGCGCTTCTGCATTCAAATATTTCAGGCTGTGATACCAAATATAAATACGACTCGCCCACTAATTGGTATCACCACGAACTGCGTTCTGTTGCTTGGAACTATGCCGAAGCCGAAAGTCGCATAGCTGATGATAAGGAGGCCTTGAAGACCGAAGAGAATGAGACAATGATAGAAAGCCATAAAAGTAGTATAGAGGATGCAACCGAAAGAAAAGAGGAGGCCATTGAGAGATTCGAAGAACTCAAGGATCTCGATTATAAAGGTGTGAAAGAGATAGCCTTGGAAGAAGCCGAGGACGGTCTGTCGGCAGCCAAGTCCGGTGCTGCATTTGCCAATTTTATTATAGTAGCATTCATAATGCTCATACCGTTGTATATCTTTGCCTCGCGCCCCTACGGCTACACAATAAGCCGCTATCGCCGCGAAGAAAAGAACCTTGGCCGAATACAAAAAGTGGCAATGTGGCTCTCGGGAGGTATGCTTGCCATTGAAGGTGGTATCGGATTCATGGAAATTGTGACAAAATGGAGCGATGGCTCAACAACCCGCGAGGATGACGGAACCGGCCCCGTAAGGCTTGTCATCAAAGTTCTGCTCATCGGTGGAGCAGTGCTGATATTCTGCCTCACAAGCACCTTCATTATGCTCTATGCAACCATCACAGGCCTCATCCGCAACTACGACTGGAGCGAGGTGAAGAAAAAGGTGGCCGGCGCCGCCGAAGCAGCCAAAGCAAAATATGACGAGGCGCGCAAAGAGCAGAAATAAGCAAACGGAATAGTGCTTGCATCCAAGCAATTCCGGCAACAAAAAACAATAGCGACAAACGAGCTCGTTTGTCGCTATTGTTTTGAAAAAGTGTCGGAATGAGGCGACTCGAACGCCCGACCCCTACGTCCCGAACGTAGTGCGCTACCAACTGCGCTACATTCCGTACACCAGAATAAATTAGAGCGAAATATGGGATTCGAACCCACGACCCTCGGCTTGGGAAGCCAATGCTCTACCACTGAGCTAATTTCGCGTAAACATAAACATGAATGCAAACCGCATCATAAATTCATGATGCAAATATAATTGATATTCGTGGTATTTCACACATAAAACAATAAATTTTTAGAAAATGTGCACTTTTCTTGTAAAAAATTTGTTGGTTTCAAAAAAACACCATACCTTTGCACTCGCAAAACCAAGGTGCCATAGCTCAGTTGGTATAGCAAAGGACTGAAAATCCTTGTGTCCCCGGTTCGATTCCTGGTGGCACCACTTGAAAATCAAGCAGTTACAGTAAAATGTAGCTGCTTTTTTTGTTGTGTTTTTAAGCGTTTTTGGGCGCAAAGTTAAACTGTGAGTTAAACCAAAAATCGTTGTTTGGAGGTGCTATAGGGCCGTTTTTATGTTTTTTCTTAGTTTTTCGGAAATTGAGCAAAGTTAAACCGCAAATAATGTCCTACAATATCCTACCGAGCCGTTTTTTGGTACTTTTCTGAATGCCGAGTTAAACCAAGGGGTACAAAAACAACCCTTATGGAAACAATTAACGTAATTTGCTACAAGTCAAAAAAGCTCTCAAACGGAGAATCGCCCTTGATGATTAGAATCTGCAAGGATGGGAAAAAGAAGTATGTTGGACTAGGGATTTCTGTAAGTCCGCGTCATTGGGATTTTCAAAAACAGCATCCGCGCTCAAACTGTCCCAATTATGAGGAAATCAAAATCCTAATTCATCGCACAGTCCAGGAATATCGAGAAAAAGCATTCTGTCTAAAATCGAATGACAGAGAGTTTACCGCGAACACCTTAGGAGATGTCATCGGTACAAAGAAAAAGGCAGAGACGGTGAATGATGTGTTTCTGGAGTACATAGAGCAACTTGATAGGGAAGGCCGGAACGGATACTCAAAATCAGTACGGCAAGTATACAACTCCCTTGTTAAATACAACGGTCATTTAGAATTGTTTTTTGTTGATATCGATGGTTGCTGGCTTAAAAGATATGAACAGTCATTGAGAAGAAAAGGTCTTGCTGAAAACACTATTGGAATAAGACTACGCACATTAAGGGCTATATATAACTATGCAATTGAAAAAGGCGTAGCAAGTGCAGATAAATACCCATTTAAGCAATACAAAGTGTCAAAACTTCAACAGGAGACAGTAAAAAGGGCATTATGCAAAGATGATTTTGAAAGAATAATCAATTATGTGGGAAAAGATAAATACCAGCAATTTGCCATCGACATCTTTGCTTTTACTTACTACATAGGAGGAATAAACTTTGTAGATATAGCAAACCTGACCGTGAAGAATATACAGGATGGGCAATTGGTGTATCGTCGCCAAAAGACTGCTAAACTGATAAAATTGCCAATACCACAGCCGGCGCAACTGTTGATTGACAAGTATCATAGTGACTCTCCTTTTCTGTTCCCGATATACAATACAACACACATAACTACACAGCAAAAAGAAAACAGGTTGCATAAGGTAATAACCAAGGTAAATACAAGGCTTAAAATGATTGGCAAGGAACTTGATTTATCAATACCTATAACCACCTATGTTGCTCGTCACACACAGGCAACAGTTATGAAACGAGCAGGAGTGCCCACCGCTGTAATATCGCAAATAATGGGGCACAGTTCCGAAAAGGTAACCCAAATTTATCTTGACCACTTTGACAACGAGCAGATAGATGAAGCAATGCAACATCTGCTGTAACCCAATACCTCCCACTTGTCTTTATCAGGCAGGTGGGATTTTTTGTTTCAAAAGCCCTGTTGAACGCAATATCCACGATAGCGCGCACGCGCAAGAAGAAAAAAAATAACCGCACATTGCTGTACGGTTAAACGAACGAAACTGTTCATCTATTTAGGTTCTATTCTAAAAGCCTTCATACCGTCCTTCTTGGCTGTAACACAATTTACATATTCTGACAAGTCGGTGGCTTTTGCTGTTTTCTTTATACCGAGATTGTCGTAAATCTCCTGCAACTTTTCTTTAATATACTTTCTCGTGTATACTTTGCCTGGTTCAAAATATTGTGGAAGTTGCATTGCGATGTTATGGTAGGCATTATTATTGGCAATCTCCGCATCCAGCTTTGTGCTATTAAAACCGCAAGCCTTTATACGGTCTGGTGAAAGATTGCTGTAGTAATACCCAATCTCATTATATCCTTCGTTGCGCAACATTATAAAAATGTCGTTTGCCAGAGCCTTATCTGCACATACAAAGTAATCGTATGCAACTCTTAAAGCATCGGCCAGGGATTGTGGTTTGCTTAATTTATCTTTAAGTTCCTGCACGGGCATTGAATAAGCCCTTCCGTAGGCGTTGGACGACATAATGAACCATTGATGATGATTCTTTATAACATCGTAGCAGTAACGCTCTGAAACGATGAGCAGATTGTTTATCATAGGCACACCGCTTGTTGTAGTAATATATTGGTCGTTAGGGTTGTGCTTTATATATGTATCAATCATCTTCAACGCGTGCTCCTTACAATCTGTCGGCACACTCTGCCATATTTCTATATAGCTTTGACTCTTTTGCATCTTAAGATTTTGTGATGCGACAAACTCATTATTATAGAGTTGCTGTTTGTTGTCTTTATAGAACAGATGTAAGGTATTCCTGAACGGATTATCCTTTCTTCTCTGCCTACCGATTATCTGTGGTATATCCGATGCAATGTCCAGAGATAAACTCGATACATTGTAATTGGCAATAACGTATGTGCTTGCCGATGGGCTATAAAAGTCTACACCCTCAAAGGCTGTGCGGGTAACAAATGTCCAGGTTGTATGTACTTCGCCCATCTTGGGTATAGTCCTTGTTATGTTTAGTTTCTTGTGGACATTGTGCAACTCGTCAAGGTTCTTTTTATTGTCGGCACAGATTACAGTAACATCATCGGGTTTTATAAGTTTTTTCTTTGTTATGTACTTACCGAGGATGTGGCAAATCTCCTTTACGCTGTTCAAGAATATCACCCCTTCGTAACTACACAGGACATAGCCGTTGGGTTGGTATATTACGTCGAACACTTCTTCATGCTTGGTGTAGTTAGCATATATCTGGTCAAAGGCATTAAGAGCGCTGTTACAGGTGTATGTTCTTTGCACTACCTGTTCGATATTGCTCCAACCAAGCTCGTAGTAGCAAACGTAATTGTTCTTGAACTCATCTATCTCCTGCATATAATTGATTATCGGCGTTGCAGAGATAAACAGCACGTTCTTATATCTAAAGAGCCTGTCTATAAAGATTGAAAGTACGCTTTTGTTGCTATACTCTTTGAGCTTTATATCCTTTATGAGGCAGTGCGACTCATCGACGGTAATATTGAATTTTTCGCTGATGTCGATGCCAAACCCTTCGAGCATTGAGGCAAGAATACAAAACGAGTCGTATGTCACAAGTATCTTCATCGGCCTTTTGTTCTGTTTGCACTCGTGTTGGTATAGTGTAAATTCTGTTTTTAACTCATCTATTGTCTTCTGTTTACCATCATAGCCCTTCTCACGATTAAAGTAGAAGCATATTTCTTCGTCTTTGTTAAACTGCTCCATCTTGTTCAGAATAAGCTTAATTCGAGGAGATATGAGTATGGAGTCAAGACTATTGCTCAGGGTGTATGTCGTAAAGCCACACCCTGTAACTTCTTTGTTTATTATCACCTTGCCAGAGGATATTATTTTATCCAAGACATAGTTGCCTTTTTTGTCTTTCCAATCATTTACATAATCAACTCCGGGAGTAACATTTATTGTTCCTTTGTTATCTATCATATTATGAATGATTTAATTGTTAGTATTATTTACATAGATAAGGATTTAAGGGTCCTTTTTTGGAAAAATTTATCATTTTACCTAATAAGAATATTATGTATTAAAAAAAGTCCTTTTGAGATTGTGTTATATTGACAGGCTGCGCCTTAGACAGAACGAACATCAAAATATATAGTGTTGTCGTCTGTCTAGGCCTCGGGCCGCAAAGGTTAATGTCCTCTTGAACCGTAATTATCGAATACATTTCTTGTATAACCGTATCCGTCTACATTATTTTGGTATCCTCTTACAGCCTGATACTCTATCTCTCTTTCGCTCATTCCGGTTGGCTTATAGGAGCCAATCAGGTAGTCTATGCTTTTGTCTATGTCTACTCCGGCACGACACAGTTCCGACGCGCTATTGAATATAGAGTTTGCCCTGTTACCTTCTTTCCATCTATCGGGCTCTTTTCTCCATTTGGCATTGAGTATGTTTATTATACTCTCATCAGACTTCTTACTCAAAGGCTTCAATAACGATAAGGCATTCCGCAAGGTTGCCTTGTCGAGCGTTGCGCACGCGCGGGACGCTATCACCTTATTGTTTACAATTTGTGGATTATGTGCAAAATGATAAGGTACACAGCTATTGTTTACCCATAAGTTCTGGTCGTAGCATATATAGTTACCTCTTGCGATGTCGCCTACCGATGTATCTGTTGCCGGTGTATTGAACTTTGCAAGCAGTTGGAGGTATAACTCTTCGTGATACTCGGGGGTGTCGTTATCGTGCATCACTATTGCCTTTAGTCCTCTACCGCTTGGAGTTCTGAACACTGCATAGACACAAGGAGTAATACATAGACGGCTACCAACTTCGTTAAACTCCTGCTCATTATTGAAGCGGTCAAAGTCTATTGCAGTAAGGTTCGAATAAACCTTCAACCCTGCACTGTTCTTGTAACTGAACGTGCCGTTAAAGAGCGCAACAGGCAGATACTGTAGCTTTAAATGGTTCTGCACATCGTGGCTACTTTGCGATTGAATTAAAGCTGTTACTCTCTTCAAATCTTGGTTGTAACATACACCGTGCTTAATCATTGATAATACTTCGCTAATTTCTACTTCTTTTAAATTGTTCGGCGCGTTTATACGCGCACAAATGGAAATATTACTTTTCATAAAATTTATTTTTTTTTTTACACTAGTAAGGATTTCAGGCCTTTTGAATCCCCCCCCTTTTTTTCTCGTCATAGGAACTTAATGCTGATTCCGCTTTTAAACCGGGCTTGCACCTTATTCTTGCGCACATTTGTCAAATTGACAGACAAAATCGTGTGTTTTAGCATTATTTGTGTCATTTTGACATTGTTTAACAGATGGCACTATTTTTGGATATTAATCAGTGTACAGCGATATAGAGAGCTGGGTATATTAATTAAAAAAAAAGAAAAGATGAGCACAGAAAATTATAGAGTAAAAATAGGCGTAACTTCAAAGGGAGGAGTGTGTTGTGAATGCCGTGAAAGCTTCTTTGGAAAAGTTTTGGGATATGGTTCATTAGCGGTTGTTGGAGTATATGGCTTAAAAAAACTAATAGATGTCGGGGCTAAAAAAATTGATCGTTGGTTAAACGGAAATGGCAAAGACACAAAAGGTACTAGTATAGAAGCCAATAAACAAAATTCTCCTCAAGCAACTATTGAGGTAAAAGAAGAGGCTTTGACAGACTTCTCAAAACCTATTACAGAAGGTAAACAAGTGGAGTTCTTGTTTGATAAATCTATCCCTAAAAATGGCATAACCCTATTAGCTGCAGCAAAAGGTGTTGGTAAGAGTGGAGTATGTATGCAGATTGCACAGAACCTGGCACGCATAGGTAAATATCCGCTTTTTAATGCAGATG
Organism: Bacteroidaceae bacterium; assembly: GCA_017451695.1. Taxonomy (GTDB): domain Bacteria; phylum Bacteroidota; class Bacteroidia; order Bacteroidales; family Bacteroidaceae; genus HGM04593. The sequence goes on from JAFTNW010000018.1 coordinate 37,586, forward strand.
AGGTCAAAGAAACCGTAACTGTTGTTTACGCTGATTATGAACTTAAAGAGGAGCAAATTAAAACTCGTTATCCATCATTGCAGAACAACAACTATTTTAGGTGGAGTAATATTCGAAACACTAAGAGTGCGCATCTGTTGAGCAGTTTGAGAAAAACATTAAACAACATCCCAACCACCTCTGCATTGGTTGTCATAGACAATCTTTCAAAGATCGACGGATTGGGAAATGCCGATAAAGCAAAACAATTCTATGAGGAACTTGAAGTCATAAGAGATGAGTATAGCAGCAAAGGTGTCTCTGTTGCATTTATACTTGTTGCTCATCTTGAACGCGAGAAGAATATTTACAAAGAGATCACCCCTTGCGATTTGACAGGTGCTGCCTCAATATACTATTATGCAGATGCAGTCTTAGCCATAGGAACTGCACGTGAAGAAGGCACCATATATTTGAAGGAACTTGAAATTAGAGACCGCGCCAAAGAAGAAAATGTATATGTCTTCAAACGCAATATTAGCGATTGGTTGCATTACGAATTTGTCGGCATGACAACAGAACGTGAAGCACTTCCCGTTAAGAGCGGAGATAAAAATGCCATTCAGGTACTAAACGAAGAAGTGGAAATTGAGGATGAGATAATCAAACAAGCTAGGAACTTGAGTGACAAAGATGTCGAATCCATTAAAGATGGACTTCCGGCAGAATGTTTTTATGACAATATGAGCGAAGATAAAAAGGAAGAGGCTCTTAATATCCTCCGTAAATTAGCAGAAGTAGCAGATTCAGCACGCCATACACATAGAATATTCTTGCTTAAGTATGGTTTGTATACAAGTCGCCCCACTGTTACAAGAATATGGAACGAAGTTAAATCGCGTTAATTGCCAATATATTAACGCTTTACAAAACATTTTACATATAGTTTACACGAGCTTTACATGTAAATTAGGATGTAAGCCCTGTGTAAAGCTCGTGTAAAGGATGTTTAGCCCGATTTTCACGCAGTAAGTGGCCTTCGCGCCGCCCAAAAAGCAAATGAGAGAGAACCGATTTAATCAGTTCTCTCTTTTCTATTACCACCCAGGGTGAAGCCGTTTGCCGGGGTTAAGCTCAACAGTCCTTTGATGCCTCCACTCTTTAACCTTCTCTTGGTACTCTATATATCGAGGATCGGTAGCCTCAACCCATTCAAGATTGTCCTTGTGAAAGTTGGTGGGGTTGTAATCTTTGTGGAGTATCACGGGTGATTTAAGGCTGTATTTCTCGCCTGCAATATAACCGGCGGCATCCATTAAATCGTCTACCAAAAAACTTCCACTTCCTTTTGGGTTAGAGACACGAGGGGGAATACAGCGTATGAGGTCTGTATCTGCATCACCTATACTGTCGTAAATCGTTAGCTCCTGACCTCCGTAAAATATTCCACCATTTTCTGTGACGCTTATACCACTAGGAAGATTAAATGTCGAGGTAGTTGTATGCACCGTAGCTTTTACAATTTCCTTTAACTCGAGATTTTTATAGTACAGGTTGGCTTTATTCCCATCTTTGTAACAAATTTCATAATTCTTGCCATCTGGAGGTACGGGAGGGCAGAAGCAGATGAATACAGCCTTTTTTACGTAGATGGTCTGGTAACCCGTTTGCACGTACTTTTCTCCATTACCATCTGTTTTTACGCTCAAGTATTTCCAAGAACCGTTTTTTTGTTTAACAGCCACCACTGTACCATCCTCACTAACCCATATATAACCGTCTTTGTAATATCTACACCTTTTACCCTTAATTATTTTTTCTGTTGCCATAGTAACTTTGTTTTTTTATTAAATACATTATTCTTTTTCTATCATCAATGACCAAATTGCCATTGTCTTCAACTGTCTCGTGGCGTTCTCTCTCAATCTCAATATCC
>JAFTNW010000019.1 GCA_017451695.1 Bacteroidaceae bacterium
AAGCCTTTCAGTGTGAGAGGCTTCTCATTTTTTGTAATAGTTCCTTTTGTTCTTCGTTAAGTGCGGGCATGAGCATTTTTATTGTTACGATGAGGTCGCCGCTCTCTCCCTCTTTTTTGTATTTGGGGAATCCTTTTCCTTTAAGGCGCAGCTTGCTGTCGGGTGGTGTACCGGGCTTGATGTTCATGCGCACATCGCCGCCAAGTGTGGGTAGCGTTACTTCGCCTCCAAGCAACAGGGTATATATGTCGGCCGTTGCGGTGAGCAGGAGGTCGTCGCCACGGCGCTCAAAAACAGCGTCGGGTTCTATGTGAATGGTTATGTAGAGGTCGCCTCGCGCACCGTTTGCGTTTTTGCTGCCACGCCCGCGTAGGCGTATCTGCTGCCCGTCGGCAATGCCTGCGGGCAGGGTTATTCTTATGTTCTCGCCGTTTATGCTGAATGTTTGTTTGTGGGTGGTGGCTGCATCGCGCAGGCCTATGTTGAGCGTGGCGTGCAAATCTTGCGCCTCTTGCATTGCGGTGCGTCGGCTGTTCATGCTGCCAAACAACTGTTCGAAGAAATCGCTGAATCCGCCGGCATTGTTTGTGTTGCCGCTGAAATCGCCCCAGCTGTTGTAGTTGCCATAGTTGAAACCACCGAAATTGTTGTTGCGGGCCTCGTATTCGCGGCGTTGCGCCTCGTATTCGTCGGCATGTTTCCAATGCTCGCCGTATTCATCATATTTTTTGCGTTTATCGGGGTTGCTCAGCACCTCGTTCGCTTCGTTTATGGCCTGAAAGCGCTCTTGCGCCTGCGGGTCGTCTTTGTTAATGTCCGGGTGGTATTTCTTTGCAAGTTTTCGATATGCTTTCCTTATCTCTGCCTCGGTTGCATCGGGCTTGACACCTAATACTTTGTAATAATCTATGAATGCCATATAGTAGGGGATTTTGTTCTTCTTCTATAACAAATTCTGACGATGCGGGGTTGCTTGTGCTGTGGTTTTTGTTTTTTTTATAGTTAATGATTGATAAAAAATATTTTTTTAAGGATAGTGTGGATTAAAAAAGCTATCTTCGCGCTTGGTTATAACGAAATTTATTGAATGATGAAGAAGATATTCTGGTTTTTGATGTTGGCAGTGGGCTTTGTCTTTACTGCTTGCAGCGATGATAGTGAGGTTGTGTATGATGCCGATTCTGCAGTTTCAAACTACGAGCCTGTATTGGGCAGTCGCAAGGTAGCGTCGCTCCACACCACAAATGTGCTCGATGGCAGGGAGTATTCGTGGAAACACAATTTTACTTATGACAAACATGGCAGAATCAAGGAGGTGAATTCCGAAATACTGCATCACCATCTTTATTCGCAATCTCCTACAGGGCAACAGCATTTTCGTCTGTGCAATATTACCTCAAATGCAAAGTATTATTATAATGGTGAGCATTTGCAGATTGCATATACCGAGAGTTGGCAGTTTCCCGACTTTCCTGCTTGGAACAAATCGGAATCTCATGTAGATGCAGGTGTGTTGAACGATTATGGTTATATAGAAAACTATTCTGTGAGCCAGGGTGTGGGCTTTGAGTGCGAGTATAACCTTGCTTCGCTCAAAAGTGTTGCCTTTGAAGGTGGTTATCTGTTTGATATATTGCGCGATGCAAGAGGTAATGTGAATGGTCATAAATTTACCGGGTATGATAGACACGGAGACGATTCCATAAGCGTTAAGCAGGGCAGGTATGCATATACCGGCTATAGAAACAAAACAAATTTTGACTTCTCGGCCTATCTTGGATATTGGGAGAACGAGCGTTATATAAATGCTCTATCCTCTTGGCCCTATGCTACATACCAGCTTGCCGCATTTGGTTTCTTTGGCTCGGGTAGCGAGAATCTGCCTTTGTGTCAGGCTCCTGTTCCCGAGGGTTGGTCGGCGTCATCGTCATGGGTACTTGACAGTGAGGGATTTCCTGTGAAATATACCGACCCTGACGGGCGCGAAACGAAGATTACCTACGTAGAAGAGTAGTTTCGGCATGGGCAATGATTTTTTGTTGCCTCTTTAATTGCCCTTGTGAAGCTTTGTGGCTATCTTTGCATGCAAATTGTATTATATAGATGTTGCTTGTTGATGATATGGCGGCATTGTTTTTAAGTAAATTATAAATATTAACGAAATAATAAGAAGAAAATGAAAAAACTATTTGTTCTGGGCTTGGCCTTTTGTTCAGTGTTGGCGTTTACATCTTGTAAAACAACAAAGTCGGAGTATAAGAAAGCATACGACCAGGCTCAGCAGCGCGAGCTTGCCGAGGGACAGGGACAGGCCAGCGAACCTATCGAGATTGCTCCCGTGGTTTCTACAACAACATCAAGTGCCACCACCTCTTTGGATACATCATATCGCACGGAGAAGGTTGTTCTTGCATCGGGTGCCGAGGGTTCTTTGAAGGATTTCAGTGTTGTTTGTGGCAGCTATGGTCGCAAAGAGGGTGCAGAATCTGTAAAGGCCGCTCTTGTGGCTCAGGGTTACAATGCCATTATTGTGCAGAATCCCGAAACAGGTATGTATCGTGTTGTATGCGGCTCTTTCGACAACAAGCAGCAGGCTGCCGAGTATCGCGAGCAGTTCAAGGCAAACAACCCCGACAATGCCGATTTCCAGAAGGCTTGGTTGCTCTATAACAAGTAATCGCCATGGAACCTGTCTTTGGTTACAGGGTAAAAGAGTATAGTGGGGCTGTAAAGCGTTACTGCCAAACACTCGACCTTAAAGACAATCCCGAACTTATTGCCGAGTATCGTCGTCGCCACAGCGAGGGCGAGGCATGGCAGGAGATTATAGACGGAATACGTGAGGTGGGTATTCTTGAAATGGAGATTTATCTGCTTGGTAATCGCCTGTTCATGATAGTGGAAACCCCATTGGATTTTGATTGGGAGGAGGCTATGGCTCGTTTGGCCACACTGCCTCGCCAGCAAGAGTGGGAGGATTATATGTCGGAATTCCAACAGGCTGCTCCCGGCGCCTCGTCCGATGAAAAGTGGCGGCTTATGGAGCGTATATTCCACCTGTATTAAAGTTATACATATTTGCGGCTTGTCCCTGCGACAAGTCGCAAATATTGTTAATAAAGCATTTTTTTTCTTTGCACGGGTGTGGCTTTCGGGCATTTTGGTTACCTTTGCATCATGGCAAGAATTTTAGCAATCGATTATGGAAAAAAGCGCACGGGTATAGCTGTTACCGATGAGTTGCAGCTGATAGCCAACGGGCTTACAACTATTGCTACCGTGGAACTTGAAAAATTCATACTCTCGTATGTGGAGCGCGAACCGGTGGAGAGGATTGTTGTGGGGCTGCCCAAACAGATGAACAACCAACCATCGGAGAATATGGGGCGCATAACACCTTTTGTGAACCGCTTGCGCAAGTTGCTGCCCTCTATCCCTGTGGAGTATTACGATGAGAGATTTACATCGGTGCTGGCACACCAGGCTATCCTGGCATCGGGTATAGGGAAAATGGCGCGTCGCGACAAGGCGCTTGTCGATGAAATAAGTGCCACCATTATTCTGCAATCGTATATGGAGAGCCGCAGAATGTGTAAATGACAAGATAATACTTAAAAAATAAGATGATACTACCTATTTATCTTTACGGCCAGGCCGTGCTGAGAAAGGTGGCCGAGGATATCACCCCCGACTACCCCGAGCTTAATGCTCTTATTGAGAATATGTTTGAAACAATGCATAATGCCGAGGGTATCGGCCTTGCCGCACCGCAGATAGGCTTGCCTATCCGCTTGGTGGTTGTAGATCTCGATGTGCTGTCGGAAGATTTCCCCGAGTTCAAGGATTTTCGCAAGGTTTATATCAATGCGCATGTCATAGAGGGCTCGGCCGAGACCGATTCCATGGAGGAGGGCTGCTTGAGCGTGCCCGGTATCCACGAAAAGGTTACCCGCCCGTCGCGTGTTCATGTGCAGTATCTCGATGAGAACTTTGTGGAGCACGACGAGTGGGTTGAGGGCTATCTTGCGCGTGTGATGCAGCATGAGTTCGACCATTTGGAGGGTAAGGTGTTTGTCGATAGGCTCACCCCCTTGCGCCGCCAGATGAACAAAAAGGGACTTATGAATCTGCTCAAAGGCAACGCGCGTTGTGCGTATAAAACAAAGAGGGTGCTTAAATGATGCATCGCCGGGCACTAATCCTCCTTTTAACGCTCCTGTGGCTGCCTGCCGTGCGTGCGCAGTTGAATACCGAGCGCATAATGGAGATAGGGCGTAACGCGCTCTATTTTGAGGATTATGTCCTTTCTATCCAATACTTTAATAAGGTGGTGGAGTCCAAACCTTTTCTCCACGAACCCTATTTCTTTCGCGGCCTTGCTAAATTCTATCTCGACGATTACAAGGGTGCCGAACTCGACCTTGACAGGGCGATAGAGAAGAATCCTTATGTGTCGCGCAGTTATCAGCTGCGCGGAATGTGCCGTGCCAAGAGCGACAGCCTCGATGCTGCAACGGCCGATTTCCTGATGGCTATAAAATATGACCCACAGAACCCCATTTTATGGCAGAATCTTGCGGCAACTGCTGTGCAAGGGGAGCAATGGGAGAGGGCTGCCGAGGTTGTGGATTCGCTATTGCTGTTTGCGCCGCGATATACCACTGCATACCTTATGCGGGCACAAATATCGTTAAAACTCGGCGATAGTGTGGCTGCTTTCCGCATGGCCGACGAGGCGGTGAAGAGCGATGCCTATTCGTGCGATGTGTATGAGATGCGGGCAATTGTAAATGCCGAATATGAACGGTATGATGTTGCCGAGGAGAATCTGAATACTTCGATAGAACTTATGCCCGGGCGTGCAAGCAGTTATCTTAATCGTGCTCTTGTGCGTTATCACATGAACAATCTGAACGGGGCCATGGAGGATTACGACATGGCACTTTACATTGAGCCTGCCGATTTTATCGGCCACTATAACCGCGGCTTGCTGCGCATGCAGCTTGGCGATGACAACCGAGCAATAGAGGATTTTGATTTTGTGCTGGGTATTGACCCCGATAATACCATGGCGCGTTTCAATCGTGGCTTGTTGCGCGACCAGATAGGCGACCTGCGCGGAGCTATCGAGGATTACAGCCGTGTGCTGGCCGATTATCCCGATTTTGAGTATGGTTATCAGTGTCGTGCCGCAGCGCGCAGAAAAGTGGGTGATGTCAAGGGTGCTACTGCCGATGAAGTATGGTTGCTGGAGCGCATGGCAGCCTCTCAGGCAGGGCAACAGAAGAAACCCGTTGCAGCCAAAGAGGATAAAACGCGCAAAAGGAGCGACCGTAATGTGAGGAACTATAACAAAATGATGGTTGCCGACGAGGGGTACAGCGAGAACTATGCCACGGAGTATCGCGGCAAGGTGCAGAACAGAAACCTCCCCGTGGAGCCCGAGCCTATGTTTGTATTTACCTATTACAAGGGCGAGGAGGAGTTGCGTGCCACAGCTTATTACAAGCCCTTGGAGGATATGAACAGGCAGAATCGTTTCTCCTATAATCTTATTATTACCAACAACGAGAGGGCGTTGGCGGCACACGAGGTCGAGAGACATTTTGCCAATATCGACAATCTGTCAAAATCCATATCCGACAATCCCGAGAATCTGTATTATCGCTTGTCGCGTGCCATTGATTATTATTTGGTGCAAGATCTTGATGCTGCCATAGACGACCTTGATGCGGCATTCTTGCTCGAAGGGGATTTGTGGCTCGTCTATTTTACCCGCGCCGTTGTGCGTTACAAATTACAGGAGAGTGAAAAGCTGAATCGCATGAACGATAACGGCGGCGGGGTGGCGGTGAAGCGCGAGTCGGCTGTGCCGAACATGAACTATATGCTCATAAAAGGGGATTTGGATAAGGTGGTGGAGCTTATGCCTGATTTTGAGTATGGTTTCTTCAACCGCGCCAATCTGCTTATGGAGTTGAGCGATTTCAAGGGTGCAGTGGTGGATTATTCGGCGGCTATAAAGATAAACCCGCAATTCGCCGAAGCTTACTTTAATCGTGGACTTGCCTATCTTTATATGGGAAACACCGATGCAGGTGTGGCCGATTTGAGCAAGGCCGGGGAGTTGGGTATTTATTCGGCATACAATGCCATAAAGCGCTACAAAGAGGATAGGGAGTAGCCTCTCTTGTGTAAAAATCTTTACATTGTAAAAAAAGTGCATAAATGGAGTGTAATTTGTCCGTTTTTAGTATCTTTGCATCTATATGTATAGTGGCGGGTTGCCGGTAATTGATTTTAAGGCTATTCCCCTCTATGCATTGCAATTGCAAGGTGCAGTTGCTTTTTTGGTAAAAAATAAAAATTAAACAGATATGATTAAGATTTCTTTTCCCAATGGAGATGTAATTGAGCAGGCTGCCGAGGGTAAATCTCTTATTGAGATTATATCGGCGGTTGATTCCAAACTGCTCAACAGTGTGGTTGCCGCAAAGGTAAACGACAAGGTGATAGATTTGCGCGACGTGGTTGCCGATGGCAGCGATGTGGAGCTTGTGGGCCTTGATAGCAAAGAGGCGTTGCATGTGTTGCGCCACACAGCCACGCATATTATGGCCGAGGCTGTTTTGCATCTTTTCCCCGATGCAAAGCTCACAATCGGTCCCGCAACAGAGAATGGTTTCTTCTATGATTTCGACTGCCCGCCATTTAGCAAAGAGAACTTGGCCGACATCGAAAAGGAGATGAAGAAGATTATTAAATCCAATCCCCGAATCGAGAGAAAAACAGTTTCTCGTGCCGAGGCTGTCGAGATAATGAAGGCTAAAAACGAGCCCTACAAGCTGGAGCTTATCGATGCAATTCCCGAGGGTGAGGATATTACAATATACTCACAGGACGATTTCGTGGATTTGTGTATGGGTCCCCATTTGCTGAATACAAGGCTTATAAAGGGCTTTAAGCTGCTTTCAACCTCTACCGCATATTGGCGTGCCGACAAGAACAATGCTTCGCTTGCCCGCATCTATGGAACCGCCTTCTTTACCAAAGAGGATTTGGAGGCTCACTTGGCACACCTTGAACATATTAAGAATATCGATCACAACAAGATTGGTCGTGAGATGGAACTCTTTACCACGGTTGATGTTATCGGTCAGGGGTTGCCTTTGCTCATGCCCAAGGGCGCAAAAATAGTACAGACTTTGCAGCGCTGGATTGAGGACTTGGAGGATAATGAGTGGGGCTATATCCGCACAAAAACTCCCCTTATGGCCAAGAGTGATTTGTATAAGATTTCGGGCCATTGGGACCACTACAAGGATGGTATGTTTGTACTTGGCGACGAGGAGACCGATAAAGAGGTGTTTGCTCTGCGTCCCATGACCTGCCCCTTCCAATACTATGTATATAAGGCAACGCAGCACTCTTATCGCGACCTGCCTCTGCGTTACAGCGAGACATCTACACTTTTCCGCAACGAGGACTCCGGTGAGATGCACGGCCTTACACGCGTGCGTCAGTTTACCATCAGTGAGGGCCACCTGATTGTGCGCCCCGACCAGATGGTGGAGGAGTTCAAAAAGTGCCTTGCTCTTGCAAAGCATGTGATGGTTACCTTGGGCTTGCAGGATGATGTTACATACGTGCTTGCAAAATGGGACCCCGAGAATCGTTCCAAGTATATAGGCGAAGCCGAGGTGTGGGAGGAGACACAGCAGCACATTCGCGAGATGCTTGTGGAGCTTGATATTCCTTTTGTGGAGGAGACCGGCGGTGCGGCTTTCTATGGTCCCAAAGTGGATATCAATGCAAAGAACGTGTATGGCAAGGAGGATACCATGATTACCGTGCAGTGGGATGCTCTGCTTGCAGCACAGTTCGATATGTTCTACATAGACCAGAACGGCGAGAAGGTACGCCCCTACATTATACACCGCACCAGCATGGGTTGCTACGAGCGCACACTCGCATGGCTCATTGAGAAATATGAGGGTAAATTCCCCACATGGTTGTGTCCCGAGCAGGTACGCGTGCTTCCCATCTCGGAGAAGTATGGCGATTATGCCCACAAGGTGGCAGCCGAGCTTAAAAAGAACGGGGTGCTTTGCTCTGTGGACAATCGCTCCGAGAAGATTGGCTATAAGATACGCGATGCCCGCAACAACCGTATTCCCTATATGCTTGTTCTTGGTCAGCAGGAGGAGGAGATGGGTACCGTTGCCGTGCGCAGCCGTTTTGCCGGCGACGAGGGTGTGAAACCCATTGCCGATTTCATCGCAGCCATCACCGAGGAGATTCGTACACGAACAATACGCAAGGAGGAGCAGGCTCCTGCCAACTGATAAACTTGATGAAAATCCGGGCTTTGCTTGGATTTTCATCTTTTTTTGCCGCTTAAAAACCGATTTTTTCGATTTTTTTGTAAAAAAAGAGCAAAACCTCTTCGTAATGTGGCAAATAAGTCGTAAATTTGCGACGTTTTTTCAGCAGATATAAAAACAGAGAATATTTTAAGTACTTTACCTAAACATAATTAATGAAGAACGACAACATTAAGAATCAATATCGTATAAACGAGCAGATTCGTGCAAACGAGGTGCGTATCGTGGGCGATGATGTAGAATCTATGGTACTCCCTTTGAGCAAAGCTCTTGACCTTGCCGATGAAAAAGGCTTGGATTTGGTGGAGATTTCTCCCACAGCAAACCCGCCGGTATGCCGTTTAATCGAGTACTCTAAGTTTCTCTATCAGTTGAAAAAACGCCAGAAAGAGCAGAAAGCCAAGCAGGTGAAAATTGATGTCAAGGAGATACGTTTCGGCCCGCAGACCGATGACCACGACTACAACTTCAAGCTGAAACATGCTATCAGTTTTTTGCAGGATGGCGACAAGGTGAAGGCGTATGTCTTTTTCAAAGGTCGCTCAATACTCTTCAAAGAGCAAGGCGAGATATTGTTGTTGCGCTTTGCAAAGGATTTGGAGGATTATGGCAAGCTCGATATGATGCCTGTGCTCGAGGGTAAACGCATGACTATAATGGTGTCGCCTAAGAAGGCCACCCCTGCCAAGAAAGAGAAACCGGCAAAGCCCGAGGCTCCTAAAACAGAAGAATAAAAGCGAGTAGTGTTGGATAGTACGCTACCGATAAATATTAACTATTAATTTTTTATAAAATGCCAAAAGTTAAAACTAACTCCGGTGCCAAAAAAAGATTCGCTCTTACCGGAACAGGTAAAATTAAAAGAAAACATGCTTATCACAGTCACATCCTGACTAAGAAGACAAAGAAGCAGAAGAGAAACCTTGTTCACTTTACAACTCTCGATTCTGCCAATGTTAAAAGTGTTAAGGAATTGTTGTCATTGCGTTAAGTATTGTATTATTAACCGAATGTATTAGCAAACAAGCTCGTTAAATGAACGGCGCTAACATTCAAAAGAATTAAAACTATGCCAAGATCAGTAAATCACGTTGCTTCAAGAGCAAGAAGAAAGAAAATTTTAGGTTTGACCAGAGGTTACTTTGGTGCAAGAAAAAATGTGTGGACAGTTGCCAAGAATACTTGGGAGAAAGGTCTTACTTATGCATTCCGCGACCGTCGTAACAAGAAACGCGAGTTCCGTGCATTGTGGATTCAGCGTATCAACGCAGCCGCTCGTTTGGAGGGACTTTCTTACTCACAGTTGATGGGTGCTCTTCACAAAGCAGGTATCGAGATTAACCGTAAGGTTCTTGCCGACCTCGCAATGAACAATCCCGCAGCTTTCAAAGCTATCGTGGATAAGGTTAAGAAGTAATTTAACCATTTCATAAGTGAACAAAAACGCTCAAGTTTCTTGGGCGTTTTTTGTTTTATAATAATAAAAGGTGTGATATTGCCTTAATTTGCAAAAAAAACAGTGCATTTAATTGTTTGTATATAAAAAGTAGATTATATTTGTAATAGGTTTTGCTGTACGAACGACTGGGAAACTCATCAATTTTACAAAGAAACCGAGATTTGCTTCTGTTTCCAATGGCGGGCCACAACCTTCGGGTAGCTTTAGAGAGCCGGTGGATTACAAAGGATAAGGGCACTCAAATCATTTTTTCTCGGAGTTTCATCGTTCTCGTCGTGCAGCAAAACTTTTGTTTTATATCAAAGAGCATGGAACACCCCGCGGGGTGTTCCATGCTCTTTGATATATCGGTTTATATAAAACGTGTTTGTTCTAAAATGGACACGTTTTATCTGTTGTGCATAATCTCAAATGGTATTCTGAATGATACACCGCTTTTCATAAGGTCGGTAAGGTTTGGAAGTATGCGATGCTTGAAACTCTCCCAGCTGCGCTGTGGCATCTCGGTCCAGCCCGCTTCGGCAAGGGCAAGGGCGCGTGGAAAGGCCATGTATGTTACGCGGTTTATGTCGCGTATGGCTTCGCCCCATAGGGTGCCCATTATTCCTGTGATATGTGCCTGCTCGTCGGTGGGGAGTCCGTAGCCGGGGTCAAGTGCATAGCATTTTTCGAGTGTGGTTACAGGCATGCCCCAATTATTCCACTCGGGGAGGTCGCCGTGGTATTGTGGATAATCAAGGTATGCGTGCTCGCCGGGTGCCATTATGAGTGTGTGTCCGTGCTTGTGGGTGAGCTCTATGCACTTGGGGGTGAGTGCGTTGCGCCATGTTACGAGTGTTACGTCGGCAGGGTAGGGGAACAGATAGTCGTTGGCGGGTGGGTATATGTTATCGAGCTCGCACCAAAGTATGGGTTTTTTACCATTGTGGCGAACCATATTCAACATTTTGTTAAAGAAGATATTCATCAGTTCTTCGGGCTTGTTGTATCCCTTTTCTTTCATAAGCTCCAAGCAGTTTTCGCATTTTGCCCAATTCTCTTTTATGGCGGCCTCGTCGCCACCTAAATGTATATATTCCGATGGAAATATTTCTGCAATTTCTCTGAATACGTCGGCATAGATGGCGTATGCCGTTTCGCTGCATGCGCATAGCATCATGTTGGTGGTGCTGCCGAGTGTTTTAGGCTCGCTTTGGCGGAATGCGCAACCTGTTTCGGGGTAGGCGGTGAGGAAGGCAACGGAGTGCCCCGGGATATCAAGCTCGGGGATTATTTCAATGCCACGCTCTGCTGCATATTTTACAATCTCTTTCAGCTCCTCTTGGGTGTAGTAGCCATTGTCGGGGCCTTGAGCGCCCTCTTTGTTGTTGCGGAATGCGCCTTTGGTTGTCAGTTGAGGGTGGCTCTTTATCTCCACGCGCCACCCTTGGTCGTCGGTGAGGTGCAGTTGCAGTATGTTGTATTTGTATTTTGCTATTTGGTCTATAAAGAATTTGACATCCTGCACGGGGATGAAATGTCGTGCGGGGTCGAGCATGATGGCACGATGGTTGTAACGCGGCTTGTCATCTATTTTCATGCAGGCAATCCTTTTGTTTGCGCTGTTTATGTAGTCGCCAAGCATTATTTGCTCCATTGTGCGTGCAGCGTGTAGCAGGGCTGTTTCGCTTGCTCCTTTTATGGTGATTCTTTTTGTTGTGATTTCTATGGTGTAGTGTTCGGGGTTTGCAAGTGTGGTGTCTGTAGTGAGTATTATATTCCCTTTGCTTGCTGTTGGCACGGATACACCGGTGTGCTTTTTTATGCTCGCCTGTAATTCTTTTATAAGGTATGAGTCGTGTGCGAGGGGTGTTGCTATTGCGCACTTGTCGGTTATTCTGAATGTCTTGCCGCTGGAATCTGTTTCTATGCTGTTGGGTATGGGTACGAGGGCTCCGGTTGGGCTTTGTGCCATGGAAATGGTTGTGAAAATGGTTGCTGCGATAAGTAAATACAGTCTTTTTATCATTTTTTTATTTTTAGTTTGTTAAGTGCTTGTTGGTATCGTTGTGCATTGGCATTGTGCTGCGCAAGGGTGGTTGCAAAGTTGTGTGTCCCCGAAAAATCCTCTTTCGCGCACATATAAAGGTAGTTGTGTTTTGCGTGGTTAAGTACGCTTTCTATGGCTTGTATGGTGGGTATGCGTATGGGGCCGGGAGGGAGCCCTTTGTGTTTGTATGTGTTGTATGGCGATTCGGTTTCAAGGTCTTTTTTCAATATGCGTTTGCGAGTGAAATCGCCTAATGCATATTTTACCGTGGGGTCGGCTTGCAGGGGCATGCCGCGTTTCAGGCGGTTTATGTATAGCCCGGCTACAATGGGCTTCTCGGCGTTGTTGTTTGTCTCTTCGTCAACTATGGATGCAAGGGTGGCAACCTCTTCGATGGTTAGCCCGATGGATTTGGCTTTTGCCTTGCGCTTGTCATTCCAGAATATATCGTGCTCGCGTAGCATGCGGGCCATGAATCGCTCGGGCGATATGTTCCAATAGAGTTCATAGCTGTTTGGAATAAAGAGGCTGGGCAACGAGGTTGCGGTGTATCCCACCCGTTCATAGTATAGGTGGTTCATTGCTATGTTTGCAAGCGATGTAGAGTCGAGCATCAACTGTTTGCTCACTGTGGCTATCAATTGTTCAATGGTGCGTGTAGGTGGAATGGTTACCATCAGCGGCGTTTGCTGGTTGCTCACGATGCGGCGGTAGAGGGCATGCATGTTGTCGCCGTCGTATATTGCGTAGCGTCCGGTTTTCTTTTGCTTGTTAAGATTGTTGTGCTTGGCAAGTATCTTGAATCCAAGCATTGTGGTGGGGTGGGCTGCCTCTTCTATCTTTTCAATAATGCTTTCTGCTGTATCGTAGGGGTATATGTGTATATACACGGTTTCGTCGATACTTACTTGCTTGCCCTTTATGATGTAGTGCCCGAATGCAGCAATGCCTGCAATAATGGCGATGATGATTAATAATGCTACTATTATTTTTATCTTCATACTTGCTTGTGTTTGATTATCTATTTGCGAAGATAAGCGAATCTGTGTGATTGGGCAAATGGTTCTCTCTTTTTTATTCATTTTATGTCGCCGCCTTGCTTGCGTGTGATTTTTTTCTTTGATTTTTGTATGTTTGTTATACTCTTTTTGCATATAAAATGTGATGGATTATATTAATTTGATTATATTTGCAAAATATTTGGGCATCTGTGCAGATGCTGTGTTGGTAATAAAATTTATAATATTAGACATATGAGATTAAATGGGTTAAAACTTTTTTATGTGATATCATTTGTTTTGGCACTTTTTGCTACATCCTGCACATCGTACAAACGGGTACCATATATTCAAAATAGTGATAATATGGCTGCTATACAGCAGGTGGAATCTGTTCATGAGTCAAGAATCCTGCCTCGTGACTTGCTTACAATAATCGTTTCCTCTCCCGAAAATCCCGAAGCTGCCATGCCTTATAATTTGCTGGTGTCGAACACATACGAAAAGAGGCAGGCATTGACATCGCAGCCCACTCTTCAAAATTATCTTGTGGATAATGATGGAAATATAGAATTCCCTGTTCTGGGTAAGCTGCATGTTGCAGGCCTTACAAAAAAAGAGCTGGAGAATATGATTCTTGATAAGATAAAGGGCTCGTTCATTACCACACCTATTGTAACGGTGCGTTTTGCCGATTTCAAGATTTCTGTGCTTGGTGAGGTTGCAAGCCCCGGTACATATAATATAAGCAATGATAAGGTTAATATATTCCAGGCGCTTGCACTTGCAAAAGATATGACCATACATGGTATGCGTGAGAATGTGAAGGTTATTCGCGAGGATGTTAGCGGAAAGACTCATGTGTATGAGCTCGACCTTACCGATGCATCGGTGTTTGCATCGCCTTGCTATCATCTGCAACAGAACGACGTGGTGTATGTTACACCCAATAAGGCAAAGGCGAAGGGTTCGGATGTAGGTAGCACCACCTCTTTGTGGTTCTCTGCAACCTCTATATTGGTATCTTTGACCTCGTTGCTGTATAACATTCTTCACTAATTATAAGGAATAAACAAAATTTGACAAGAATATGGATAAGGAGCGTATAAATGTGAATCAAGAAGAGAATGATGGCGATTTTAACATTGGTATATTGTTACATCATTTCTTGCTGAATTGGAAGCTTTTTGCAATTTCGATTGCAGTATGTCTTGTTGTTGCCGTGTTCTACATGTATAACACGACAAAAATTTATCAGGTAACTGCAAAAATCTTGTTGCAGGATGCCGAAAAAGGCTCGTTTGCGTCGCAGATGGATATGCTTTCCGATTTTGGTTATAATGGTGGTAACTCCAATGTGGAGAATGAGATAGAGGTTATAAATTCAATGTCTGTTATTGGCGGTGCTGTGTATCAGGCCGGCCTGTATGTCTCATATTATACTCCCAAGATGATAGGTTATCGACCTGTTTACAAATTGTCAAGCCCGATAAATGCAACTATACAACAGGCCGATTTGGAGAATCTGCGTTCCTCTTTGGTGATAGAACTGAATATTGATGACGATTCTCTATACAATGTTTCATACGTCTATGATAATGTATCAGAGGGGCTCGATATAGAATCGCCCGAAGAAAAGATAACAGAATTTCCTTATCTGTTGCATACGGCGAAGGGTGATATCCTGCTTACAAGAAACAGTGATATAGAAACTGTTTCGGATGTTAAAATTATTATATCGCCTCTAATCCCTGTGGCCGGTTCTTATAAAGCCTCGTTGGGCATTGAACCTGTTTCAAAAACAGCTTCCGTGGCAATTGTTGCAACCAATACTTCTGTCCCTGCAAATGGTATTGATTTTATAGATGCTCTTATAGATAGCTATAACAAGATTACAAATGATGACAAACGTCAGGTGGCCGAGGCTACAAAGGATTTCCTTGCCAGCCGTATTGAAGAGATAAAAGGGGACCTCACCGAGAAAGAGGGTAATTTGGCAAGCTACAAACAGTCGAACCAGCTTTTGAACCCCGAGATTGATGCACCCCAAGCTCTGCGAAACAAAGAAGAGTATGTGAAGAAGATGGAGGAGATGGAGATTGTTATGAAGAATTCGCAATTCCTTAATGGCTTTGTGAACAACCCCAAAAACGATTTGCAATCGATTCCTTCTACCATGGGCTTGACAAATGACACCTCACTCTCTAATCTTATTGCTAAATATAACAACGAGGTGGCTGTGCGCAATCAATTGTTGTTATCTGCTACGGCCGAGAACCCTGCACTTAAGATGCAGACTGAAGTGGTGCGTGGCTTGCAGAACGATATCCGCGAGGCTTTGAAGGCATTTAACGAGTCTCTTGTATTGAAATACGATGCGCTTAAAGCCTTGGCCGATGAATATACATCGCGTTTGATAAAATCGCCCGAAATGGAGCGTTCTTTGAAGAGTATTATTCGTGAGACCGACATAAAATCGCAACTATATGTGATGTTGTTGCAGAAATATGAGGAGAATGCTCTGACTCTTGCGGTAACGGCAAACAATCTGCGTTGCATAGACCCTGCAATGTGTTCTTCTGTTCCCATTGCTCCTCGTAAAAACCTTATTTTGATGGCGGCTCTGTTCATAGGTGTACTTATACCCTCATTATATGTTTATATAAAGGAACTGATACGCACGAAGATAGCAAGCCCCGACGAGGCGCAGACTCTCACTTCATTGCCTTTGATTGCAACCGTGCCTGTTAAACATGGGCTTACGGGCCGCGCATCTTCAATAGTTGTGCGTGCCAACCACAATGATATTATGGCAGAGGCATTCAGAACATTGCGTACCAACTTGCAGTTTGTTATGAAGAAGACAGCCGGTAATGTGATTATGTTTACATCGACGGTGAGTGGCGAGGGAAAAACATTCGTCTCTTCAAACTTTGCTGTGAGTGCGGCCATGCTTGGCAAAAAGGTCCTTATGATGGGTGTTGATATCCGTCGTCCTCGTTTGGCCGAGGTGTTTAATATCGACCCCAAAGCAGAGGGTATCACAAGCTATCTCTGTGCCGATGAGAGCGAGGTGGCCATGCTTGATGATTTAATTATTCCATCGACCGAGGTGCATAATCTATATCTGCTACCTGCCGGTATAGTGCCTCCCAATCCTGCCGAATTGTTGTCAAAGTCGAATATTGATGTGGCTTTGAATTATTTGAGCAAGAAATTTGATTATGTGATAATGGATACAGCTCCTGTGGGCTTGGTGTCCGACTCCATAATTCTCAGCAGAGTGGCTGATGCGGTTGTTTATGTGTCGCGTGTGGATTATACAGAGAGATCGGCTTTTGAGTTCTTGAACGGTCTTGTAAAAGATGGTAAGCTCGAGAATGTCTCCATTGTTGTCAATGGCGAGGATGTGGAGAAACGCCGACGTACTTATGGCTATGTTCACAGCTACTCGGCAGGCTATTCCTATTATGGATATAGCTATACCCCTGATGGAGAAAAAGTGAAAACAAAAAAGAAGAAATAATAAGAAGATTGCACAATGGGCGTGTGTTATTGCTATTTTATTGTTCTTTAAGCAGATGAGCGGACCGATTGTTTGATTGCTCTTGTTTTTTTAGAATTAGTTTGGTAAAAAGTTATGCATTTGAAAAAAAATGCTTACCTTTGCACGCTGAAATTGATAATATTTTTGTGCCCCGTTGCAACGGAGCTTAATAGATAAAGATGGGTTTACTTAAAGATAAATACGCAAAATACGACCTCCCACAGCGTTTTATGGCTATGGGTGTGTATCCTTATTTCCGTTGCATCGAAAGTGAGCAGGATACAGAGGTGTTGATGAGTGGTAAAAAGGTGTTGATGTTTGGTTCAAACTCATACATGGGGCTTACCAATCACCCACGTATCAAGGAGGCTGCTATTGCGGCCACGCGCAAATATGGTACAGGCTGTGCCGGTTCGCGTTTCCTTAACGGAACGGTTGATATTCACCTGCAACTCGAAAACGAACTTGCACAGTTCGTTGGCAAGGACGAGGCTCTTGTCTATTCTACCGGTTTTCAGGTGAATTTGGGCGTGTTGTCTTGCATAACAGGGCGCAGAGATACAATTATATGCGACGAGTTAGACCATGCCTCTATTGTAGATGGTCGCCGTTTGTCATTCTCCACAGTGCGTAAGTTCCGCCATAATAATATGGAGAACTTGGAGAAGGAACTGCAGGCTTGCGACCCCGATACCATAAAACTTATCGTTGTTGATGGTGTGTTCAGCATGGAGGGCGACATAGCCAATCTGCCCGAGATTGTACGCTTGAAGGACAAATATAATGCAAGCATCATGGTTGACGAGGCTCATGGCTTGGGCGTTCTTGGTAATCAGGGACGTGGTACATGCGACCACTTTGGTGTAACCAAGGATGTAGATCTGATTATGGGTACATTCAGCAAGTCGCTTGCTACTATTGGTGGTTTCATTGCAGCCGATAAGGAGGTGATAAACTATATACGACACAATTCGCGTTCATATATATTCAGCGCAAGTAATACTCCTGCTGCCACAGCTGCAGCCTTGGAGGCGTTGCATATAATACAAGAGGAACCAGAGCGCATGGAGAACCTTTGGAAGATAACAAATTACACATTGAAGAATTTCCGCGACCTTGGTTTTGAGATTGGAAATACTTCTACCCCTATCATTCCTTTGTATATCCGTGATACCGATAAGACTTTCATGGTTACAAAGATGTTGTGGGAAGCCGGTGTCTTTGTAAATCCTGTGGTGCCTCCTGCTTGTTCACCGCAAGATACGCTTATCCGTTTCTCATTGATGGCTACTCATACAAAAGAGCAGATTGACCGCGCTCTTGATGTTATGGTTCCCATATTTAAGCAATTGGATATTATAAAGTAAAAAAGAGATATTGGTTTACGGGGTGTAGCGCAGTCCGGTAGCGCACCTGGTTTGGGACCAGGTGGTCGCAGGTTCGAATCCTGTCGCCCCGACAAGCAAGTGTAACGTATTTATGTTACACTTGCTTTTTTATATCCCTGCCGTGTGTAGGCCATTGTGCGAGGAAAGTTCACGCAAACGAGCGCAGAGGATAAATTTATTTATACTATGCCGAGTGCAGCTGAGCTTGCGCGAAGCGAATGTTTGAGCGTAGTTTTTATTTGCAAGTTGGCAATGCTTGTAACAATTGGTCGCGTATATCACTTAATAGATACGCGAGTGTGGTATTACCATTGCTTGTCATTGCGCAAACACAAGCAGAAGTAATTCTAAAAACCTACCGGCACCGTAAGAGAG
>JAFTNW010000020.1 GCA_017451695.1 Bacteroidaceae bacterium
AATAATTTTGCAAAATTAACCCTTTTCTACTTGACCTGCAAATTTTTACAAACAAAAAAGCCTCTCAGTGTAACTGAAAGGCTTTCTGCGGTGCGTACGGGACTCGAACCCGTGACCCCATGCGTGACAGGCATGTATTCTAACCAACTGAACTAACGCACCATTATGTTGCTCTTTTTTTGTCTCAAAGCGAGTGCAAAGGTATGCATTATTTTTTAATCTGCAAATATTTTGGCTGTTTTTTTTACAGATTTTTTTTGAAAACGGTCAAATCTACATATTCGCCGTTGCAAAAATGCCATTCGGGGAGCACTGCCACGGGTATGTAGTTGCTGTGGAGGAACAGGTTTTTGGCTACGGAGTTTCGGTCGGCAAGGGTGTGGGCGTATATCATTCGCAGGTTGGCGGCCTCTTTTGCGTATCGCTCCATGGCTTTTATGGCTGCACGGCCGTAGCCCTTTCCGCGGTGTTCTTTTAGCAGTGTTATACCTATCTCTGCGCTGCGGTTGGTGGCGGAGTAGTTTGTGAGGTCTATGAGGCCCACAGCTTCGCCTGTGTCGCTGTCGGTTATCACAAGGCGCACCTCGCCCGCGGTGGATATCTCCTGCGGTTGCAGTGCGAGGTATTGTTTTATAGCAAATCTCGAGTAGTTCACTCTTGCCGAGCATATATCCCATGTGTCGCTGTCGTTCTCAATGGTGTAGAGCAGTTCCAGGTCTTCGGGCTCAAGTGCGCGCAGGGTTGTTTTCTTCAATGTATTCATTATCTCTCGGCTGAAAGGGTGAATATGTCGGTGTGCGTTATTATGGTATTGCTCTTGGGGTAGAAGGTGCCGGCCCCGGCCTTGCCACTGTTCTTGCGGAAGGTTTCCATTATGTATGCGTAGCTGAAGTCCTCTGTGTCATAAATCACATAGGCGGTGTTTTTCTTTATTTGTGGTAGGTTGTGCGTGGGGTGGCTCTGTTCGTCGGCCTCAATGATTGTTATATCCAAGCACCACTTGTCGGCTATCGCTTTTATCTTTTCTGTGTTGCGCCCTATATATATGTAGTTGTAGTTTTGTGCATCTTTGGGCGGGAACAGGAACTCCTTGGCGCGGGTGGTATATTGTGCCACCACGGCTATTATGGCTCGCAGCAGGATAGCTGCTTTTATGGGCAGGGTGAGCAGTGGCCCATAGTGGCGAAAATGTTTCTTAAAGAAGATGAGCATTGCCGTGTAGAATATGTGCACATATTTGAATGTGCTTTTTTGGGTGCTCTCCCCTTTATAGTGTATTATGGGCGATGGTATATAGTGGTTTTCGTACCCTTTTTGCAGCAGGCGGTAGGATAGGTCTATATCCTCGCCATACA
This sequence comes from Bacteroidaceae bacterium, assembly GCA_017451695.1. GTDB lineage: Bacteria > Bacteroidota > Bacteroidia > Bacteroidales > Bacteroidaceae > HGM04593. Next base: position 1,356 of record JAFTNW010000020.1, read on the forward strand.
TAAAGAATGCCTCATCGAACAGCCCTGTTTGGTCGAGTGCGCTCTTGCGGGCGAGGAAGAAGGCTCCCGATATTATCTCAATCTGCGAGGGTTGCTCCTTGTCGAGGTACTGCATGTAGTATTTGCCAAATGTTTTGCTCTTTGGGAAGAGGGCACACAACCCGCTCATTTTGCATAGTGCGGTCCAGGGGGTGGGCAGCCCGCGGCGCGATTCGTTGGCAAATTTACCATCGCTGTGCAGCATCATGGTGCCCAAGCCGCCAAGCTGCGGATGTGCATCGGCATAGGTTATGGCATCGTGCAATGTGTTCTCGGCAACTATGGTGTCGGGGTTAATGAAAAGTATGTATTCTCCCTTTGCTTTAGCAACGGCTTGGTTGTTGGCCTTGCCGAATCCAATGTTGCGAGCATTGGCTATCACATGCAGGTTGGGGTATTTCGTCGCGGGGAATCGCTCCTTTATATATTCGGGCGAGCCGTCGCTGCCGGCATTGTCCACCACAAAAATCTCCATGGGGATGTCGTCTCTGCCTGCTTTGAAGAGCGATAGCAAGCACTGTTCCAGGTAGTGCTTTACATTGTAGCTTACTATGATGATTGAAAGTTTCATGCTTTTTCTTCTTCTTGTGTGTTGCAGTAGCTGTCGAGTGCGGCTTGGGTGGGGTAGCTGTATATGGCAGCTGCAATGCCAAGCAAGCCGCAGTAGAGCGCACTATTGTTATCCATTATGTAATAGAGCGCGGTGTTCATCATTATTACCAAAAAAAGGATGGTGGTGCGGGCATTGCTCTTTGCTCTGTAATATTCGATGAAATGGTCTGTTTTTTCTTTTGCGGCGCGTGTCATTTGCATGGAAAACCCTTTTATTGCAAGTGGTATGAGTATTATGGTGAGCATAACTCCTGCAACCTCGGCTATGTAGCGTGTGGTGGGGGGTATGCCGGGTATATCACTTGCTATACAGCCTGTTTCAAAAAGTGCTATAAGCAACGCGGCTATTACGGCTTGCACCATGAACACTATGCGCGCTTTTTTTATTACCTCCTTTTTCTGCATGGTTTTATATGGTTTTTCCTGTGAACGGTGTTCTGTTTACTATGGAGCGGCCAAGGGTTACCTCGTCGGCATATTCAAGCTCGTCGCCCACCGATATTCCGCGTGCTATCACAGATAGTTTTACATTGTATTGCATGAGCTTGCGGTATATGTAAAAATTGGTGGTGTCGCCCTCCATGGTGGAACTCAATGCCAGAATTATCTCTTTTACATCGCCGCGTGCAACACGCTCGATGAGGCTCTCTATCTGCAAGTCGGCAGGGGACACTCCGTCCATGGGCGATATTACCCCGCCAAGCACATGATACACACCTCGGTACTGCATGGTGTTTTCCACGGCCATTACATCCTGTATGTTTTCTACCACACATATAAGGCTGTGGTCGCGCAGCGGGTTGGCGCAGATGGGGCATATATCGGTGTCGGATATGCTGTGGCACTCGGTGCAGTATTTGGCCTCCTGTTTAAGGCGCAGTATGGCATCGGAGAAGGCTGCAACCTCCTCTTCCTTGCGGCGTAGCATGTGCAGCACCAATCGTGTGGCTGTTTTGCGGCCTATGCCGGGGAGCTTGCTAAACTCGTTTACCGCCCTTTCAAGCAGTGCCGATGGGTATTCCTGATTCATCTGTTACTCTTGTTTTGTGGTGCGAAGATACGATAAAATCTGCTATTTTCTTTACATTGCCTGTTTTATATCCACATCGACGGCCGCGGGGAACACTCTTTCGGGGTCAAAGAAGAGGGCGCAGCTTTCTGCCATAGCCTTGATGCTCGGTTTCACCTTGCCTTTGAAGGCGGTGTGTCCGTTCACTGTTATTGTTACAGGTTTTGCAAGGTCAATGTTTTCTTCGTTCAGGAATATTGTGATGTTGCCTTTTGTGGCGGGCGTATAATCTTTTTTGAACACCATGGGTATGTTGTAGAGGCTCTCGATGGTGGTGTATGTAACGTTTTTCACCATTATGTTTATGGTGTTGCCGTTGCGGATTACCTCGTAACAGGTGTGTTGTTGTTCGTTCTCTCTCGATGGCTCATTCACACGCAGATTATAGAATCCCTTGCGGCGGCATCCATACATATCATAATCTTCCCAATAAAAATATGCGGGGTGGGGGTTGCGTGTGTATTGTGCAAGCCACGGGGTGGTTGCATCGTAATTTATGCCATGCCCCATGCCGGGTATAAGCTCGATGTAATGGTTATACAACCCCGGATGCGCTGTGCGCAGGCTATCAAGGGTTTTGGCAGCGATGTGTGTCATGTAGTTGCGGCCAAAGCCGTAGTCCTTTTCGCCGGTGCGTAGTGAGAATGCTATATTGGCAAGGTTCTCGGCCGGTGCGTTTTGCAGCGGCTCGCCGCCAGCCATGGGGCCTGCACCGGCAAGGTAGTCGGCATAGAACGATGCGAGGCGCTGGCTGCCGTATCCTCCCTCGGAAATGCCGAAGAAGAATATCTTGTTGGCATCCACATCTCCCGACAAGAAGGCAAGGCGCAGCAACTTTTCCCATGCCCACTGCTGTGTGGGTATTGCCCAGCGGTAGTGCCTCTCGCTTGGAATCTGGGGAATGAAGTAGAGCGATGGAGCATCGTCGAATCTGCTGCAAATGATGTATCCTGTTTCCCACTCCCGTATTTTGGAGCCCGACCCGTGCATATATAGGAACAGGGGGTAGCCGCTTGCGGGTTTATCCCCCTTGTATATGTAGTGGAACGGCATGCGGGCACCCTCTTCGGGGTGGGTGGGCATGGCCCAATAGAGGGTGTCTTTCACCCCTGCCTCCACGGCGGCAGGCAGCTTGTCCTCATGCAGTGCTTCCACAGCGTTGCGCCAACATGCCCACACGGCAGCGCGTGTGTCGGCTATTTTGTCCATTTTAATACTTTTGTCGGGGCATTTGGCGGTGCTGTCGTTGCCCAGAACGGCTGCAAAATATTGTGTTATCTGCTTGCTCTTTTTGTCGCTTATCTGTGCGTAACAGCAGGCTGTTGCTGTTATTAAGAGGGTAGTGAGGATTATCTTTTTCATTGCGGAATAATATAGTTTCCCGCGAAAATAGTTGTTTTTTGCGAAACAAGCAATTATAGCTTGTGTGGCGGCCGATATTTATTGGTGTTTTAGTTAAATATTATATATCATCCACGGCAAAATAGCAAAAAATGAGGATTGTGTGTGTGTTAATTTTATATGAATTTTGCACTGCATTTTAACAAACAGATTATATAAAGCGTATGAAAAAACATTTTTACCTTTTAATAACATTTATTTGTATAGTATCGGCTGTGTTTGCTCACGATAACCGCAAGGTGCGCGATGGCAATACCATCTCGGGGCATGTGATAGATGCTGCCACGGAGGATAATATCCCCTTTGCAAAAATTTGGATTGCCGAAACCAATAAGGGATATGTAGGCAACGAAGAGGGGCAGTTCGAGATTACTGCCTTGCCTGCGGGCAAATATACCCTGCGTGTAACGGCCATGGGCTACGAAACCATGACAAAAGAGGTTACCGTGAGCAGTGAGTTTGCCACAATAGTCCACTTCAAGATGAAAGAGGAGGCGCAGATTATAGACGAGGTGGTAGTGTCGGCCAACCGCAACGAGATAAGCCGCAAGGATGCTCCTGTGGTGGTTTCTGTTGCCAATCTCAAACTGTTTGAGACGGTGAACTCGGTTGATTTGGCAAAGAGCCTCAATTATATTACCGGCTTGCGTGTGGAGAACAACTGTCAGAATTGCGGTTTCCCGCAGGTGCGCATAAACGGTCTCGAAGGCCCCTACTCGCAGGTGCTCATAAACAGCCGCCCTGTGGTGAGCGCATTGAGCGGTGTATATGGTCTTGAACAGATTCCGGTGAATATGATTGACCGCGTGGAGGTTGTGCGTGGCGGTGGTTCCGCGCTTTTTGGTGCCAACGCTGTGGGTGGTACCATAAATATAATTACCAAGGACCCGGTAAGCAACTCCTTCTCGCTCACAAGCAACCTCTCTCTGCTTGGTGGCGAGAGCTGGGAGCAGTACATGGGCGCAAATGCCTCGCTTGTTTCAAAAGATAACAGCTACGGCATTGCCATATATGAGAGCTATCGCAACCGTAACGATTACGACCACGATGGCGATGGTTTCTCGGAGCTTGGTAAGATAAATATCAATACCTTTGGCCTGCGTGCCTATTATCGCCCCACCCACACAAGCCGTTTCAGCGTGGAGTACCACACCACAAACGAAAAACGTCGCGGTGGTAACAAGTTCGACCTGCAACCCCATGAGAGCGATATAACCGAGCAGACCGAGCACGTTATAAACAGCGGAGGCATCACCTATGACCTCGGTTGGAACGAGTATAACAACAAGCTGTCGCTCTTCTCGTCTATACAACACATAGACCGCAACAGCTACTATGGTGCGCAACGCGACCCCAATGCCTATGGCAAAACCGACGACCTCACCTGGGTGGTGGGTGCCACAATAACCAACCGCATGAAGAATTTCCCCATAGCCCCCGCGCTCCTTACTGCCGGTGTGGAGTATCAACAGAACAGCCTGCACGATATCATGACAGGCTACAACAGGGATATGAAACAGGATGTGCGCATAGCCAGCGCATTCTTGCAGAACGAGTGGGATTTGAACGATTTCTCTCTTTTGGTTGGTGTGCGTTTCGACAAGCATAACCTTATAGACAACCCCATCTTCAGCCCTCGAGTAAACCTTTTATATAAGCCGAGCGATGCTTTCCAGGCGCGTTTGACCTATTCAACCGGTTTCCGCGCACCGCAGGCCTACGACGAGGATTTGCATGTTACCGCCGTTGGTGGCGAGGGTGTGCAGATTGTTCTTGCCGATGGTCTTAAAGAGGAGCGCTCCAATAGTTTCAGTGGTTCGCTCGATTGGACAACCCGCTTCGGTCATTGGCAGGCGAATCTTCTGCTCGAAGGTTTCTACACAGGTCTCAATGATGTGTTTGTGCTTGAAGAGGTGGGTGTGGATGCCGATAACAACCCCGTGCAGGAGCGTCGCAACGGTAGCGGAGCGCGCGTCTATGGTGCAAATATCGATGCAAAGATAGCGCACGGCAAGGAGTTCTCGTTGCAAATGGGATTCACCGCACAGCGCAGCCGTTACAAGCAGCCCGAGGCTTGGACCGAGGTCGATGGCGAGCAACTGACCACAAAGCGTATGATGCGTACCCCCGATTACTATGGATATTTTACCATAACATCGTCGCCGTTGAAGAATTTAGAACTGTCGCTGTCGGGAACATATACAGGCGAGATGTGCGTTCCGCACTATGCGGGTTATATAGCTGCCGACCGCATGGAGAATACCCCCGACTTCTTCGATTTCAACACCAAGGTGGCCTATACCTTTATTCTGCGCGACCACATCAATCTGCAACTCAATGCAGGTGTGCAGAATATCTTCAATAGTTTCCAAAAGGACCTTGACAAGGGTGAGTTCCGCGATTCGGGATATTTCTACGGCCCCACACAGCCACGCACATACTTTGTGGGTATAAAGATTACACGCTAATTATCACATGGTTATCAAAATGGAGATGACTAAAAAGTGTATTTTTGCGTTACGCTTGCCTTCAAAATCCTCATTTACGCTCAGTAAACTGCGGTTTTTCAGGCTGCGCAAGCCTTAAACAACATCTTTTTATTCATCCCCTGCAAAATGAGGCTGACTAAAAAAATTTTTTTAGTCAGCCTCATTTTTTGTATTATGGTAGCTTGTGGGGCGAACATTTTTCTTGTTTCGGGATTTTAACTATCTTCGCATAAAATATTGTGCCATGAAGAAACCTGTTATAAAGAGTGCCCGTTTTGTTATAAGCAACAGCGATGTTAAAAAGTGCCCGCAGGACAACAAACCCGAATATGCCTTTATCGGCCGTTCCAATGTGGGCAAATCGAGTCTTATAAACATGCTTACCCGCCATAATAAATTGGCGATGACATCGGCCATGCCGGGTAAAACCTTGCTCATAAACCACTTTATAGTCAATGACGAGTGGTACTTGGTCGATTTGCCGGGTTACGGTTATGCCAAGCGCAGTAAAAAGCAGAACGAGCAGCTGGAACACATAATATCGTCTTATGTGCTCGACCGCGAGCAGATGACCAACCTTTTTGTGCTTGTGGATAGCAGACATGCCCCGCAAACCATTGATTTGGAGTTCTTTGAGTGGTTGGGCGAGAACGGTGTCCCCTTCTCCATAGTCTTTACCAAGGCCGATAAGCTTACCAAAGCCGCGCTTGCAACCAACATCAGTGCCTATAAACAACGCCTCTTGCAGGAGTGGGAGGAACTGCCTCCTGTGTTTGTAACATCGTCGGAGAGTGCGCTTGGGCGCGACGAACTGCTGGAATATATTAACGATATAAATGCAACACTAAAATAAATTCTCTTATGAAAAAGATATTTTCGCTCCTTTTTATCGCGGTTTTTGTACTTTCATGCAGTACCGATGGCTATAAAATTGAGGGCTCCTTCCCGGCAGCTCCCGATGGCACCATGGTATATATGCTGAACCCCAACGATGAACTTGCCGTGGTAGATTCGGCAGTGGTGAGGGGCGGAGAGTTTGAGTTTTCGGGTGGCTTGTACGAAAGAAGCGTGCGCATGCTGCTTGCCGAGAGCGAGGCTGTGGGCGGTCCTGTGGTGCTGGAACCGGGTAAAATCATTGTGAATATCGATGAGGAATTTGTGCGTGGCGGTACTGAGGGTAACGATATTTTGCAGCGTTTTGTTGTTGCAAAAAGCCATTTGGAGAATTTGGAACATGCCACCTCGCCCGCTTTTGTTAGAACAATGTCCATGGGAAAAGCCATGCTCGACAGCCTTGTCGATGCACGCAAAACGGCAGAAAGCAATTTTATGGAGTATTCTCTGCTGGCGATAGAGGGCAATATTGATAATGGCCTTGGCTTCTATATGATATCGCAAGTGTATCAAAGGATGGAGATAGAAAGATTGGCGCAAACTCTTTCCCGCGTACCGCTTTATCTGCACTCCTCTCGTTTCGATGTTATTAATTCTTATGTTGAGCATCGCCTGGCTGCCGAGCTGCGCAAAAGGGTAATGGCTGTGGGGCAGATGTATCAGAACTTCGAGCTGCCCGATTTAAGCGATAAAAAGGTGCTTTTTTCCGATGTGGTCTCTGCCAACAGATACACCTTGTTGCAGTTTTGGGCAAGCTGGTGTGCGCCCTGCCGTGCCGAGCTGCCGGCAATAGAAAAATTGCATGCCAAATACAGAAAGCGCGGTGTTGCCGTGGTGGGCCTCTCGCTCGATTCCGATGCCGAGGAGTGCCGTGCAGCCGTGTCGGCATTGGGCTTGTCGTTCATGCAACTGTGCAACCCCGATGGTGGCAGCAGCGAGGTGGCAACCGCATACGGCGTGGATGCAATCCCATCCAATATTCTCATAAACAGGGATGGCAAAATCATTGCACGCAATCTGTCGCCCGCCGAGCTTGACACCCTCATAGGCAATGCTTTGCGGTAGTATTTCCATATTTTAAGTTTTTTATACAGATAAGTGCCATTTTGTATAAAAAAGATTTTTGCACGTGTTAAAAATCAACTGATTTATCGTTTTTTTTACATTTCTGAGCCCTTTATAGGATTTTTTTTCATATTTTTGCAAAGTTTTAATATATAAGGTTGAATAATATTTGCATATATATTCAACAGCTGTGGAATCGGCATTCCGGTGGTTTTTCATTGTTTTTTTGAAAAATTGGCGGTGATGTCGGTGCTATTTTGTTGTAATAGATTGATAATAATTTAATTAAATTTATAAAGTAAGAAATGAAAAAAGGGATTCTTCTATTTGTTTTCCTTTGCTTTATCTCGCTCCAGGGGGCCCTTGCACAGTTCTTTGCCGTGCAGGGTAATGTAACATCCGACGAGGATGGTATGCCCCTTATTGGTGTTGCTGTAATGCAAAAAGGAAGTACAAATGGTGTGGTTACCGATATCGATGGTAATTACACCATAGAAATCAGGGGAACCAAGGAGGCTGTGTTGGAGTTCTCGTACATGGGTTACGGGAAACAGGAACGCAAGGTCAATGCCACAACCAAGGTGTTGAACATTGTGATGCAGTCCGAGGTTCAGGAGATTGAGGAGTTTGTTTATGTGGCCTATGGCGTGCGCAAGAAAGGAACCATCACAGGTTCGGTTGCCACGGTGAAGGCCGACAAGGTGGAAAATGTGCCTACTGCCGGTTTTGACCAGGCGTTGCAGGGTCAGACACCGGGTATGACTGTTCTGTCGAATACGGGTGAGCCCAGCGAAGCCGCAACATTCCAGATTCGCGGAACAAACTCCATAAACTCGGGTTCGGCACCTCTGTTTATTCTTGATGGTGTGCCCATCACTGCGTCAGACTTTAACACAATCAGCCCCAGCGACATAGAGTCGATAAACGTGCTCAAAGATGCCTCATCGACATCAATCTATGGTGCCCGCGCCGCAAACGGTGTGGTTGTAATTACCACCAAGCGTGGAACAAACACCGATAGAGTGAACGTAACATTCCGTTCGCAGTGGGGATACAGCGACCTTGCTCACAATAATTGGAATCTGATGAACACTGCCGAGCGTATTCAGTTTGAAAAGGAACTTGGGCTCGACAGAGGCCAGGATTATAATCTGCTCTCCAAAACAGATGTCAATTGGATGGATGCTGTATTCAATGACAGGGCGGGATTGCAGAGCTACGACCTCTCGTTGAACCATGCGACCGATAAACTCAACTATTTCGTGTCGGCCAACTTTTTCGACCAAGACGGTATAGCGCAAGGCTCAACATTCCGTCGTTACAACATGCGCGTGAATGCCGATGTAAAGACCAACGATTATTTGAAGGTTGGTACCAACACCATGCTTGCCTACGAAGAGGTACAGCAGGCCTACGAGGGTGGTTACTCGGTGGAAACTCCTATCTCGGCATGCCGTTTCATGCTCCCCTATTGGAATCCTTATAAAGAGGATGGCTCGATTGCCTCTGCTGCCGACGGCTCTTGGACAGGCCGTGGATACAACCCTATGGAGGCTGTGGCAAACAACCCGCAGTATATGAAAAAGTATAAGGTTCTGAGCGTGCTCTATGCCGAACTGACACCTATTAAGAATCTTACCATCCGCACACAGCTTGGAGTGGATTTCTCCCACTCGACAACCGACATGAAGTCGTACCCCAGCTATGTGGGTAACAATAACTCAGGTACTGCCGGTCTTGCCTCACACGATGCTGTGAACCTCACCATAACCAACACTGCAAACTATCTGTTTGATATAAACAAAAAGCATAATTTTAATTTCATGCTTGGTCAAGAGGGCGTGGATTATCGTTCCGAGGGTTTCCAGGTGATAACACGCGGGCAGAGCAACGACGCCTTCACCCTGTTGTCGTCGGGAACAAGGGCCTCTTTCTGGGCCAACAGCTCGTCGAGCCACTCTTTCCTCTCGTTCTTCGGCCGTGGCGAGTATAACTACAAGGAGAAATATTATGCCGATTTTTCACTGCGCACCGATGCCTCTTCGCGTTTCGGAAAGAATGGTCGTTGGGCTACATTCTGGTCGCTTGGCTTCATGTGGAACATGCGCAACGAAAAGTTCATGCAAAAGACAAACGATTGGCTCACAAATGCGCAGATTGCATTCAGTACCGGTACATCGGGTAATTCATCAATCCCCGATTACGACCACCTTGCATTGGTTGGCAGCGGTTATAATTATAACGATAATCCCGGTATAGCTCCCATAACCCAGGGTAACGAGGACCTCAGTTGGGAGAAACTGTGGACAACCAACCTTGCTTTCCACATGGGATTCTTGCATCGCATAAATGCCGATGTGGAGTTTTACTATAAGAAAACAACCGATATGCTTATGTCTGTGCCCCAATCGTATGCCAACAATGGTTTCGGTACCCGTTGGGACAATGTGGGTGTGATGGTTAATAAGGGTGCCGAATTCTCGGTGAATGCCGATATCATACGCACCGACGATTTTGTGTGGAATGTAAGTGCCAACGCTTCGTACAACCATAACGAAATAACCGAGCTTTACAACGGTGTGCAGGAGTATGTAGTGAGCACCACAGGAACAAAATTGGTTGTAGGCCACTCAATGGGTGAATTCTTCATGAACCGCTATGCGGGTGTGAACCCGGCCAATGGTGATCCCTTGTGGTACGACAAAAACGGCAACATAACCACCGAATATAAGGAGAGCGACAAGGTGATGATTGGCAGGAGTTTCATTGCGCCATGGCAAGGAGGTTTTGGTACAACCATCAGCTATAAGGGGCTTGCTCTCACTGCTCATTTCAGCTGGGTTAAGGACCGTTGGATGTTCAATAACGACCGTTACTTTGAGGAGAGCAATGGTATGTATACCGTTTATAACCAATCGAAACGCTTGCTCTATGATCGCTGGAAGAAACCGGGCGATATAACTGATATCCCCCGTTATGGCATCACCCCGCAGCTTGATTCGCGTTTCATGGAGGATGCTTCGTTCCTGCGTCTTAAAAATATAATGTTGAGCTACAATTTCCCCGGCTCATTATTGAAAAAGACAAAGGTATTCAGCCGTGTACGTCTTTATGTGCAGGCACAGAACCTGTTTACTATAACCAAATTTAGCGGTATCGACCCCGAATCGGCATCCAACCTCTATGCTGCGCAGTATCCGATGTCTCGTCAATACACATGTGGTTTGGAATTGTCATTCTAAAATTTAGGGACTATGATGAAAAATATTAAAATATTCACACTGCTTGCCTTGTTGGCATTCACCGTATCATCGTGCTTGGACAAGTACCCCGACGATGCTATAGAACAAGACAGGGCAATTACAAATATCAATCAGGCCGAGGAGGCTGTCAATGGTATTTATTCAACCTTTATGAACAGTGCGCTTTATAGCGGGTATCTGACCTTGCTGCCCGATATTCAGAGCGATTTGGTCTATGCCATTAATGGTTATTCCAATAAGTTTGGTGCTATATGGCGCTGGGATATTCAACCCACCGACACCGAGATTGAGGCTGTATATGCTACTCTTTACGAGGTTATAGGTAATTGCAACTTCTTCCTTGATAATGCAAAGCAATTAAAGACTACACTCACCACCGACGACGAATTGGACTATCTCGATATGTTGAGTGGCGAGGCATATTTTGCCCGCGCACTTGCCTATTCGGAACTTATAAAACTCTATTGTGTCGATTATAAGTCCGACGATGAGGCCAAGAATGAACTTGGTGTTGTTATTACCGACAATTATTATGGCGACAAGAACATTACACGTGCTTCGCTCTACGATTCTTACCAATTTGTAATCAGTGATTTGGAGCTTGCAGGCAAGCTGCTTGCCCTTGACGAGGATTTTGATACCTCTGTCGATGGCGAGCTCTTCAATGCTGCGCAATATTTCAATGAATATACGGTATATGCATTGCGCGCACGCATAGCATTGTATATGCGCAAATGGGACGACGCCATAAAATATTCGACAAAGATAATAGATAGCGGATACTACTCGCTGGCAAGTGCTACAGCACAATCGCCATCCGGTGCAAGCTACTACCAATACATGTGGGAGTATGATATGGCATTTGAGATTATATGGAAGGTGGGCTTTACCGCCACAAACTACGGTGGCTCGCTTGGCAGTGTGTTCTGGAATTTCGACTACTCTAATTACTACCCCGATTATGTTCCTGCAATGTGGGTATTTGAATTGTTCGATGACAATGACCTGCGCGACGATATCTGTTTCCTCCAAGTAACCACGGGCCACAGCCATAGGCTCACCTGGCCTCTGCTCTATAAATATTATGGAAATGCCGATTTGTATAACTCGGCCAGGTTGTTGCATATAAATATGCCTAAAGTGTTCCGCCTTGCCGAACAGTATCTTATTCGTGCCGAGGCGTATGCACGCCAGGCAACGCCCGACTACAATAAGGCTTCAAAGGATATAGTAGCGTTGCGCACCAAGCGCTACGAAAATTTTGGCGGCGGAGTTTCTATGAACGCCGATAATGCCATGGATATTATAGAAGGAGAGCGTGTGAAGGAGTTATATATGGAGGGTTTCCGTCTGCAAGACCTCAAACGCTGGGAGAAAGGCTTTGAGCGCAAGCCTCAAGACCAATCTCTGGCCAACGGCAGCAGCCTTAAAGTAGAGGCGGGCAATCCTCTCTTTGTGTGGCCCATACCGCAGCACGAGATTGATGCCCCCGGCTCCAATATTCAGCCTAATAAAAGTAACAAATAAATAAAGGAAAGGATTATATATGAAAAAGAGATTTGTAAATTTATGTATAGTCTCAGCTCTGCTTGCGCTCTTTGCATCATGTAGCACCAGCCCCGAATACACTACATATTCGGGCCCCAACTACATAATGTTTGCCGATACGCTGTTCGAGTTGCCCGTGCAGGAGAATGGCGAGGTCTTTGAGTTGCCTATTGTGGCAACCCGCGCATGCGACTATGACCGCACGCTTGCGGTGGAAATAATAGATAGCAAGAGCAATGCCACCGAGGGGCGCCACTATGCTTTGAAATCAAACACCGTAACCATAAAGGCAGGTGAGCTCGTAGGTAATGTAGAGGTTTTAGGTTACCACGATAATATAGAGGTTAGCGATTCCATAGGCTTTGGTTTGCGCCTTGTTACAAACAAGGATTCGCAATGGGACCTTTACGGCACCGATACCAATGTGTGGCTCAAGAAGGCATGCAAGTTCGACATCAACGCTTTCACAGGCTACTGTTTTATAATATCAACCTTTATAAACAACTATGTGCAGACCACCGATGGCCGTCTTACATACTCTATCGTAGATCCCGAGAACGAAAATACCATAATCATTAAGGATTATTTCTACGATGGCTATGATGTGAGAATAAAGTTCCTCACCGACGATGTGCTTAACCCTCTTATAGAATTCGAGGAGCAGCAGTTTGGTCCCACGAGCGAGGCTTTCGGCACTCTTTATGGTGAAGAGGGTATAATTAATATGTATCAGCCTACAATGTATACTTCGTATTACAGCAGTTGCGAAAAGTTTATCTTCCAATATATGACACTTTATGTGCCCAGCATGACTCCTCCCACCACAGTGGGTGTGTTTGTGAATGCTGTTGAGTGGATAAGCGACGATGAGGCCGAGAAACTTAAACGTGAAGGTTATTAAATAAAAAATAGAAGAAAGAAATTATGAAAACAATGAAAAATATATTTCTTGTCAGCATGTTTGCCCTTGTGTCTGCTGCATTCATAGCATGTTCAAGCGACGACGAAACTCCCGCACCTGCTACATTTGAGCTTGTGAATATGGAGAGCTATGATATATCCGAGCTCGACGAAAAGGATTTTGTTGTGAGCGCAATAGAGTTTTCCACAAACAGCAGTTGGTATGTGAGTGCCGATAAAATGTGGGTGCTTTTCTCAACAACCGAGGATGGTGAGTTCTTCAACGACCTTCGCGGTGAGAGCGGTACACATACTATATATATGAAGATAACAAACGATGCCCGCGGTTTTGAAACTTCAACCGCAAACGTCTCATTCGGATATGGTAGCGAGGTCTATGCTCCCATTGTTATCAGTCGCGATGCAAAAACACATACCACCGAGGTTACCGATGAAAATGGCAACATGGTGGAGGAGATTGTTATAGATGCCACAGCATCGGCAACCATTGCAGTAAAAGCAAGCTACGAGTATGGGTTCAAATCGTACCCCGAATGGTTGAGTGAGCCCGTTCTCTATGAGGGCAGCTATATTTTGAGTATATTGGACGAGTTTGTTCCATACGAATTGTCGGGTAATATAGTTCTTGGCTCTATCGACGGCTCTATTGAAAATGTATATCCCATAAGCTACGCCGGAATGGCACCCACCATAGCGCGTATAGATGGCGACTATACCCCATGGGGTTGGGAGATTGCGCTCGATGGCAAGACTTTCCGCACTGAAAGTTCTTCACTCGATGGCGAGAGCGAGGAGATTCTTGTAGAGAACTTCATTCCCTATAATGTAAAATGTTTGAACTACGATTGTTCGTTTATCTGTGTCAATGAGAATAGCGACGGCTCAATCTCGGTTGCGGCCGATTCTTGGTTGTGGGCAGAGGTGGATGCCGAAAATGCAGGAGCCGTATCGGTTTATGCCAAGCCTTTTGCTGCTGTAAACGAGCGTTCTCGCAAGGGTTATCTGTTTGCAGTGCCCACAAGTATGCATGGCGATTTTGTAGCGGCAATCAACAGCGCAGCCGATGCTGTTACTTTTGTTGACGAGCATATCGATTATGTGCTTGTGGAAGCAAAGCAGAAAGATATCTTTGCTCCCGACGGTTTTGTAATAACAGATGCAACAGGTGCTATTGTTGAGTGTTCAGAGGAGAGCGACGAAGCTATGTATAGTTGGGTAAGCAGCGAACTCAGCGTTACCGATGTTTACACTGTTGATGGAGTAAATGGAGCTACATGGGTTGTAAATACTCTTATCACACCCGAGGAGGGTGCTCCTGCATTTGCATTATATGATGCCGATGGCTCTGTTCCGACCCGTCGTTGGGGTTCTCCCAAAATAACATTGAATGCCGATGGCTATTATGAGATTAAATTGAAGGTTCCCGCTGCAAGCAGCTTCACCAAGCCCATGATTTTGCGTCTCCACAGAAACAACGTGAATATCAAGGCGCTAATCTTTAAGCCTGTTAACAATTGATATTAAGATTTGGAAAAATGAACAAGAAGAATATATCATATCTGCTGACCATGCTCTTTGCCTTTTTGGCATTGAGCCTGGTTGGTTGTTCCGACGATGATGCTGTGCAGCAAACCGATGCCTATGGTTATGTGCAGTTCAAACTATACAAAAGCGAGTCGGCCGAGGGACAAGGTAGCATCAGTCGTGCTGTGGTAAAGCTCGACAAATTGTCCGATGCTCATAAAATAAAAGTTGTGATACAGGGTGGCAATAGTACCATAACACAAACTCTTTTGCTGAACTCGTACAATGCCGAAACAGCCGAGTTTGGTTTGCGCAGCGATAAAATGAAACTCATCGCAGGCGACTATAAAATGATTGGATATACCCTTTACAATAGCAAGGAAGAGGAACTGTTGTCGGCCGATGTGGCAAATTGCAGTTTCACGGTTGTAGCCGGTGGCCTTGTGTCAAAGGATATATCTGTTGCAGTCGCCGGTCGCGGAATGGTGTCGTTTAATATTGTGAAGAGTATCGCTTCGGTTACACGTGCCACCGAGGAGGACGAGTCCTTCCCATTTGGGAATATACAATCGGTGGACGTTACAGTGCAGAACCAATTTACGCTTGAAAAAACAACATTCAAAGCTTTGCGTGCTGCGTATGTAGAGGATTTCAATAACGATGCCGTTCCCGGTTTCAATTCCGAGACTTCTTATCTGGAGTGCGACACGGTGTTGTGGCTCCCCACCGGCAAATACAAGGTATATAGTTTCACTGCCTATTCCGACAAAAAAGGTAAAAAATCGCTTGGCGAGGTTTATGCCACAACAAGCTCCCTGTTTGATATTGCCGATAACGAGCATACAAAGGATGTTGAGGTGCCGTTTGATATAAAAGGTACCGAGGAGTATATAAAAGATTATATTGCTCTCAAAGAGATTTGGGAGGCCCTTGACGGTCCCAATTGGAAATATGCAGGGATTACCAATCCCCAGGGGTGTAATTGGCACTTTAACAAGGATATAGATTTATGGGGTAACCAGCCAGGTGTGCAGTTGCACAGCAATGGCCGTGTGGCAACAATCTCGTTGGAGGGCTTCGGTGCCAAGGGTGTGGTGCCCTCGGCCATTGGACAGCTCACCGACCTCTCCATTTTCTATCTTGGCAGCCACTCGGAACAGCTTGGTGGGCACATTTTCCCCGAGATGACCGATGAACAGAAATTGTATATACGTTCCGACTACGAGAGAAACAATCTTAAAAAAGATTTCCACACCAACCTGTCAAAAGAGTGGCAGCAGACAGTTGTTCACGAAGGTGGCGAGAACGCAGCATTAAAGAGTGTGCAGACAAAGGCTATACAGTTTGGCGATAAGACAAACCAAATAACCGGAATATCAAAGGCTCTCATGCGCTGTACCAAGTTGTCGCAGTTCTTTATTGCCAATTCGCCCATTACAAGTGATAATTTCTTTGTAGATGATATAGATGAGAATCATAAATATGCAGCCGAGGAGGATACATGGAGTTGGGAGAATTTCACGGAACTGACAGATATAGAAATCTATAACTGCACAGAGATGAATTCTCTGCCTATGGATATGCTTTCAAAATTGCCCGAGTTGCAAATACTTAATATCGCTTGTCTTAAAGGAATCTCAGGAGAGCAATTACTTGCAGATTGGATTGAGTTTATCGAGGGAAACAGCGGTTCTAAAATTCAAGGTATTTACATGGGGTATAACAATCTTGAAGAGTTCCCGGAGTGCAAATATCTTGCCAAGATGAAAAAACTTGGTTTGCTCGATTGCTCCAACAACAAGATTAGAAAACTTCATGCCTTTGGCAAGGATGTAAATCTGGCGAAAGTTTATCTTGACTATAACAAGATTACAAGAATACCGCAAATCAATGGTTATTTTTGTGGATATACCCAGATGGAGAGTTTCAGTGCAAGCCACAACGATATTGAGGTGTTCCCCGATATATTCGATGCCAACTCGGCACATGTGTTCCAGTCTCTTGACTTCTCTGACAATAAAATTTGCGAGTTTGAGAATGGCGAAAAATTCCGCGGTATAAATGCCCAGCAGATTAATCTTTCCAAGAACTGCTTGGAGATATTCCCCAAAGTGCTTTTCTCTACCGGCTCGCCTATGAGCTACCTTGTATTGTCGGGCAACGGCATGAAGGAAATTCCTGATGGCTCATTGAAGGGCGAGAATGCATATATGCTTGAAGCTATTGACCTTAGCTATAATAAATTGAGTAAATTGTCCGATGATTTTTATGCTCGAAATCTTCCATATCTCACCGGTATAGATTTGAGCTATAACTGTTTCGACAAATTCCCGACAGAGCCGTTGAGCAATCCCGGGCTTGTGCGTTATTTTATACGTTATCAGAGCGACGCGAATGGCAACCGTTGTTTGCGCGAATGGCCCACAGGCTTGTGGCAGCATATTGGTTTGCGATACTTCTTTATAGGTGGTAACGATTTGCGTAAGATTGACGATACAGCCCCCTATAACCTATTCTATTTTGAGATATCCGATAATCCCAATATCACCATTAATGTTTCCGATATTTGCGATTATATTTATTACGGGTACTATATGCTCATATACGACAAAACACAGGATATTCGCGGTTGCGAGTCTTTGGAGTTGGATAATTAATCTAAATACTTTCTATCGATGATGAAAAATATATTGAAAATAACATTAGGATTGGTTGCCGGTCTGTTTATGCTGGTTGCGTGCAGCGATAGCGACGATGCGGCTCCCGCAGCCTTCTCGCTCGACAAAGAGGATATAACTGTTGCGGCAGAGGGTGGTAAAGAGAGTATAATGGTTAATGCTGTAGGTGAGTGGTCGGTATCTTCATCGGCTGCATGGGTACAGGTAACACCTGCCAATGGTATCGGCGCTGCAATGTGTGAGGTTGTGGTAGATTCTTCTATTGTAAACGGCTTGCGCGAGGCCAGCCTTCGTGTGGTTTCGGGTGTGGACACTAAAATAGTTACCATAAATCAAACCGGTTTTGCCAAGGCTATTACTCCCAAAGAAAAGGATATTGAGATTGAGTCTTCGGCTGCGTATGATGAGCGTTATTTCGAAACTACGGTAACCACAAACGTGGAATTCAAGGTGGAGTTCAATTATGCATCAGCCGATGCGGATTGGCTCAGTGCAGAGGATGTAAAGGTGGAACTCGATTATGGAGCACGTCCCCGTACTGTGAAATTGCACTTCGATTGGAAAATGAATACCGAGCCGGTTGAGCGTGTTGCCCAAATTAGCCTGGTTCCGGTAAGCTCTGCCGACGAAATTAGCGAGCCTGCTGTAATAACAGTGCGCCAAAAGGCTGCTGTGAAGATTGAGGACACCCGTGCAGGCGACTCCATAGCCCTCATCACCATAAGCGAATTGCTTAACTGCTGGGGCGATACATGGGATACCGGTGAACGCATGAATAATTGGGAAGGTGTTACACTGTGGGAGGCTACAGACGAGGAACTTCCTTGCCCCGAGGCTGTCGGTCGTGTACGTTCGGCATCGTACTCTTTCTTTGAGACAAAAGAGTCTCTTCCCAAGCAGATAAAACATTTGAAGTATTTGGAGTCTCTCCACATAATGTCGAATGTGAACACAATGTTATTAAGCATAGATTTAGGTCCCGAGATTTGCGAGCTCGACTATCTGAAAGAGCTTGAAATCTTCTCGTATGGTATAACAACCTTGCCACAGGAGTTTGTGAATCTTGGCAAGTCGTTGGAGGTTCTGGATTTAAGTGCAAATAACTTCACCGAAATACCTTCTGTTCTCACCCCGGAGAATTTCCCCAAGCTCAAAACACTGCGCATGGTGGGTTCGCGCCGTTGGACAACAAGCGACCTCACCAAGAAAGACAATTACGACAATGGTGTGGGTCTTAACTTTATGAGTTATGTTACCAATGAGAACGATTTGCGTCGTCTCTTCTTGTGGGAGAATCTTGAGGAGTTGCGCCTCTCCAACTGCTATATCGAAGGAGAATTGCCCGATTTCACCGTGGGCCAGGAGGGCGTGGTTGCATATACGCAGGCCGATGTGGATGCCTTTGGTGGCGATACCATACAATGGCTTGCCGATAATAAGATGCCGAAAATTCTTCCCAACATGGAACTCCTTTCAATCAACCTGAACTTTTTCACAGGCGAACTGCCTAAATGGTTGCTTTATCATCCCCGATTGCTGGATTGGTTCCCCGATTTGCTTATCTATAACCAGCAAGAGGGCGGCATTAATTCAGCCGGCGAAAAGGTAGGTTTCACCAATGCTCCCAGCAATAATAACAATTATTATGAGGCATTCCCCAAAATGGAGGCCAAGTATGAATTGAAGGAGGATATTGAGGAGGATGATAATGAGAGCGACGATGAAACAAGCAATGACGAGCATTGCGACGAGGAGGATAGCAAATTATAAATAACAATATTTTGAAAAAGATATGAAGAATATATTTCTATACGCATTGCTGCTGATTGCCATGTTTGCAGCATCGTGTACCGATAGTGATATCGTAGGGCCCACACAACAGCTTCCCGATGAGGGAGTTATTGTGCCCGAGGGCTCCGTTGAGGGCGAGCTCCTCATTAAGTTCGCTCCCGAGATGAGCGATATTCTCGACAAATTGCCGGCCTCGCGCGCGGCGGGTGTGTTGAAAACACGCTCGGGTATTCCCTCTACCGATGCCGTGCTCGATATTTTGAAGGCCTATAAGCTGGAGCGCGTCTTTCCCGTGGATAATCGTACCGAGGAGCGTACACGCGAAGCCAATATGCACTTGTGGTATCAGGTATCATTTGACAAAAATGTCGATTTGAAAACCGCGCTCGAACAGATTAAGAGCCTTGGAGAAGTTTCCAAGGTGCAGTGTAACCGCAAAATATACCGTATATCGGATCGCAAAGCCACTGCCGCCACCATGGAATTTGCAAAAAACTTATCGGCTACACGCGCAGCGGGTTACACATATAAATTCAATGACGAGGGCCTTCCTCATCAGTGGGGATATGTGAACCATGGCGATTTCGATTTCGAGCAGCCATGGGCAGGCATTGTTGCAGGCTGCGATGTCGGTTGCGAGGAGGCTTGGGAAAAGTGTACCGGCGACCCCTCTATCATCGTTGCCGTGATCGACGAGGGCGTGATGTGGGAACATCCCGATTTGCAGGATAACATCTGGGTAAACGAGGCCGAGGAGTACACATCGGATGTAGATGCCGATGGTAACGGCTACAAGGGCGACCGATATGGTTATAACTTTGCCACAGATCGTGCATATATCTCCACCACCGGCTCCTTGGCCAGCGGTCACGGAACACACGTTGCGGGAACCATTGCCGCGGTTAATAACAACGGTATTGGTGTTTGCGGAATTGCAGGCGGCGATGCTGCCGCAGGGCAGCCGGGTGTGAGAATAATGTCGTGCCAGCTGTTCGATGATGAGTATCAAGCTACTCTTGTGAATGAGGCAAAAGCCATGAAATATGCAGCCGATAATGGTGCGGTGATACTGCAATGCAGCTGGGGTTACCATTCACCCGAGGCCAACCCCACCCAATTTATCCCCGGTCCCAGCACAGAGAAGGAGTGGGAGGCCATTTATCCGTTGGAGAAAGAGGCTATAGACTATTTTATAGCCACCGCAGGTTCACCCAATGGTGTTATAGATGGTGGTATTGTGGTTTATGCATCGGGTAACGAATTTGCCCCCGCGGCATCATTCCCCGGAGCCTATTCCAAATGTTTGTGCGTAACAGCCGTGGCTGCCGATTTTACCCCTGCCTCATATACCAACTATGGCCCGGGCAATGATATTGCAGCTCCCGGTGGCGACGGCGACTATTATGGCGCGCCCGGTTCGGAGGTTGAGAATGGCGGTATGATACTTTCCACCCTTGTCGTAGAGGGTAAGCCCGATTATGGCTATTACGAGGGTACATCCATGGCCTGCCCCCATGTGTCGGGCGTGGTAGCCCTTGGTCTTTCGTATGCAGCGCAGTTGCGCCGCCATTTTACCGCCGAGGAGTTTGTGGAGTTGTTGATGGAGACTTCAAGCGACATCGATTCCTATTGTGTGGGTACAAAGAAGGTGTGCTACAATCATAGTGTGAACCATCTGCAATCTACATTGGACCTTGCAAAATATCGTGGCAAGATGGGTAAAATGGTGAATGCCGCAGCCCTGCTCAATGCCATTGAGGGCGCAGGGCGCGAGATGCGACTCCCCGATTTCTATCTTGCACCTGCCAAGGGTAATGCCGACAAGGCGCAGACAATAGATTTGGCACGTTACTTTGTGGATGGCGAGAACAAAAGCTATACATGTACCGTTGCCGATACCTCAATAGCAACAGCCGAGGTAAATGCAACAAAACTCACATTAACCGGTGTTGCCGTGGGAATAACTACCGCAACAGTTACTGTCGATGGGGTGGAGCATGTGATAACAATTACAGTTCGTAACAACGCCAACAATAACGGTTGGATGTAAAAAGCGAGAGGCGGTGAAAAGAGTGTTCGTAGTTCCCGTTTTTCTGTTGGCAGCAGCCTTTGTGTTGCCTGCCGCGGTGTGTGCGCAGGTAACCAAACGCCCTTCGCGTGCAGCCATGGACTCTCTGCTCAATCCCACACTTGCTCCCAATGCCGCCAAGATTGTTCGGTTCGATAAGATTAAAGAGAATATTGGCTTGATAAATGAGAGCGATTCTGCACGCACCGTGCTGTTTGCATTCCGTAATGTAAGCGACAAGCCTATAAGCATTACTCGTGTAACCACCCATTGCGGTTGCACTGCCGCGGCCTATGAAAAGGGGCCTGTGGCACCCGGTGCATCATCGGTGATAGCCGTTAGGTATAACCCCAAAGGTCGTGCCGGCACAATAGATACAAATGCTTTTGTATATACATCGTGCAGCGGCAATAAACCTGTAGCCAAGCTCACAATCCTTGGTGTGGTGGTGGATAATGACGAATGGAGCCATCTGCCTTGTGTAATGGGTGCATTGCGTCTTAAACGCACAACTGTAAGTTTTGCTGGTGGGCGTACCATAGCACGTATCCCATGCGCCAATACAGGTTGCTGCAAGCCTTTGGAGTTAAAGGCTCGTCTGTTGCCCTCGTATGCGAGTTTCTCCACAGAACCGCAGGTGTTGCAACCGGGCGAGGAGGGCGATATAGTTATAAGCATAGACGGCACGACGGCAGGCACGGCAAAGCGTTTTTCCTTGCTTATCGATGGAGTGGAGGGGGATATCTCCTCGCGCACCATAAAAGTGATTATAGAATAATAATAAAGATATAAAATATAGAAATATGAAAAATATTTTCAAACTTATGTTGCTGCTTCTGCTGGCAATTTCTTTTCAAGCATGCAGCGACGACGATGAGGCTGTTGTTCCCACACTCGAGGTTACTCCCAACAATATTTCGGGTATTTGGGCGTTGCATGAGTGGAGTGGCAGCGACGGCGAAGTTCCGGTTGTGTATATCGAATTTATCCGCAAGGACAGAAAGTTCAAGATATACCAGAAGTTCGACAGTATGTATCCTCGTGTAATCACAGGAACATATACTATTGAGAAGGACGATTACAAAGTGGTAACCCTGTCGGGTAAATATGATAATGGAACCGGCAAATGGAATAATGATTACATTGTTAAGGCGCTTTACGAGGATGCCTTGATACTCGTTACCAACGGCGACGAGTCCGAAACTCACACCTATGTGCGTGTGCAGGAACTGCCGGCAGATATAACCGACAATCTCTAAGTTAAACAATTAATGACCGCTTAAAGGCGGTCATTAATTGTTTAATGCGCTCCCTGCCGTTTATATATTTCTGTCAAAAAAGCATATAAAATCAAAAAATAGTCTGTTGTTTTAAGAAAATTAAAACAAAATGCATATCTTTGCATTATAAATAGTGTGCAGATGTCCTCTGTGCGCTTTCAAAATGATAATCAGAAAATTCTTTGTAGATTTCCCAATTAATGGACCGGCCATGTGCTCTGTTTGCATTTCGGTTGAGTCTCATTTATATAACTTATGTATCATATAGAACAATTAAGAAACAAAGAGATTGCCGAGTTGCAATCCATTGCAGGAGAGTTAGGTATCAAAGGTATAAAATCATTGGACAGAGACTCCCTTATCTATCGTATTCTCGATGGCCAGGCCCTGCAAAACAGCCAGTCGGGTGCTCCAGCAGTTGTAAAAGAGGAGACAAGAATGCATCGTCGCGAGCATCGCCGCAACAGAATTCAGTCCGACGCATCAAATAAAGTATATACAGCTACGGGCGACAAAGCCGTGAAACTCGATAAGAACGAGCCTAAAAAGGCAAAAGAGGATGCAATGCCTGCACCCCTATTCAGTGAGGTTAAGGAGGCTCCTGTGGCTCAGGAGGCAGCTCCCGTGGTGGCTCCCGTTTCCGCAGCCGATGAGGTTGTAGAGCAGTCTGCCACCCCCGCGCCCAAGAAACGCGGTCGCAAGCCCAAGAATCAGCCTGCCGTTGCCGAGGTTGAGCAGCCTGCTGCCGAGGAGGCAGCTCCCGCTGTGGCTCCCGTTTCCGCAACCGATGAGGTTGTAGAGCAGTCTGCTGCCCCCGCACCCAAGAAACGCGGTCGCAAGCCCAAGAATCAGCCTGCCGTTGCCGAGGTTGAACAAACAGTTACCGAAGAGGCGGCACCCGAAGAGTCGGGCGAGGCTTTTGTGGCTATTGAGGAGCTGCCCACAGACAGCAAGGAACTCCCTGCCGAGTTGATAGGCAAGTTCGATAAGAATCGTCAGGAACAGCAGGGTGTAAAGGGCGATAAGCAGCGCCGTCAGCGCATTGAGAGGCCTCGCCAAGAGCATGCAGAGCAACAACCCGAGCGTCAGCCCCGCCAGGAGTATGATTTTGCCGATATATTGCGTGTAGAGGGTGTGCTCGAGATTATGCCCGATAATTACGGCTTCTTGCGCTCCTCCGATTACAACTACCTCTCTTCGCCCGACGATGTATATGTGTCGCAATCACAGATAAAATTGTATGGCCTTAAAACAGGTGATGTTGTGGAGGGTATCATACGCCCCGCCAGCGCAGGAGAAAAATATTTTCCCCTTGTAAAGGTGAACCGCATAAACGGCCTTGCGCCCGAGCTTGTGCGCGACCGTGTATCGTTCGACAATCTTGTTCCACTCTTCCCCGAGGAGAAATTCACACTCTGTTCGGGCAGCTACGACAACATGTCGGCGCGTGTGGTGGATATGTTCTCGCCCATCGGTAAGGGGCAACGCGCGCTCATTGTGGCACAGCCCAAGACCGGTAAAACAATGTTGCTCAAAGATATTGCAAATGCTATTGCAGCCAATCACCCCGAGGCTTATATGATTATGTTGCTTATAGACGAGCGCCCCGAGGAGGTTACAGACATGGCACGCAGCGTAAATGCCGAGGTTATTGCCTCTACATTCGACGAGCCTGCCGAGCGCCATGTGAAGATTGCAGGCATTGTGCTTGAACGTGCAAAGCGCATGGTGGAGTGCGGCCACGATGTGGTAATATTCCTTGACTCTATCACCCGCCTTGCCCGTGCCTATAACACGGTGTCTCCCGCTTCGGGTAAAGTGCTCTCGGGAGGTGTGGATGCCAACGCTCTGCACAAGCCCAAGCGTTTCTTCGGTGCGGCGCGTAACATAGAGAATGGCGGTTCGCTCACAATAATAGCCACTGCGCTCATAGATACCGGCTCCAAGATGGACGAGGTTATCTTTGAGGAGTTCAAGGGTACAGGTAACATGGAGCTGCAACTCGACCGCTCTTTGAGCAACAAGCGCGTGTTCCCTGCCGTGAACATTATTGCATCGAGCACCCGCCGCGACGACCTGTTGCTCGATAAACAGGTGCTCGACCGCATGTGGATTCTGCGTAAATACCTTGCCGATATGACTCCCATGGAGGCAATGGAATTTGTGAAGGACCGCCTTGAAAAGACAAAAGACAATAATGAGTTTCTCATGAGCATGAACTCATAATCCAATAGAAACATATACAATAAAAAGCACTCCCCGAGGAGTGCTTTTTATTGTATATAACTGCGTTAAATTGGTTCCCAATCGGCGCCATGTATTGCTTCTTTCCTTTTCTTGACACTGTGGCTTGTCTCTCCCCAGCAGTGGCCGCAGCGTTGGCACCTCCACTTGCTGTGTTCCCAGACATGTTGTTCGAAAATCTTGTTTTTGTCCCTTTTTGCGACATCTTTTCCATCGAGATTCAATACCTCCTTCTCTTTGCCCACTTGCTCTTCGCGGCTCTTCTGCACCCAACGGTCATATACCCATAAATTGGTGCTGCCACACTTCTTGCAACGTTTTCTCAAGCAGGCATATTTCATGAATATAAATGTCGATACAATGTATAATGTCCATTGCCAGAACCTAGAGTCAATGCGCAACAAGCCTACAAGGAAGGCTATTGTTGTAATGAAAATGGGGTAGAAAACCAAAGCGGTGGTCCACTCGTAGCTTGTACTGCACATGTCGCGCTTTTTGTGCCATTGTTCGTATATTAAGAAGAACGGATAACCGAGAATAACACCATGAATGGTTACACTGAATATAAGTCCTATTATGGCGCGTATGATACCCCAGATATTTAACCATCCCTTTGCAAAGAACCAATCGGGCATGATGTTGTTGAAGAACGTCTCTATGCTTTCAAGTGTTGTTATATACCAATTGTCTTCGGGCGCAGGATTGTTAATGAAGTGGTTGCTCATATGTGTGCATATGACAAAGCCAATGAGCAACATAAGCAATCCGCACGACATGTTCTCTTCTACTTTCCATTCATATTCGCATAATATTGCGATAATGAATCTCAAAATGCCGAATATGTATATTATCGATAAAATAACATCTGTACCCTCGCTTTCGAAGAAGTTTTCAAAGGCATTGAAAGTGGTCTCTGCTCCAAAGATGAAACTTGCAAGTCCTGTTGCAATTGCAATAAGAGCCAAGTCTATTACAATGAAATGTTTTTTGACAAAATCGTTCCTTTCGCTCCTGTCTAAATCCTTAATATTGATGGTATCGTCCGAGAAATAGGGAATCAGGTTGTTGAATGGGATATTGCAAAGTGCAAGATGTATCAGCAAGGCGATGCCCCATAACCATAATGTTTCCTCGCTTGAATCCATAAAGTCCAAAATGTCGGCCAGCCCCAATCCGAAAATTATTGTTGGGTATAGTATGGTCGCAATGAGTACGTTAAACGCCCTGCCTCTCTTTTCAACATCTTTGTAAAAGAACTGTATGATTAGTCCCAAGAGCAGGCCGCCGCCCGAACACAAGAAAAACTCGGTATCACGATTAAAAGTAGAGCCGGCAACTATACCGGCTATAAGAAGTATGGTACCGATAGGTATCTTTTTGAAGAGCTTGCATACATAGGTTATGCAGAATATTATAAACAGAGTCCAACTGATAAATTCCATCATCTTGTTTTGTGTTTGTGGTGGTGTATAAAGCAACAATAAGCAAGCGGGGCTTGCTTATTGTATTGTTTTTAGAAAGGCAGGTCGTTGGGGTCGTTCTCTGCACTGAAATCCACTTTGGCTACCTTTATCTCGGGAATATCCGCCGGTGCTGCTGCGGGTGCTGTTCCGCGCTCTACGCGCCATGCTCTGATATCGTTGAACCAACGGCCGTTGTATTCGCGAGCGTTAATGTCGAACGATACGGTAAGTTCCTCGCCTGCCTGGATATTGAATTGTGCAATCTTGTCGCTGCCAAAAACATTGAAACATACTTTGCGGGGGTATTGCTCGTGTGTTTCAATAACATATTCCTGCATCTTCCACTCGTTACCTGTCTTTGAGGTACCGCCTCTTTCGGGCAGTACGGCAATAATTTTTCCTGTTATTTCCATAATTCTTTTCTAATACCTCGCGAAATTAGCTCTTTTCTGTTCGAAAAACAATTTTTTCTCACTTTTTTATTATGCAATTATATATTTAGTTTTATCTTTGTAATAAACTATGCACATGCACCGCACTTGCCTGAAAAGCAGCAAACAGGCCTGTTATGTTTGGGGTATGCAACGGGTTGTGTGTGTGAAATGATAGAAAACAATTAAATTTTATATACCTATGAACTTTACCGTATCAAGCTCGCAATTATCGTCTCGTTTGCAGACAATCAGCCGCGTAATAGGCTCAAAAAATCCTATACCTGTATTAGGCTCAATCTTGTTCGAATTGCATGGGAACACACTCACTCTCACTGCTTCAAGCACCGATAACACATTGAATACCTCGCTCGAGGTTGTTGAGTGTTCCGAGGATTTCAGTTTTGCAATCTCGGCAAAAATCCTTATCGATTCTCTCAAAGAGATTTCGGAGCAGCCTCTCCGTTTCGAAGTGAATAAGGAGACATTGGAGGTAAACGTGCTCTACCTCAATGGTAAATACAGTATGGTTGCTTATAATGCCGATGAGTATCCCTCGCCCGTAGTGCTTGGCGAGGATTCGGTAAGCATTTCGGTTCCCGCATGCCTGCTTGCAAACGGTATCTCATGTTCGCTCTTTGCCACCGCAGGCGAGGATGCCGATCGCCGTTTCATGAGCTGTGTATATTTTGATTTCGACCCCGAAAGCATCACTCTTGTTGCAACAGACGGCCACAAACTTGCCCGCTACCGCGACTGCTCTGTTCTGGGTGCTGAAAAGTCGGCGTTCATCCTTCCCAAAAAGCCTTCGACCTTGTTGAAGACTCTTTTGAGCAAGGACGACGAAGAGGAGGTTCTGATAGAGTTCGACGGCCGCTTTGCAATTTTCACAATGGGCGAGTACAAGCTTATCAGCCGTTTGCACGATGGCCGTTATCCCAAATATAACTCGGTTATTCCGCAGAACAATCCTCATAAACTCACCGTAGATCGCGTGGCACTTGTAAGCGCATTGCGTCGCGTGTCGATATTCTCGTCGCAGGCAAGTATTGTGAAGTTGCATATTGAGGACAACAAGATAATAGTGTCGGCACAGGATACCGATTTCTCTACATCGGCCGAGGAGAGCATTACATGCAGCTACGACGGTGTGCCCATGAACATAGGCTTCCGTGCCATGTTCCTCATCGATATATTGAACAACATCCCCGGTCAAGATGTGATTTTCGAGCTTGCCGATCCCTCTCGTGCGGGTGTTATCGTTCCTGCCGAGCAGATTGAGAAGCAGGAACTCCTCATGTTGTTAATGCCAATGACGCTTACAGAATAAAAGGCAATGAAACTGAATCTTAAAAACCCACTCATATTCTTTGACTTGGAGACAACCGGTGTGGATGTTTCCAAGGATAGAATAGTGGAGATATGTTATATTAAAGTGTTCCCAGACGGTAGCGAGAAGGAGTGTACCAGGCGTATAAATCCCGGCATGCATATCCCCGAAGGGGCTTCGGCCGTGCATGGTATTTACGACGAGGATGTAAAGGATTGTCCTCTTTTCAGGGAAGTGGCCAAGGAGATTGCAGCCGATTTCGAGGGGTGCGACCTTGCCGGTTTCAATTCCAACCGTTTCGACCTTCCCATGCTTGCCGAGGAGTTCTTGCGTGCGCAGGTTGATATAGACCTCACTCGTCATCATGCAATAGATGTGCAGGTGCTCTATCACAAACGCGAGCCACGAACCTTGTCGGCTGCCCATAAGTTCTATTGCGGTACAGAGTTCGACAATGCTCATAGCGCACTCGCCGACACCCGTGCCACATACGAGGTACTTAAAGCCCAACTCGACCACTACGATGATATGGAGAACGATGTTGCCGCACTTGCAAAGGAGAGCTCCTTTACTCGCAATGTGGATTTTGCAGGTCGTTTTGTGTATGACGATTCGGGTTGTGAGGTATTTAACTTTGGAAAATACAAGGGCGAGTCGGTTGCCGTGGTGCTGCATCGCGATCCCGGATACTACGGTTGGATGATGAATGGCGATTTTCCCTTGAATACCAAACAGGTGCTCACAAGGATAAAGCTACGCGAATTTAACAAATAAATAGATGCTTAAAGGTAAAAAGATAGTCATAGGAGTAACGGGGAGTATTGCTGCTTATAAAGCGGCAATACTTGTTCGTTTATTGATTAAGCAGGGTGCCGAGGTGCAGGTGGTGATGACACCGTCGAGCAAGGAGTTTATAACGCCGCTCACCTTGTCAACACTGTCGGGCCGCCCCGTGCTTTGTGATTTCTTCAACAGCGGCAGCGGCGAATGGCACAGTCATGTGGAGCTTGGCCTGTGGGCCGATGCCATGATTGTTGCTCCGGCGACGGCAGCCACCATAGGTAAAATGGCAAACGGCATAGCCGATAATCTGCTTGTTACCACATATCTTTCAATGAAGGCTCCGGTGTTCATTGCACCGGCCATGGACCTGGATATGTTTGCCCACCCATCGACACAGAGCAATTTGCAGGTGTTGCGTGGTTATGGCAATCACATAATTGAGCCGGCCGCAGGCGAGCTTGCCAGCCACCTCTGTGGCAAGGGCCGCATGGAGGAGCCCGAGAATATTGTTCAAGTATTGCACGATTTTTTTTTAGCCGGTAACTCGCTGGCGGGCAAGCATATATTAATTACGGCCGGTCCCACATACGAGAAGATAGACCCGGTACGTTTCATCGGCAACTACTCTTCGGGCAAGATGGGTTTTGCCCTTGCAGGCGAGTGTGCCCGTCGTGGAGCCGATGTTACCCTTGTTGCCGGCCCTGTATCATTGGCTACTCCTCATCCTGCCATCAAGCGTATAGATGTTGAATCGGCCGAGGATATGTATAAGGCCTCTGTCGATGCATTTCCTTCGTGTGATGCCGCGATACTCTGTGCCGCAGTTGCCGATTATCGCCCTGCAACCTGTGCCGAAAAGAAGATTAAGCGTACAGGTGAAGGCATGACCATAGAGTTGGAGGCCAACAAGGATATTGCTGCTGCACTTGGCAAGGAGAAAAGAGAGGGGCAACATTTGGTGGGTTTTGCCTTGGAGACCAACGATGGCGAGTTGAATGCTCGTGAGAAACTTGCAAAGAAAAATCTCGATTTCATTGTGCTTAACTCGCTTGCCGACGAGGGTGCGGGTTTTGCCCACGACACCAACAAGGTATCCATCATAAGCCAAGAGGGTATAACCGAATATCCGTTGAAGAGCAAGCTTGAGGTTGCCCGCGATATTGTATCGTACTTGTCGCGCCTGTTGTTGATTGCAGTGATGCTGCTGTTGCCTTCGTCGCTCATGGCAATGGGCGAGGAACTCAATGCACAGGTTACTCTTAATCGCGACAAGGTTCAGAGTGCCGATTCAGAGGTTTTTGAGCAATTGAAGGATGGAATAACGCAGTTCCTGAACGAACGTAAGTGGACTGCTAGCACCTACGAAGAGGAGGAGCGTATAAATTGCACATTCAATTTTGTTGTAGAGAGCTACTCCCCCGATGGCTCCTTCACCTGTTCGTTGATGGTGCAGGCTACCCGCCCTGTATATGGTTCCACCTATAATACCACCACGTTCAAATACGAGGATAAGGCCATTACGTTCTCCTATCAGCCATACGACCGCTTGGATTTCAACGAAGATAATCTGGATAACAACCTCACTGCGGTACTTGCGTTCTATGCCTATATGATAATAGGCTTCGACATGGATTCAATGGGTGATTTGGGCGGCAGTGAATGGCTCAACAAAGCATTGAATATAGCCAACAATGCACAGACGTTGGGCGATGCAGGTTGGCGTGCAGCAAGCAGCGAGAACAATCGGTATGCCATCATTAACGATTATATGAATGGTGCTTTGGAGCCTGTCCGCAAGTTAATGTATAAATATCACCGTTTTGGGCTCGACATGATGTATAAGAATGTGTCGGGTGGGCGCAAGGCCATATTCGACTCCATGAAGATGCTTAAACAGGCGTACGATGATCGTTCTTTGGCATACTTTCCCAAACTATTCTTGGAGTATAAAAACGATGAATTGTTGAATATTTATTCGCAAGGCTCAATAAAAGAGCGCATGGAGGTGCAGAAGATTGTTACCACCATAGATGCCTCACTATCCACATCGTGGGAGAAGATTGCGGATAATCACGATGATAATCAGTTGTAGATGTTAAAATCAATTATAATTAAGAACTTTGCTCTTGTAGAGAGTGTAGAGGTTGATTTCTCCTCGGGTTTCTCGGTAATCACCGGAGAGACCGGTGCGGGTAAATCTGTCTTTCTTGGAGCCATAGCAATGATGTTGGGTCAGCGTTCCGATGTCAAGGCCATAAGAGAGGGTGCCGACCGTTGCGTGATTGAGGGCCATTTCGATATATCCTCATTCTCGCTCGATGGTTTCTTTGCCGATAACGACCTTGACTATTGTGCCGAAGATTGTATAATACGTCGCGAGCTATCCTCGTCGGGGCGCAGCCGTGCCTTTATTAACGATACACCGGTGTCGGCGGCTTTGCTCAAAGAACTAGGCTCCCGCCTTATAGATATACACTCACAGCATCAGAATCTGCTGCTTGGGAACAGGGATTTCCAACAGGGGGTGCTCGATATATTGGCCGGCGATGGCGAGCTGTTGGCTGCCTATCGCCAAAATTATGCTGCCTATTCGGCTGCTCAAAAGGAACTTGCCGCCCTCAAAGAGTCGCTTGCCGATAGCACGCGCGACGAGGAGTGGTTGCGTTTTCAGGTGGAGGAGCTCGAGGGTGCGGCCCTGCGCGATGGTGAGCAGGAGGAACTTGAACAGGAGCAACAGGAGCTGTCGCATGCCGAGGATATCCAGGCTGCGCTCTATGGCGCGTATAATTCCATAGATGGCAGTGAGCAGAGTCTTCTTCGCGCTTTGCGCGATGCGGCAAATACATTGTCGCGTATATCGGCCCATTATACCGCTGCAGGTGAGTTGAGCGAACGCTTAGAGAGCAACTACATAGAATTAAAGGATTGTTGCGACGATTTGCAACAGCGTCTTTCGCGTGTGCAGTTTGCCCCCGACCGCTTGGAGTTTGTAGATAAACGTCTGGCACTTATATACGACCTGCAAAAGAAACATCGTGTGGAATCGTTGAAGGAGTTGTTGGAGATAGGCAAGAGCTATCGTGAGCGCCTCGATAAGATAGATAACAGCGATTGGGAGCTGACACAGGCCGAAAAGCGTTGCGCTGCGCTGCGCAAGGAGCTTGCTGCGGCCGCCGCGGCGTTGAGCAAGGCACGTCATGGGGCTGCCGATGCACTGAAAAGCAGTATAACCGACATTCTTGTGAATCTTGGCATGCCCATGATACGTTTCGAGGTCAAGATAGAGGCTGCTGCCGACTTTGCACCAAGCGGTGCCGATGTGGTTACGTTCCTCTTCTCGGCAAACAGCATAAGTGCTCCGCAACCCCTCTCCGACGTTGCATCGGGTGGTGAGATGGCACGTGTCATGCTCGCGCTTAAATCGCTCATTGCCACCAATCTGAACCAGCCTACTCTTATTTTTGACGAGATAGATACAGGTATCTCGGGTGTTCTTGCCGAGCGTATGGGCCGTCTTATGCAGCAGATGGGTAGTGCGCAAAGGCAGGTACTCAGTATAACTCATTTGCCGCAAGTGGCTGCGCTTGGTGCATCGCACTATAAGGTGTATAAGGAGGAGACCGAAAAGGGTACCCTCACAAATATTGTTAAACTAAACAAGGAGGAGCGTGTGCGCGAGATTGCTCAAATGATGAGCGGCGAGGTGCTCACCGATGCTGCTTTGAAGAATGCAACCCTCCTTCTGTCACAATCATAAAATTATGGTAAGTACAAACGAGATGATATTCGGCGTGCGCGCCGTGTTGGAGGCCTTGGAGGCCGGCAAGGAGATAGACAAGATTCTGGTAAAACGCGATATACAGAGTGAACTGTCGCGCGAGTTGTTCGGTGCGCTTAAAGGTCGCACCATACCTGTTGTGCGTGTTCCGGTGGAGAAACTTAACCGCATCACCCGCAAGAATCATCAGGGTGTCATAGCTTTTATATCGGCTGTGGAGTATGCGAGCGTGGATACCCTTGTGCCCACGTTGTACGAAGAGGGTGAGGTCCCTTTCCTTGTGCTGCTCGATGGCATTACCGATGTGCGTAATTTCGGTTCTATTGCCCGCACCTGCGATTGTGCCGGCGTACATTCCATTATCATCCCCTCGCACAACAGTGTTACGGTAAATGCCGATGCCGTTAAAACATCGGCAGGTGCATTGCACACGCTGCCTGTTTGCCGCGAGAAGAATATTACCGAAACGCTGAAATATTTGAAGGCATCGGGCATACGCATTGTGTGTGCCACCGAAAAGGGTAAAATCAATTATACCCAGGCC
Organism: Bacteroidaceae bacterium; assembly: GCA_017451695.1. Classification (GTDB taxonomy): domain Bacteria; phylum Bacteroidota; class Bacteroidia; order Bacteroidales; family Bacteroidaceae; genus HGM04593. Next base: position 34,571 of record JAFTNW010000020.1, read on the forward strand.
GATTTTACCGAGCCGGTATGCGTGGTGATGGGTGCCGAGGATACGGGTATTCCGCATGAACATCTTGCATTGTGCGACGAGTGGGTTTCCATTCCGCAGTTTGGTAATATAGAATCATTGAACGTATCGGTGGCGACAGGTGTTATATTGTACGAGGCTGTGCGCCAGAGACACCCGGCCGAGTAAGCTGATATTGATAAAAAAGCCCGATTTCTCGGGCTTTTTTATCAATCGTACCATTCTAATTGTATAACCGTTTCGGTATTCTTGTCGGTAGCGCAGTGCGCCGCAAGGCGCTCCCCCACAACCCACGCAATTTTGCCGTCGGCATCGGTTACCACAAGTTGCCGTTCCTTTTCTATAATGTTCATCTTGCGGTCGGTCATGTAGTCGCTCAGCAGTTTGCTGCCTCGCATGCCGAATGGCGTAAAGCGGTCGCCCTGCTGCCATTGGCGCAATATTAAAGGCTGTTTTACCTTCGCTGCATCTATTGTGGCATGTTTTCTATCTCTCTTTATCTCGCCATCAAATGGTTGTAATGTGCAGGCGAGCACTCCCTGTTCTGTGGCTGTTTCGCAATCGGGAAGAATCTCCATGGGTTGCATGGCCTCTCTGTGGGCTGTGGTAATGATGAGGGTGGAGCGGTCTTTTATTACCTCCCACCTTCCGCTGCGGAATGTGCGCCCGCTGTCGCCGTGCATGGCTTCTGTTATCTCTTTTATCTGTGCGCTGTTGTATGCCAACGGTTGCAAAATTTCGTACAATATGGCTTGCGGCGAGGGCTCTTTTTTCAGTTGGTCTATGTTTATTGTGTTTCCCTTCTTCACCCTTGCGATGCTCTCGGCAACCGCCTTGGCATATACCTTCTCGGCCTCGCTCACTCGCTCGGCTGTTTGTGCGATGCTCTCGGCCGCCGATGGGTTTATCTGTTGCATCAGCGGGAGTATTTCTATGCGTATCTTGTTGCGTGTGAAGTCCGCTTCAAGGTTGGTACTGTCTGTAACGTAGCTCTCGCCCCGCCATTGCAGATACTCCAAGATTTCTTCTCGTCCCACGCATAAAAGGGGGCGCACAATGTTCTTGTTCTTTGGCTGTATGCCGTGCAGTCCCTTGATGCCTGTACCACGCAACAGGTTTAGCAACACGGTCTCGGCGCTGTCGTCGCGATGATGTGCCACGGCAATAACATCGGCATTAATCCTTGCGCGGTGTTGTTCAAAGGCGTCGTAGCGCAGCTCGCGAGCAGCCATCTCTAATGAGATTCCTTTTCCATGGGCATAGGAAACGGTATCGAAATTTATAACGAAGAGTGAAACTTGGTGCCTTTCGCATAGCGCGCGTACAAAATCTTCATCACGGTTGCTCTCCTCTCCCCGTAGATGAAAATTGCAGTGTATGGCTTCACATCGGTAGCCGAGCTTTTGTAGCACGATAAGCAGGGCGACAGAATCGGCTCCGCCGCTTAGGGCTACGAGTACCTTTTGTCCGCTTGCAATCAAACTTTTCTGTTCTATGAATTTTGCTACTTTGTGAATCATATTCTGCTGTTTGCTGTTGCGAAGATAGGGTATAAAGTTGAGAAATCTTGTTTTTATGTGGAAAAACATATCTCTTACGGCAAAAAATGCTGTTGATTATTTGCCGATTATGAAAAATAGCATTACCTTTGTGGCTGCAAATGGGGTAATGCCCGTGAGCACTTGGTACCTTGGATGAGTGGCTTAGTCAGTGGTCTGCAAAACCATGCACGGCGGTTCGAATCCGCCAGGTACCTCAAAAGCACCGCATATGCGGTGCTTTTTGTTTTAAGATAATTCTATGGCAGACAACTATCTGGAAAAGAAAATGGAGCAGCACAAAGCGCGTGCTGCGGTTTCTGGGGCATCAAAGAAAATCTCGCTCTCTTCGCTGCTTGAACATTCGGTGGCAAGAGGCGCGTTTGATGGTTACGCTGTACGCCAGGACCAGCTTATGCGTATTGTGGGTGCAGCCGTAAGAGTATCTCCCACCATGCCTTTCCGTTTCAAGTTCGTTACGGGCGATGAGGCTGCTCGCCTGCGCTCGTGCCACGAAGGCATTATAAAAGCCACTGCTTATATTCTGGTTCTTCCAAGTGCCGATGTGGAGCCTTCTCCTTTTCTTCTGGGCAGGGTGGCGCAGTCTATGCTTTTGCAAGCTGCCGTAATGGGGCTCTGCGGTGCTTTTGTTCCCCATGATATCTACTCTGCTGTCAGTGATATGTTTGTATTGCCGTTGCAACCTCTGATGTTGCTTGCTTTTGGTCGCAGTGCAGAGCCTTCTCTTTCGTTCGATGCAATGTCTTGCGATGTGCAGGCAGATAGTTTTATAATAGAATAGCTGTGTCGTGTTCTCTGTAAACAAAAAAATCTCGTTCCGCGGAACGAGATTTTTTTGTCTGTATAGTGCTTTTTATGCGTCGATTTCGGCAAGTTCGGCGTTCTTCTCTATGAACTCTCTACGGGGAGCCACGTCGTCGCCCATGAGCATTGAGAATATGTGGTCGGCCATCTGTGCTTCGCGTATTGTAACCTGTTTAAGGGTACGTGTCTCGGGGTCCATGGTTGTTTCCCACAACTGCTTTGCATCCATCTCTCCAAGACCTTTGTAACGCTGTATCTTTACTTCTTTTTCATTGTTGTTTGCATACTTCTCAATGAAAAGGCGTTTCTGGTCGTCGCTGTAGCAGTATTCCTTGATGTTGCCTTTTGAGCAGAGGTAGAGAGGGGGCTGTGCTATGTAAAGGTAGCCGCCTTCTATAATCTCGGGCATAAAGCGATAGAAGAGTGTCATGATAAGGGTGTCGATGTGAGCGCCATCGACGTCGGCATCGGTCATCATGATAATCTTGTGATAGCGCAATTTGTCGATATTTGCCTTTTTGCTGTCCTCGGGGTCGAGTCCGAATCGGACACCGATAGCCTGAATGATATTGTTTATCTCGTCGCTCTCGAAGGCCTTGTGCCACATAACCTTCTCTACGTTAAGAATCTTACCGCGTAGGGGGAGAATAGCCTGGAAACTGTTCTTGCGGCCCTGTTTTGCCGAACCACCCGCAGAGTCGCCCTCTACGATGAAGAGTTCGCAGTTTGCGGGGTCCTTGTCGGAACAGTCGGCAAGCTTGCCGGGCATTCCGCTGCCATTCATGGGGCTCTTGCGCTGTACGCTCTCGCGTGCCTTGCGTGCCGCTATACGTGCTGTTGCTGCAAGAATAACCTTGTCAACCACCATCTTGGCCTCTTTGGGGTGCTCCTCCAAATAGTATGCGAGTGCCTCGCCCACAGCCTGATCTACTGCACCTGTTACCTCGTTGTTACCAAGTTTGGTCTTTGTCTGTCCTTCGAATTGGGGCTCCGCCACCTTTACCGAGATAACGGCTGTCAATCCTTCGCGGAAGTCCTCACCGGAAATCTCTACCTTGGCTTTTTCAAGTGCCTTTGTATCGTCGGCATATTTTTTGAGGGTGCGGGTTAGTGCGCGGCGGAAACCGGCAAGGTGTGTACCGCCCTCAATGGTGTTGATGTTGTTTACATACGAGCGGACATTCTCACTGTAGCCGTTGTTGTATATGATTGCCGCCTCAATGGGTATGCCGGCCTTCTCTGTGTTCAGATAGATAACATCGCCGATAAGGGGTGTGCGCGACTCGTCGATGTAGCGAACAAACTCCTTTAATCCCTCGGTAGAGTGGAATGTGTCGCTTTTATATTCGCCATTATCGTTTGCATTGCGCTTGTCGGTGAGTGTAATGGTAATTCCCGCATTCAGGAAAGCAAGCTCGCGCAAGCGGTTTGCAAGAATCTCATACTGATACTCGGTAACAACGAAGATAGAGTCGTCGGGCTGGAATGTCTGGCGTGTACCGCGAATATCCGATTCTCCCACGCAGTGTACCTCGTCGATGGGCTTGCCGCATGAGTAGTTCTGCTCGTAGTGCTTGCCGTCGCGGAACACCTCGGTTTTCATGTGGGTCGATAGGGCATTAACGCACGATACACCCACACCGTGCAAACCGCCGGATACCTTGTACGAGTCTTTGTTGAATTTACCGCCGGCGTGCAACACGGTCATTACAACCTCCAATGCCGAACGATTCTCCTTCTCATGCCAATCAACGGGGATTCCTCGGCCGTTGTCCTGTACGGTGATTGAGTTTCCGGGGTTGATGGTAACATATATGTGTGTGCAATATCCGGCCATTGCCTCGTCGATGGAGTTGTCCACCACCTCATAAACCAAGTGGTGCAAGCCCTTCTCGCTTATGTCGCCAATATACATCGCAGGGCGTTTGCGCACTGCCTCCAATCCTTCAAGAACCTGAATACTGTCGGCCGAATAATTCTGTTTTATTTCTTCGCTCATGTTGTATGTTTTTCTATTTTGAATAACTCAACAAAAATACAAAAAAACAGCCGACAAAGCAAGTGTTTTCCTCTATTTATTTAGTGGTTAAAAACTACGTTTTTACTTTTTTACCCTGCCTCAAAATATGGCACTCTCTCTCTTGATTTTTTTTCTTGGAGCTGTGAATGGTCGGGTTGTTTCTGTTTTTCTGCCTGTTGAGCGAACGTATAGGTACAACACGAAAAGGCTGGATGAAAATCCAGCCTCTTGTAGGTAAATATATGTTTCTAAAATTTAGGCTAACTTTGCAATTCTGGCGCACAAACCTGATTTAAGGTTCGCAGCCTTGTTCTTGTGGATTAAGCCACGCTTTGCCATTCTGTCGAGCATTTTCTGTACCTCGGGGAATTTTGCCAAAGCCTCGTTCTTGTCGGTGATTGCGCGAAGACCGCGAACTGCCGAACGCATATTTTTACCGAAATAACGGTTCTGAAGATTTCTCTTCTCTGTCTGTCTGATTCTTTTAAGTGATGATTTGTGGTTTGCCATCTCTTTGTATATTATTTTCTAGTTTTACTTGTAGCCCATAGGGGAATCGAACCCCTCTTTCAAGAATGAAAATCTTGCGTCCTAGCCGATAGACGAATGGGCCGGCCTTTGTTTTTTGCTGCTCTTTTGGAGCGAAAAGCACTATTTGGTGCTTAAAGCGACTGCAAAGGTAAAACCTTTTTTTGAATTGGCAAAGGATTTCTGGAATTTTTTGTAGTTTTGTGGCCGGATAGGCCGTGATAAGCGGATTTTGTTTTCCTTTGCAACTATAAAAAGGGCGCATGAACGAAAAATACGAAGGGGTGGTGCTGCGTACAATAAAGTATAACGACAGCCTCATGATAACCGATATATACACGCGGCAGCAGGGGCGCAGGTCGTTTCTTCTGCCGGTAACGCACAGCAAGAAGGCGCGTGTGCGCAATGTGCTTTTTCAGCCACTCTCCATGGTCTCGTTCATAGCACCTCGGCGCGGGGCAAAGCAACTGGTGCGCATTTCCGATGCGCAGCCCTATGTATTGTACTCCTCAATTCCATACGATGTGGTAAAATCTTCCATAGCATTGTACCTTGCCGAGTTGCTTACATATGCCTTGCGCGAGGAGGAGAAAGACGAGGCTCTGTTCAATTTTATCGACAGGGCTTTGGTGTGGTTCGATTCCGTTACCGAGGGATATGCCGATTTTCATCTTGTCTTTATGGCGCAGTTGCTTCGTTACCTTGGAATAGCCCCAGATATGAGCACGGTTTCGGCCAACGGCTATTTCGATATGCAGGCAGGGCTCATTGTACGTGAACACCCTTTGCACCCCCATTTTCTGTTGCCTGCCGCCACAGCGGGGCTTGCCCGTCTTTTTGCATCCGATTTCCTTTCGGTGCGTTCCCTTGCACTAAACGGAGAACTGCGAGGCAACTGCCTCGCAGTTCTCGAAGAGTATTATCGCCTGCATCTGCCCGATTTTCCGTCTTTGCGGTCGGGCGAGGTGCTGCGCGAGCTTTTCCGTGTTTAGGCAAGCAGCTGTTTAACTATTGCCGAAATGATTTTGCCATCGGCCTTGCCGGCAAGTTGCTTGGTGGCAACGCCCATTACCTTGCCCATATCTTGTGGCTTGCATGCTCCCACCTGTGCAATTATCTCTTTGAGCGCAGCGGTAATCTCCTCCTCGCTCATCTGCTTGGGAAGATATTTTTCCATTACAGCCACTTGTGCAAGTTCCTCGTTTGCAAGGTCGTCGCGTCCCTGGCTGCGGAACAACTCGGCCGATTCCTTTCCCTGCTTTGCAAGTTTTTGTATGGCTTTTATTGCAGTTTCGTCAGTTACGGTGTCGTTTGCCCCGGGTGCGGTCTTTGCCTCCAAAAGCACTTTCTTTATGTTTCTGAGGGTGTCGAGCGCCACTTTGTCTTTGGCCTTCATGGCCTCTTTTATGTCATTGCTTATAATATCGAAAAGTTCCATGGTTTTATATTTTATTCAGGTTCATTATTGTTGTTAATCTCACTCTGCTCTTGTTGCTCCTCGTTGGCTTGGGGTGTGGCGGTGGCAATGCTTTTTAACGCTTCCAAATCCTGTATTGTTCTCTTGTATACGGGCGAATTATCAACGGCCGAGATGACCTCCTCGTTATAGAGGCTTGCGTCGTCGAATATGAACACCTTGTATTCGTCTTTGTAGAAGGCTTTCTCCATTTCGTTTATAGCCTTCTCCTCGGCTTGGCGTTTTGCCTGCTCCTCGCGCGAGATCTCCTCCTCTTTTGCCTCTTCCTCGGCAATAAGCGGTTCCATGCCGGGGATGTTCTTCATTCCGAATCCCGTGGCAAGAATGGTTACCTTTACCTCGCCGCTTTCCAGGTTGTGGTCTTTGCTCAATCCCCAGATAACCTCTATGTTGTCGTCTCTGAATCTCTCCATAAACTCGTTTACGGCATTTATCTCCTCCACAAGCATGGGTTCGTTGGGGTTGTAGTATATGTTGAAGAGTATCTTTTTCGATTTGTATATGTCGTTGTTGTTGAGCAGGGGCGAGTTCATCGCTTTGTCAAATGCCTTTGCAAGTCGGTCCTCACCACTCTCTATTCCATAGCTCATTATGGCAACACCGCCATTCTTCAGCACCTTCTTCACATCGCGGAAGTCGAGGTTAATGGTACCGCGTGCCGTTATAATCTCGGCAATACTCTTTGTGGCCGTGGTGAGCACATCATCAACCTTGCGGAATCCCTCCTCGATATCCAATTTGGGATATATGTCGAGCAGGCGTTCGTTGTTTATCACAAGCAGTGCATCGACATGCTTGGCAATCTCCGAAACACCGCGCAATGCCTGTTTGATTTTCTTGCCCATCTCGAACTTGAACGGAATGGTTACTATGCCAATGGTAAGTATGCCCATCTGCTTGGCTATCTCTGCAACCACGGGTGCGGCACCTGTTCCTGTACCACCTCCCATGCCGGCTGTGATAAATGCCATCTTGGTGCCGTCGTTAAAGAGTTTTTCAATCTGCTGGCGGCTCTCCTCGGCAGCCATGTGTGCCACAGCAGGGTCGTTGCCGGCACCGAGGCCTTCGGTTACGGTCTCTCCAAGCTGCACCTTCACGGGTATATTGGAGTGGTTGAGTGCTTGTATATCGGTGTTGCATATAACAAATGACACGTTGTGGATGCCTTTGTTGTACATGTTCTCCACGGCGTTACTACCACCACCGCCTACACCTATAACCTTTATTATTCTGGGTGCATCTGTGGGTATTGCAAAGGGTAGTCCCTTGTTTTCTTCTTCGTTCATATTTGTACTTTTTTGCGTCAGTGGTTATTAATTACTCATCACCATCTTCGTCCTCTGATATGTTCTCCCTGAAATCGGCAAACAAATTTACGAGCTTCTGTTGCCATCCCGATTTCTTTTTCGTTTTCTCTGTCTCCTTCTGTTTCTTCTCCTCTTTCTTGGGCATTTCGGGCTCATTTACCTCTTCGTGGTTATCGGTTGGTGTGGGAGTGGTCTCCTCCTCCTCAAAGAGTGATTGCTGTATGGGGGTGGCAAGTTCTTTTGCTACGGCCTCCTTGCAGCAGTTTTCTTTGCCGGTGCTCAACAACCCGAAAAGTGTGGGTGTTATGGCGCCCGTTGCGAGCGACATACCGCTATCGCTGAAGCAGTTGAGCGATGGCTCTGTTATGATGCGGGTGATGTAATCCTGCAAATGTTCGTCGAGCAGGGCTTTCAGGTTTTTAAGTTTGGCAGCTCCACCTGTAAAGAGTATCTGCCCCACCTTCTCGCCCGAGCTCTCTATCTGGTGCTTTATGTTAAGCAGTATCTCCTCGATGCGGGCAGCAATAATCTTGTTCAGCGTTTCATTTGCGATGAGGCTGTTGTCGCTGCCTGTTGCACCATAGCCCTTGAACATCTTGATGCTCTCGGCCTCTTCGCGTGAGATGTGCTGGGTAGATATATCTCTTGTTATGTTTTCGCCACCAAGGGGCAGTACCACTAATTTGCGTAGCAGTTCGTTGGTATATATAGATATGGTGGTGGTTTCGGCACCCATATTCACAAGCGCGCAGCTATGCTTGTCGTCTTTGTTCAGGAGGATATCTGCTTCGAGCTTTGCGGCTGTGAAGCTGTCCACAATCTCAATCTTTGCCATCTCGAAGCTCTCGCACAGCTGCTTCATAAACTGCTCGTTTATTATAATGTTCAAGTAGCTGCCCTCAATGCTGCGGGTATGGAAACCGGCGGGAGCGGTGTTCACGCTGCCGTCGAGTTTGTAGTCCTGCACAATTACCTGCACCTTTTGGTATCCCTCGGGAACAACGAACTCGTTGTCGTTCTCAATGGCCATTGCATCGATGATTTTGGGGGTAATCTTTGTGTATTCGCTGAACTCTCTCTTTATGGTCGATTTTATTGAACGCACCGAAATGCCTCCTATGGTGGTATATGCTTTCTCTATTATTACCTTGTTGTCGAGTTGTGCCTCCAAACGGTTTATTATGTTGGTGAGGCAGGCGCTTGCGGCATCTACATTGCGTACTACACCCTTTGATATAAACCCATCGACAGGCTCGCTTGCGTAGGCAATGATATTTATACCTTCGTAGGTGGCAACACCCACAGTGCCTGCCACTTTAGACGAGCCAATCTCAATAGCTGTTATATAATTCTTTGTTCCCATGTTATATTAATCTCTTTTGGTACAAATAACCTGTTTGTCAAATTCAATATTTATTTTCTTGTATTTATTCCACCCGATGGTGTTAAGTCCCTTGTTGTAGAATTTTCTGAGTTTGTCCAGCTTCTTCTCCAAATTCTCCACCTTGCCAATCTCTACAATATGATTTCCTATTCGCGGTATAAGGATAACCTCCTTCTTGGCATTGAAGAATATCTGCTCGGTCTGTTCGTTCCAGAATCGGTTGTCGCGCAAGAAACGTGCCATGGTAAGCAATTCCTTGTTTGCCATTTCTGTTGTTATGAAACCGTTTGCAACAGGCAGGTACATGGCATTGTGGATACCTTCTATTACATCTCCTTTTTCATCTATGTAGAACTCCATGCCGTTGATGTCAAACACCTGCATGATTGGAATCTTGCATTCGATGTCTATTCCTATGTGCCCACGGTGTGTCTTGTATGCCTGGCAATCCTTAACCACCGACAGTTTTTTTATGGTGGTTTCAATCTCATGGCAGTCGATATTCTTTATTGGCTTGTTTACGGGGTTTATTCCTTTCTGTGTGAGCAGTGCGGCCACTCTCTCCTCGGAAAGAGCTCCTGCCCCTCCATCGGTGATAAAGCTGTTTACCTCCTTGCACAGCAACTCCTCCTCTTTTGTGAGAAAGAGTAACGCAAAAACAATATAGCATGCCGCTGTTATTGCCACTCCGTATATAAGTATCTTCTTAAACATTCATCACCTGTTTATTAATATCTCCTTCATCTGGGGGATATCGTTCTCGATATCACCTGCTCCAAGCGAAACAAGTACCTCTATTTCGTTTTTCTTCTGTTCCACGGTCTTTATGACATCGCTTCGGCTGCACATGCTCTTTTGAATATTTTCGTCAAGGCAGTCGTATATGAGTTTGCTTGTAACCCCCTCGATGGGCAGTTCGCGGGCGGGATAGATGTCCACAAGTATCACTTCGTCGAACAGCGAGAGGCTCTGTGCAAACTCTTTATAAAAGTCCTTTGTGCGGCTGAACAGATGAGGCTGGAACAGGGCTGTTACCTTTTTGTCGCTATACAGCTCCTTAATGGATTTTGCACACGCCTTTACCTCGTCGGGGTGGTGGGCATAATCGCTCAGCAGTACCAGATTGTCTTGTTTTATATGGAAATCGAAGCGGCGGTCGGCACCCTCGAAACTCTTCATTGCCGCCCTCATTTCATCGGCTGTTGCACCGCAAATCTCGGCCATGGCCATTGAGGCAATTCCGTTTTCAATGTTAATGCTCACAGGCACCCCAAGCTCCACATCCTCTATCTTTTGCCATGGCGATATATAATCAAACACTATTCTGCCGCCGCCGATGCGTATGTTTTCGGCATGGAAATCTCCCTTTTCGCGGCCGTAGATATATGTGGTTACGCTCTTTTTTGTGCGGGGAACAACCTCCAATCCCTCATGCATGATGAGAAAACCATTCTCTCTTATTCTCTCGGTAAATTGTGCGAATGCCTCTAAATAGTTTTCTTTGTTGCCATAAATATCCAGGTGGTCGGGGTCGGCCGATGTTATTGTGGCAATATAGGGTTTCAGGTGCAGGAACGAACGGTCATATTCATCGGCCTCTATCACCACAAGGTCGCTCTTGTCGGTAAGTACAAGATTGCTTTTGTAGTTCTTCGATATGCCGCCAAGGAAGGCTGCGCAATCTACATGCGATTGGTGCAACAGGTGTGCAGTCATGGTGCTGGTAGTGGTTTTGCCATGGGTACCGGCGGCGCACACTCCGCGCTTGTCTCCGGTAATTATTCCAAGCACCTCGGCGCGTTTCTTCACTACAAACTCCCCATTCCTGAACAGTGCCCACTCCTTGTGGTTGTCGGGTATTGCGGGGGTGTATATGACAAGTGTTCCCTCGGGCCGTTTGCAGCAGTCGGGCACAAGCTCCGGGTTCTCCTCGAAATGGAGCAGCGCTCCCTCTTCTATCAGTTTATCGGTGAGGGGGCTCGGGGTGCGGTCATATCCGGCAACCACCTTTCCTTCGCTGAGGAAATATCTTACAAGAGCGCTCATGCCTATTCCGCCCGCTCCCATGAAATATACCTGTTTTATATCTTTGAGTTCCATTATTTTAAGTTTTCTTTAATACGGCGTGTCTCTTTCTCCATATATGCATCGGCAAGAATCAGCACCTCTTCGGCTATCTCCTGCGCTGCATTGGGCTTTGCAAGCTTAACGATATTCTCTTCGAGCGAGCTAATCTTCTCGTCGTCGGTTACTGTTGCAACGGCTGTGGGCAACAACTTTTTGTCCGCTTCTGCATCGGCAACATAGATGGCGGCGTTTTTATCAACCAACGCCATTGCGTTCTTTGTCTGGTGGTCCTCCGACACATTGGGCGATGGAACCAAAATAACAGCCTTGCCAAGCAGCGAGAATTCCGAGATTGAGCCTGCGCCGGCACGCGATACCACAAGGTTGGCCGCGCTCAGTGCATGGGCCATGTTGCTCACAAAGTCGGTGATTATAAGATTCTCGGGCTTTCCCTCCTTGCCTGCACGTTCACACATCTCCTCGTAGTACAATTTGCCTGTCTGCCACACGAATTGTATATCGGGGTTCTGCTTTATTATGTCAAGGTTCTTTATTATACTCTCGTTTATACTGCGTGCTCCCAGGCTGCCACCCACAATGAGCACACAACGCTTGCTTGGGTCGAGCCCCATTTCGTTCATGGCAACGGCGCGGTTTGTGCGCATATCGAGCAGTGTTTTTCTCACCGGGTTACCTGTGAGTTTTATCTTCTCGTGTGGGAAGAAACGCTCCATGCCGTCGTATGCCACGCATATCATCTTTGCTTTCTTTGCAAGAAGTTTGTTGGTTACTCCTGCGTATGAGTTCTGTTCCTGAATGAGGGTGGGGATATTCATGCTCGCAGCCATTTTAAGTGTAGGGCCGCTGGCATATCCTCCAACGCCCACTGCCACCTGCGGAGCAAAATCCTTTATCACTTTTTTTGCCATGCGCTGGCTTTTGAACAGCTGCCACAGCACCTTGATGTTTTTCCATAGGTGCTTGCGGTCAAACCCTGCAACGGGCAGGCCTATAATCTCATATCCCGCCTCGGGAACGCGTTGCATCTCCATGCGGTTGCTTGCGCCCACAAACAGAATCTTTGCATCGGGCTGCTTGCTGCGTATTGCATCGGCTATTGAGAGGGCGGGGAATATATGACCGCCTGTTCCTCCTCCGCTAATGATTATTCTATACTCCTTCTTCATTGTTGGCTGTGTTAGGTTGGTTTATTATGGTTTCTTCTTGTGTGGTTGTGTTTGTTGCTGCGGTCTTGCTCTTGTTGAGGCGTCTTACATATCGGCTTATACTGAGCATGGTACCTATGTAAACACAGTTTATAAGGGTGGATGTTCCTCCCTGGCTCACCAAGGGCAACGGCTGTCCCGTTACAGGGCCGCCCACCGATATTGTCATGTGGAGCATTGCCTGTATTACTATGATAAAGCCCATTCCCATTATGAGGAAGGCCGGGTATGGATCTTCGCATCCGGCAGCGATGCTTCCGCAACGATAGAGCAATGTAAGGTATAGCATAATAACTATTATACCACCTATGAGCCCAAGCTCCTCAATGATTATTGCATATATAAAATCGGAGTATGCGTGTGGAATGTTGTCGCGCTGTACCGAGTTTCCCGGGCCCTTTCCAATGAGGCCGCTTGTGGCTATTGCAATGTTGGCATACGTGCGCTGTTCGTTACCGCTTATCTTATAATCCTTGGGTTTCACCTGCTCGCCGGTATTCACTACATCCAGAATACGGTTCTTCCAGGTGAGCGCCTTGTTGTGGATTTTGTATAATACGGTACCCTGCTTGGCGTTAATTTCATTGGGTGTGAGCATAATAGCACCAAGGAGAATTATGCCTGCAAGCGCGCAGCTGCCAATGAGTATAAGCATGTGCTTCCAATAGACACGCCCGACGAACATCATCAGGAATACCGTGGCAGCTATGATAACCACCGTCGAGAGGTTCTCCAGCAGAATGAAACAGCATGGCACTGCACACAACAATAGTACCTTTTTCATCGCTTTAAGGTCGGTGCCCTCCTCGGTTTGCGATTGCGCAAGTACCAGCGATGTGGTCATCACGATACCCATCTTTGCAATCTCCATAGGCTGGAATTTTATACCGAATATTTCAATCCAGCGGGCACTCTCGTTTACTACGGCACCACCGAATGCAGCCCATACAAGCCCTATCATTCCCGCTATATATACAAAGAACGAGAATCGTTTTATCCACGATATTTTCATGTGATGTATAAACCACACCACTCCTACACCCGCAATAACAAACATTGCATGGCGGGTTATCGGGTGCCAATAGTTATGCGTCTCATAGGTCTTGCGGCTGCTTGCGCTGAAAACCTCTATGAGCGACAAGGCGCACAGGATGAAGAAGATTATCCAGATAATCTTATCTCCTTTGAATATTCTTTTTGTTATACCTTTTCCCATTGTAGGTGTGATTATTGCAGTTTACATACTATATCTTTGAATTGTGTTCCCCTATCCTCGTAGCTCTTGAAAAGGTCGAAACTTGCGCAACAGGGGCTTAACAGAACGGTCTCTCCGCTCTGTGCCATCTTGCGTGCAGCCTCCACGCACTCCTGCATTGAGTGTGTATCGGCTATGGGCAGGTTGAACGAGCCGAAGAAATCGTACAGTTTCTTGTTGTCTGCACCCAGGAATACAAGGCCGCTGCATTTTTCCTTTACAAGGTCGGCTATCTCGCTGTAATCGTTGCCCTTATCCTTGCCACCGAGTATGAGCACCGTTTTTGTCTTCATGCTTTGCAGTGCATACCAGCAACTGTTTACATTGGTTGCCTTGGAGTCGTTTATATACTCCACACCATCAATCTTTGCCACCTTCTCCAAGCGGTGTTCCACTCCTGCAAAACTGCTTAAAGCCTCTCTGATGGTCTCCTTACGTATTCCCGCCACGTTGGCCGATATTCCCGCAGCCATGGAGTTGTATAGGTTGTGCTTGCCTGTGAGGGACAACTCCTCGAGTTCCATGTTAAACGGTGTAGGCTCGGTGAATATAATCTTCTCCTCTTCGGTATATGCAGCCATGCCTCCGCTGTTTCTCTCGGCAAACGGGTATAGCTTTCCGTGCTTGTACTTCGGGAGTTCGTTCTGTATAATGGGGTCGTCGTTCCAATAGACAAAGGCGTCGTCGTGCTGTTGGTTCTGCAAAATGCGGAATTTTGCATCAACATAGTTCTGCATTTTGTGCTCATAACGGTCCATGTGGTCGGGGGTGATGTTCATGAGCACTGCCACGTTGGCACGGAACTCATACATATTGTCGAGCTGGAAACTGCTTAACTCCACAATGTAGTAATCCTTGTCCTCCTCGGCAACCTGCAATGCCAGGCTGTTACCTATGTTGCCTGCAAGCCCCACATTGAGCCCCGCCTCGCGGAATATGTGATAAATGAGCGAGGTTGTTGTGGTCTTGCCGTTGCTGCCGGTAATACAAATCATTTTGGCTTTTGTATATCGCCCTGCAAATTCTATCTCCGATATTATGGGTATGCCCGCATCCTTTATCTTCAAAATCATGGGAGCATCGTTGGGGATACCGGGGCTTTTTATAACCTCTCCTGCCGACAGAATGATATCCTCGCTGTGCTGTTTCTCCTCCCAGCGTATGCCATGGTCGTCAAGCATCTTTTTGTACTTGTCGGTTATGGCACCAAAGTCGGATACAAATACATCGAATCCCAATTTGTCGGCCAAAACGGCTGCACCGCAACCGCTCTCTCCTGCACCCAAAACAACTATCTTCTTTTCCATCTTTTTCCCTTCTTATCTTACCTTTAATGTCATGAGCGTTATTGCCGCCATAATTATTGTTACAATCCAGAAACGAATGGTAACCTTCGCCTCGTGCATAGGCTTTTTGGGCCCCTTGAATACATAACGGCATGCGCTATCGAGTTTATCGTCGGTTATTGTGTAGTGGTGATGCAGCGGTGTGCAACGGAAGAGTCGTTGTCTTATG
The DNA here is from genome assembly GCA_017451695.1 of Bacteroidaceae bacterium. Taxonomy (GTDB): domain Bacteria; phylum Bacteroidota; class Bacteroidia; order Bacteroidales; family Bacteroidaceae; genus HGM04593. The sequence continues at coordinate 49,731 of JAFTNW010000020.1, forward strand.
CCCCTCTTCTTGCCGCTTTTGAAATATGCCACCTGTGCCATTACCGACAGATTTTCCACCACAAAGATTCCACAAAGCAATATCAAAAGAATTTCTTTGTGTATGAGGATGGCTATCACCGCTATTATGCCACCAATGGTGAGGCTGCCGGTATCTCCCATAAATACCTGTGCGGGGAACGAGTTGTACCACAGGAAACCAATCAACGCTCCTATGAATGCAAAGGCAAAGATTGCCACCTCCTCGCTGCCCGGCAGATACATTATATTAAGATACTCGGCCCAATTGACATGGCTCGACACATAGGCAAGCACGGCAAGTGCCACTCCTATAATGGCCGCGTTTCCGGCCAGCATGCCATCCATGCCGTCGTTCAGGTTGGCGCCATTGGACACCGCCGTAACAATGAATATTGTTACCACAACAAAGAGAATCCACCCTGCCGCATCGGCATAATCTCCACAGAACGACATTATATCGTTATATCCCAGATTGTGGTTCTTTATAAAAGGGATTGTGGTCTTGTTCAGTTTCTCGGGCTTGCTGCGATGCTGTACCACCTCGGTTGTCTTGTTTATCTGCACCGTAACATTCTCCCTCATAACAGCCTGCGGGCTCAAGTAGAGGGTGAGTCCTATAAGCAGTCCGAGCCCCACTTGTGAAATCACCTTCACCATGCCAGGGATGCCCTCTTTGTTCTTTTTGAATGTTTTTATGTAGTCATCGGCAAATCCCACAGCACCAAGCCATAGAGTGGTTATGAGCAATAGCATAAGATACACGTTGTCCAAGCGACCTATAAGCAGGCAGGGTACAACTATTGCCACAATGATGATAAGACCACCCATTGTGGGAACACCCACTTTAAGGTTGTTCTTGTCCAGGTCGCGCAGATTTTCCGATATCTGCCTTTTCTTGAAGAAACGAATAAAGTACTCTCCGAATATGGCCGATATGAGCAGTGCAAGCACAATGGCCGTCAATGCTCTGAACGAGGTGTAACTGAAAAGTCGGGCTCCGGGGAATCCGCTCTCTTGCAATATTTTGAAAAGGTAGTATAGCATAACTCCTTATTTATATTATATATTAAAAAACTCCTTTATTACCTCTTTGTCGTCAAAGTGGTGTTTCACGCCTTTTATATCCTGATAATTCTCGTGCCCTTTGCCGGCCACAACCACCACATCGCCCTTCTGTGCAAGTGTGCAGGCTGTTCTTATGGCCTCTTTTCTGTCGGTTATGGCAAGCACGTTTCTTCTTTGCTCGTCGGTGAGTCCTGCAAGCATATCGTTGATGATGTCCTGTGGCTCCTCGAATCGCGGGTTATCCGATGTTATGATAACCTTGTTGCTGCCTTTAACAGCCTCTTGTGCCATAAGGGGGCGTTTGCCCTTGTCGCGGTTGCCTCCCGCGCCCACAACGGTTATTACATTACCGCGGCCGCGTACCACCTCGTTCACCGTGCCCAACACATTCTTGATGGCATCGGGGGTGTGCGCGTAATCCACAATTGCGGCTGCGCCATTGGGAGAGTGTATGGTTTCGAATCGTCCCGAAACCGGTTTCAAGGTGCTCAATACGCGCAACACCTCGTCGGGTTCTTTACCAAGCTCCACTGCTGCACCGAATATGGCAAGCAGATTGCTCACATTGAATCTTCCTGTGAGTTGGGTGGCAAACTCTCTGTTATTGAATTCGAGAATCATGCCATCGAGGTGTGTCTCTATCATGCGCCCCTTGTAATCGCTCAATGTGCGTGTAGAGTATTTCTTTATGTCGGCACGCGTGTTCTGTACCATCACAGGGCCGTTCTTGTCGTCTATGTTAGTTATTGCAAAGGCATCGCGTGGCAGTGTGTCGAAGAAACTCTTCTTGCATTTCAGGTAGTTGTCCATTGTTTCATGGAAGTCCATGTGGTCGCGAGTGAGGTTTGTGAAAATACCTCCGGCAAAGCGAAGGCCGCCTACACGCTTTTGTGCAAGGGCGTGTGAACTCACCTCCATAAAGGCATATTCGCACCCTTTGTCGGCCATCTGCCCCAGCAGACTGTTGAGGCTCACTGCATCGGGGGTGGTGTGTGTGGCGGGGTAGGGTGTTCCATCGATGTAGTTGCACACGGTAGATATCAATCCGCATTTGTGCCCCATTGCGCGGAAAAGTTCGTACAGCAGGGTTGCGATGGTGGTTTTCCCGTTAGTGCCTGTAACACCCACAAGTTTCAGCCTCTCGCTGGGGTTGCCGTAGAATGTGGTTGCAAGCTCTCCTGTAATGTCCTGTGCGTTAGGTACCTTTATGTAGGCCTTTTCGGGGTGCAGTTGCTCGGGCATGGTTTCGCATACTATTGCCACGGCTCCCTGCTCCTCGGCTGCGCCGATGAATTGGTGCCCATCGGCCTGTGTGCCCTTAATGGCAATGAAGGCATCGCCCGGTTTCACCTTGCGCGAATCAATGTTCACACCTGTTATGTTTACCTCCTCTTTGGGCAGTACTATCTGTGTGTATTGTATATTTCTTATAAGTTCGTTTAATCTCATAAATTCTCCTTTTATGGTTCAAGTTTAAGCAAAATGTATGCGCCTTTTTGTGCTTTTTCGCCGGCTTTGATACTCTGTTCGGCAACACGTCCGTATCCGCTTATTCTGGCTTTGAGTCCGGCCCTCTTTGTAAGGTAAAGAGCATCTTTTGCTCCCATGCCTTTTACATTGGGCACCTTGTCTGTCTCAAATTCAATCTCGTTGAATACAATAGTGTTGCTGTCTTTATTTACAACGCCCCATTGGGGTTCCTGTGAGTATGATGTACGAAAATCGCTCTCTATGCCTATGTTTATCTCGTCTATCAGATAGCTTGTGGCATTCATGTTGCCGTTTTTTATCGCGGGCAGTAGTGAATTTATTGTATCTTTACCTTCGGCAAGGGGGGCGCGTTTGTGCTTTGCCATTATTTTTTCGGCAATCTCCTTGAATACAACTCCCGATGTCATTCCTCCCGAGCGCGGTGCTTTGTTGTTTACCATCTGCACGATGCAGGTATATTGGGGCTCATCGGCGGGGAAGAATCCGCAGAAGCTCAACAGGTACTCTATGGGAGAATAGTCGTATCTGCCGTTCTTTGCAATTCGTGCGGTGCCTGTTTTGCCTGCCGATACAAACTCCTTGGTTTTTGCTTTGTCGCCTGTGCCATCCTCGGCATTCACTACCTCTATAAGCATCTTGGTAAGAGCCTCGGTGGTGGTGGGTGCCAGCACTCCTTCTTTGATTACTTCGGGTGCGAACTCCTTGATGGTTTCGCCATCTTTCACTATTCCTTTTACCAATCTTGGTTTCATGAGGTCTCCGCCATTGGCAATGGTGTTGTAGAATGCCACCATGTTAACAGCTGTCATCATTGATGCGTAGCCGTAGGAGAGCGAAACAAGGTCGGCAAGCGACCAACTTTTTCTTGCCGGTGTTGCAAAGTAGGGTGTAGCCTCCGATTCAATCAGGTTGAAATTCATGTTCATGCCCAGCTCCTTCAACTTGTTGGTAAAGGTCTTGGCATCGTTCTTGAATCCGTTGTTTATAATCTCGCCCATACCTACGTTTGAGGAGTATTTCAACACCTCGGTTATGCTGTAATGTGTGGTCCCTGCCTTGGGCTTGTGCGTGTCGCTGATGCTCTTTCTTCCATAAAAGCGGTGTGCTCCGTTGTGGTGTGGCACCGAGTCGTCGGGCGATATTCTGCCCTCCTCCAACGCTGCGGCAAGTGCCACGGTCTTGAATATTGAGCCGGGCTCCATGAGGTTACACAGAGCGAGGTTTGGTGTTTTGCTGTATTCAGTCTGTTCGTTTGTCTCAATGTATATCCCCTCGCCTGCCTTTGTGAGGTTTACAATGGCTTTTATATCGCCGGTCTTTACCTCCATGAGTATAGCCCAGCCTGCCATGGCATCGCGCATGACAAGCTGGTTGCGCAAAGCCTTTTCGCAGATGTCCTGCATCTCCACATTAAGCGTTGTCTGCACATCCACTCCGTTGTGTGCGGGTTTGTTTACTCTTAAACGCGATTTCTCTTGCCATCCGCTGCCGTTCTCACCACGTAGCAGCGAGTCGTACTTTTTCTCAAGTCCGTATGTTACATTGAACTTCTTGCCTTTTTTGTCCTCGCTTGCAACTATGTCGCCAAGCGTGCTCTTGGCAAGTGAGCCGAAAACCTTTTTTCTGTCTATGAAATCCTTTGCAATGAGTCCCGAGTATGCCGAGGAAAGGTTCATTATGGGCAGTTTCTTTATATCCTTGTACTGCGAGTATGTGATATATTGCGGGCCGGGGCACAAGGGGTATTCGCGGCGGCCGCTTCCGCGTCGGCGGTTTATGTTCAGTCCTTCGCGCAAGTGTTTCTCAAACTCCTTTGCGCTCCAACGAGGCAGTATTTGGGCCAGTCCTCTTGACAATTCTGCAACATCGGCATCCCATATCGAGTCTTTCTTGGCTCTCACTCTTTTTTCTGTTTTCTTGCTGTTGGGGTCGGTGTAGTCGAAGTCTATGAAAATGCGATACTTTACAAGGCTGCTCACAAGTATTTCGCCGTTGTCGCTCAATATGTTTCCACGCTTTGCGGGTATCGTTTTGTTGTATGTTATGTTCTTTTTGCGCACCTCGTTCCAGTAGTCGCGCTCCTTGAACATCACGAACCCGGCTTTCACCATTATGACAATGCCCCACAACCCGAACAGGAACAGCACGAGTATCTTGAAACGGAATATTATGTCTTTCTTGAATGTGAACATTTTAATCTATTGTGTATGGTGGTTGTGTTGCAGTTTTAAGTTCGCTGTTGTTCTCCTTTATATAATTCTCGATATTGGATTGTCGGCTTTTGTCCGAGAATTCGCTTTTGCGTGTCAGCAGGTCGTATCGCAGGTCGAGCCTCACTTTTTTCAGGTGTTCAATTTCTCGCAATTCCTGCTGGAACGCATACCTGTTGCTCACATATATGAATGCATATATAACGATTATGCCAAGCAGCCATGCATTGTTCAGAAAAATCTCGTTGTCGAGGATTCTGCCGCCGAATATGTAGCTCATGAAGCCACCTTTCTTCTTCTTTTTCTTTTTGTTTGTTGTTTCGCTCATCGTTATGCCTCCTTTTTAATAGCGATTCTCAATTTTGCACTGCGCGATCGCGGGTTGCGCTCCTGTTCCTCAGCCGTGGGTATGATAACCTTCTGCATGTCGAACGGCGAGGTCGTTCGACCGAAAAAATCTTTTTCTATAATACCATCGATGTTGCCGCTTTTCATGAAGTTCTTTACCAAACGGTCCTCCAATGAATGGTAGGTTATGATCACCAATCTGCCACCTGGTTTCAGCAACTCGCCCGCCTGTGTGAGCATCTCTTTTAGAGCGTCCATCTCGTGGTTTATCTCGATGCGCAGTGCCTGAAAAACCTTTGCAAGCTCCTTTTTCTCTCTTTGCGGCGGGCAGAAGGGCTTTGCGGCTTCTATAAGGTCGTTTACCCGCTTGAAGGGTTTTTCGGCGCGTCTCTTAACTATTGTTGCAGCCAGCTTGCGGGCGCAGTTGAGCTCGCCATATAGTTTGAATATTCTTGCAAGCTCCTGTTCGGTGGCGTTGTTCAGCAGGTCGGCTGCTGTTTCGCCGCCACGTTTGTTCATGCGCATATCGAGATCGGCGTCGAATCGGAAAGAAAATCCACGTGTCTCGTCGTCAAAGTGGTGTCCCGAAACGCCGAGGTCGGCAAGCAGCGCATCAATCTCCGTGGCATTGTGGTAGCGGAGGAAATTGTAAAGGAAACGGAAATTGCCCCTTACAAATGTGAAGCGTTTGTCATCGGGCGCATTCTTTTCGGCATCCTCGTCCTGGTCAAAGCTATACAAGTGTCCTTGCTTACCAAGGCGCGAGAGAATCTCGCGCGAGTGGCCGCCGCCGCCAAATGTAACATCAACACAGATGTCATTCTTTGCAATCTTCATCCCATCGACGCTCTCGCACAGCATTACCGGTGTGTGATATACAAGTTCCTCACTCATTGCTGCCTCCTTTCTCTGCTGTCATTATTTTTTCCAGCTCGTTGCTGAACTCTTCGGGGCTCATAAAGGGCTTGTCGAGCTTCTCCTTTGCCCAAATCTCTATGGTGTCGTCCATACCTATGAAACGAACCTCTTGCTCTATGGCTGCCATTTTTAGATAGCGTTTGGGTAGCAATATGCGCCCGTTGCTGTCTATGTGCAGTTCCTCGACATCGGCCACAAATTGCCGAAAAATCATCTGGTGCTTTGCGTTCCACTTGTCGAGGCGGCTGCGCAGCAGGTTCAGTTGCTCGTTCCAGCTCTCCATTGGGTAGAGTACAAGGCAATCTTGGTAAACATCCTTGCGCAACATCACCGTGTCGCAAGCTCCGGCCTGCAACAAGCGACGAAAACAAGCGGGTAGGAACACTCTGCCCTTGCTGTCTGTCTTTGCCTCTATGTTACCAATAAAACGCATATCAATATTTTCTGGAATTGGGGAGAAAGTGGCTCTGAATATGTTTTGAGCATGTTTTTCCCGCAGATTCTATAGCCAATGTAGATAATTCGTTTCAAAATTACACAATTCCCCACAATTCCCCACCATAAAAGCAAAATAATTTTTGCCAAAGTTTTCAACAACTTGTTAATAATCTTATGTAGCTGAAAATAAGCCTGTTGTCAAAGGGGTGCAATGGTGGGGCAAAGTGTCAATAACAGAGAGTTCCTGGGATGGCAGAATCTATCAATCGGGACATAAAAAATCAGTCTGTGCCGCGGCACAGACTGATTTTTTATATATAAACTTTTTCTTTTTTTTATTCCTCGGGCATAAACATGGGATCCCAGGCGGGGAGCATTGTGGGCTTCTCTTTTAGAATCTCCAACACCTTGGCGGGTACATATTTTTTATCTACCACAAGGCGGAACATATACTCGTCGAACCACTTGTCGGTCATTATGAGTGTGCCTTGATAGCCGCTGCCTGCGCCCCAGCTGTTTTCTACCTGCCATTTTACGGTTTTTCCGTTCTTGTCAATATCCACCGCTTTAAGTGTCATGGCGTGCGATGAACCGCTGTCGTATGTGTTTATTCTCTCGCGTTTGTCCATGCCGAACTCCACGCCAAAGAGCTCCTCGTAATTGTAGTTGTTCATGTCGAGTGTGCCACGTTTACTATCGAGGTATTTGCCCACATCGCATGAGAAATACATCATTGTGCTGTCCTTGATTGATGCTATTGCCATCTGCTTAATCTCCTCGATGGGAAGGTTTATATAGAGCCAATTGTGTCCGTCGTATGCGTGGCGGTCATACTCTATCTCGTAGCTCTTCCAATAGGGGCGGCTGGGGTCGTTCATCAGCATCACAAAATCGTTCTGCAAGTCAACACCAATGTACTTGTCATAGAAACTCTTTGGGGTGTATTTCTGTGGCTCCTCGCGGTACTTGCCGTTGGCATCCTTGGGTGCCCATTCGAATTCTGTGGGGGGCACGCCATACACTTGTGCAAGCATCTTATAAACAACCTTCAATTGCTCCTTTTTCATATCGAGCAGCTCCTTCTCCTTGGCTCCATTGTCGGCGGCATCGCGCAGGCGCAAGCCAAATTCGCGCAATTTCCTTTTAAGCAGTGAATTGAATGCGTCGGTGTTGTTGCTTGTATATGTTTCGTGCATAACACCTTTGGGAACAATACCATATTTTGCAACAAGGTCGGCCACACCGGTGAATGTACCACCGTCGCTCAACGGGTTTTTGAAAAGCCAATCGACCATGCGGTCCTCTCTGGGCTTTTTGCGCGTGTCTATGATACCTTGCATGAAGAGGTTCGATTTCTCCAATTGGTCAAAGAAGAAATTATATACCTGTGAGAACTCGAATGCTCCCAAATTCTGCTCGGCAATCATCTTGGCACGCATCACGTTCATTCCGGTGAAGAGCCAGCAACGGCCCGACGACTCTTGGTTTGTGATGCCCTTCGACTGCACGCTGTGGCTGAAGTATGTGTCGAGTTCGTTCAGGTTCTCCTGATTGAGTGACAGGGCTTTTATGGGGTTGCCCAGCAGAATATTCTGCAACGCCTTTTCGCTGGTTGTGGGTTTATAGCTTTCGCTAATCTCTTTATACATTGCGGCATCTATGCCACCATTGTTCTGTGCCACTGCTCCCCCGGCTATAAACAGGGCGGCAAGCAGTGTGCCGATTGTTCTTTTCTTCATAGTAGTGATATTTTAGTTTGTTGTTTTCTGTCGGCTAATATAGTAAAAAAATCTTTATGCACCTATATTTACTCTTCTTTGCATCTCCTCGATGAATGTGAGTGCCGTTTCTACGTTCTTTACATTGTCCACCGTTATTATGCAACGGCCGTCGCCCTCCTTCAGGCGGCAGTTGAATGTGGTGCAGTGCACAAACGATAATATCTGCCCAAACTGCTCGCTCTCGTAGAATCCTTTTTTCTTGCCATCGACAAAGAAAATGTTCATGCGGCCGCCTTTAAGGTATATTTTCTCTATTCCCAAATCCTGTGCTTTGCGCCGCAATACCACCATTTTCATCAGTTCGCGCGCCTCATCGGGCAGTTGGCCGAAACGGTCCTGCAACCTTGTGCCGAAGGCTGTAATCTCCTTTTCGCTGGTTAGGGAGTCGAGTTCGCGATATAGCAGTATGCGTTCGTTGCTGTCGGGTACATAAACGGCGGGCAACAGCAGTTCAAGGTCGCTCTCCACGAAGCACTCTTTTACAAAAAGGTCGTTGCTCTCCTCGTCGGGCAGTACATCGGCAAATTCCTCCTCTTTAAGCTCTATAACAGCCTCTGCAAGCACTTTTTGGTATGTCTCATAGCCCAAATCGGCAATAAAGCCGCTTTGCTCTGCGCCCAGCAGATTGCCGGCCCCGCGTATGTCGAGGTCTTGCATGGCAATGTGCATGCCGCTGCCAAGTTCGCTGAAACTCTCGATTGCCTCCAAACGACGGCGTGCGTCGGTGGTGAGGTTTTCGCGTGGCGGGGTAAGCAAGTAGCAGAAGGCTTTGCGCTTGCCACGCCCCACACGGCCGCGCATCTGATGCAGATCGCTCAATCCAAAGTGCTGTGCTTGGTTTATTATTATGGTGTTCACATTGGGAATATCTATACCGTTCTCCACAATGGAGGTTGCAATGAGAACATCATAATCGTGGTTTATGAAGGCGTATAGTATCTTTTCGAGTTCTGCGGGCTCCATCTGTCCGTGGCCAATGCACACACGGGCATCGGGCACGGCACGTTTAATCATGCGCTCAAGCTCATACATGTTGGATATGCGGTTGTTTATGAAAAACACCTGTCCGTTGCGGCTCAATTCAAAGTTTATGGCCTCTTTTATCACATCGGCATCAAAGGTCTGAATTTCGGTGTGTATGGGGTAGCGGTTGGGGGGCGGTGTCTGTATCATGGACAGGTCGCGCGCGCCCATGATGGAGAATTGCAGTGTGCGCGGAATGGGTGTTGCCGTCATTGTGAGTGTATCTACATTCACTTTGAACTGTCGCAGTTTCTCTTTTACCGCCACACCGAACTTCTGCTCCTCGTCTATTATGAGCAGTCCCAAATCCTTAAACTTTACATCCTTTCCTGTGAGGCGGTGGGTGCCTATCACAATATCCACCTTGCCTTCCTCAATCTCTTGCAATACCTTTTTTGTGGTAGCTCCGCTGCGTGCACGGCTCAAATATTGCACGTTGCAAGGGAACTCTTTCAAGCGTTCCTTGAAGGTGAGATAGTGCTGATAGGCGAGCACGGTTGTGGGTACAAGCACTGCCACCTGCTTGCCGTCGGTTGCGGCTTTGAAAGCAGCTCGTATGGCAACTTCGGTTTTTCCGAATCCCACATCACCGCATATAAGGCGGTCCATAGGGCGGCTGCGCTCCATATCCTTCTTTACGTCGTTGGTGGCCTTCAGCTGGTCGGGGGTATCTTCGTAGATGAAGCTTGCTTCGAGCTCGGTTTGCAGATAGCTGTCGGGCGAGAAGGCAAATCCTTTCTCCTTGTAGCGCTGCGAATATAGCTTTATGAGGTCGCGTGCAATATCCTTTATCTTCTTTTTTGTGCGCTCCTTCATGCGCTCCCATGCACCGGTGCCAAGTTTGTTCACAGTGGGGGCATCGCCCTCCTTGCCGCGATATTTCGATATCTTGTGCAGATTGTGGATAGATACAAAAACCACATCGTCGTTCTTGTATATGAGCTTTATTGCCTCTTGCATGCCATTATCGGTGGGTATGCGCACAAGGCCGCCGAACTTGCCTATCCCGTGGTCTATGTGCACAATGTAATCGCCTATACCAAACTCCTTTAGCTCTTTAAGGGTGAGTGCCACCTTGCCACTGCGCGCCCTTTCGCTGCGCAAACGGAAATTGTGGAATCGGCCGAACAGCTGGTGGTCGGTAAAGAGGGCTGCGTGCAGTGTGTTGTCGCAGAATCCTTCGTGTATGGTGCGGCCTACGGCGGTAAATGGTATGTTATCCTCGCGCTCCTCGAAAATTGCTTTCAATCTATCGGCCTGATGCAGGTCGTCGGTGAGCAGGGCGAGTGTGTATCCGCGCTCTATGTACTCCCCGAAATTCTTGCTCACAAGGTCGAAATCCTTGTGGAACAGCGGTTGCGGTGCAGTGTCGAACTTTACCTTCGTGCCGGCGGCGCTGGCTGCATTGCGCGTTTCCCAATGTTTTACGCTGCGTGCATAGCTTTCGAGTTCCACAGCACTCATGAGGTCGGGCATCTGTGGCAGCTCGCTTTCCGACAATTTTGCTTGCAGGGTGAACCCCTCGTTGCGTAGTTTCTCCACGCACCCTTTGACATACTCAAAATCTTTTGTTATGAGTATGGCGTTTTTAGGCAGAAATTTTGTTATTGCAACGCTTTCGCGTCCGGTAATCTTGGGTACAATGGCGGCCTCCTCGCATCGTTCCTTGGATAGCTGGCTGTCAACCTCAAATGTTCTGATGCTGTCCACGATATCTCCAAAAAAGTCTATGCGGAACGGATATTCCGATGAGTAGGAGAATATGTCCATTATACTGCCTCGCACGGCAAATTCACCCGGCTCATATACATAGGTAACCTCCTTGAACCCGAGCTTTGCGAGCCTCTTTTCCATGCTGTCGCGTGCTATGCTGTCGCCCACGGTTATCTCCATGGTGTTGTCTTGCAGGTCGCCTTGCGATGCCACCTTCTCGGCAATGGCGTCGGGGTGTGTGATTATCACAAGCCCCTCTTTGCGTCTGCGTCCTGTGAGGCGGCTCATCACCTCGGTGCGCAGAATCCTGTTCGCATCGTCCTCCTGGCCATATTTCAAGGCCCTGCGGAACGACGATGGAAAGAATAGTATATTGTTGTCGCCCGAAATCTGCATCATGTCGTGGTAAAAATATCCCGCCTCGTCGGCATCGTTCATCACCACAAGAAAGGTTTGCTCGGGTGCCCGTTGTTTCATGCCACACAAAACCATTGCGGCGGCACTTCCCACAAGCCCCTCTATATATACTCTCTTTTTGCCGCTCTCCTCGCGAAGCTGCATCAGTGCATCCACTCCCGGGTGTTTGGCATATAACTGCTGTATATCCTTTGGCTCCATTGTTTCTTAATATTACTCCACGGCAAAATAGCGAAAATAGTCTTTTACTGCTATTTCCGCTTGTCGCATTTCTCCGTATTTCCATGCAAATGTAGCAAATTATTGTATTAAAACCGTATATCGTTACATTTTTTAGGCAAATATGTGGACAAATCGTATAAAACCGATGAGCTACCGATTTTTTTTGTATCTTCGCACATTATAAATTATAAACAGGCCGGGGATTCTTTTCGGTGTGTCAAAGAAATATTAGTAAAGCAATGGATACGAGTAAATATATATACAGTTTGGAGATGGCTGTACGCGATTATGAACTTGATTTTCAGTGTGTGGTGCACAACTCCAATTATCAACGTTATTTAGAGCATGCACGTCATGCCTTTTTGGAGGAGCATGGTGGCAGCATGACTGCAATGCACGCAGCGGGTGTTGACCCCATGGTGTCAAAGATAACCATTGAGTATAAATCGCCATTGCGTGGCGGCGACAAATTCGCTGTGTGTATAAATATGAAACGCGAGGGTGTGAAGCTTGTTTTTTTGCAAGATATTTACAACCTTGCCAATGAAAAACTTGTTGTAAAGGCGCGTGTGGAGGTGGTGTGCGTCAAGGATGGTCGCCTCACACGCGGTGAACTGTTTGACGAGGTTTTCAAAGAAATTTTTAACAACGAAAAAACAAACTGATACCATGGATATTATTATAGGGATAGTTATAGTTGCGGTGGTATATATTTTCTCTAATATTAGAAAGCTATCCTCCACCGACGCAGAGGAGAGCACTCTGCCGCGTGGTGTAATGGGCGAGCCCTTCCCCACTGTGGAGCCGTGGGAGATGGAACCGCAACCTTTTACAGAGCAACATCCTGTTACTCCCAAATCAAAAGGGAAATCACGCAAAAAGAAGTCGGTGCAAGCTACCATTATAGCTCCCCCTGTCGATACTGCGGCACAGCCTGCCAACGAGGATGTCTCTGCAAGCAAAAAAGAGAGTTTTGCCATAAAGACCAAGTCCGATGCCAAGAGGGCAATAATATATTCCGAGATATTTAACAGAAAATATAACTAATATAAAACACAAACACAATGAGTTATCGTATAATGACAGCCCAAGAGGCTGCTTGCTATATAAATGATGGAGATGGAGTAGGTATTAGCGGTTTCACCCTATCGGGAACGCCAAAAACCGTGCTGCCCGAGGTTGCAAAGCGTGCCGAGGAGGCTCATGCTGCGGGCAAGCCATTCAAAATAAACCTCTATTCGGGAGCTTCCACCGGCGATGCCATAGATGGTGCGCTCACCCGTGCCAATGCAATACGTTTTCGTGCCCCATTCCTATCCAACCCCACAGTGCGCAATGCGGTAAACAACAAAGAACTCACATATACCGACCTTCACCTCTCGCTCATGGCGCAGGACCTTCGCTACGGCTATTTGGGTAAGGTGGATGTTGCAATCCTTGAGGCGGTGGATATCACCCCCGATGGCAAAGTGTATCTCACTACCGCGGGTGGTATAGGCCAGACCGTGGCCAATCTTGCCGATAAAATAATCATCGAGCGCAACTGCTACCACAAAACAATAGGTCTGCACGATGTGTATGAGCCGCAGGATCCTCCTTATCGTCGCGAGATTCCCATTTACAGCGCCGGGGACCGTGTGGGCAAGCCCTATGTGCAGGTCGATCCCAAGAAGGTTATCGGTATTGTGGAGGTTAATATGCCCAACGAGGTGGTGCTCTTTAAGGAACTCGATGATGTTACCCGCAAGATAGGTGAGAATGTGGTGAATTTCATCATCAGCGACATCAAGCGCGGCATAATCCCCGCAACAGGCCTGCCCATACAAAGCGGTATAGGCAATGTGGCCAATGCTGTGCTCAAAGGTCTTGAGAATGCAACAGAGATACCCCCGCTCGACCTCTACTCCGAGGTGTTGCAGGATTCTGTAATAACCCTCATGGAGCTTGGCAAGGTTAAAGTGGGCAGCACCTGTTCGCTGTCGCTTTCACAGGAGTGCCTTGCACACGTTTACGATAATCTCGACTTTTTCCGCGACAAGCTTGTGTTGCGCCCCTCGGAAATATCAAACCACCCCGAAATAATTCGTCGCTTGGGTATCATTGCCATGAACACCGCAATCGAGGTCGATTTGTATGGCTGTGTAAACTCATCGCACATCTGCGGCACACGCCTCATGAACGGAATCGGCGGCTCGGGCGACTTTGCGCGTAACGCCTATGTATCAATCTTCACTTGCCCCTCTACGCAGAAAGGTGGCATGATAAGCTCCATTGTGCCTATGGTTACTCATGCCGACCACACCGAGCACGATGTGCGTGTGGTGGCAACCGAGTGGGGCGTGGCCGACTTGCGTGGCAAGGGTCCCGACGAGCGTGCCAAACTGCTCATAGAGAATTGCGCTCACCCTGCATACAAGCAGCTTCTTTGGGATTATTTGAAGATTGCGAAGAAGGGCCATGTGAGCCACAATGTGGCAGCTGCGCTTGGTATGCACGCCACATTTGAGCGCGAGGGCGATATGCGCCTCACCGATTGGAGTAAATTCGCTTAATTCAATACCGCAGTGAAGAAAAAACTTGTTACGGAAATGGGGCGTATAGGGCGCGAGGAGTTTCTCTCCTCGCACAAACTGCCCCTTACCGTGGTGCTCGATAATATACGCAGTCTGCATAATGTAGGCTCGGTTTTTCGCACAAGCGATGCGTTCCGTGTGGAACGCATAGTGCTTTGCGGTATCACAGCCACACCACCCTCGGCCGAAATTCATAAAACCGCCCTCGGTGCCGAGGATGTTGTGCCCTGGCAACATTTCCCCGATACAATGGAGGCTGTTGCTATGCTTAAAAACGAGGGTTATGAGGTATATTCCATTGAACAATGCGAGGGTAGCGTTGCGTTGCAAGATTTTCCCCTTCAGGGGGGCAAACGATATGCCGTAATCATGGGCAACGAGGTTAAAGGCGTGCAACAGCAGGTGGTGGATGCAAGCGATGGTGCAATAGAAATCCCTCAATTCGGCACAAAACACTCGCTCAATGTGTCGGTAACAGCCGGCATGGTCATTTGGGAATTTGCCAAGAAATTCGGCTGGGTGTAGCAGGGCTTACAGTTGTCCGTTCAATACAAGCACCACCACGCGCTCAATCATAAAATCCTCTCCTGTGGGGTCGTATGTCTTTTTGAGGCTGGCACCAAAGAGCTTGGCAAAGGATTGATAAAAAACCGCCTTGAATGAGCCCATGAACAGCTTTATCAGTTGGTATGCGCTCTGGTCGCATTCCCTGTCAATTAGTTTTATCAACAGTTTGCCCTGCCTGAATGTGAGTTTTTTCATTTTGGGTGTGTAGGCCTCTTTCAATTCCTTCTCCTTTTTATCGAGGTATTTTTTACGCGCCTTGTCATTGGGCAGTAATTTCAGTTGTTCTTGGGTATCGTATATTATGTCGCGTATTTCCGCTGCTAGCGGAATGGTCTTTTTTACATCGCGCACCAATCGGCCATAATATCTCTGCTCCTTTTGATTCTTGAAAATAAGGGGTGCGTATGCATAATATGTAGGCAGTATTATGTGAGGAATCTTTTTCCCTTCGTGGTCGCTTGCCCCCACAATGAATTTTACCCCATCATCGGTGGTTATCTTGGTTTGCGCTGCGGCGGGGCATAGCGTAAACAGCATAATAATCATGGTGCTTGCAATTCCTTTCATGTGGGCGGGTGCTACCTGTTTCTGTGGTTCAAAGGTAGTTCAAAAAAACATCATTTACCCGCATTGTTTCTTAAAAAAGAAAAAATGGCTATATTAGCGACAAAATAGTATTGGATAATGAAAAAGATAGCCATTTTTTGTGCCGCATCGGAGGAGATTGATGCGAAATATGTTGCTGCGGCCCGCGAGGTTGGTACGATGCTTGGCTCTATGGGGTGCGCGCTTGTCTATGGCGGTGCGCGTGCCGGTCTTATGGAGGCCACCGCGGCTGCGGCAAAGGAGGCAGGCGCGTATATTGTGGGTGTGGTGCCCGTGGTGCTTGAGGAGCGTAACCGTGTGAGCGGTTTGATAGACGAGAAGATTCATACCCGCAACCTGAGCGAGCGCAAGGATATAATGGTGGAGCAGAGCAATCTGCTTGTTGCTCTGCCGGGTGGCATCGGCACGCTCGACGAGATTTTTCACACAATGGCAGCCGCTACCATAGGTTACCACAGCAAGCGTGTGGTGCTTTACAATGTCGATGGTTTCTGGGATGGGATGGTGGCTCTCTTGCGGCAGATGTCGGCTGCGGCATTTGTGCGTGGAAGCTTAGATAAATATCTTGTTGTGGCAAACGGCATAGAAGAACTTAAAAACCTTATAGATGAGGTATAGCGGTATGGGAAAAATAATAGGCATAGGCGAAACGGTTTACGATATTCTTTTTAAGAATGGCTCTCCCGTGGGCGGGGTGCCGGGTGGTTCGGTATATAACAGCATAATATCCATTGGGCGCATGGGGCTCCCGGCTGCGTTCATCAGTGAGGTGGGCAACGATAAGTTGGGCGAAATTATCACTGCTCATTTGCGGGATAGCGGGGTGGATACCTCGTCGCTTTGTTGCTTCTCCGATGGAAAATCGCCTCTTTCGCTTGCCTTTCTCGATGAGCATGGCGATGCCGATTATATCTTCTATAAGGATTATCCGGCCAACCGCCTTGCTGTGGAATTTCCGCAGGTGGGGCAGGGCGATATTGTGCTGTGCGGTTCATACTTTGTGCTCAACCCCGTGCTTCGCAGCAAGGTAAAGCCCTTTTTGCAACGTGCCCATGAACAAGGGGCAATAATATATTACGATATAAATTTTCGTAAAAACCATGTTGCCGAGCGCGAACAGTTGCTCCCCACTATTATTGAAAATATGGAGTTTGCGACTATTGTACGCGGCTCGGCCGATGATTTCCGCTACCTCTTCGGCAATACCGATGGTACCGATATTTATATGTCGCGCATAGCCCCGCACTGCAAGAATTTCATATTCACAAGCGGTGGCGGGCCTGTAACACTTTTCACCCCCTCGTTCACAGCGCAGTATGCGGTAAAAGAGGTGGAGGTGCGCAGCACAGTGGGTGCAGGCGACAATTTCAATGCCGGTGTCGTTTATGGTTTGTGGTGTTCGTCGGTTACCCGCGACAACATTGCTGCACTTTCCCGCACGGCATGGGATTCCATTATGGAATGCGGCCTTGCTTTCAGTGCCCATGCATGCACGCTCTATGATAATTACATAGACAAGGAGTGGGCAATGCGGTTTGGGAAGGATTGACTATATAAAATCTTTCAGTTCTTCTTGAAGAATGCGTCGAGAGAAAAATATGCGGCTTTTAACCGTGCCTAACGGTAATGCCAATTTGTCTGCAATTTCGCGATATTTGTATCCTTTTATATGCATGACAAATGGTATGCGCATTTCGTCGGATAGCGAATTTATGGCCTTTTTGATTTCTTTCAGGTCGTAATCATTTTCGGCAATATAGTCTTCGCTCTCTTTTGCTTGATTTAGTTGGAAAAGGTTTTCGCTGGAATCTACAAATGTTTGTTCACGGGTTACTTTGCGATAATTATTTATAAATATATTACGCATGATTGTAAATAGCCAGCCTTTGAAATTAGTGTCGGGCTCGTACTTGTCGCTATTGACAAGTGCTTTGAGCGATGTTTCTTGAAGCAGGTCGTTGGCTTCCTCCTTGTCGTTGGTGAGCTTGTAAGCAAATCGTTGCAATTCGGATTGAGCCTCTAAAAGCTCTCTTTTGAAATTGACCGTATTCATATACCTTATGTTATATAATGCTTGATGTGGTCCTGTAACGAACCTCAAAGCAGTTGCACACTAAGCTTCGTATGGAAGCAAAACGTCGTTTACTAAATTTCTTTCCCATTTTTTTTGTTCATTTTATTGTATAAATTAAGAATATTATTGTATTTTTGTAGTAAAATATTGTTCTTTTAAGAATGATAAATCTTATAAGCAGTACAAATATAAGAATAACGTGAAATATACCAAGATAAATAAGAATTAAAAAACTTAAAATTCTCAATATTTATAAACGTTCTAAATAATATAATATGCAAATGGGTGTGCAGCAACGACTTATATCTTTTATAGAGTATAAGAATTTAAGCAAGAATGCTTTTGAGTCTAAATGTGGGCTATCTAAAAGATATGTAAGCAATCTAAAAGGTGTTCCCGGGCGACTTGTAATTAAGAAAATATGTGTCGCTTTTCCGGAGTTAAATATTTCGTGGCTCATCAGCGGTGAGGGCGAGATGATAAAAACTGAAAAAACCAATATGGATTCGGAGGAGCCTGTTTTTGTGGATGCCGAAGCAATTGATATAGAAAATGCGCGCGCCCCCATTCTTCCAACGATTATAGCTAACCGTTCCGATATTGATATACTCGACTATATTCGCAAAAATGCCAACGATGTGGAGCGTTCCCGTTTAATAGTGTTGGATACTCCGATAGATTTGTGGCATATGGTGCGCGATGAATCGCTAATGCCTGCTTTCCGCATAGGTGATAAGGTCGCTTTGCTTGCATATCCAAAAGGAGAGGAGAAGATAATACCGGGAAAGCTGTATGCTATTGATACGTGTTGTAACGGGCTTATCCTGCGAAAACTTTATCCTCATGAGGATGGTTATATTGCACGCTCGTTCAATGATGTGGTTTATCCGGATTTTCACATAGCCGATTCGGATATTATACGAATATACAGAGTGGTTTTTATGGGACGCAGTATTATTTGACGATTTTGCAGTTGCAGGCATCTATATTTTCTGCAACCTATTTGCAAAAGGTATATATTATTTTTGCATTGTAATTTGGACTTGGTCCGGGTTGCAATGCTTTTTTATTTGCACAGCAATATATATTCGATTATGAAAAACATACTCTTTGCGGCAGCGCTGCTTGCCTTGTTTGGTTGTGGGGGGCACAGCCATAAGAACGATGCACACGAGCACGAGCATCCTGTACTCAATGCTACAAAATATAGTTCATCCATAGAACTTTTTGTGCAGTACGACGAATTGGTGGCAGGGCACAAGGCCTCAGTTGTGGCATATGTTACCGAATTGCCATCGTTCAAGCCTTTTGATGGCGGAGCAATAGGCGTTGCGCTAAAAGCGGGTGAGAACAACATTGCTATTACGGTAGAGCCGCAAAGCAAGGGTGTCTATGGCTTTACACTATCCCCCACTGAAGCTGCTGTGGGCAATCTCGTCTTTACTATTGATGACCGGGAATATCCTATTCATGTGCATGTTGAGTGCGGGCATGACCACGAAGAGGGGCATGCACACTCGCATGGCGATGCCCACAATCACGGTGAGGCTCATAAGGAACTTTCGCATGGCGAGAGCGGGCACACTGCCCATGCTGGCCATGCTCACAACCACGATGCAGCCGCCCATTCTCATGAGAACAATATATCATTCAGCAAGGAACAGAGTTGGAAGATTGATTTTGCAACAGCTCCCGCTGCTACAAGTACTTTTGCCGGTGCGGTGAAAGTGGCTGCACAGGTAACAGCCACTCCCGATAATTTCACAACCCTTGTGGCGTCGGCAAGCGGTAAGGTACAGTTTGCCGGCAATGTGGTTGCGGGCAAAGCGGTGCGTGCCGGTGAGCCACTGTTTGTGTTGCTGGGTGGCAATGTTACCGATAACGATGCGGCTGTTAAATTTGCTGCTGCCGAGAGCAACTACTCTGTGGCTAAGAGCGATTTTGAGCGTAAGGCGGCTCTTTACAAAGAGAATATTGTTTCCCGTCGCGACTATGAGGCCGCAGAGGCCGCCTATAAACAAGCGGCTGCCGTCTATGAGAGTATGAAACGCAGCTACTCGGCAGGCGAGGTCTCTATAAAATCATCTATCGGCGGTTATGTGGCATCCTTGCTTGTGGCCAATGGCGACTATGTGCAGGCGGGCACTCCGCTTGCGGTTATACAGCGCGACGGCGATATGAATATCTCGGCCGAGCTGCCTGTGCGCTATGCACAGATGCTTAAAAACGTGGCAACCATAAATGTAGAATTGCCCGGTGGAAAGGCGTATGCCATGGACGAGATTGGGGCACGCCTCACAGCCGTGGGGTCGTCGGTTAATAATTGTGCAATGGTGCCTGTTACTGTTACCGCCCGCCACACAGGCGATGTGCTTGCGGGCAGCATAGTTACCTTGCACCTGGCTGCCGAGGGCGATATTCCCCACGTTGTTGTGCCCGGCACCGCGTTGGTCGAGGAGATGGGTAATTTCTTCGTCTTTGTGCAGCACACCCCTGTTTCGTTTGAAAAACGCGAAGTGGAGGTAGGTGCCACCGATGGTGTGCATGTGCAGTTGCTCAAAGGTGTAAAGGCCGGCGAGCGTGTGGTTACAAAGGGTGGTGTATCGCTTAAACTATCGCAAGGGGCGGCAGCGCTCGATCCCCATGCAGGGCATGTTCATTAAAACAGGGGAGACTATGCTTAACAGAATAATAAAATTTTCGCTTAACAACAAGCTGCCGCTACTGCTGGCTGTGGTGCTCACCGTTATAGGCGGTATATATTCGGTGCGCAACATCGAGGTCGATGTATTCCCCGACCTCACCATGCCCACAGTGGTAATTCTCACCGATGCTGCCGATATGGCACCCGAAGAGATTGAACGCCTTGTAACCTTCCCCATAGAGACGGCCGTGAACGGTGCCACAAACGTGCGCCGTGTGCGCTCATCGTCGTCGCAGGGATTCTCCTTTGTGTGGGTGGAGTTCGATTGGGGCATGGATATATACAAAGCACGCCAAATCATCAGTGAGAAGATGGGTCTTTTATCGGGGCAGCTTCCCGATGGTATTGTGCCAATGCTTGCCCCGCAATCGAGTGTCATGGGCGAAATTATGTTCATAGGTATGCGTGCCCGCAGCACCTCAATGATGGAGTTGCGCACCCTTGCCGAGTGGGTGGTTAAGCCTGCGATTCTTGCTACGGGCGGTGTGTCGCAGGTAACAATCATAGGTGGCGACTACAAGCAGTATCAGGTGCTTGCCTGCCCTGTGAAGATGGATATGTATGGCGTTACAATGCCAGAACTCGAAGCCGCCGTAGCCGCAATGAGTGTGAACACGGGCGCCGGTGTGGTGCGCGACTTTGGTAATGAATATAACCTGCGCAGCATGGGCCGCACCAACGATGTGAACGAGCTTGGCAACACTCTTGTGAAGATGAACGGCGATGCTCCCGTGCGTGTGGCCGATGTGGCCGATGTGGTGGTGGCACCCGCGGTAAGGCAGGGCTATGCGGCGCAGAACGGTGAGCCCTCTATAATTCTTTCAATATCCAAGCAACCGGGTATAAACACCCTGAATGTAACGCAGAATATAGAGCGCAACCTCGAAAGCATTGCAAAATCGCTGCCTGCCGATGTGTCGTTCGATACCTCGATATTCCGTCAGGCCGACTACATACAGGCATCGGTAAACAATGTGGGGCAGTCGCTTATAGAGGGTGCCGTGTGTGTTATCTTGGTGCTTTTCCTCTTCCTCACGAGCATGCGCACCACGGTAATATCCATTCTGGCTATTCCCTTGTCGTTGCTTGGTACTATTATTGTGCTCTATCTTGTGGGTATGGATATAAATACAATGACCTTGGGCGGTATGTGTATAGCAATAGGTTCGTTGGTGGATGATGCCATAATAGATGTTGAGAATGTATATAAACGCCTGCGACAAAATCGTTTGTTGCCACAAAACGAGCGTCGTTCTGCATTCACTGTGGTATATGAGGCCTCGTCGGAGATTCGTGCATCCATCATACATGCCACGCTCATAATCATAGTTACATTTATGCCGCTCTTCTTTTTGAGCGGGCTCGAAGGGCGCATGCTCAAACCGCTTGGCATCGCATACATAGTGGCGTTGCTTATGTCACTGTTAGTGGCAATGACGGTTACCCCCCTGCTGTGCAAATTGATGCTCTCGGGCGATGGCTATCTGTGCAGGGTTGAAAAGAAAAATTGGGTTGATAAATGGTTGCTCACAAGCTATTCGCACTCGCTTGGCAAGGCTATTGCCAATTCCAAAAAGATTATAGTGTCGTTGGTTCTTTTGTTTGTGCTTTGTCTGCTGCTTTTTGCAGGCATGGGCCGCAGTTTCTTGCCCGAGTTTAACGAAAAGGCGCTCACCATAGCCGCAGTTTCGCGCCCCGGTGTGTCGCTCGAAGAGTCCAATCGCATAGGTGCGCTCATTGAAAAGGAGCTATTGCAGATACCCGAGGTTACAAGCACGGCTCGTCGCACAGGCCGTGGCGAGCTCGATGAGCACTCGCAAACCTCCAACGGTGCCGAGATTGATGTCAATTTTGAACTTGGCGAGCGTAGCAAGGCCGATTTCCTGCACGATGTACGCAGCCGCCTTGCCGCAATCCCTGGGGTGGTAACGTCGGTGGGGCAGCCTTTGGAGCATCGCATAGACCACATGGTATCGGGCACACAGGCCGATTTGGCTATCAAAATTTTCGGCCCCGATTTAAGTACCCTCTTCCGCACCGGTACCGAGATTAAATCCTTGCTTGCAACTTTTCCACAAGTGGTGGATGTAAATGTGGAGCAGCAGGTGGAAACACCGCAGTTGCAGATACGCGCCCGTCGCGACAGGCTTGCCTACTATGGCGTTACCATGGAGCAGTTCAACGGCTTTGTGCAGGCGGCTTTCCCGGGTAAGAAGTTAGGCGCGGTGTACGAGGGTGAGCGCTCTTTTGACCTCATAATACGCCTGAACAAGGATTATACCGAGAGCATTGATGGTGTCAAGAATGCGCTCATAGATACCCCGCAAGGCAAGGTGGCACTTACCGAGGTTGCCGATGTGGTGTCGGTGGGTGGCCCGGGCAGCATCAGCCGCGAGAATGTGCAGCGCAAGGTGGTAGTGTCGGCGAATATCACAGGTGGCGACATTGCAGGCACGGTGGAACGCATAGAGCAATATCTTGAAAAGGAACTGCCACTTGCCGAGGGCTATCGCTTGGAGTATGGCGGGCAGTTCGAAAGTGCAGCATCGGCTTCGCGCACGCTGTGGCTCACAACCGCTGTTGCCGTGCTTGTGGTATTTGTGCTGCTCTATGGCGAGTTCAAGAATGCCACACTGTCGCTCACAGTGCTCATCAATTTGCCGCTTGCACTCATTGGCGGCATAATAGCTACATATATATCATCGGGTGTAATGAGTATTCCTGCAATCATAGGTCTTATCACGCTGTTTGGTATTGCTACGCGCAATGGTATTTTGCTTGTGTCGCGCTACCAGCATCTGCGTGCTGCGGGTATGGGGCTCGATGAGGCTGTGCTGTCAGGTTCGGCCGACCGCCTTGCCCCTATCCTCATGACGGCCTTTACATCGGCACTCGCGCTCATTCCCATGATTCTTGCTGGTGACAAAAGCGGCAACGAGATTCAGAGTCCTATGGCCGTGGTGGTGCTTGGCGGCCTTCTGTCATCCACTTTCCTCAATGTGTATGTAATTCCCATTGTTTATCGTTGGGTAGTGCGCAAGGGTTGGGCATAGTGTCTTAAAATTGCAGAATAAATATTGTGTTTCCTGCGCGGGTTGAGAGAACTTTCAAATCTCCACCGTGCAGGAACATTATTTGCCGCGAGAGTGGTAACCCTATACCTGTGCCGCCACTCTTGGTAGAGTAGAAAGGTTCGAATATATGCTCTATGTGTTCGTCGGCTATTCCCGGGCCGTTGTCCTTAACGGTGATATACCCCTTTCCTTCCGACGATGAGGCGAGTACCTCTATTTTGCCATTCTGCTGCCCTTGGAGTACATGGAAACTATTGCGCAACAGGTTCACAAGTACCAAAATGAGCTGATTGGCATCGGCCTTTATCACAAGCTCTTGCGGTGCTGTGAATTGCAGGCTGCACTTTCCCTTTTCGTCGCGTAGCAGATGGGCGAGCCTCTTGAACAGTGCACTTATATTTACATCAGCTATTTTGGGTGCCGGTATATTGGAGAGGCGGTGGAATGCGTTCACAAAATCGTTTACAGCCACTGCCTGGCTGTGGATTACCTGCATGTTCTCGGCAATGTTTTCTTCTCTGTCGCCATTGTTGGCCGATAGTGATATTATGGGTGCGAGCGAGTTTCGCAGTTCATGCGACATTACCCGCATTATACGTTCGTTGTAGGCACGTGTTCTTTCGAGCGCTTCGCGTTCGCGGCTGCTTTTTTGCAGGGTGTCGTTCATCTTCTCGCCCAATGCTCCTAACAGCGGGTCGTTGTTCTCAATAAAATAGCTGTTGTGCTCTTTGGCCGATATACAATCCATAAAATGGTGTGCCATTTTTATAGGATAGCGTATCAGTCTTATAATGAGCAGCAGGGCTGCACCCATAGTAATATATGCAACTATGCTGAGGCGGTAGTCGCTGTTGTTTATGTGAAAAGCCGTTGCCGCGATACTGCCGCCAAGCAACAGCAGAATGGCGGCTATCCACATTATGGTATAATGCTTGTTAATATAGCTCATAGCGTTTCATCTTGTTGTAGAGGGTTTGGCGGCTTATTCCAAGCATTTGCGCAGTTATTACAAGGTTGTGCCCCGTGGCCTTGAGTGTGGAGCGGATAAGTCGCTTTTCGGTCTCCTCTATTGTTATTGTGTTTACGGTATGTGGTTTGCCTCTTGTTATGTCAAGAGCCTCCCAAGTGTCGTTGTCGCACCACAGAATAGTGCGTTCTATGGTGTCTTCCAATAGGTTTATATCGCCTTCGGCGGCTATGACCATAAGTTCGTTCATCGCACCTTCGCTTATTACAGGCACAGGTTTTGCGTATGTGGCGGCGTGGCGTTGTACCAATGAATGTATGAGTGGCCCTGCAATGTATCGCTCCTCGTTGGCGTTGCTTGCTGGGTTCATGGCTTGCCGGTGTTTGGCTATGACATCGCTCATTATCTCTACAAGTCGTTTGTTGTCCCATGGCTTCTGAACAAAATCGTCGGCTCCCTCTTTTAGAGCCTGCACTGCAAGTTCTATCTCGCCAAATGCCGTTATGAGCACCACCGATGGCGGGTTGCTTAAAGCACTCTCCTTTTTTATGCGTTTAAGCCAAAAGAGCCCATCGTTGCCGTTGAGCTTCCCACTGCCGAAATTCATATCTAATAGCACGGCATCAACATCCTCCTTTGCCACGAGTGCAGGGAGCAAGTCGGGGTTGGCAACGGCAACAACCATCCTTATCTCTTTGCTTAAAACTGTGTGCAGCGCTTGTAGCACAGCTTTGTTGTCATCTACTATTATTATCTTGGCATCTATCATAGTGTTGCAAATATAGCCTATTTCTTTTGTAATATGGTTTTTTATAGCCGTTCGCAATTTATTTTGTCAAAAAAGTGGACATTTTTTGCCTTTGTCTCCTTTGAGGCACAAGTGCCTTAAGGTACGCGCCCTGTGGGTGCTATCCCTCCCATCGCAGGCGATGGGCCCCTCCCGTTCACGTGGCCACGGGCGGCCACGCCTCTATGCACTTATGCCTCAAAGTTTTTTTACCTGCTTTCTTTTCCCTAAAATCTTCATTGTCGTTATCGCGTGTCAAAAAAGTGGACATTTTTGGTTCTGTGCAATCGGTTTTCTTGAAAAGCCGTTGCTGTGGTTAGCACCGTCGCATACTTTTGTCGGCAAACAACAGAGGTATGAACACACATTATTCAATCTACACAAGATTACTGCTTGCAATGATGCTTGCCTTGTCGGTGTCCGCGCTTGTGGCACAGGATAGCTTGCGTGTATATACATTGCGCGAGGTTGTGGATATTGCTCGCAGGCAGTCGCCCGATGCGGTGTCTGCCCGCCATGCATATAATTCGGCTCTGTGGAACTACCGCTCTTATCGTGCCGACTATCTGCCACAGGTAACGCTTACCTCGTCGCCCTATTTCAACAAAACAACCGATTATGCAACCCTGCCCGATGGCAGTGAGAGTTATGTTAAATACAATAATCTTAAAACAGATGTAACACTTAACATAAAACAGAATCTGCACCTCACAGGCGGTTCTTTTACCTTGAGTGGTTTTATTCGCCGCCTCGACCTTTTGGGTCGCCATAGTACCACTTATAATGTGCAGCCGCTTATGCTCACTTACCAGCAGAGTCTTTTTGGCTACAATTCGCTCAAATGGAGCCGCCGCACCGAGCCGGTGCGTTATCGTGTGGCGCGCAAGAACTATTCCGAGGCCATGGAACTTGTGGCGGCGCAGGCATCCTCATATTTCTTTTCGCTTGCAGCTGCACAAACCAACATGAGCATAGCCGAGGGTAATTTTGCCGAGGCCGATACGCTTTATAACTTTGCTCTTGCCCGATATAATATAGGTACAATTACCGAAAATGAGATTTTGCAATTAGAGGTAAATCGCTTGTCGGCCGAAACGGAATTGCTTAATGCCCGCATATCCTTGGATGAGGCAACAGACAGATTGCGCAGCTACCTTAACATAACGGAGAATATACGTATGATGGTGAACGTAGATGAGGATATCCCGCAAATAAACGTAGAGGTGGGCAATGCGATGGCACTTGCGAGGGAGAATAACCCAGAATTGGAATCGCTCCTTTTGCAGCGTTTGGAAGGGGAGAGCAACCTTGCAAGAGCCCGTGCCGAAAGGGGGCTGAAGGCCGATGTTTATCTGCGCGTAGGTCTTTCTCAAACAGGTGAGGAGTTCCGCACGAGTTTTCATAATCTGCTCGACGAGCAGTATGTGAGCCTCTCGTTCTCGCTACCCATCTTCGATTGGGGCAAGGGGCGCGGGCAGGTAGAGCGTGCCCGTTCCAATCTTAAACTTGTGGAGACAAACATAAACCGCAGCGAGATAGAGTTTGAACAGCGCGTGTCAAAGGTGGTAAAGCAGTTCAATCTGCAATGGCGCAGAGTGGATATAGCCCGCCGTACAAAGGCCACTGCCGCACATCGCTACGAGGTTGCCCGTAAACTCTATATTATGGGGCGCTCTACCGTGCTGCATCTGAACGATGCAATGAACGAGAAGGATACCGCCTTCCGTGCCTATGTGGCATCGCTCGCCACCTATTGGGACTTGTATTATACATTGCGCAGCCTCACCCGCTACGATTTTGAGCGCAACCGTCTTATTGAAGAACTTGTAAAGGATTAAAATATGGATATACAATTGAAAGAAAAGGCATGGTATGTGAAATATCGTTTTCACATAGCCGGCGCAGCAGTGCTGTTCCTGCTTTTGGCCTATATGCTTGTTATAGCCCTCTCCCCAAGCAGGCAGCGCGTGTCGGCAACTTCGGTGCGGGTTGTCGAGGTACAGGAGGGCGACTTTATAGAGTATGTGAACAGCGACGGTGTGCTGTATCCCATTCGAACACACAGAATAAATGCAAAAGAGGGTGGTATGGTGCAGCGTGTGGTAGCCGACAACGGAGCTGCGGTGCGCAAGGGCGATACCATACTCCTGCTTGCCAACCCCGAGCTCGAGCGCAATATCGACGATATGCGCGACACCTACCACAAGAGTGTAAACAATTACAAGGAGCGCATAATTGAGATGGAACAGAAATCGCTCACCCTGCAGCAACAGACTTTGCAGACTACATACGAGCTACGCCGCCTCGAAAAGCAATACAACCTCGATTGCGAGGAGTTTCGTATGGGAATAAAAAGCAAGGCCGAACTTGAGGTCTCGCAAGACGAATACAATTACAGAAAAACGGCAGCCGAGTTGCAGATGAAAAGCCTTGTGCAGGATTCTGCAATGAATGTAATACGCCGAGAGATGCTCGATGCCGACCTTGCGACAGAGCAAAAGAAACTGTGGCGCAGCAGCGAAAGACTACGTGATTTGATTATTTTTGCAACGGCCGATGGGCTGTTGAGCAGCCTGTCGGTAACATCGGGCAAGCAGGTGGGGGCCGGCGAGGAGTTATGTGAAATAAAGGTGCTTGACGGCTACAAATTGCAGCTGAATGTGAGCGAATATTATATAGACCGCATAACAACGGGGCAAGCCGCCACGGTCAGCTATGATGGCAGTACATACAATCTGTTTGTGAGCCGTGTGATACCCGAGGTGAATAACGGCGCGTTTACCGTGGAGATGCTCTTTGCTGATTCTGTACCGCAGAACGCCCGTATAGGCAAAAGTTACCTCACAAGAATAGAATTAGGCTCGGCCACTACGGCAGTGCTACTGCCAAAAGGCGATTTTTATGTAAAGACAGCCGGTAAGTGGATATACAAACTATGCAGCGATGGCAGGCGCGCCGTGCGTGTACCTTTGGAATTGGGGCTGCAGAATCCCATGTACTACGAGGTGAAGAGCGGTCTTTCGGCAGGCGACAAGGTAATAGTGGCGGGCTACGATATAATGGGCGATGCCGAGGAGATAATAATAGAAAATGACTAAAATAGCAATATAGAGGTTTAGCCATTGTTACCGAATTTCATCATTGCTGTCATATCGAACGAAGGTGGTATATCTAAATGATTTTTTTGAGGCAACATAAATGTAAATTGACTAATACAGGAATAATATGAACTTGAAAACTGAAAATTTAAGAAAAGTCTTTCGAACAGACTTAATGGAGACGATAGCCCTTGACGGCGTTTCAATAGATGTTAAAGAGGGCGAGTTTGTGGCTGTTATGGGCCCCTCGGGCTGTGGAAAATCCACGTTGCTAAATATCTTGGGCCTGCTCGACACTCCCACCGAAGGCACCTACTATTTAGGCGACAAGGAGGTTGCTGCCCTGCGCGAAAAGGAGCGTAGCGCGTACCGCCGTGGCAAGATAGGTTTCATTTTCCAGAGTTTCAACCTCATTGAGGAGCTCACCGTGGAAGAGAACGTGGCTTTGCCACTCACTTATTTGGGAGTAAAGGGCAAGGAACGCCGCAGGCGTGTGAGCGAGGTGGTGGAGCGTATGGGCATTTCGCACCGCTTGCACCACTATCCCGCGCAACTGTCGGGTGGCCAGCAGCAGCGTGCTGCCATTGCACGTGCATTGGTTTACAGGCCCGGGCTTATATTGGCCGATGAACCCACAGGTAACCTCGATTCAAAGAACGGCATCGAGGTGATGGAGCTGTTGCGCGAGCTCAACAAAGCGGGCACCACCATTGTAATGGTTACCCACTCGCTGCGCGATGCCTCGTATGCCGGCCGCATAATAAATCTCTTCGATGGTAAGGTGGTGGATTCGTTAGATGAAAAATTATAAGTGATATATAATGAGTTCATACTGAACGAAGTGAAGTATCTCAATAAATTATAGAACTTGATTATGATAAAGAATTTTATATCCAATCTTAAACGCTACAAGGTATCCTCGCTGCTGAATATCTTGGGAATGAGCGTGGCCTTTGCATCGGCATACGTGCTGTTCCTTTGGGGGGTAAATGAACTTACGTATAACAGCACTCTGCGCGATGCCGACAGTACCTTTCGCTTGCAGTTTGGCAAATATCCCACCGCAGGGCCTGAGGCTCCTTTTGAGAGGACTGCGTTTGTTACGGCCAACTTGGCACACCGCTTTGCCTCTGCCAATGAGGATATTCTTGAGGGTTTTGGCAAAATGGAAAGGTATATCGGAACCAGCCCGCTGCCCATAAGGGTGCCGGTGGGGGAGCGCGAGGATACTGTAACAATACAGGAGAACTGGGGGTATGCCGCTATGCCCAAGGTTATGGGTTTCAATATTATAGATGGCAATGTAGATGACCTTGAAATAGACAATAACATTATATTGTGCGAATCGTTTGCGCGTGCCCACGGCTTTTGGGTGGGCGATGTCATTTACGATGTCTATCAGCGCCGCTCGCTCACCGTTTGTGCCATTTTCGAGGATTTCCCCGACAACTGCTGGTTCACAGGCTTGCAGTCCTACATAGCCGACCCTCCTACGCAGAAACTCATAAATGACAATGTAAACGGCAATTACAACTATTTCTACAAGCTTAAAGACAAGAAATTGAAGGATGCCTTCATAGAGAACTGCTACAACAGCCTTATGCAGCAGGAGGGTATGGAAATTTCGCTCGACTCCCTTAAAAAGGAGGTGCCGATAGAATTGTGCCCGCTAAGTGAGGCTGCCTTCGATACCGATACACACTCTTTGGGCCTTGTTATAGACAAGGATTTGTCATATACCCAGCTTATTATAGTTGCGGCAATACTGCTCATTGCTTTTGTGAACTATTTCAATTTCTTTATGGCGATGCTGCCCGGGCGCGTGAGGCGTATGAATGTGGAAAAGGTGTTCGGGGCTCCCTTGTGGCTGTTGCGTCTGCGTCTGCTGTTCGAGTCGCTGGGTATTGTTACCATTGCCTTGCTGCTTGCGGCATTGATAATAGTGTTTGTGGCTCCCGAAATAAACTATGACGAAATTATGCGCAAGCCCATATATTTGAGCGAAAATCTTCCTACCGTGCTTAAATTTGTGATATTGGCTCTGTTGATGGCTGTTGCCACAAGTATATATCCCATATACTATCTCACGTCGGTGTCGGCTGCCTTTGCGGTTAAAAAATCGTTCGGTAACACGGTGGCAGGCCGCCGCCTGCGCTATGCGTTGCTCTCTGTGCAGTTTTTTATAACATTGGTGCTTATAATAGTTACTATGTTCATTAAGCATCAGACCAATTATATGGTTAATTATGATATGGGTTTCGACAAGGAGAATGTGCATGTGGTTTATGTCAGTACCAAGCATCTTGAGTTCGAAAGTATTCTTAAACAGTCGTTGTTGGTGGAAGATGTTGCTTTTGCCCATGACGGATATATGATTCGCGACTACCGTATGGGTTGGGGCCGCCACGTCAAGGGGCGCGACGAAGGTGAGAGTATATCGTTTCAGGTGATGCCGGTTTCATACTCGTTTTTAAGAATGCTTGGAATTGAAATTGTGGAGGGGCGCGATTTTGTTTTGGAAGACGAATACAGCAGCGGAGTTTATATCTTCAATGAAAAGGCACGCGATGCCTATAACCTTAAAGTGGGTGATGTTGTAGGTGCTTGGAATGGCGATGCTCCCATTGTGGGTTTTTGCAAGGACTTTAACTTCAGGCCTTTGAGCATGAATACCGTTCCGTTCGCATTTATAGTGATGGGCACCAAGCAACCGGCATCTTATTGCCCATATATAAAGGCAGCTCCGGGTGTCCCTGTCGAAGAGTTCTATGCGTATGTAAGAGAGTGCTTTGCGCAATTGACAGGGAAGAGTGTGGAAGATGAAGCAATCAAGAGGCTTGAATTTGAGGCACTATCACATCAGATAGCCTCTGCATATCAGAGTGAGGAGGGCTTTGCCTTTGTTGTGGGCATCTTCTCGTTGATATCCATTACTTTGTCATTGATGGGAGTGTTTGGGCTGGTGTTCTTTGAAACACAGTACCGCCGCCGCGAGATTGCCTTGCGCAAGGTGCACGGTGCATCGGTAAATGATATTCTGCTTATGTTTGTATGGCAATATGTGAAGATTGTACTTGCAAGTTTTGTGGTGGCTTTGCCGGTAGGGTATATAATAGTATCGGGCTGGTTGCAAGGGTTTGCCTACCCTGTTCCCATAACACCGTGGAT
Source organism: Bacteroidaceae bacterium (assembly GCA_017451695.1). GTDB lineage: Bacteria > Bacteroidota > Bacteroidia > Bacteroidales > Bacteroidaceae > HGM04593. The sequence continues at coordinate 80,995 of JAFTNW010000020.1, forward strand.
ATTTGTTTTTGCATTGGTGGCGGTGGCGGCCGTAACCTCGGTTATAGTGTTGGTTCGTGCCTATGGTGTAGCAAACGATAACCCCATAAATTCGCTGTATGCGGAATAATATAAAAATTGAGGAGCACGCGTGCTCCTCAATTTTTATATTTCCTTTGGTCGGCTACTTGTTGTAAATGTGTACCTTCCTTTCTTTGTCCAATATAAATTGTTGTTCTATGGGGAATAGGTGTTGTTTCTCAAAATCCCTTGTTGCAAAATCTGTATCACTCCTTTTAATTACTGCATAGGCTTTAATTTTGCCCTTGGTCATAAAAAGAATTGTGGAAAAGGTATCGAAATTTATAAAATAATCACATTTGCTCCTTAACTTATACGACATAGCAAGATTAGCAAATTCCGTTTGCTTTGTATAATAGTATGGTGGCACAACAAATATGCTATCATAATCTTCGTTGCAGAAGTCTTTTATAGTGAAAACTTGCTCAATCTGTTGCTTATTTAATGGTAATTCTATTGCTGTTTCTTGTGGGTGAATGAGCCCATATTCATTTAGTACAAAATAGATATCTTCTTTTATGTTCTTGCTGCAACTCGCAGATACGATAGCTATAACAAAAAATACGATTACGGCTTTATAGCCCAATTTGTAGTTCCACATAATTTTTTCTGGCAAAAGTAAACGCGAATATAGCGACAAGGTTGCTAAAATACTAAATTCTATAAAGAAAATGTTTCTTGCAAGCGGGTTATTCCCTTTGGTCGGCTCCCCACATAAGTTTCTCGCGCAGGTTGAGGATGAACGAGTGCTCGCGGCGGCGCACAATGAGTTGTTTGTAGTCGGCTTTTTTTACCGTGATAATGGTGCCCTCGTCGCAGCTTTCGTTGCGCCCGTCAATGGCAATCAGGTAGTTGTGGCTGCGGCTGTTTACCTTTATCTCTATGGTGGTGCTGTCGCTCAGCACAATGGGGCGGGCGCTGAGGCTGTGCGGTGCAATGGGTGTGAGCACTATCACATTGGCATCGGGGGCTATGATGGGGCCGCCCACGCTCAACGAGTAGCCTGTGGAGCCCGAGGGTGCTGCCACTATGAGGCCGTCGGCCTGGTAGGTTATCTTCTCCTTACCGTTGAGGGTGGCTTCTAATGTCATCATCGACGATGAGGCGTGTTTCATTATGGCAATCTCGTTGAGTGCCACGGGGTAGCTCTCTATCTTGCCGTTTGCGGCTGTGGCCTCAATGAGGCTGCGCTCCTCAATGAGGTATTCTCCTTCGTGTATGCGCTCTATTATGTGCTCTATGTCGCTGTTGGCAGTGGAGGTAAGGAATCCAAGCCGCCCGGCATTGATTCCCAATATGGGTATGGGCTTGCGGCCAACGCGGCTTGCGGTGCGCAACAGGGTGCCATCGCCGCCAAAACTTATGGCAATGTCGGCCGTAAAGTCGTCGCCCTCAATGATTTCGGCTCCTTCTATGGGTAGTTGGCGGCTTTCGCATAGGAATTCATAAAACGGGCGGTCTATTGCGTAGCTGTCGCCCCATTTTTTTATGGTGCCGAACAGCTCGTCTATGCTCTCCGACTTTTTTGTTTGGTGTATGTTACCGAATATCGCAAATTTCATAGGCCATTATCTCTTTGTGTGCAAATTTAAGATAAATTATTATCTAAATATTATTATTTGTAGTAATTTTGCTTTCAAATTACTAAAATACGCATAATACGTTTATTTGCAACTGGGATATATGAAAACAAAATTAAGTGTAAACATAAACAAAATTGCTACCATAAGGAATGCTCGCGGGGGTAATAATCCCGATATTTTGAAGGTGGCAAAGGATTGTGAACTTTTTGGTGCCGATGGCATAACCGTGCATCCGCGCCCCGACGAGCGCCACATACGCCGTGCCGATGTACCCGCTCTGCTTGCAATCTTGCGCACCGAATTCAATATCGAGGGTTATCCGTCAAAGGATTTTATGGACCTTGTTCTGCGTGTGCGCCCCTCGCAGGTTACCCTTGTGCCCGATAAACCAGAGCAACTGACATCGAACAGTGGTTGGGACACCGAAAAGGAGCAGGATTTCTTGCGCGATGTAATGAACGACCTGCGTGCGGCGGGTATTCGTAGCAGTATCTTTATCGATGCATCGCCCCGCATGGCCGAATTTGCCGCCAAGGCAGGTGCCGACCGTGTGGAACTCTATACAGGGCCTTATGCACACGAATATGCGCGTAATCGCGAGAAGGCAATAGAGCCCTTCCTGCAAACAGCGATTCGTGTAAAGCAGTTGGGTATAGGGCTTAATGCCGGGCACGACTTGAGCCTCGAGAATTTGAAATATTTTACCGATGTCATCACATGGGTCGATGAGGTATCCATCGGGCATGCTCTCGTGTGCGACGCCCTTTATCTGGGCCTCGAAAAAACCATTAAGGCATATCAGGATTGTTTAATAAAATAATATAACCAAACTATGAATTTGCTTACTGCAATTACAGAAACTACAGCCGTGGCACAAGACTCTTTGATGGTGCTCACCGAGCCGGTTGCCGAAACTATGAACGTGTGGAGCCTTGCCGTAAAAGGTGGCTGGATTATGGTGGTGCTTGCCATCCTGTCAGTCATCGGTATTTACATATTTGCCGAGCGTTATGCAACCTTCCGCAAGGCGATGAAGAAAAACCCTTATCTTCTCGACCGTCTGCACGACAATATAAAGGACAACGATATAAAATCGGCAATAAATTATTGCCACAACCAAAATACTCCCGTGTCGCGCGTGCTTGAAAAAGGATTGAAGGCTTACGGCCTCTCTACCACCTATATGCGTCAGGCCATGGACAACAGCGCCGGGCTCGAAATAGCCAACCTCGAAAAGGGGCTTCCTGTACTCTCCACCATAGCGGCCGTGGGCCCCATGATTGGTTTCTTGGGAACGGTAACCGGCATGGTGCAGGCCTTTTGGGAGATGTCCAATGCTGGTAACAACATCGATGTATCACTCCTGTCGGGCGGTATATACGAGGCTATGATTACCACAGTGGGTGGTCTTATTGTGGGTATTGTTGCGATTTTTGCATATAACTACCTTGTGGCACGCGTTGATAGAGCGCAAAACGACATGGAGGGCGAGATTATTGCCTTCATGGAGATTGCCGCCGAACTTAAAGAGAAGAATTAATAACACTCCTTTATTTGAGTAACAATGATTAAAAGAAAGACCAAGGCAATAGATATGTTCTCTATGTCGTCGATGACCGACATTATATTTCTGTTGCTAATCTTTTTTATGATAACCTCCACAATGGTTACCCCCAATGCCATAAAGGTGTTGCTCCCGCAAGGTAGCCAGCAGACGGCGGCAAAGCCCCTCGCCCGCATAATAATAGATAAGGATTTGAACTATTATTCGGCATTCGGCAACGAGGACGAGATGCCCATCTCGCCCGATAATATAACCGCTTTCCTGCTCGATTGTGCAGCCAAGCAACCCGAGATGTACGTGGCTCTTTATGCCGACGAGAACATCCCCTATCGCGAAATTGTGAAGGTGCTTAACATAGCCAACGAGAATAACTTTAAGATGGTGCTTGCAACGCGCCGTCCCGATAGAAAGTGATGGAAAAGATAACAAAGGAACAAGCCTGGGGCTTGGCGGTAACCGCTGTGGCCCATCTGCTGCTCTTCTTGCTCCTGTGGTTGCTGGTGATAAGGAAACCGCTGCCGCAGGCCGAGGCGGGTGTGCCTGTTATCTTGGGAAATACCGAATTGGCAAGTGGCGATGCCTACCAATATACCGAGGTAAATGTCGCTCCCATTCCATCGCCTGTAACAACCACCGTTCCACCGCCCTCCACATCGCCGGCCGAGCCTCTTGTTACACAAGCCGACGAGCCCACCGTGGCACTCCCGAGCAGCGATAAAAAACAGGATAAAAAGCGGGTGGAAACTCCCAAGAAAACTGCCGAGCAGTTGGAGGCTGAACGCAGGGCGCAAGAGGCCGAACGCCAACGCCGCGAAGCAGAAGAACTTGCCCGCGTGGCCAACTCGCGCATTGCAGGAGCGTTTGGCAAGGGGACAACCATGCAAGGCCGTGGCGATGCTGCCATGGGCAATGGAACACAAGGCTCGCCGCAAGGAAATTCCCAAGAGGGCGTTGTAAGCGGCACCGGCGGTTATGGCAGCTGCGACCTTGGCGGCCGTTCACTCATGGGCTCCCTGCCTCGTCCGTCGTACAATGTGCAGGAAGAGGGGCGCGTGGTGGTAACAATAACCGTAAATCCCGAGGGCCGTGTTATACAGGCAACAATAAATTCCCGCACTAACACTGCCAATGCCTCCTTGCGCCGTGCCGCGCTCGATGCAGCCCGCAAAGCGGTGTTTAACAAAGTGAGTACCGTGAATAACCAACAGGGAACAATTACATACTACTTCAAATTAAAATAAAAAAGGGATATCATTGATATCTCCAAAAAAGATGATAATCATGAGCAAAATATTTCTTTTTCTCGCCGATGGCTTTGAGACCGTCGAGGCTTTGGCTCCCGTGGATGTGATGCGTCGTGCCGGCTTGGATGTTGTAACAACATCAATCATGGGCCGCAAAGAGGTTGTGTCGGCGCAGGGGGTAACTGTTGTTGCCGATATGCTTTTTGAGGATGCCGCTTTTGCCGATGCCGTGGCACTTGTGCTCCCCGGCGGCGGTGTGGGTACCGACAATCTGTCGGCATGCGAGCCTTTGCGTGCCGAACTGAAAAAGGCTGCCGCCGATGGCAAGTTGCTCGCTGCAATATGCGCTGCGCCCATGGTACTTGGCCGTACAGGGTTGCTCGCAGGCCGCAAGGCTACTTGCTATCCGGGTTGCGAGGGCGACCTCTTTGGTGCAGTTTATACAGCAACAGCCGTGGAGGAGGATGGTAATATAATTACCGCTTGCGGCCCCGGTGCATCGTTCGATTTTGGCTTTGCTATTGTAAAACGATTCTGTGGCGAGGAGGTTGTGAATACCTTGCGCTCGCAGATGCAATTCGATAAATAATGAAAAGATATATTATAGTTGTTGCCGGTGGTAAAGGCACGCGTATGGGTGGCGATACTCCCAAGCAGTTTCAGTTGTTGGCAGGGAAACCGGTGCTGATGGTTACATTGGAGCATCTGCATGCTATCGATCCCTCGTTGCAGATTGTGCTTGTATTGCCACAGGAGCATATGGATTTGTGGAAGTCGCTCTGCAAGGAGTATGCCTTTGAGGTGCCTATGATGCTTGCCGCAGGTGGAACTACCCGTTTCCATTCTGTGCAGAATGGTCTTGCGCTTGTAGATGATATCGATGATGCCATTGTGGGGGTTCACGATGGAGTGCGCCCCTTTGTGTCGCAGCGTGTATATGACGATACCTACCGCGAGGCTCTTATCAGTGGAGCTGCCATTCCCATGATAGAGATTAATGATAGCTTGCGCCACATAATAGGCAGCAATGGTGCGAGCGAGGTGGTTCCGCGCGACCGTTATCGTTTGGTGCAGACGCCCCAGGTGTTCAAGCTGTCGGTATTGCGCGAGGCTTATCAGCAGCGCTTTGTGGAGTCTTTTACCGATGATGCCTCGGTGGTGGAGGCTATGGGACATCCTGTTGTGGGCGTAGAGGGCAACCGCGAGAATATAAAACTTACAACACCATACGACCTGCTCATTGCAAATACCATAATGCAATGCTGGACCTCACAACAAGGAATATAAAGTATCTGCCGGGAGTGGGTGAGCAGCGTGCCTCCTTGCTTAACAGGGAATTGAAAATATATTCCCTGTATGACTTGTTGTACTATTTCCCCTATAAATATGTGGATAGGAGCCGCCTTTTCAAGGTGGCGGAGCTCACAGGCAATATGCCTTTTGTGCAGTTGTGTGGCGAGATACGCAGCTTTGAGGAGATGGGCGAGGGTGTGGGTCGTCGCTTGGTGGCTCACTTTACCGATGGCACGGGTTTTGTCGATTTGGTGTGGTTTCGCGGTATAAAATATGTGAAGAACAGGTACAAGCTGGGCGAAAAATATCTTATCTTCGGAAAGCCCACAATGTTCAACGGCCGTGTGAACATTGCTCACCCCGATATTGATGTGGCGGCCTCGGTGCAGTTGAGTGAGATGGGGTTGCAACCCTATTACAATACCACCGAGAAGATGAAACGCAGCGGGCTTAACTCGCTTGCGATAGCCAAGCTCATGAACAACCTTTTTCAGTTGATGGAAAGGGAAGTAGCCGAAACACTTACACCCGAAATAATATCCAAGCATAAATTGGTGCCGCTTGCAACGGCACTGCGTGCCATACATTTTCCTAAAAACAACAGCGAATTGCAGGCGGCGCAGTATCGCCTGAAATTCGAGGAACTTTTTTACATACAGCTGAATATTCTGCACTATGCCAAAGACCGCAATATGCGTTATCTTGGGCATAGGTTTGCCAAGGTGGGTGATTGTTTCAACCGTTTTTATTCTGAAAAATTGCCGTTTGAACTTACAGGTGCGCAAAAAAGGGTGGTAAAGGAGATACGCCGCGATGTAAACAGCAACCGCCAGATGAATCGCCTTGTTCAGGGCGATGTGGGCAGTGGAAAAACCCTTGTTGCATTGCTCTCCATGCTTCTTGCCAAAGATAATGGTTATCAGGCCTGTATAATGGCGCCCACCGAGATTCTTGCCGAGCAGCACTATGCAACCATCAGCCGCATGTTACAGGGGTTGCCTGTGGATGTGCGCCTGCTCACAGGCAGCACCAAGCAGAAGGAGAGGCCCGCCATTTTGGAGGGGCTTGCCGACGGCTCGGTGGATATCCTTGTGGGCACCCACGCTGTGCTCGAGGATAATGTGCAGTTCCGCAACATAGGCCTTGTGGTAATTGATGAGCAGCACCGTTTCGGTGTGGTGCAGCGTGCCAAAATGTGGATGAAAAACAATATACCGCCCCATGTTCTTGTGATGACGGCAACCCCCATTCCACGTACCCTTGCAATGACGCTTTACGGCGACCTCGATGTCTCTGTGATAGACGAACTGCCGCCCGGGCGCAAACCAATAAGCACGCAGCATATATTCCGTAACCGTGCCGACCAGATGTACTCCTTTATCCGCCGCCAACTGCAAGAGGGGCGGCAGGTGTATGTGGTTTATCCACTTATAAGCGAGAGCGAGAAACTCGACCTTAAAAATCTTGAAGATGGCTACAAACAGCTCTGCAATATCTTCTGCGATTATCGCCTGAGCAAGCTGCACGGCAAGATGAAGCCCAAGGAAAAAGACGAGGAGATGCGTCGCTTTGCGCAGGGCGAAACACAGATGCTTGTATCCACCACGGTTATAGAGGTGGGAGTGGATGTGCCCAATGCCTCGGTCATGGTTATTGAGAATGCCGAGCGTTTCGGCCTCTCGCAGCTGCATCAGTTGCGCGGCAGGGTGGGGCGAGGAGCATCGCAGTCCTATTGTATTCTTGTAACCGATTACAAACTATCCGAGGATACCCGCAAGCGCATGGAGATTATGGTGGGCAGCAACGATGGCTTTGAGATTGCCGAGGCCGACCTTAAACTGCGTGGCCCGGGTGATATCGAGGGTACCCAGCAGAGTGGTATAGCCTTTGATTTGAAGATTGCCAATCTTGCTCGCGACGAGCAGTTGTTGCAGTATGTGCGCGAGGTGGCACGCGAGATTGTGGATGCCGACCCGCAGTGCGAGAGCCCTGTTTACCGCATTTTGTGGGAACGCCTGCGCGAGATAAAACGCCGCGACAACCGTAATTGGGGCGCAATTTCGTGATTTTTTCTCCTGTGCTGCCGATTGGTTGTTACGCTCCGCCACCGCTCAAAGATTCATGTTTTTGTATATTTTAGTAAAAGTTAATTCTTTAATATTCGCTATTTTATAAAGTTTTTTATTACTTTTGTGCCATAATGCATTATTAGGGCCACAAGCGGTGTGGCATTTATACGTATAAATAAACTGTAAAAATGGAGAAAACACTCATTCTTATTAAGCCCAACGCTATTCAGCGCGGCTTGACAGGCGACATTATCACTCGCTTTGAGCGTAAAGGTCTGCGTCTTGCAGGTGTAAAAATGATGTTCATGACCGACGAGATTGTGAACGAGCACTATGCTCACCTCAAAGAGCGTCCTTTCTTCCCCTATTTGAAGGCCTCAATGCAGGCTGCCCCCATAATCGCTTGTTGTTTGGAGGGTGCCGAGGCAGTTGAAACCGTGCGTCTTATGGTGGGTGCCACTAATTCGCGCAAGGCTTTGCCCGGAACCATCCGTGGCGACTTCTCTATGAGTGGCGAGCAGAACGTGGTTCATGCTTCCGATTCTGTGGAAAATGCACAAATTGAAATTAACCGTTTCTTCAAGGAGGGCGAGTTGTTCGACTACGAGTCGGCTGTAACCTCTTTTGAATATGGTGGCGAGGAGAGTATCAAATTCAAATAAGTTCGCAGAGTGAAGACTATTAAGCGTATTCTTATCTCGGCGGCAGCCTCTTTGGCATTTATGGGTGTGGCGGCACAAGATGCCATGCCTCGCCCTGCTGCTGTCGATGCTCCAATGGAGTTAAGCGACTCGTTGGAACTGCACACAGCCCTGCTTAACGAGGGATTCATTATCCCCTCTGACGAACTTTACCCTACATGGGAGAACAGCGGCGTACACTACACCGCAAAGTTGCCCGATTCCTTGCGTATAGATTTGCGTAGATACGCGATGCCCACCACAAATACCAAAATAACCGATGTGTTCGGCTACCGTCCCCGCCGCCGCAGAGCGCACCACGGCCTTGATATTAAGGTGCAGCGTGGCGATACCATACGCGCAGCCTTTGATGGCAAAGTGCGTATCACTGCATATCAGCGTCGCGGATATGGGCACTATGTGGTTATACGCCATAGCAACGGCCTTGAAACCGTGTATGCTCACTTGCAACGCAAATTGGTTACACAGGACCAGAATGTGAAGGCGGGCGACCCCATAGGTCTTGGAGGTAATTCGGGCCGTAGCACAGGGCCGCACCTGCATTTCGAGACTGTGCTTATGGGCAAGGCGCTGAATCCCGCATTGTTCTTCGATTTCCCCAATCAAAGGGCTACCTGCGAATATTATACCTATTATAAACCGGGTACACGCAGGTACGATGCAAAGAGTGGCAGAATGATTGTCGAGGGTCCCGAGCCCAAGTATCACAAGGTGCGTAAGGGCGAAACGGTATCTACCATTGCCCGCAAGCATGGGGTATCGCAAAGGACAATCTTCAAACTCAATGGCATAAATTCACGTACAATTTTGCGCATTGGTCAAAGTTTGAGATATCAGTAAACAGGTGTAGGTTAATAAAAAAGGTAATTTCCTCCTTTCAGTCGTCAAAATGACAAAGTAGTGTGATTTCGTATATAACCCCATAAAAAATATGGCTTGCAATTCAAGTTCGAATTTGCAAGCCATATTTTTTTATTTGTACCCGGCAACCTTTTTAATAATCTTGGGAATATCGGTGTTGTCTATCACTCCATGGAATTCATCGGCATCCTCGCCTATGGCAAATAGCGGCACAAACGTGCCCGAATGGTTGGGGCTTGCCCAGCTCACAAGTGCTATGCGGTTAATGGCGTTTTTTGCAACGGTGGCAATGGCCTCAAACTTTTCAACACGTTTCTCGGGGTTGGCATTACCCTCCTCAAACAGTTGCTTCATGGCTGCCTCCTCTTGCTTGTTGGGGGTGAGTTCTCTCCACAAGCCGGTGTTTTCGGTGATAACGGCCTGCATATCCTCCCAGCGCATAATCATGCGTTGCATCGCCTTTGTGCGCATTATCTCTTTTAGCTTGTCTTCGCTTGCCTTCTGGCTGTCGAGTGCTTTTAAGTTCAGTTTGTATGCACCGCTGTAACCAAGTACAAGGCCGCCTGTCTCGTGGTCGGCTGTAACAATAATAAGTGTTTCGTCTTCGTGCTTTTTATAGAACTCCACGGCGCGAGCTATTGCTGCATTGAAATCGAGTACTTCATGGAAAGCTGTTGCCGCATCGTCGCTGTGCGATGCATAATCTATCTTTCCGCCCTCAACCATAAGAAAGAACCCCTTTTTGCTTTTATTCTGCAAAAAGTCGATGGCAGCATCGGTTATCTGTGCCAGGGTGAGGTCCTTGCCGTCGCGGTCTATTGCATATGGGATATCCTCCCTTACCTTCTCCTGGTATAGCATAATCTTTTTGGCGTAGTTCGATTTTACAAAATAGTCGTTATATCCGCGGGCAATGGCGTAGCCGTGTTCTCCGGCCTTGGTGTAAAAGGCCTTGCGCTGCTCCTCGCTGCATTTCACATCACCGCCGGCATAGAAGTCGTAGTCGGCATCAATCATCTCCTGTGCAATGTCGTGGTAGTTGTTGCGGCTCTTGTTGTGTGCATAGAAGGCGCCGGGGGTGGCGTGGTTAATGCATACAGTGGTTGCCACGCCCACTGCATAGCCCGATTGCTTGGCGGCATGTGCCACGCTGTAAACAGGCTCGCCGTCGGGGTTCACTCCCAGATGTCCGTTGTTGGTCTTCTGCCCTGTTGCAAGAGCTGTTCCCGATGCCGCAGAGTCGGTTACTCCGTTACTTGCCGAGAAGGTGGTTACAAAGGCCGTGTGTGGGAATTGTGTAAAACATAGCTTTGCGGGGCGGCCGATAACACCCTCTTTCTCGCCTAAAAATAGTTCTGTTCCAAGCACGTGCGATGGTCCCATGCCGTCGCCGATAAAGTAAAATACATACTTGGGCCCTTTGCCTGTTACGGTTACTGCCATGGCAAGCAGCAACATCATGCTTAATATCTTTCTCATAATTATATATAGTTTGTTTTCTTTATTTATTGGGGTTGCCAACCTTACCCATGAATAGAATGTCGCCACTGCGCCTATCTTTTATGGCATATATGAACGGGCGGTCCATAATCATGGTCTTGGGCTCCTGCGGGCGCAACATGCTCAATCCGCATAGTTGCACAAAGGTAATGGCTGCAGCCTCTGCACCCTCTTCATCCACGGCTATATATGTCTTCTGCACCACATCGTCTATGCGCACGGGCGTTTTCGATATTTCGCCAAAGTGGGCATCGTCGGTAAATGGCTCTTCCATTCCCATCGCTTGCAGGGTGGCTTTAAGGCTTGTGCCGAACTCGTACTTGAACTTAGGCATTGCGAGTTTCAACAGGCAATCGGTTTCTTCGGTATCAATCTTCTTGTATCTCTCGGGCAATGCCTCGGCCAGCTGTTCTATGGTAACGCCCTCGCGTGGTAGAATCAGTGTCATGTAATATTCGTTATACAGGAACGGCCTTGTGGTTGCCTGCATGAGCTCATCTTCGTAGTATGTTGCATGGCGTTGCTGGTGCATCATATCCACCTCTATAACCTCTCCATCAGCTTTTGTGAATGGAGCCTTCTTCGTCTGCCCCTTGTCAAACGGATTGGCCCATTTTGCATTGAAGTAGAGCGCGTTTATAAGCATGAGCAGTGTAGCCGGGTTGCTCTCTTTTAGAATGGATTCTATCTTTCCGTTGGTCTTTTCGCTGCACCATTTGTTAATCTCGGTTACAGCGGCATCGTCAAAGGCGGTGTGTTTTACCTCGGCATCGTAGAACAGCTTGTTGGTGTTTATGAAGGGCTCTTTAAGTTTTATCTTATGGTTTATCCAAATGGAGTTGGCAATGTTCACCACCGCTTTCTCATTCTTTTCAGCAGCCTCTATGCTGTTTTTCTGCAAGGTGTTGAAGGCTGCACGTTGCTTTGCCGCTGCGGGGTATCCCAATGCGGCATATATTTGATTGGCTGTGTTTCCCTCTGCACCGTTGGCAGTCATGGAGAGTGCCCACATTGCGCTTGCAGGCGATATGCAGATGTTCTCTTCGTCGCTGTTGCTGTTTACGGTGTTGAAAAGGGTTGTGGCAAAACTCTGCGTGTCGTCGTGGGGCATGGGTGCAACTTTCTCTGCTGTTGCCATAATTCCCTTTTCTATTGTTTCGGTCATGTCTGTTTTTGTGGTATCGGCTTCTGCATGGGGCTGTCTGTTGGCGGCACAGGCACATATAAGCATTCCCATGATTAAAAGAATAATGTGTCTCATAAGTTGCTTGTTCTATAAATTAGAAAATAAAACGCATGGCATCGTTGAATGTAGCCAAGACAAAAAGCCCAAGCAGTATGAGCATGCCCACCATCTGTGCATACTCCAACACCTTATCGCTTGGCTTGCGCCCTGTTATAACCTCAATGAGCAGGAATACCACATGACCACCATCGAGCGCGGGTATAGGCAGGCTGTTCATTACGGCAAGAATGAGCGATAGCATTGCTGTCATGAGCCAGAATTGGTGCCAATCCCACATGGCAGGGAATAGGCTGCCAATGGTGCCGAACATGCCCACCGATTGTGCGCCCTCCTTAGAGAATAGGTATTTGAAATCGCTCACATAGCCTGTGAGCACGTTCCAGCCATAAGCGATGCCTGCGGGGAATGCCTCAAAAAAGTTATATGTTATTTTCTCTATGGGGTAATTGGGGGCGCAGGGTGTTATTCCCAGCTTATATGTGCTGTCAACCTGTGCGGTGAGGGTTACAAGGCTGTCGCGCATAATGGTTACATCTATGCTGTTTATGCCATTTTCCTGCATCTTCTTCATGGCAATCATAAGTCCGTTCCACGAACCGATATTCTCGCCTCTGATATTCACCACGCTATCTCCCTTATGCAGGCCGGCCACGGCGGCAGGCGATGCGGGGAAAATGCTGTCTATCACAGCCGGAATGCGATACTGCATGAAGGGTGTCTCTTTGCCCATATCCAAAAGGCCGAAATCCTCGGGGATATTTACTACGGCCTCTTGTCCGCCACGCAGCACGGTAACGGTTTTGCCATCGGCAATGGCGCGCAGCAAATCCACGCTGTAACGCTCCACATCCCGGTCATCCACTTTCAGAATAATATCGCCATCGACAAAACCCATCGATTTGGCATTCTCGTTGAACTCCATGCCGTATGTGGCTTTGCGTATATCGGTGTAGCTCTCGCCCCATGTGAACATAATCATTGCATAAATGAACATGGCGAGAATGAAATTGAACATAACGCCACCAATCATTATAAGCAGGCGTTGCCATGCCGGTTTTGAACGGAACTCCCAAGGCTGCATGGGCTGTTTCATCTGCTCTGTATCCATGGACTCATCTATCATACCCGATATTTTGCAATATCCTCCAAGGGGAATCCAGCCGATGCCATATTCCGTTTCGCTGTTTTTGGGTTTCCATTTGAAGAGCGAAAAGCCCCAATCGAAGAAGAGGTAGAATTTCTCCACCCTCACCTTGAATATGCGTGAAAAAATAAAGTGTCCGAACTCATGCACAAGCACCAAGAGGCTCAGTGCCATAATCAACTGCAACGCACGTATAAAAAATACTTCCATCTTAAACTATATAAAATCTATCTGAATAATAACCATTAAATCCATGCTTCAACCATTTGGCGCACCTCCCTGTCGGTTGCAAGGTAATCCTCCAATGTAGGTTGCAGTATGTAGGGTGTCTGCTGCATGGCCTTTTCAATGAGGCGGGGCATGTCTGTGAAACGAATACGGTCGGCAAGGAAGGCTGCCACGCACACCTCGTTTGCCGCATTCACCACGCAAGGAATGTTACCACCTTGCGACAGCGCAGTGTAGGCGTGTTGCAGGTTGGGGAACTTCTCCAAGTCGGGTTTTTCGAATGTTAGCTCGCCCAATGTGCCGAAGTCGAGGCGAGGGAATGATGATGTAAGGCGGTCGGGGTATGATAGCGCATACATAATGGGCAGGCGCATGTCGGGTGTGCCAAGCTGCGCCTTCACTGCACCGTCGGCAAACTGCACCATCGAGTGTATTACCGATTGCGGGTGTACCACCACCTCAATATCCTCTGCTCCCACTCCAAAGAGCCACTTTGCTTCCATAACCTCAAATCCCTTGTTCATCATGGAGGCCGAGTCTATTGTTATCTTTGCGCCCATGCTCCAATTGGGGTGTTTCAGGGCCTGCTCTTTTGTTACGTTGGCCAGCTGTGCAATATCCCAAGTGCGGAAGGGGCCTCCCGATGCGGTGAGAATAAGTTTCTCCACCTTATTGTTCATTTCGCCGGCAAGGCATTGGAATATAGCCGAGTGCTCCGAATCGACAGGCAGAATGGGTACGTTATATTTGTTGGCAAGCGCGTTTACAAGTTCGCCCGCCACCACCATTGTCTCTTTGTTGGCAAGCGCAATCTCCTTGCCCGCCTTTATGGCCTCAATCGTGGGGCGCAGGCCCGAGAATCCCACCAATGCGGTAACCACAACATCCACGGCACTCTCCTGCACCACCTCGCATAGAGCCTCGTACCCGCCGAGTGCTCTGATGGGCAGGTCGGCAAGAGCCTCTTTCAGTTGCAGATATTTGCTTTCGTCGGCAATAACGGCTACGCGGGGCAGGAACTTGCGTGCCTGCTCAATGAGTTCGTTCACTCTTGTACCGGCTGTAATTGCATATACCTCGAAACGCTCGGGGTGTTCCTCGACCACTTGCAGTGTCTGTGTACCGATGGAGCCGGTAGAGCCCAATATCGCTATTTGTCTTTTTTTGTTTGTCTCCATATCGTTTTTTATGCTTGTCTGTTTTTAGAATGCAATGTAAATGTTGGGGTCCAATGCCTTGCCTCTGTGCCATAGCTCAAAGTGCAGATAGGGTTTTATGGTGCCGTCGCTTTCTTCTCCATTGCTCAGGAGTGCGATTACCTCGCCCGTTGCTACTCTGTCTCCCACTTTTTTAAGCAGTTGATAGCAGTTGCGATATACCGAAACAAGATTCTCGCGGTGCTGTATGGCAATTGTGTATCCCTCTGTTGCGGTGTAGTCGCTCATTATCACGGTGCCGCTGTGTATGGCAATGACGCTCTCGCCCGGGTTTTCGGCAATATCAATGCCGTAGTGTTTGTCCTGCGGGTTGAAACTTTTTATTATCATGCCGCGGGCGGGGCGATAGAGGTTCAGTTCGTGCAGTGTACCCACGCTTGTGGCGTATGAGGTGAGGTTGTATTTCTCGCGCTCCTCGAACGCTGCGGCAAACTCCCTCTCCAGCTCCGATGTGATAATGGATATACCTTCGGTCGATGGTAGTTCGGGAGCGTTCATTATGCTGTCGGCGGGATGGTTGCCCTCCATCAGGTTCTTTATATTGCCAAGATAGCGGTCTTGTTTATCTACCACCTCCTTGAGCGAATCTATTTTGAGGTTGTAGTTTACAAGCATCTCGCGTGTCTTGTTGTTTATGCGCCCCGGCAGATATTCACCCACGGGCGTAAATGCAAGAATCAGGTATATAACCCCGGCAACCAGCAGGAACGAGACAAAGAGCGAGAGTATCACCCAAAGAGGCGATATATAGAATCCAAGCACATTTTCAAGTTTGTTCTCGTTGTGAATGGTGAGGCGGTATTTGCGCAACAGGCGTGCGCGGAACTTTTTACTCATGGCATTCTCTCTTTTTTATAAAGACACAAGCCCTTCGGGCAGGTCGAATGTTATTGTTCTCTCTTTGTGGTTTATGTCGGTTATAAACTCCTCCTGCACGGGGATAAGTATCTCTTTGCCATTCTTCTCCACTACAAAAAGGGTGTTTATGGTGCTCTCGTCGATATCGGTTATCTCCCCTATGGCACCACTCTGTTTATCGATAGCACTGAACCCTTTGAAATAGCTCCATGTGAGGTTTTCGCTATCCTCAACCCATTCGCGAGGGATATAAACATCGCGGTTGGTAAGGTAACGAACCTCCTCGGCACTGTTCATCCTCTCTATTTTAAGTATCATGGTATCGCTGTTCTTTGTGTGGCAATACTCAAAAAAGAAGGGAACAAGAATGCCGTCGATGTCGCAAGCCACAAAGTCGCAGTCATCGCCCAAGGTGAAGCTGTCGCCCTGCAACCCTATCTCTCCTCGTGTGCCATGGGGCTTGAGAAACTTTCCGTAATGCACAAAATCCTCTTTTTTCAGCATCTTTATGAACGTGTTATTTTTGCACCAATCTGGTTCAGGCGGCCTTCAAGGTCCTGATATCCTCTGTCAATCTGTTCTATGTTGTCGATGCGGCTCACTCCGTCGGCACTCATGGCAGCAATGAGCAGTGCAATACCGGCACGGATGTCGGGCGAACTCATGGAGCGTGGTTTGAGTGTGAAGTTGCGGTTGTGCCCTATGACAACGGCGCGGTGGGGGTCGCAAAGAATTATCTGTGCACCCATATCTATAAGTTTATCTACAAAGAACAGGCGGCTCTCGAACATCTTCTGGTGTATGAGCACGCTGCCCTTTGCCTGAATGGCCGTTACAAGAAGCACACTCAAAAGGTCGGGGGTGAGGCCGGGCCACGGAGCGTCGCTTATGTTCATTATGGAGCCGTCGATGAAGGATTCTATCTCGTAGTGCTCCTGCTCGGGGATGAATATGTCATCGCCCTTCTGCTCAAAATGTATTCCCAAGCGGCGGAAACTGTCGGGTATTATTCCCAAATTTTCGAACGATACATTTTTGATTGTAATCTCGCTCTGTGTCATAGCCGCCATGCCTATGAAACTGCCCACCTCAATCATATCGGGCAGCGCTCGATGCGTGCAGCCGCCAAGTTCCTTTACACCCTCAATGGTGAGCAGGTTGCTGGCTATGCCCGATATTTTGGCTCCCATCTTGTTAAGCATTCTGCACAGCTGCTGTATGTATGGCTCGCATGCGGCATTGTATATGGTGGTTGTGCCCTCGGCAAGCACGGCCGCCATTATGATGTTGGCGGTACCTGTTACCGACGCTTCGTCGAGCAGCATGGTGCAACCCTTCAATCCGTTGGCCTGCATGCGGTATATGCGACGTTCGTGGTCAAAACTGAACGATGCACCCAACTTTTGCAAGCCTATGATGTGCGTGTCGAGCCTGCGTCGTCCAATCTTGTCGCCGCCCGGCTCCGACATTGTCGCCTTTCCAAAGCGTGCCACCAGCGGGCCTATGAACATTACCGAGCCGCGCAGGCGTGCGCAACCGCTTATGTACTCCTCGCTGTCAATATAGTCGAGGTTTACGTTGTCGGCTTGGAATGTGAAACAGCCTACTCCATTGCGTGTAACGCTCACTCCCATGTTTATCAGCTGGTTGATGAGGTTGTTCACATCGGCAATGTCGGGTATGTTCTCAATGGTAACCTTTTCTGCAGTCAGCAGTGTGGCGCAAATCTCCTGCAACACCTCGTTCTTTGCACCCTGCGGTGTGATGTCGCCTTTCAGTTTGTGTCCGCCTTCAATAATAAAAGATGCCATACGGTGTGTGGTTTTATAGTCGGTTTTCTAATACTTTCTTTTGAATGTTTTCTTGCCCATCTGGCGTGCTTTGTTTGCGCGCTGTGCGTTGTCCCTGTTTCCGGGGTTTATCCTTATTTCCCCCTCTTTGATGTCGATTTTCCCTTGCGAGTAGAATCGCAGATCCTCAAAAATCTTTTTATCCTCAACCCCGTCTTTGTTCCACGCGATATAATTCTTCTTCATCTGCACCATTATGAGCTCCACGAAGCGGTCGCGCTCCTCGCCCTCTTCCATTGTGCAGGCGTGTGCAATCATATCCTCCACAATGCGACCATAGTGGCGGTTTGCTATCTCGCCGGTCTGGTAGGGTATTCTTTGTGGCGGTTCGTTGAACTTTTCTTTCTTGATAACCTCTACGGGGTAGTCTATATCCAATTTGAAATCGGACATTATGGCAAGGTGGTCCCATAGCTTGCGCTCCCAATCGGGCAGTATGCGCAGGTTGGGGAACATGCTGCCCATGATGTTTATTATCGTCTGTGCGCACTTCTGCCTCTCCTCTCTATCCTCAATTGTGAGTGCGTGGTCCACCATCTTCTGTACCGAACGGCCATATTCGGGCAACGGCAGTCTCTTCTGTTTGGTATTGTATTCCATCATAATGGTAATGTTTTGTAAAACTTAAAAACGGCTTATTGGAAATTCTTGAGCAACTCCTTTGGCTTTGTTGCTATGAAATTCTTTAAGTAGAACGGTTCAAAGTATGCAATATCCTCGTAACGCTGCTCCCACACGGCACGCTCGGCAAGCGGCATCATGTTTTTTGCCAGCGGATTGCCGAATTTTTCGGTGAAATGGGCGTTCGGGTGATTTATTATGCTGCTGCACTTGGGCGCTCCGTTGCCAAAGAAATAGACGGGGCGGGTGGCAAGCAGGTCGGCAAAGCTCTCTTCGGTAACAATCACAGCGCTTGTCTCCTGTACCACGTTCAGTGCTCTGTCATATACCGTGGCATATACCTCGTTGCGGCGGGCATCAATCATGGGGCACAGCAAAGCATCTTCGGGGAGTTCCTCGCCAAGCAGCATGGGCACGCACATGATGGCCGTCGTGGGTATTGCAACAAGCGGAATGTTGCGCCCATAGCACACGCCCTTTGCGGTGGATGATGCTATGCGCAGGCTGGTGTACGACCCCGGGCCGCAACTTAATGCCACCGCTGTCAGCGGCATGCTGCGGCTGTCTGCCATGTTTATCGCCTCCTCCACGTAGGGTGCAAGCACTTTTGCGTGGGAACGCTCCTCTCTGTTCACTCTCTCGAAAAACACCTGACCATCCTCGCTCAATGCCACCGAACAAATCTCGGTCGATGCCTCTATATGTAAAATTACCGCCATACTCTTTCTTCTTTTTTGCTTTTCAAATTGCCTATTCTCGCAGTTTACTGCAAAAATACAAATTAAATGTTATAGTTACTAATAAATAATATTTTTTAATATTATATCGTGTTAAATCCTATGTTTTTATCAGGTCGGTTTGTGGTTCCTTCCAACCTTTGGCAGTTGATTTTATGATGATGTAACAAAAAATGGGCATTGCAAGTGCTGCTTTTTGGAATAATTGGTTATTTTTGCATAATATTGCAATCTTAACAACGTGGCGTTAGCGCAACAAGGCGCATCGTCGTAAAATTAAATGACATGATATACTCGATGACAGGCTACGGCAAGGCAACCGTGCTCTATTTGGACAGAAAAATTTGCGTTGAAATACGCTCTCTTAATGGCAAGGCTATGGATTTATCCACACGCATTGCACCGCAATTCAAGGGACACGAGATGGAGATACGTTCTCTCATAACATCGGCTCTTGAACGTGGAAAGGTCGATTTCTCGCTATGGGTGGAGCAGGGCGAGAAGGCCGACGCTCCTTCAATAAACGTGGAGGTAATGAAGGCCTATGTGGAGCAGATGACCGAGGCTTCAAAAGCCACCTCGATACCCATGCCGCAGAATCTGTTCGAAACACTGCTGCGCATGCCCGATGTGATAGCCCGCAAAGAGGTTTACGAGGTGGGCGATGAGGAGTGGGCGCTCACTCTTGGCGCAATAAACGAAGCCATTGCCGATATCCTCTCCTTCCGCAAGCAGGAGGGCGAGGCCTTGCAGGCAAAATTCCTCGATAAAATCGGCAATATTTCCTCTCTTTTGAAGAGTGTTGAGCCCTACGAAAAGGAGCGTGTCGAGAAGATTCGCGCCCGCATAAAAGAGACCCTTGAAAAACAGGTGGGTGTAGAATATGACAAGAATCGCTTTGAACAGGAATTGATATTCTATATCGAAAAACTCGATATAAACGAGGAGAAACAACGCCTCTCCAACCATCTGAACTATTTTGTAGAGACCATCGACGGGCCTCATGGCCAGGGTAAAAAACTCGGCTTTATAGCACAGGAGATGGGGCGCGAGATAAATACCCTTGGCAGCAAGAGCAATCATGCTGAGATGCAGAACATCGTGGTGAAGATGAAAGACGAGCTTGAACAGATAAAAGAACAAGTCCTAAACGTAATGTAAAAATATGAGCAACGGAAAAGTAGTTATATTTTCAGCACCGTCGGGCTCCGGGAAATCCACTTTGGTACACTATCTCATGGAGCAAAACCCCACGTTTGGTTTTTCGGTGTCGGCAACAAGCCGCCCGCCGCGTGGCGAGGAACAACACGGTGTAGATTATTTCTTTTTCACTCCCGATGAATTCCGCGCAAAGATATTTGCAAACGAGTTTGTGGAGTACGAAGAGGTCTATCCCGGTCGTTTCTATGGCACGCTTAAATCCCAGGTAGAGGAGCAACTGACCCGCCAAAACATACTTTTTGATGTGGATGTGAAGGGTGGTTGCAGCCTCAAAAAATATTATGGCTCGCGTGCTCTGTTCATCTTTGTGCAGGCACCATCCATCGAGGAGTTGCGTAGCCGTCTTGTGCAGCGAGGCGATACCGCCCCCGACGAGATTGAGAATCGTTTAGGCAAGGCCGAGTACGAGATGACCTTCTCAAAATATGCCGACAGGGTAATTGTAAACGACGACCTTGACAAAGCAAAAGCCGAGGTACTTGCAGTTGTCAATAAATTTCTGAATGAATAAAATACCCACAGTAATATTCGGCGGCAGTTTCAATCCCATTCACAATGGGCATGTGGCACTTGCCCGCGAGGTGTGTGCCGCAGGGCTTGCCCGCGAGGTGTGGTTTATGGTGTCGCCCCTCAATCCTCACAAAGAGGGGCAGTCGCTGGCCCCCGAGGAGCATCGCCTGCGCATGGTGCAGCTTGCCACCGATGGCGATTCGCGCCTGCAAGCCAGCGACTTCGAATTCTCCTTGCCACGCCCGTCATACACGGTAAACACCCTTGCCGCCCTGTGCGATGCATATCCGTCGCGCGAGTTTATTCTGCTCATAGGTGCCGACAATTGGGAAAAATTCCATAAATGGTACAAATGGGAAGATATTCTTGCCCGCCACAGAATAATAGTATATCCGCGTGGCAGCGAAACACGCCCCAAATTGCCGCAAGGGGTAACGTGGCTCTCGGCGGCCCTGCACAATGTCAGTTCCACGCAAGTGAGGGAGGCTGTGGCAGCCGGTGCCGATGTGTCGGCAATGGTGGCACCGCAGGTGGCACAATATATAAAGGAATATAATCTATATACAGAGGAACGATGAAAAAAATATTTTTTGCAATCTTCGTATCGTTCTCGTCGCTGCTTGCAGCACAGGAAACGATAGAGTTCTATCCCGAAATGAGCGACCCTTTGCAGGCCGTGTTCTGCGACTACGCTACCGCCGAGGGTGAGGTTAAATACATATCGAGCCGCGATGGCCAATATGTGGGAAATCTTATCGATAACAAAATCTATGGTTGGGGCTATTTTCTCTCCAACAGCGGCGCGCAAACAGTTGGGCAGTATCGCAACGGCCGCCACTTCTTCGGAATAACAATAACCGGCGAGACCGCCCGTGTAGGTAGTGAAAAGCATTTTGTGGAGTATGACCTTGCAACAGGGCACATACTGCGTGTGTGTACCCCCGAAGGCAATCCCCGCCTTGCTGCCCCCTATGTTTCCACTCCCGAAAATCCTACACCCCGTTATACCTTCAAGAAAATAGTGTACGAAAATGGCGATACCTACTATGGCGAAATGCGCGACGACCGCCGCCACGGCTATGGTATATACTATTGGGCAAACGGCGATTTCTGGTATGGCCGTTACGTGGGCGGTTACCGCCAGGGCTATGGTGCCCTTTATAAAACCGACCATCAGGTGTTCTCGGGCCGTTGGATAGGCGACAGCAAGGTGGAGTAACCATGTCGTTCGGCAATGTTGTGTGCAATCGGCCTTTGCCAATAATTTGCAAACAAAGAGAATAGTTCTTTGCGCAGAGTTGTCCCTATGTTTGCGCAGCGGTTGCTTTTTTGCCCAAAAAAGAAAGGCACTTTTTTGCTTTGTAATTAAATATGGTTATATTTGCAACCACAACCATGCCAATTAATTGAAATTACATAAATTTATCAACATTAAAACATAACAGTTATGAATTTTAAGAAAATCTTTGGTTACGCTTTTGCAGCCGTAATGGCTCTTTCAGGCGTTACCGCACAAGCACAATCACTCTCTCCCTCCACAAAGTGGAGCTGGGATAAGGGTACTATCGTTGTTGAGACTCCCGCTCGTCCCGAGGGCCAGCAGCATGTTCTTAATTTGGCTGTAGCTCCCATCCAGACCGTGCGCGTTGCTTTCGTAGGTCTTGGTATGCGCGGTCCCGGTGCAGTAACTCGTTTCTGCCGTATCCCCGGTGTTGAAATCGTTGCTCTTTGCGACTACGAGTACGAGCGCGCCGAGAAGTGCCAGAAGGAGCTTCGCGAGCAAGGCCTTATGCCTGCCGATATTTATTCAGGCGAGAAAGGTTATGAGGAACTTTGCAAACGTCCCGACATTGACCTCGTTTACATCGCAGCCGATTGGAACCACCACTATCCCATTGCAAAGTTCGCTTTGGAGAATGGCAAGCACGCAGCTATCGAGGTTCCCTCTGCAATGAACTTGGAGCAGTGCTGGAGCCTTATCGAGCTTGCAGAGAAGACACGTCTTCACTGCTTCATCCTCGAGAACTGCTGCTACGACGACTATGAGATGAACGCTCTTGCAATGGCTCAGGATGGCGTTTTCGGTGAGATTATCCGTGCCGAGGGTGCATATATCCACAGCCTCGAGTGGTTCTGGGATGCATATTGGAAGGATCCCGCCGACAACGATGTCGATAACCTCCACTGGCGTCTGAAATACAACAAGGAGAACCGTGGCGACCTCTACGCTACTCACGGCCTTGGCCCCGTTGCACAGTGTCTCGACATTCACCGTGGCGACCGCTTTACAACACTTGTTGCCATGGATACCGATCCTTTCTTCGGCAAGGAGCTTGTAAAGGAGAAAACCGGTAAAGAGTGCGATGAGTTCCGCAATGGCGACCACACCACTACACTTATGCGTACATCAAAAGGTAAGGTTGTTGAGATTCAGCACAATGTAATGACTCCCCAGCCCTACAACCGTTTGTTCAAGCTCACAGGTACAAAGGGTTATGCAACCAAGTATCCCACACCCGAGCTTGCACTTTCAGGTGAGGCTCTCAAAGGCACAGGTGCTCCCCAGGTAGATAACCTCAATGCTCACGGCTTTATGAGCGCAGCGCAGAGAGATGCAATGATGGCAAAATACTATCACCCCATCCTCAAGAAATATGTTGAGAAGGGTCGCGACCTTGGCCACGGCGGTATGGACTTTGTAATGGACTCTCGTCTTGTTTACTGCTTGCAGAATGGTCTTCCCCTCGATATGGACGTATATGACATGGCTGAGTGGTGCTGCTTGGCAGAGCTCGGTACATTGTCAATGGACAACAACTGCGCACCTGTAACATTCCCCGACTTTACTCGTGGCCACTGGAACGAGGTTAAGGGCTACAAGCATGCTTATGCTACTCCCGAGATGGAGGCTGCAACAGAGGCTGCTGCCGAGGCTTACACCGCTGCACAGAAGGAGATTACAGAGAAGGCAGGTCTTTGGAAGTTGTACGATGCAGTGAAGGCTGCCGAGACACCCGCTGCAAAGGCTAAGGCTCAGAAAGCACTCGACAAGGCTCGCGCTGCTGCCGAGAAGAAAATCGACAAGGCAGTTAAAAAGGCTTTGAAAAAGTAATTTCAATCTTTCCAAACAATATTCAAGGGGTGCCACATGGTGCCGCTTGTTTTTGTATATAGCTTAAAGAATCCCGCTATTCCTCTTTTGTGAACAATTTGTAAAAGACAGCCGGCTTGTCAAAAATGAAACAAAAGAATTTTTCAATTTTGAAAAAAAATACAAGAAATATAGCGTAAAACCGTGTAAATGGCACTTTTTTCAAAAAAAAGTATGTATTAAATTTTGTAACATTTTAGGATAAGAAAAATTTATTTATAAATTTGCGCCTCAATAAGAAATCGTTAATAAAAGTAACATTATGATAGCTGTATTAAAAAATGGCGTTACAAAAGCGCAGCGCGACAACCTTATAAAATGGTTGGAATCGCAGAATGTGAGAGTACACGTATCCGAGGGCGAGATGCAAACCGTGCTTGGTCTCATAGGCGATACAAGTAAAATAGACATAGACCTTCTTTCGGGCTTGGAGATAATAGCAAATGTTACCCGCATAAGCGAGCCCTTTAAGAGTGCCAACCGCCGTTTTCACCCCGAGGACACTATCGTTGAGGTAGGCAGTGGCGAAAACAAGGTAAAGATTGGTGCAGGCAACTTTGCGATAATGGCCGGCCCCTGCTCGGTAGAGTCCGAGGAGCAGATACTCGCCATAGCCACAGCCGTTAAGGCGTCGGGTGCAAATATCCTGCGTGGCGGTGCGTTCAAGCCCCGTACCTCTCCCTATGACTTCCAAGGCTTGCGTGCCGAGGGCCTCCACCTTCTGCTTAAAGCCCGCGAGGCAACCGGTCTTCCCATTGTAACCGAGATTATGAGCGCAGCCCATCTCGACCTCTTTGCCGATGTCGATATCATCCAGGTAGGTGCCCGCAATATGCAAAACTTTGAATTGCTCAAGGAGCTTGGTCGTTCAAACAAGCCCATTTTGTTAAAACGTGGTCTTTCGGCCACATTGAAGGAGCTCCTTATGAGTGCCGAATACATAATGTCCGAGGGTAACGAGCAGGTGATGCTTTGCGAGCGCGGTATCCGCAGCTACGATAATTACACCCGTAATGTGCTCGACCTTGCAGCCGTTCCCGTGCTTCATGGTCTCACTCACCTGCCTGTTATTGTCGATCCCAGCCATGCGACAGGTGTTTCGCGCCTTGTACGTCCCATGGCATGTGCCGCGTGTGCCGCAGGAGCCGATGGTCTTATCATCGAGGTACACAACGACCCTGCACACGCCTTGTGCGATGGCGCACAATCGCTCACCCCTGCACAGTTCGACGAGGTGGCATCGCGCGTTCGCGAGATTCGTAGCATAATGCACTAAACAGCAAAGTATGAAGGTTGGTGTAGTTGGTTTAGGGCTCATAGGCGGCTCCGCGGCAAAGGCATACAAGGCTGCGGGCCATACCGTCTATGGCTACGATATAAATAGCACCGTCTTGGGTTATGCGCGCCTCGATGGTACAATGGATAAGGAGCTGGCAAAAGATACATTGCAGCAATGCGACCTTTTGCTGCTCACGGCAACCCCGGCTGCTGTTATAGAATATCTTACTGCCCATGCCCGATATATTCCCGCAAAGACGCTTGTAGTGGATTTCTGCGGAACCAAGCGGGCCGTGTGCGAGCAAGGTTTTGCACTTGCAGCGCAGCATGGTTTTACTTTTGTAGGCGGGCACCCCATGGCCGGCCTTCAATATTCGGGCTATAAATATTCGCGTCCCACACTTTTCAGTGGAGCATCGTTTATAATGGTGCCTCCCGTACACGACGATATCAACCTGCTCGACAGGGTTAAACAGGCCCTCTCGCCGCTCGAATTCAAAAAGTTCGTTGTAGCCACAGCCGATTTTCACGACCGCATGATAGCATACACCTCACAAATGTGTCATGTGGTGTCCAACGCCTTCATAAAGAGCCCGTCGGCGCAATACCACAAGGGGTACAGCGCGGGTAGTTTCCGCGATTTCACCCGCGTATCGCGCCTCAACGAGAATATGTGGACCGAACTGTTCCTTGCCAACAGCGAGAACCTTCTCACCGAGCTCGATTTATTAATAGGCTCCCTGCACCAATATCGCGAGGCAATAGCTGCCGGCGATGCCGATACCCTTTGCCGCCTGTTGCGCGAGGGGCGTATAGCCAAAGAAGAAACAGAAAAATAATGTCTCACAGAACAATACATGTAACGGCATCGCGCAGTTACGATATATACATAGGCGATAACATCCTCCCGCAGATAGGGGAGTTTATAGCGCCGCTGGTGGGGAAATGCCGCGTGGCACTCCTCACCGATAGCAATGTTGATGCCCTCTACGGCAACCGCATCATGGGCTATCTGCAAGCCGCAGGCTACGATGTGTGCAAATATGTCATTCCCGCCGGCGAGGCATCCAAGTGTGCCGATAATCTGCTGTCGTTTCTCAGTTTCATGGCAACAGAGCAGCTAACCCGCAGCGACGCGGTGATTGCCTTTGGTGGCGGTGTTGTGGGCGACCTTGGCGGCCTTTCGGCATCGCTCTATTTGCGCGGAGTCAAGTACATACAGGTACCCACCACCTTATTGGCTGCGGTCGATAGCTCTGTTGGTGGCAAAACCGCCATAGATATCCCCGCTGGTAAAAATCTTGTGGGTAGCTTCTACCAGCCCTCGTTGGTCTGTTGCGACACCACACTCATGGACACATTGCCTGTAAATATATATCGTGATGGTTGTGCCGAGGTTATAAAATATGGTGTGATACTCGACAAGGAGCTATACACCACCCTGCACAATGTTCCGTTTGAGCGTGGCAGAGTGGTAGCCCGTTGTGTCGAGATTAAGCGCGATGTAGTGGAGCAGGACGAGTACGACAATGGCTTGCGTGGCTTGCTTAATTTTGGGCACACATTCGGCCATGCAATAGAGAAACTGAGCAATTTCGCCGTGTCGCACGGCGAGGCTGTTGCCAAGGGTATGGTTATAGCCGCAAAGATAGCCCCCCTGTGTGGCTTATGCGATATAACCGAGGAGTTGTCGCAGCTGTTGCTCAAGTATGGTTTTGATATATCGTGCAACTACTCGGCCGATGATATGTATGCATCAATCCTCTCCGACAAGAAACGCCGTGGAGGCAATATCTCCATTGTGTTGCCTCGCGAGGCAGGGCAGTGTATTTTGCACACCATTGCGGTAGAGGAACTCAAAGAACTATTGAACAAGGTAATATAAAAAGTTATGGATATGCGAGTTAACGGCACATTGGATGGTGCGGTGCAGTTGCCCCCCTCAAAGTCGCAAGCCCATCGCCTGCTCATTTGCGCAGCGTTGGGTGCCTCTCCATGCGCCCTTGCATGCAGCAGCGTTAATGACGATATCCTTGCCACCATGCACTCGCTAAATGCTCTTGGTGCCGATATAAAATATAATAATGGTATTTTTACCATAAATCCCGTGAAGGTGCAAAAGGGCAGCACGCTCAATTGTGGCGAGAGTGGCTCCACCCTGCGTTTCTTAATGTCGGTGGCTGCCGCCCTTGGTGCCGATGCAACCTTCGTGGGCGGTGGCAAGCTGCCCACCCGCCCCATGAGCGACTTGTGCAACGTGCTTGCTGCTCATGGAATATCCTTCCGCAAGCACACCCCCGAGTTGGAACTTCCTGTAACCTGCACCGGCGCATTGCAGGGCGGTAAATTCTCCCTGCCCGGCAACATATCGTCGCAGTATCTCACAGGCCTGCTGTTTGCCCTGCCTCTGCTCTCATGCGATAGCGAGATTGAAATAACGGGCGGCCTCACAAGTGCCTCGTATATCGAAATGACCCTCGATGCGCTGCGCGTTGCGGGCATCGTTGTCGATAGGCGTGGCGATAACTACTATGTAAAAGGAAATCAAACATACAGCCTGCCAAGCAATCTTGTGGTCGAGGGCGATTGGTCATCGGCAGCCTTTTGGGTGGTGGCAGGCGTGGTGGGCAAGCATCCCGTTGTAGTGCGCGGTGTATCGCCCCAATCGTTGCAAGGCGACAGGCGCATAATAGACCATTTGCGCCTTATGGGTGCATTCATAGATATAACCCCCGAAGGCATTGTGGCAATGCCCTCGCAACTCTTTGGCACGGAACTCGATTGCACCGATACCCCCGACCTTGTGCCCATCCTTTCCGTGGCAGCGGCAGCAGCCCACGGCACCACGCTGTTTACCAACGTAGGGCGTTTGCGCTTCAAGGAGTGCGACCGCTTGGCGGCAATGAAGGATGTGCTTGCTGCCGCAGGTATATCCTCGGTGGTGGGCGACGATACATTTACCGTTATTGGCGGCAACCCCGTGGCACAAAGCCCCATAGATAGTTGTGGCGACCACCGCATAGCAATGTCGGCGGCAATCCTCTCCACAATATCAGAGGGGGTAACAACCATCATCGGTGCCGAGAGCGTGGCAAAGTCGTACCCCTCTTTTTTTGAGGATTTTGCAGCCCTTGGCGGTAATATTATTGAGTAATAAATAAAAAACTTTACGAATATGGATTTAGAAGAACTACGCAAACAGATTGATGAGATTGATACCCAAATGTGCGACCTCTTTGCAAAACGCATGCAGGTGGTGAGCGAGGTTGGGCGTTACAAAAAAGAGAATAACCTGCCCGTATATCACCCCTCGCGCGCACGCACCGTGTTGCACAACGTATCGCGCCGCCTCGGCCCCGAGTTCGAGGGCTATGGCCGCACCCTCTATCGCACAATATTCGACCTGAGCGAGTCCTACGAAACACGCATGCTTGCACAAGGCTCGGAATTCTACGACAAGATAAAATCCATAACCTCACTTCCTCCCCAGCCCTTCCCCAAGCGTGCATCGGTTGCCTGTGCCGGTTGCGAGGGCTCATACGCCCACTTGGCATCGGAACGCCTGTTCGACCTCCCCGATATCATGTATATGAATGGCTTTGAGGGGGTTTTCAAGGCTGTTTCAAGCGGCTTGTGCGAATATGGTGTTTTGCCCATTGAAAACTCGCTTGCAGGCTCGGTAAATGCCATCTACGACCTCCTGTCCGCATATAACGTAGGTATCGTGCGCGGTGTGCGTTTGAAGGTCGATCATGCCTTGCTCGCCCTTCCGGGTGCAAAATTGTCCGATATTCGCGAGATTTATTCACACCAGCAGGCCATAAGCCAATGCTCGGAATTCCTCTCCACTCTCAAAAATGTACGCGTGATTGCAATGGAGAACACCGCCGAGGCAGCCCGCATGGTGGCGCAGAGCGGCGACCGCACCAAGGCCTCGCTCTCATCGCGCCTTTGTGCCGAACTATACCAGATGCAGGTGCTTAAATCCTCGGCACAGAACCGCGACAACAACTACACCCGCTTCATCTGCATAGCCAAGGAGCCCAAAATCTATTCGGGTGCCGACCGCACAAGTGTCATGATAAACATACCCAACCGCCCCGGAACACTCTTCCGCATACTGTCGCGCTTCAATGCCACAGGTGTAAACCTTGTAAAGCTCGAGAGCCGTATGATTCCCGAACGTGAATTTGAGTATCGTTTCTATTTCGACATAGAGGCATCGGTATATAGCACCGAATTCCTCTCGCTCATGTGCGAATTACACGATTGCGGCGAGCAGTTCAAATACTTTGGAACCTATGCCGAAATAATTTAAGTAATTATATAGAATTCTACACAAATAATAAAGATTTGTCATTCTCAGCGGAGTGAAGAATCTCAAATGGCGTTAATAAGAGATTTTTTCGGGCAAGCCCTCAACAACACGTCTCCTCCCATATGGTCGTCGAAATGACAATCATGCGTAAATTTCTATATAACCACCATAATTTAATTTCCGCCTATGAAAATACTTGTAATAAACGGCCCCAACCTCAATCTGCTTGGCTTGCGCGAGCCCGCCCTCTATGGCGCGCGTAACTTTTCGGCATTGCAGGATTTCATTCGCTCCTCGGCAGCAGCGATAGGGGTTGAAGTGGAACTGTTTCAATCCAATCACGAGGGTGCTATAGTTGATAAGATACAAGCAGCCTATGGCCTCTTTGATGCCATACTCATAAACCCTGCGGCATACACCCACACCAGCGTAGCCATTTTGGATGCGTTGAAGGCGGTGGCCTTGCCCACAGTTGAGGTACACCTCACCGATATATCAACTCGCGAGGATTTCCGCCGTTTCTCCTTCGTCTCGCTCTATGCACAAAAGACCATTTGCGGCAAGGGGTTCGATGGCTACAAAGAGGGGCTTGAGTATCTTAAATCGCTGTAAAGCACACTAATCATAGAATCACAAAAGAGTGCCGTTTTAGCGGTTGCTCTTTTGTGATTTATTATTTTAAGTTATCTTCGCACAAATCCTATTCAACATGAAAATCTTCCCCACAGCAGCCATTAAACGCATAGATGCCTATACAATAGAACACGAGCCCATTTCATCGCTCCTGCTCATGGAGCGTGCGGCGGCAGCCCTTGCCCGCGCCATCCTCGGCAAGTACAAGAACAGCCATTTTGCGGTTTTTGCAGGGCAGGGGAATAACGGCGGCGATGCGCTTGCCGTGGCACGCATGCTTGCCGTGGCAGGTCGCGAGGCTGCGGTGTGGCTCATCTCCCCCACCGATAAATTATCGCCCGACTGCGCCTCTAATTTGCAATCCTTGCAGGCAATGGCAGCCGGTGGTCTTTTCCCGCTATCACTGCACAGGGTAACCGATAGTTTTACCCCGCCATCGTTGCCTGCCGACACTGTTATTATAGACGGCCTCTTCGGCAGCGGGCTCACCCGCCCGGTAGAGGGGCTCTATGCAGCGGTCATAGATTACATAAACGGCCTGCCCAACGATGTGGTGGCAATAGATATCCCGTCGGGGCTTATGGGCGAGGATAACTCCTCCAACGGCACCGCCATAGTAAAAGCCACGGTTACATATACCCTGCAATTCCCCAAGCTGTCGATGCTTTTTGCCGAGAATGCTCCTTATGTGGGCGATTTTCAAGTGCTTGATATATCGTTGAGCAAAGAGGCTATGGATAACGAACCCACCCCGTATGGTATGATTATGCCTGCTGCCATGTCGTCGCTCCTTTCCAAGCGTGCGAAGCATGCTCATAAAGGTAATTTCGGGCGCGCCCTTCTCATTGCGGGCAGTGAGGGCATGGCGGGCGCCTCCGTTCTTGCGGCAAGGGGCGCACTGCGCTCGGGTGTGGGGCTGCTCACTGTGTGTGTGCCCCGCTGCAATAACGAGATTGTTCAGCGCAGCGTGCCCGAGGCCATGACCATTCCTTGCGCCTCAGAAACCCACATATCCACCCTTCCCGCAACCGATAAATATTCGGCAGTGGCAGTGGGCCCCGGCTTGGGGCAAGCTCCCGCTACCGAGCAGGCATTGCTTGCGCTTATCGATACATGCACGGCACCGATGGTAGTGGATGCCGATGCGCTCAATATCCTTGCACGCCACAAAGAGTACCTTGCCCGTTTACCGCAGGGCAGCATCCTCACCCCGCACATAGGCGAGTTTACCCGCCTTGCAGGCTCTTGCGGCAATTCATACACACGCTTGCAACGCGCCATGGCCATGGCACGCGAGAATAATATATGTATAGTTCTAAAAGGGGCTTATAGTGCGGTAGTAACTCCGCAGGGCGATGTCAGTTTTAATACCACGGGCAATGCAGGCATGGCAACAGGCGGTAGTGGCGACACCCTAACGGGTATTTTGCTCGCTCTCCTTGCACAAGGGATTCCCGCCCCCTCGGCCGCCCGTCTCGGTGTATATATTCATGGCTATGCCGGCGACATTGCCGCCGAAAAGATAGGTGAAACGGCTCTTATAGCAAGCGATATTATAGATGCTCTGCCCGTAGCATGGCGTGGGGTTTATTAAATATTCAATCAAGCTTGATATTTTCCGTTCGTTTGTTTGTATATTTGCGCTATTGCGCGAAAATAGCCAAAACAACCATGAAAAACATTATACGATTTGTCGCAATCATTATTTCCTTGTCGTGCCCCATTTGCTCGATGGCGGCCACAGAGGAGCCCTACGATACTCTGCGTACACTGAAAATTCCCCTTCTCACAATAACCACGGTTGACGGCGCTGAGCCTCAAGGGTTCCCCATATATCCACCCGAGGGGTGCGTAGGCGTGGGCCTCACAGGTAACGAATATGTTCAGGGGCGTCTTGTTATAACATTGGGCGATTCCGTGCTATACGACAGTGGCGAGTATATGAATAACAAGTCGGGAATGCAAATAAGGCAGAGGGGCAATACAAGTGCGTTGTGGAACAAAAAACCATATAAGATAAACCTTGCAAAAAAGGCCGACCTGCTCTTTCGTGAAGATGAAAAATACCGGGACAAAGATTGGATACTGTTGCGCGAGGGGCTAACCATGAATGTCCCCGTAGGCTTCAAAGTGTCCGAGCTTGTGGGGCAGCGGTGGACACCGCAGTACTCCTATGTGAATTTAATCATAAACAACGATTATAAAGGATGTTATATACTCACAGAGGCAATAGGAGTGGAGGAGGGCCGCTGCAATATTGCCAATACCGGCTTTATCATAGAGGATGATGCCTATTGGTGGAACGAAACGGTGAGTTTTCAAGGCAATCTGCTCCCCCCGCAAATGGGTTATACATTCAAAAGCCCCGCTCCCGACGATATCACAACCCCCACCTACAACCGTATAAAAAACTATATATTGGAGGTTGAAAATGCGTTGCCCAACGAAGAACAGATTTACGATTATATCGATACACGCTCATTTGCAGCATGGCTTCTGGGGCACGATATTCTTGGAACACTCGATGCCGCAGGCTCCAACAGGTATCTTGTGAAGCATGATTACATTGTGGGCAACCCCACATCAACCCTGCTCGAGATGGGGCCATTGTGGGATTTTGACGATTCGTACAAGCGCGAGGGTATGTGGTCGCAGCAGCATAGTGGCAACTATAAATTTTATTACAAATATCTGCTCGATGATAGCAAATTCACCGATGAATACAAGGATATTTGGTACAATATAAGCTCAACGCTTTACAGCGACATGGTTGATTTTTGCAGTAATTTTCGCGACTCCATAGGAACCGATATCGATATAAGCCGCCAATTGGACGATAAGCGATGGGGCCGTGTCGTACCCACAAAAACAGTAGATGAGGATGTGGAATTTGTGTCAGCATGGTTCGGCAGCCGTGTTACATGGATAAACAACGAGATACACACGGTAACGGGTGTGGATGATATTGTTGTGGAAGAAAACATCTCCAAGCATACCACCGATGTCTATCTGCTCAACGGATTTTTATATATGAACAATGCAACCCCGGAACAGCTTGAACAGCTGCCCGCAGGAATTTATATTGCAGGTGGCAGAAAACTTGTTATCAAGTAAAAACAAAGCATTGAAGATTGCTCCAAGTTATCACTTGTGTCGTGGGGTATCTGCAGGGTAGGGGCGAATTTGGCTTACAGCCCATTTACATATCCATCTCCACAATCTTTGCAAAATTGTTCCAGCCAAGTGTGTTTTCATACGTACTCTTTGCACCGCGCGGAACATACAGCACACACTCCTTGCCAATATTTTCGAAACAGCCGCTGCCTGTGGCAGTGAGCCTGTCGGCAGGTATGCGCGAAACCACCTTTTGCAAATTGCTGCAATCCTTGAAAGCATACGCAGCAAGTTCCCTCACTCCGTTGCCTATGGTTACAGCTTGCAGGCTTTTGCTGTTAGTGAAAGCCTCTGCCCCTATGAATGTTACGCTGTCGGGGATTATAATCTCCTGCAGGCCGCACACACCAAAAGCCTTTTCTTCTATGCGGGTGAGCCCCTCGGGTAGCTTTACACTATGCATATTCGTGCAATAGAAGAAACAGTAAGGCCCTATGCCGGTAATGCCATCGGGTATGTGAATGGTGCTGAATCTGCCGGTGTAGAATGCTCCATCTCCCAGTGTAGTTATGTGATCGGGTATTACAAAGCTGTCCTCGGGCCACAAAGCGAAGGCATAGGGGCCTATGGCGGTTACATCGTGGGGTATAACGGTGTTCTTGCAGGTGGCCACAATGGTGTTTGTTGCGGTCTCTATTATGGCGTTGCAGCCATAGCGGCTGTCGTATGTGGGGTTCGCTTCATCTACTGTAAAGCCATCAATTGAGGCGTGCCCTATGTAGTTCCACCCATCTATCTCCTTTACCGTTTTGGGAATGTATATTGTGCCTGTAATGCGGCAGGCGCCAAACGCATTCTCTTTTATGGTTTCCAGCCCCTCCGGCAGTATCACACTTGTAGTTTCGGGGTTGTCAAATGCATACATCCCAATAGCAGTAACGCGGAATGTACGCCCGCGGTAGGTAACCTTGGGTGGAATCACTATGGTTCCGTCGTTGTATTCGCATTCGTACTCCTCGTGATAATTGCCTTTGTAAGTAACCTCTACCGTGCGTGCATCAATATCTGTTATCTGGTAGTGTATGCCGTTTACCTCAAATTTATATGCAATTTCCCCTGTTTCCCACGCTATGTAGTTGTCTATCGCGCGGTAAAGCTCAAATGCACCAAATGCAATGGCTATGGTGGCAGCAGTTGCAATGAGCATAGTAATTGCGCGTTTGCTTCTGCCTGATTGCAGAATATCAATAATCTCCTCCACGCTTTGGTAGCGTTTCTCCTTTTGTTGTTGCAGGCAACGCTTTTTTATTTTATCGGCAAATGAGGGGAGTTTCCCCTTCTGTTGATCCTCTATAAATTGCAATATGCTGCCTATGGCATATATATCGGTGCGTGCATCTATCTCCTTAATATCGCCAAGTGTGGTTTCGGGAGCTCTGAATTTTGCAGTGTATCCCGGGGTGTTGTCGTTGTAATTGCTCAGGCAGAACCCCAAATCGATAAGTTTAAGTTCGTTGCTTGTTTGCTGTATGATTATGTTGCTTGGGGTTATGTCCATGTGTACGACATTCTCACGGTGCAGGGCTTTCAGGGCCTCGCACAGCTGCAACAGAAATTTGCGCAGATTCTCTTGCTTCAAGAAATAACTCGGCTCCCTTGCCACTTTTTCGTTCAGCGTGTAGCCTGTGATATACTCCATGAGGATACAGAGCCCATGCGCATCCTCCCTTAAATCCATGTATTTTACCACATACGGGTTTTGTATGTTGCGGCCGGTGTGAAACTCCTTTATAAAGGCATCGCGGTAGCGCTTGTCGTGTTGCAGTTCGGGGCGCAGCTGTTTCATAAAATAGAAACGCCCCTCTATGCATATCTTATATGCAATGGATGTTGAGCCACTGTCGTCGAGCAGCTCAATATCGCTAACATTGTCTATATATAAAAAATCGGAATTTGTAGAATTATCCACGTTCACAGCCATTATAGAAGTTGGAATTTTACACCACCTTTTTTACCACAGATATAGTTTACCGGCTCCCCATTGTTGTGAATGAGGTTCGATAGCAACAACGGAGAATTTTCAATTATTCGTTCACAAATGAAGGTATCATCCTTGCACAGCTTGCTGTTAATGCTCTCCACCACCTTGAACATGCATAGCCCTATGTATTGTATCGTTAAACAACGGCCGGGGTTCCACATGAGCCTCAATCTGTCCCCTTTTAACAACGACCTTGTTTGCAGGCTGTTGTTGTGCAGAAAGGCGCTCTCGCACTCCGCATTCGTGCAGTGCAGTTTGCAGAATGTCTCAAAATCGGGGTAGCCCACATATTGTGCAAATATGTTCAGCGTGTTTATTCGTGGCCTTTGCTCCTCCTTTTCCACCAAGTATCCCCAGAATCGTTTGATGGTTGTGGGCGATATCATCTGCTTGGTGTTTTCGAATATGTTTGTTGCGAGAGCATCAAAATCTCGCGGAGTGCGCACCTTGTAGCCAATGATGTTTTCTATGCACTCTTTCAGATATTCAGTGAATGTTTCTGTAGTGGTATCGTTCATTTACTTGTGCTGTGTCTTTGTTTTGCATGCGAAGATAGCAAATTAAATTATAAAAATTTCACTATATCTGTTTGCAAGGGTTAAAAGGACCAAAATGGACCAAATGCTAGCGGAGTAAAATGTTTTAATTTGCAAAAATTATGCTTAAATTCAATAAAGGTATGGGTGCTATGAAACATTTGCCCCGCATATAATTAAGAATCATTAAATAATATCTAAAATAATAATTATGAAACACTATTACATTAAAAGCATGCTCACAGCCCTGCTATTGCTGTGCTGCACAATTGTAAGTGCCCAAGACTTTGAGGTGGGTGGTTTTTATTACGACATCACCAATGCAACAGCAAAAACAGTGATGGTTTACGGTGATAATGATAAATCTGGCAATGTGGTAATCCCCGATAAAGTAACCTATGGCGGAACCACTTACAAGGTAACAAGCATTGCCGAGGCTGCGTTCGCTGGTTGCGAAGAAATCACAAGCGTAACAATCCCCAATAGTGTAACAAGCATAGGCGAGTTTGCGTTCAATTTGTGCACCGGTCTCACAAGCATTACAATCCCGGGTAGCGTAACAAGCATAGGTGAGTTTGCGTTCAATCAATGCATCAGCCTCACAGCTGTACACATAAGCGACCTTGCAGCGTGGTGCAAGATAAATTTTAGTGGTCAAGCTTCCAACCCTTTATCTCATGCCCATAACCTATATTTAGTAGGAGCAAAAGTTACCAACCTTGTTATTCCAAGTGGTATTACAGATATAAAGAAATATGCGTTCGAAGGTTGCAGTGGCCTCACAAGCGTAACAATTCCGGGTAGCGTAACAAGTATAGGACGTGGTGCGTTCTCTGGTTGCAACAGCCTCACAGCGGTGCATATTAGCGACCTTGCAGCGTGGTACAAGATAAATTTTAGTGATGTAGATTCCAACCCCTTATCTCATGCCCATAACCTATATTTGAATGGAGAAAAGGTTACCAACCTTGTTATTCCCAATGGCGTAACCGGCATTAGCTCTTATGCGTTCTATGGTTGCAGCGGCCTCACAAGCGTAACAATTCCCAATAGCGTAACAAGCATTGGAACTGAGGCGTTCTATGAATGCAACGGCCTCACAGCGGTGCATATTAGCGACCTTGCGGCGTGGTGCAAGGTCGAAGCTTACGACCCCTTTTCTTATGGCCATAACCTATATTTGAATGGGGAAAAGGTTACCGACCTTGTTATCCCCTATGGCGTAACCCGCATTGGCTTTGGTGCGTTCGATAATTGCCGCGGCCTCACACGTGTTACCATTCCTAGTAGCGTAACCAGCATTGGCTCTTATGCGTTCTCTGGTTGCAGCGGCCTCACAGGCGTTACCATTCCCAATAGCGTAACCAGCATTGGACAATGTGCGTTCTCTGGTTGCGGCAGCCTAAGAATCGTTGCTATTGGTAGAAGCGTAACAAGCATAGGCGAGCGTGCGTTCGAAGGTTGCAGCGGCCTAAAAACCGTTTATAACTGCTCATCATTGAACATAGTCAAAGGTCTTTACGATAACGGTTATGTAGCCTACTATGCCAACGAGGTTCTCGCCGGATTTATAGTCGAGGATTTTTTGTTCAGAAGAATTTCCGGTGTTAGTACCTTGGTAAATTACTTTGGTGCCGAGACAAATATAAATCTCCCTTACTATGGCGAGGACTATGTGATAGGTTCCTATGTATTTGAGAACAACACTACAATCAGCAGTGTTACAATCCCGGGTAGAGTAACAAGCATTGGCTCTGGTGCGTTCGCTCGTTGCAGCGGCCTCACAAGCGTAACCATCGGTAATAGCGTAACAAGCATAGGAAACATTGCGTTCAATGGTTGCACCAACCTCACAAGCGTAACCATCGGTAATAGCGTAACAAGTATAGGAAGCAGTGCGTTCAATGGTTGCAGCGGCCTCACTAGTGTTACTATCCCTAACAGCGTAACAAGCATAGACTCTGATGCGTTCAATAATTGCACCGGCCTCACTGCGGTGCATATTAGCGACCTTGCAGCGTGGTGCAGAATAGATTTCAGTAATTATTATTCCAACCCTTTATCTCATGCCCATAACCTATATTTGAATGGGGAAAAAGTTACCGACCTTGTTATTCCAAGTGCTATTACAGATATAAAGCAATATG
>JAFTNW010000021.1 GCA_017451695.1 Bacteroidaceae bacterium
ACGCAATATAACTCGTTCGTCGCTTGCTTGTCGCTGCAAGCCTATTCTGCCGTGTGCAGGGTGCTGCGAAACTCGCTCTGTGCGGCTATGTAAGAAAATTTATACCCGCACTACGCTCAAACATTCGCTTCGCGCAAGCTCAGCTGCACTCGGCATAGTATAAATAAATTTATCCTCTGCGCTCGTTTGCGTGAGCTTTCCTCGCACAATGGCCTACACACGGCAGGGCTCTTCGCTGTCTCTCTTACGGTGCCGGTAGGTTTTTAGAATTACTTCTGCTTGTGTTTGCGCAATGGTAATACCACACTCGCGTATCTATTAAGTGATACACGCGACCAATTCTTACAAGCATTGCCTATTAAATAGAATTTAATTCCGCAGCGCCCACAGACGAAGGCTGTAACACAGCGTGGCAAAGTTGGCGCACCAAGCGGCTGCACTCGTTGATAAACTACAAATAAATTTTTGTTTAACTCGCTGGCACAAACTTAGCTCCTTTTATCGCTACAAAAGGAGAGAAAGAAATGGGTTACGTGGACAACAAGTAGGATGATTTTAGTCTAAAAACTTTTTGCTTAGCCCCCTAGAATTTGCAGGTGAGCCAGAATTGCCCCACGACAAATTGAATGTGATGCCTATAGATAAAACATGTTGGGCGATGCATGCATCGCCCAACACTCTATCTATTCTAAAAGGGAGTATTTACTTATTCTCTTTCTTTGCTTTTGCAGCTTTGGGTTTAGCCTCCTTTGCAGGTTTCTCCTCGGTGGGCTCGGCAGCCTTTGCAGCCTTCTTTGCCTTGGTGGCAAGCTTTGCTTTAAGGCTCTCGACCTCAGCCTCGAGCTGAACGATTTCCACCTCCTGATTCTCAATCATCTGCTGCAATGCACCAAGCTCCTCGTTATCCATCTCCTCGGGATATTGAGCACGCACGCGAGCCATAAAGTCGCCCAAGATGTTCATGTAGTTGGTGAATGCGTCATAGGGAGATTCGTAGATGCTACGCTCTGTAATAATACCGTTCTGCTTTGTTGTCATAAAGCGAAGGTTCTCGGCAGCCTGCAAGTAATCGAAATCCTGTTTCAACTTCTTGTCGTCCGACAACGAGATACGCTCTGCCAAGCTATACAACTTGTCAAATGCCTCGCGCTGCAATGAGTTACCCAACCAAGAGCTTGCATCGCGCTCTTCGTCCATCCAAGAGAGGGGATAAGAAACCTCCAACGCACCAACAGATTTGTGTTTGTCGATAATCTCCGAAGGTGTTGAGAAACTGATACCGCGGTCTTTTGCACAAGCGGGAATAGCCTTCAAGAAATCCAAGATGTGCGATGACAAGGGTTGTGATATACCAAGCGCATGGAGATTCATGAAGATATTGATTACCTCATCCTCTTCGGGGAGTTGTGCAATCCAATCGACATAAGTCTCGGCAAACAAGGGATACTCGCTCCATTTGGGGTTAGAGAAACGCAACGAGATATCATCGGATAGTTTATAGTCACGCAACAGCAACTTCAAGTTGGGAGCTGTGGCGCAATTATAAACAAAGTGGGGGCTTCTCCAAGCAAGAATGTGCTTTGCACCCTCGGAGAGCATACCTTTGAATCCCATAGATGCCGCCATCTCGCCAATCTCATCAGAGTAGATAAGACCCGAGTTACGCAACACTTTGGGTTTCTTGCCAAAGAGCTCTTTTATCTTGCGGTTCTGGCGCTGAACCTCCTCCATGAATACCTCACGTGAAGCAAGTGATGAGAGACCGTGTGAATAGGGCTCGCAGAGGAACTCACAGCAACCTGTTTTGTTAATCTCGTGCAACAACTCTATTACCTGGGGAGCATACAACTCCAACATCTCCAAGCCAACGCCTGAAACAGAGAATGCCACTTTGAAAGCACCGCCATTCTCCTTTACCATCTCCAGCAAGGTGGTCAATGCGGGAATGTACGATTTCTCGGCTATCTCTGTAATTGCGCTCTCGTTAGCGTAATCGTCATAGTAGTAGTGGTCACTACCGATATCGAAGAAACGATAGCGTTTCAACTGTCTGATTTGATGAATCTCGAAATAGAAACAAATTGTTTTCATATTATTCGTCTTTTAAAATTTTACCAACCCATTACTTTTTCATATACCTTACGCAGTTTAAGAGCTACGTTCTCCCAAGTGATTTGGTTCACCTCGTTGCGACCCTCAACCTTCAAATACTCGTACAACGACTCGTTGTTACAGATTGAGTAGATGGCATCGGCCATTGCATGAATATCCCAATAGTCGGTCTTTATACACTTGTCGAGAATCTCGGCACAACCCGACTGCTTTGAGATAATTGTGGGCACATCGCACTGCATCGCTTCGAGAGGCGATATACCGAACGGCTCACTTACCGAAGGCATTATATACACATCACTTGCTTTCAGGCACTCATATACCTGACGGCCTCGCATGAAACCGGGGAAGTGGAAACGATCCGAAATTCCGCGTGCTGCAGCCAAGCGTATCATGTCGTTCATCATGTCGCCGCTACCGGCCATGCAGAAACGGATATTCTTTGTACGTTTAAGCACCATAGAAGCAGCCTCAACAAAATACTCGGGGCCCTTCTGCATTGTTATACGGCCAAGGAATGTTACCACCTTCTCGCCAGGTATCTTCTTGGGAACAATGTCAAGAATCTCCTGCGACAAGGGAGTTACTGCGTTATGCAAAGTAGATACCTTGTCGGGGTGCTGGTGGTATTTTGTGATAACCGTCTGACGAGTGAGCTCGCTCACACAGAGGATGTGGTCGGCATTGTCCATACCATTTTTCTCAATGGCATAAACGGTGGGGTTCACATTACCACGGCTGCGGTCGAAGTCGGTTGCGTGAACGTGTATCACCAACTTCTTGCCCGACACCTGCTTGGCATGAATACCGGCAGGATAGGTGAGCCAATCGTGCGAGTGGATGATATCGAACTCCTCGGTGCGGGCAACAACGCCTGCAATTATAGAGTAGTTGTTAATCTCGTCGTGTAGGTTTTCGGGATAACCGCCTGCAAACTCCATACAACCGAGGTCGTTGGTGTGCATATAGCTGAAATCGCCATATATATGCTCGCGATAGCGATAATACTCTTCGGGTGTCATCACCGCACCGATGCGTGAATTGACATAGTCTCTATCTACGTTTTTCCACACAATGGGAACGGAGTTCATTCCGACGATTCTCAAAAAGCTGTTATCTTCGTCGCCATAGGGCTTGGGGATACAGAACTTTATCTCCACATCGCCTTGCTGCACAAAGCCCTTGGTAAGTCCATAACTTGCTGTACCGAGTCCGCCCGAGATGTGAGGCGGGAACTCCCAACCAAACATTAATACTTTCATATCGCTTATCCCTCCAATTTAGATTCATACTGTTTGAGCAACTGGCTCGTTCTCAGGATTTGTGCCACGTTCATTGCAAACGCCACTGCACCACGGCCTTTGAAGGGCGGGTTACCGTCGAACACCTCGGGGATAGAGCCCACGCAGTGCTGCACAATCTCATCCTCAAAGCCCACCATCTGGCGCTCCACAAACGAGATGCCGCTCAGTTTATATATCTTCAAATAAGCCTCGTAATAAAAACCGCCGAGCCAAGGCCAAGCTGTACCCTGGTGGTAAGCATAGTCGCGCTGTATCTGCGGGCCCACATAGTTGGGGTTATAACCAACGCTCTTGGGCGAGAGTGAACGCAAGCCGCGCGGTGTAAGAAGCTCGCGGGTAACGATATCGAGAACTTTTTTCTTCTGTTTTGAATTGAGAGGAGAGTTGTCGAGGGCTACGGCAAAAATCATATTGGGGCGCACGCTCCAATCTACATAGTCGCCATCTACATAGTCGTACAAGTAGCCATGCTCATTGAGGAACACCTCCACAAATGCTGCGCCGGCAAGAGGTATGAGGCGTACAAGCGAGTCGAGCACAGGCTGGTTGTGCATAAGCTCGGCCATCTGCTGTATGAATACAAGAGCATTGTACCATAGCGCGTTTATCTCCACAACATGACCTGTGCGGGGAACCACGGGACGACCATTCACTGTGGAGTTCATCCAAGTAACAGCCTTGTCCTTTCCGTTGGTCCATAGCAAGCCGTTCTGCGCTACGCGCAGGTTGTTGTGTTTGTTATTGCGAATGAAGTCGAAGATGCGCATGAGCAGGTCGCCATATTTGTCGCGGCAAGCCTCCATGCTGCACTCCTTGGCATACTGTTGCAATGCCCAAACGGCCCACAGCAGCACATCGGGGTGCTCCATTTCGTAAATCTTCACATTGCTCACTCTGTCGTTCATGAAGTCGTCGATGGCAATGCTTGCAGTCTTCATCACCTTCTCGAACTCGTCGTAATGGCCCTGCGACAATGCCAAACCGGGCAACGACACAAAGAGGTCGCGGGCGCGGCATTTGAACCAGGGATAACCGGCAAGGATGTAGATGTGTTCACCCTGCACATTGAAGAACTGGTTACCGGCACACTGCATACAGTGCATGAAGTTATCGCGCGGGTCGCGGATAGCCTCCTCATGGTCAAAGGCAGCCTTCATTGTACGTGTGGTCATGGGAGCCACACCGCCCGAGAATACGATACTCTCGCCGGCCTTCATCTTAACCTCGAAGTAACCGGGAACAAAAAGGTCTTCGTTAAAG
The DNA here is from genome assembly GCA_017451695.1 of Bacteroidaceae bacterium. Classification (GTDB taxonomy): domain Bacteria; phylum Bacteroidota; class Bacteroidia; order Bacteroidales; family Bacteroidaceae; genus HGM04593. Next base: position 4,677 of record JAFTNW010000021.1, read on the forward strand.
TCGTAACCACGCTCAAGCTCTTTTACATACTCAATGCCGCGATACCAATCGGGCTGATAAACGAAATCGTTCTTCTTATTCAACTGCATGTAGAGGTCGGGGTAGTCGGCATACATGCGCATGCTGATACCGTTCTCCACCTCCTTGTAGCTGCGGTCGGCAATACTGTTTTCGTGTGTATATTCACGCACGCTGCGGAACGCCAGGAAGGGGCGCAAGCGCAATGTAACAGCGGTGTTTGCCTTCAACAAGGTGTAACGAATAAGAATTCTGTTCTCGTGATGCACAAAGGCTTTCTCTTTTTTAAGCCACACGCCACCCACATTGTAAATGGTGGTGGGGACACGCTCCCAAGCGAACTCGCGGATGTACTTGTTGCCACGGGGACTGAAGTTGTCGGCGTTGTACTTATGCAATCCCAAGTTGAACTCTGTACCATGCAGAACAACTGTTTCATCAAGCGACGATAGCAACACGTGGTTCTCGTCATCGAGTTGTGGGATAGGAACAACCAACAAACCATGATATTTACGGGTATTGCAATCGACAATTGTCGAACAATGATAAGCACCCGAACGGTTTGTCCTCAAAATCTCCTTTTGCAACGACTCTTCCAAGTTCGTCATCAGCGTTTTTTCGAATCGCAAATAACTCATCTCGTTTAATTTATATAATTAGACTAATTTACTTATCACCTCTCAAATGTAAGTATTATAAAATTGAATAACAAAAAACTATGCAACTTTTTTTAAAAAATCATAAAAAGTTGCAATTTGTCTAATCTTCAAAGAGAGAAATAGTTATTTTACAGCCAATTTTGTGAAATGAAAGATTCTCGAAGCCGGCAAATATTCCCAGGTTCACATAGGGAGTTTCCACCCCATAACCATACTCGGTATATGGGTGAAGTTTAGATATAAAAAGGAGATTGTGGAAGAGCATCTCGTTTTTTATGAACTTTACCTGTGGCAACACCTTTTGCAGAACCAAAAAAGGAGAGACATAAGTTAAGTTTGCCCTCAAATACTTATTGGCAGAGTTATACCACTCCGAATCGAGCAACTGAAAGACACCGCTCAACTCATCGTCCTTATCCAACGGCAATATATTATCCTTCAAAAACGCATAGTTTATAAAATATGTATCCTTGTCGTAAAGATATCCGCCGGTGCCCAAGCGTGTATAGAGCAAGGCACTGCTCGACAAGCGCAGTTTGTACTGCACATCAAACTCGGCACGCGTATATACGCTGCTTGAATTAAACGGGCCACGAATCCCCTGCTCTATATCCAATGAAAAACGCGGCATGCGGGAGCCCAGATTTACCTTTTTATCCCCGTCGTAATAATAATACATCCCGGGATGCCACACCAACCGCGTATGCAGGGCATAATTCCTATATTTATTTTGCAATTCCTTGCCATCCACCACCTGCCCCACAGCGTTGCCATGCAACGAGCGATAATAATAGGTTGTACCCAGCTGAATATCAAAGCCATTGAAAAGTTCCCGCTGCACATTAATGGAAAAGTGCGAGTCGCGGTAGTATGTAAACGCCATCTCCGAGAAACGTATATCGGCAACATCAAGATCCTTTATCTTATCCACCTCATACTCGCGATAAATACTGTTTTCGCGCCCTGCATCAAACAGCAGCATGCCGCGGTGGCGCAAGTCGAACAGATAACTGCCGTTCACACCCCAATAAAACTCCTTGCGTTTGAAGCTGTAACCCACCATCGGTTTCAGTGAATAGCTGTGCCTCTTCTGTGCACGGCTGCGCAAATTCACCGCAAACTTATATGTAACACCCTTGCCTGTGCTGTATCGCAGATACGAGGGGTTTATGAGCGGGTACACTTTGAGGTCGCTATCGCCCCAATTAAGATAATGACTGCTTATCATCTCATCACCCACATCCCACAGCCAACGCATAACCTTGTCGCTTTTTCTCTTAGGCTTGTCGGGCGACGGCAGAGCTGTCTCGGATGAAGCGTTGCTCTTTATTACACCTTTTCTAATGTAGATAAGCGAATCTTCGGCCGTAAGGGGATGTGGACGACGACGTGCGATGTATTCATTGAAGGCGGTAACAGGCAGGCCGTTCCATTTTGTATTGAGCAAGCCGGTGAGGTCGAAACGGCTTTTGCTATCATAATCATTAAGCGTTGTGGAGAGCGAGGAATAATTATAATGGGCATCGGCTTGAATATCTATCTCATTCAAGGCAAAATCGTAAAAAATCTTCAGTTGCAAATCCTTTACAACATAACGTGCAAGCCCCTCGTTACCCATATTGCATTCTATGGAAAAGAGACTCTGTTCATCCCACCCCTCGGCATAAAATGCACGAACCGCGTAACTGTCATCAAGCACCACCCACCCCTTTGCAAGCAGTTTGATATTATCGAACTTATGCTCAAAAAGAATTTTACAACTGCCATCGGCCGCTTTATAAGTATTATCGATGGTATATTTGTAATACTTGAAATTTGTGGGATAAATGGGCGACAGATATTGCGCCTTGAAGAGTTTCTCTTGCAGAAAATCGGGGTTCATGTAATAGAGCACCCTATCCATCTCTCCGTTACCTCTTTTATACGAGGACAAATGAGCCTTGCGCCTTATATCGGGCACAGCATTATCGACATAGTGAATCTCGTAGAAAAATTCTGACAGATATTTCTGTTTCTTGGAATCGAAACGGGTGAGGTCGGGGATAAGATTCAGAACAAGGCTCTGCTTGCGAACATCTACGCTCTCCTTAATATACAACTCGCCAAAGAGCTCACCCACCTCAAAATCCCCTGCAAGCAGACGTGCAGCATACATATCCATAACGCGCTTGGCAGCACCATCGGTGGCACTGCCAAACAGAGGCATTATCATAAATGCCCATATAGATATAATAAGGTATATTCTCCTTATCATCCCTGCATATCCGCTGTTGCGAGCCGCATCAACGCACCGCTGCGCGCACTCTCAAAAGCACATCGAGTAAATCCTCCAAAAGGTCGAGACGGAGCATGTTGGCACCATCACTCTTGGCTTCGGCGGGATTCTCGTGTGTTTCGATAAAGATACCATCGGCACCTACGGCTATGGCAGCCTTTGCAACCGTGGAAATCATCTCGGGCATACCACCGGTAACGCCCGCTGCCTGGTTGGGCTGCTGCAATGAATGTGTGATATCCATCACCACAGGATAACCAAAGGAGCGCATCTGGGGTATTCCGCGGAAATCCACCACAAGGTCTTGATAGCCGAATGTGGTTCCACGCTCGGTGAGCATCACTCGCCCTGCACCACCCTCCGACACCACCTTTTCGGCAGCGAATTTCATGGCGGCGGGAGAGAGAAACTGCCCTTTTTTGATGTTTACCACTCTGCCCGTTTTGGCTGCTGCAACAAGCAAATCGGTCTGGCGGCAAAGGAAGGCGGGAATCTGCAAAATATCGACATACTCGGCTGCCATCTCGGCCTCCTCGGCAGAGTGCACATCGGTTACCACAGGTACATTAAATGTTTCGCGCACCTTGCGCAACACACGCAAAGCAGCCTCGTCGCCAATACCCGTAAAGGAGTCGATACGGGAACGATTGGCCTTGCGGTAAGAGCCCTTGAATACATAGGGAATATTTCTCTCGCTTGTCATTGCAACAACACGCTCTGCTATACGCATTGCCATATCCTCGCCCTCTATCACGCAAGGGCCTGCCAAAAGAAAGAAATTCTCGGTAGATGTTAAATCTCTTATTGTCATAGCTTTTATCTGTTTTTTATTTTCGTTGGAATAATCAGGTTAATAGTTTCGGGCATTACACTTACGGTCATCGGAAAAGTGGGGTGGAACATACGCCCGTCGATACCCACATGAGCCCCGCCCACATCCTCTATAAGCACCTTGGTGGTACGAAAAGGCTCCATAAGTTCGTAATTCATTATCTTGCGGCGATACACCATGAGCAACCCCTCTATCATACCGAAAAATTTCGGCATTTTAATGGCCGATACATCGAGCCAACCATTATAAGGCACCGCGCTTGGTGTCATTCCGTAACCGCGCGAATTCCCGATGCACAACATCATAAAATTCTTATCCACATTCTGATTGTTGAGCCTGAATCTCATTTTATAGCTCTGACGGAAGAACAGCAATTGGAAAAGCCCCCTCACTATGGAGCCGAGCTTGGCAAAAATAAACCTTTTTTGGTTGGCAATCTCCACCACCCTCGCAGTAAGGCCGATGTTCAGCACATTAAGAAAATACCTCTTTTGCTCACCGGCATCGTTCGTGTAGTGGCAACAACCCACATCCACCTTGCGTACACGATGAGTGATTATACAATCCACAGCCGCCTTGTAATCGGCCATGGGCAAGCCCCAATACGAGGCATAATCGTTTGCAATACCATTGGGAATTATGCCCAACGATACCTTGCCATGGTTCTCCGATGCCATAATGCCGTTTACAACATCCTGCAACGCGCCATCGCCACCAACAACCACTATTGTTTCGTAACCATTATCGGCAAGCATCTTTGCCTGGCGTTCAAGGGAGTTGTAATCTTCGGACTGTATGTAATCATACACCACATGTTTATCTTTAAGATACTCCCTTATCTCCCTCCAACGATGGCGCGGCGATATCGAGCCCAATCTGGGGCAATATATTATTCCCCAACGATGCCTGTCTATCTTATTCTTTGTCATACATCAAGCTCTTTATAAGTTCCACCTGCTCGGCACGCGGCATTGCAGCGTCAATCCAATGAATCTTCGTTCCACGTTTCTCCATGCCACGAAACCAAGTCATCTGCCTCTTGGCAAATTGGTGAATGGCAATTTCAAGCCCATGCACCATATCGTTGTAACCTATGGCCCCTGTAACATACATTGTAACGAACTTGTATTCAAGGCCATAATATATCAATTGGTCGGCAGTGATGCCCGATGCAAGCAAGCGCTCAACCTCCTCCACAAGCCCATCGCCCAACCGTTGTAGCAAACGGGCCGTAATCCTCTCACGGCGCACCTCCCTATCTACATCCACACCCACGGTAAGGGTCTTTATCTCAGGGAACGAACGCTCCTCCACGGGGCAAGCGGCATAATACTCCTCTATCTCAATGGCGCGTATTGCACGTTTCTTTGTATCGGTATCGGTATTGTTATGCAATGTTTTATATCCTGCCAATATGGTTGTGAGTTCTTCGAGGCTCTTGTTTTCGAGCCGCTCACGCAGTCCCGGATTCTCGGGCACGGGAATAAGCCTGTATCCACGCAAGACCGACTCCACATACATACCGCTGCCACCACACATCACCGGCAGAGAGCCGCGTGATTTCACCTCGTCGTATGCTTTGAGAAAATCGCGCTGGAATTCAAAAAGATTATATTTCTCGCCCGCATCGACAATATCCACCAGATGAACAGGAACAGAAACATCGCCTCGCTTATATTCCGCAAGGTCTTTCCCTGTACCGATATCCATTCCACGATACACCTGACGACTGTCGGCACTTATCACCTCGCCACCAAGAGCAAGAGCAAGCTCCACGGCAAGCGCCGTTTTGCCGCAGGCCGTAGGGCCCACCACCGCAAGCATATCATATTTACAATTCACTCCGTTCATCGGGATGGTGCATACTACACCTAATTATAATATGTTGCGAAGTTAAGCAAGTTCGGCGCAATAGCAAAATAAATCATACATAATTTTACCCCACTACATTGTTCATACCCACGCTTCGCTAAAAGCTATAACACAATTAAGTTAAAAAACTTAAAAAGCACACACGCCGTTATACTTTTTTGAAAAGAAAATAGTTATATGATAAAAAGCTATAATAATGTACGAAAACCTATTACGCCTCCCCTACTTTCAGGGTATGAGCAAAGACGATATCACCGCTATACTCGATAAGATAAAATTGGAATATCGCAATTACAGCGATAAAGAGATATTGTGCAATAAAGGCGACGAATGCAACACGTTCACACTCCTCACAAAAGGAGAAATAACATCATACGCAGAATCGCCCGATGGCACATACTCCATTATAGAAGAGCATCAGGCACCATACGCCATTGAGCCCTACTCTATGTTCGGCTACCAAACCACATACAACCGCAGCCACAGTGCCAAGGAAGGATGCACCACCCTCACAATAGACAAAAATTATTTCTTCAGCGAGTTCTCAAAGCATGAAATCTTCACTCTGAACCTGATGAACCTCATCAGCCGCAGAGCGCAGTTGCTGAACAACGCCATTTGGGAATACACACCGGCCACGATAGAGGGGCGCATTGTGAGTTTCATAGCCATGCGTTGCGAAACCACACACGGTTGCAAAAGAGTGAATATAAAAATGGAGCGCCTCGCAACAATACTATGCGAGACGCGCCTTAACGTATCGAGAGCACTGAACCACATGCAAAGCCAAGGGCTCGTTGTACTCAACCGCAAGGAGATATACATCCCCGAATTCGGCAAGCTGCTGCCACTTATGAAATAAGAGGATAGAAAGATGGCTATCAGAAACCCTCTCTGCGCCTCTTCTCGGCAAGCTGCATATAAAGTTTTATATTATTCAGAATCTGTTGTTTGTTTTGCGGCTCAACAGACCTCACACCATTTGTTCCCCTGCCGTTACAAGTGATACAGTGACCAACACCCTGGCACACCCAACATACACCCACCGCATCCAAATCAAACACCTGCACACCACCGCATTGTCTGCACTTTCCCGTGCCGTTGCACACGGAACAGGTAACAGCCTCGGTGTGAGGTTTCAGAGCCTCGAACATCTCCATCACCGTTACAGTCTCCTCGGGTGTAAGATAAGACATCCACTCACTACCCGACGAATCCCTTGAAGAACCACCGGCCGAGGAGCGCGATGAATACCCTGTACCACCGCACAACTTGCAGGGATCGTAATGGTCAGTACCTTCGAGCACCCATTTACCACAATTCTTGCACTGCACCTTCCTGTTGCTAATACCATAAGTAGATATTGTAAAACGAGTTTTCACCTTACCGGCACCATTACATACACGACATCTAGACTGAGCCGCAGCCTCGTTACTGCCCGCAAGCACGACAAACATGAAAGCTGCAAAATACATAAAAATCCTTTTCATAACACGTTATCATTAAATAGACACAAATCGCACAAAGCAGAGCCAACAAGCACACCTGCAACACATTACACATCATAGCAAGCACAGCCGACAGCCCATTACAACCTAAACAAAAGTATGTTAAATTTCACACAAAGCAAAAAAAATCTTTATAAATTTGGCACAAACGAAGAAACGCGCTATCTTTGCAATCGCTTTTGGGAACAAAAGCACAAGGCAACAACCTTGTAACAAAGGTAGGTTCCGTAGCTCAGCTGGATAGAGCAACGCCCTTCTAAGGCGTGGGTCGAGCGTTCGAATCGCTCCGGAATCACAAAGAACGCTTCGGAATCACGAATGATTGCAGCGGAATCACAAAAAGGAAAGTAAGTTGTTTAACTTACTTTCCTTTTTTTATATGCTTAAAACGAGGTAATTAAAGGAATATCAATAGTTTATTTGTTAGATAGCCGTAACTTAAATTTATTTTTTGTTTAACTATTGAGCAGACAGAGAAAGACAAAAAAAAACTGAAAAAGACAAAAAATGCAAACCAAGTGCAAACCAACCTGCCTAAAATGCAAACCAAGTTTGCCAACTTTCACGAAAATTCAGCCTCATTGACTACGATGTGTGTAGCCAATGACTGCACCGCCTCGAACATTACACCGCTTGTAAAGTATTGCTTCAGCCACAGTTCTGCACTCTCGATGTAGGGTGTCAATTTCTGCAACAGCGGTGTTTCGCCTTTCACTGTGGTAAAGGCATTAGATATGTACCGCCTTAATTCCGTTTCGTTAGTTATCAGCTTCATTGTTGTTCTGTTTAATGTTTACCTCTTTGGCATCTTTATTCTCGTCAAGCGTGGTTAGCATAATAAAGGGGCATTCAGGAACTGCACCTTGCCACTTGTTGAACTTTATTATTATGCGGTGTGGCAGAAAGAGTAAATCGTGGTAAGGTTTTTGCAGGGCCTCCAACAACTCCTTTAAGGTGTAAATGGTAATGGTGTGTGGCATAAGCGTAATTGTTTATGCCACGAAAGTATATATATAATAAAGGAGTATAAAAGACGAAAACAGCCGTTTGCTGTGTTGTAAACGGCTGTTATTTGAATAGTTCGGAATGGCTCCCCAAACGAACCAATTTAATGATGTTATCTTCAGGGTCGAGCCATATCAGTAATAATCATTTTCAATATGGCATTCCATAAACCCTGCATAATCGCCAATCAGTCTATGTGGCTTGTATTTTTCCGGCAATGAGCCGTCCTTCTCCAACAGTTGAAGAGCCTCTTTAAGGTGTTTGATTTTGTCGGGTCGGTTTTGTATTCGTTTCAAGTCTTTTTTGAATTGACTTGTAATTTTGAGTATAAACATTCTACAAAGAGCTAATCAAAGTTTCGAGGTTTTCAGAGTTGAGAGTTTCCAGTTCACGGTTTTCCCTTGCCTCTCTCATTGCTTTAATGGTGAGTTTATTGGGATTGTTGTAAACGACATCCATAAGTACACTTTCTACATAATTGTTCAAACTGCGATTTTCCCTTGTGGCTGCTTCTTTCAACTTCTCAAGCAAATCACAACTCAAACGAAATGCTGTCTGTTTTCTATCAATTACTGCGTCCATAATCCTTATTGTTATATTTGTGTATGCAAATGTATAACACTTGTATCACATAAACAAGAAAAACAAGCAAAAGTTTATGATTGTGTACCTTAAAAAGTGTAAAAAAAATAGCGTCTTGAAAGCGAAAATATTATCATTTTATAAGAATCCATATCCTATAATTGCATTAATAAGACTTTACCCGTGGCAAAGAAAAAAAAATGACAAAGTTGTGTGGTTTCGTATATAACCCCCAATCTTATTATGCTTCCTTGGGCAGATACTTATTGAGCAATATCACACCCAACAGTGCCGACACAAACGAGCCGCACAGGATGCCCAGCTTGGCCTGCCCAAGAACAGAAGCTCCACCTTCGAGCGAGGCGTATGAGAGGTCGGCAATAAAAATAGACACCGTGAGCCCGATGCCGCAAAGCATGCACACCGATGCAAACGAACGCCAATCGCTACCCTGAGGCAGGGTAACCAGCCTGCATTTTATTGCCACCCACGAGAAGGAGAAGACTCCCACAAACTTACCTACCACAAGACCAACCATCACCGGCAACCCTACACCCGTGAAAAGAGCACCGACTGTCATTCCTGCAAGGTCTATACCCACATTGGCAAAGGCAAAGAGGGGTATCACCACATAGCCGATGAAGCTATTCATTCCATCCTCCAAATCCTGCAAGGGGCTGATTAATTTATCGGCAGCGGACTCTATGCTTTTAAGCAGATGTATCTCGTCGTGGGTGAGCACCACCGTATTATGCTTGCCCGTAACCTCGTGTATAGGGAGGAGGCTAATATTGTTACGTATGCGCTCTATGTAGTGAGCCGACCCCTTGCGCAGCGATGCAGGCACACAGAATGCCACAATAACTCCCGCGATGGTAGCATGGATACCCGAATTGAGCATGGCATACCACAGCAACATTCCCGCAGCAAGATAAAAGGACTTTTTACCCACCCTGCGCATGTTACCAAGGATGAGCAATGCCACACAGAAGAGAGCCATAAGCAGATAGGTAAAATCTATCTGCGACGAGTAGAACAATGCTATCACAATGATACCGCCAAGGTCATCGGCCACGGCAAGGGCAGCAAGAAACACCTTCAAGCCCACAGGCACTCTTGCGCTGAAAAGCGACAGGACACCAAGCGAGAAGGCTATATCGGTAGCCATGGGAATGGCCATACCGCGCAACATATCGGCATCGTCGGGGCACACAAGCCAAAACAGCAACACCGGCACAAGCATACCACCGCAAGCACCTATGATGGGCAGCATAGCCTTTTGGCGCGACGACAACTCGCCCACAAGAATCTCTCTCTTTATTTCCAAGCCCACTGTGAGGAAGAAGAGCGCCATAAGGAAATCATTTATCACAGCTATGAGAGGCATGGCGTGCCCGTTGTGGCTGAACAGATTAAAATCGCCAAGCGACACCGACACCGGCGTGCTCCAAAAATCGAAATACCGCTCTTTCAACGGCGAGTTGGCACAAACAAGAGCTAGCAAAGAAAAAACCACAAGCACCGCACTCGACGATACATATTTCTTGAGCATACTCTTAAAACTATAATTACCCATACTTATTTAATATTTACTAATCAAGTGGCAAAATTAGCAACTTCCCACGAAGAAAAATCCTTTTATTTATCGGCTTTTTCTATGGCAACAATTACTTTTAACGATAAAAGCAAACAAATGCAAAAAATAAACGGCCTCAACATTAGGAATAAAAGAAAATGATTGTAAATTTGCGCAAAACAAACTAAAAAAATAAACATATGCTGACACTCGACAAAATATACCACGCACGGTATGTATTGAAAGATGTTATCCGCCGAACAGACCTTATTCAGGCGCCCAACATCAATCCCGATGCAATGGTATTTCTAAAACCCGAGAACTTGCAGCTGACAGGTTCGTTCAAGGTTCGTGGTTCATACTACAAGATTTCACAGCTATCCGAGGAGGAGAAGAAAAAAGGTGTTATCGCCTGCTCGGCAGGTAACCATGCTCAGGGTGTGGCACTTGCCGCAACCAAGAACGGCATAAAATCCACCATCTGCCTCCCCGACGGTGCGCCCATCTCCAAGATTGAGGCTACAAAAAATTTCGGCGCCGAAATATGCCTTGTCGAGGGTGTTTACGACGATGCCTATCAAAAAGCATTGCAGTTGCGCGACGAGCATGGCTACACATTCATCCACCCCTTCGACGATGAGGATGTTATTGCAGGCCAGGGCACAATCGGCTTGGAGTTGCTCGACCAATTGAAGGATATGGACGCAGTAATCGTGCCCATCGGCGGTGGCGGCCTCATTTCGGGCGTTGCCTTTGCCATAAAATCACTCAACCCCAAGATAAAAGTATATGGCGTGCAGTCAAGCGGTGCGCCCAGCATGTTCAACTCCGTTAAACACAAGAAGATAGAGCGCCTGCCCGGCGTAGCCACCATTGCCGACGGTATCGCCGTTAAGGAGCCCGGGCAGAACACTTTCGCCATCTGCAGCAAATATGTTGACGAGATTGTAACCGTTACCGACGACGAGGTTTCATCGGCAATCCTTTCGCTCATCGAGAAACAGAAACTCATTGCCGAGGGTGCAGGTGCCGTTGCTGTTGCAGCTGCCATGTTTAACAAAGTACCCATCAAAGGCAAGAAGGTTGTGTGCGTGGTATCGGGTGGTAACATAGACGTAACAATCCTCGACCGCGTAATCAAGCGAGGCCTCCTCACTGCCGGTCGTTCATACGCCCTCACCATAGAGCTCCTCGACAAGCCCGGACAGTTGCTCAAGATTTCGCAAATCATTGCCGAGCATGGCGGTAATGTAATCTCGGTACACCACGAGCGCGCAAATGCAAGCATGGACATCAACGGTTGTTTCTTGCGCGTAAACATGGAAACACGTAATTTTGCACAAGTTGAGGAGATAAACAAAGCCCTCCTTAAAGCAGGATTCACTATTTTAGAAAACAATAAATTTTAACCACTATGATTAAAAAGATTCATACAGACAACGCCCCTGCGGCAATCGGCCCCTATTCACAGGCCATTGTGTGCGGTAACATACTCTTTACATCGGGCCAGGTACCCATCAACCCCGCAACAGGCGAGGTAGAGGCCGAGGGCATCGAGGCACAGGCAACACAGGTTATGAAGAACCTTGACGCAGTGCTCACCGAGGCTGGCAGCTCGTTCCAGAAAGCAATCAAGACAACCTGTTTCTTGAAAAACATGGAGGATTTTGCCGCTTTCAATGCTGTATATGCACAGTACTTTACCGAGAAACCCGCACGCTCTTGCGTGGCTGTCAAGCAGCTCCCCAAAGATGTGCTTGTGGAGGTTGAGGTTATCGCCGAAATCTAACAGACAACCAACAACCGCTATACACAGTCGCTTGCCCGCTGGCAAGCGACTGTTCTATTTATATGCAATCACCCGATTTGCCGAAATTATTATGTCTAAAAGAAAAATTGCATGTTAAAATCTTTGCCAAATAAAAAAAAAGCACTAATTTTGCAAGCTGAATGGCAAAAGCATATTTTGAGTAAAACATATAAAATAATATAAGACGATGAAAAGAACATTCCAACCCTCTAACAGAAAGAGAAAGAACAAGCACGGTTTTCGTGAGAGAATGGCCACAAAGAACGGCCGTCGCGTATTAGCATCTCGTCGTGCAAAAGGACGTAAAAAACTTACAGTATCTGACGAGTACAACGGCAAGAAAAGATAATTATAGTGCAACGCAGATTGCAACGTAATTAATTAATTTGCATAAAAACAGTAGCCTACCCGCGGGTAGGCTACTGTTTTTATTATAGCAATATCACCGTTTATTTAAGCAAGAAACGCATGACAGAGCCCATGAGGCTGAAACGCAAATCCTCATCGGCAACAGCCTCAAATGGAAATCCCGTAGAAAGAACCCTGTATTTGCCGGCATAGGCCACACCGGCACTCTTCTTGCTCTTCTCATAGACAAAGGCCACAAAAGCATCCTCGGCAGGTACAAGCACATCGGGGCGTTGCACAGCATAGCACTCCTCGTTCACAGTGCGATAAACAGGCAACGAAAGGTTCGAACCAAAGATTTTATCCTCCGACACATCGGCCATTGAGCCGCCATATTCAAATTTAAGCAGCGTGCGTATGAAATTGCGGTCGTCATCGTTCTTGCTCATATCGCTTGCAATGTGCGCACCACTCACAAATAACCTGCCGCCACCCGAAAGATATTTAACCAACTTATTCTGCAACACAGCAGGGAATGTTTTGTATGGGCGATTATATCCCAGGAGCGAGCCCTGCTCACCCTGTTTCTCTACACCGGCAATAAAATCCACCACATCGTACTCATCAAGCGAAACACAGCCATCTATCACCGCTTCGCTGCTACACGATGCAAATGAAATTCCGTTTGCCGCCAAAGCCGCCCCATGCAGGCAAGGATAGTCGAAGGTGTTACCGGCTATCAGCAGCCCCTCGAAATCGTTGCCGCTGAGCCCCAAGCCATCCTCAAAGCCTATGTTGGCACGCTCATAATCGAGCTGGCGACCACCATATTCGGCCGTATGCATATATGCCACACCTGCATCGTTATCCATATCAAACCCCGCCTTCGATGCCGTGAACACCTCGGCGGGGCCACTCAACCTATGAAAACCGTTCACAATGAGTGCCAGCGCACCACCCTGCCCCGATGCGAATGCAGAAAGCACCTCGGAGGGGAAGCTCTCGCCACCATCGTTCAGCGCAGCCACCTTAAAGCTATACTGCACATCTTTGAGAATATCCATCTCTAATTTATTACTGCGCACCACCCTGCCGTTGTCAAAATCGCCATCGTTTATTTTTGTATATACTACATAGGCTGTGGGTGTTGCCGTAGGTTCAAGCTCATCTTCAACAGGCTGCCAATGAAGCTGCACCTTGGTGCGCTCCTTGTCGAGCGACAGAGAAAAGTCCTTTACGGGCAGTGGCTGTACCACATATTTATCGTTGCCATGAATAAAATTTATCTGTTTAAGCAACGACTTATACACAGCGCGGGCAAGTGTGAATTTGAAATCGGGGTTATGCCCATAGACCATATCCATGAAGTTCTGATGCGAGAGCGACTCGAATATCATTGCCGGCACAACAGGCAGGCGCGACTCGCTGTAACTGCGATCGAGAATACCGCGCACCTGCCACCTGCCATAGCGCGCTGCGAGGTCGCGCTGCACATCCATCAACAGGTTACTCACCACATCGCGCGACATATAACGCGACATACCGGCCTCTATGCTATCCCCGTTAAAATCGGTGGTAACTATACCAAGCGAACCTATTATATTATCCTCGGCCGATATTCCGGCATCTGAGTGAAAGCCGAAGGATAGCTCAATGGGCACATTAAGCCCCAATGTATCGGGATTGTAAACAGAGCCGCCCGCCAAATGATTTACCGCATGCGAACGGCAGTTGATATCATCGTTATAATCCAATTCGCCCTCGCTGGGGGTATAAACCTTGTATGGGAACCCGCTATACTGCAACGCATAACGCGCGCCCTCCAAATAGCGCGGCAAGCCACTTGTCTGCGGCAGGCTGTCGCCACGGGCCACAAGCCCCATGCCACCACCAAAACGCACGGCATCGGCAGTAACCACCCCTTTGAAATCGCTGTTGTTGGTGAGCAGCACACCCTGATTCTCATTTGCGCCACCCTTGAAACGGAATGTACCAAGATAGACCCAAGTGCCGCCACCCATGCGCTGATTCACCTTGAATTCGGTAACACCACCGCTGTGGAGCACACTGTAACGAGCATCGGGCACAGAATTTTGCAGTGTTTTGTACGACACATATACGGCATACATGCCATCGCGCGGAATATCGGGCACCCAACGCGCCACCGCCGTGGTGCGCTTGCCACCATCCGAAGCCTCCACACACAACGCCGTGCCATGAGTAAAGGGATTCTCCCCATCCACATAATAGCCAGCACGCGGTTTGAAACCCTTGCCCGCCAACTGCCACTCGCGCCGTTTTTCGGCCTCCTGCACATAGCGCGATGCACCGCACGACGAATCGTTATCCACCACCACGCACTCTCGCTGCGGGTCGCGCTCGCGTGGGGTGTAAACCACAGCACCCGCATTCTGCAACATGGGCATGAGGAAAGGCACAACAATAGACTGCGTAAACAAATCCTCAGTGGTACAGAAGAGCGAAGGACGCTGCCACTGCCAGCGCCCCTTATCGGCCGAATATATGCGGCCATGGCTCTGCCACAGAGCAATGTGGCGACCATCGAGCCCCCTGCTTGCCACATAGGGCTTGGAGATATTCTTAACCCAAGGCGCACCATTGTAATCCACACCACCCCACAGGCGGCTCTTGTCGAGCGTCTTTTCGCGCATATTATTGGGAACAAGCTCCTCAATGGGCTTGCGGGCCGCTATAACCGTAACCTTGTACTTTGCATAGGCCGACGGCAAAGCCTTCTTTATCCCCGCATACACCTCCTCCACCACATCAGGGGTAAACACCTGTGCAGCAAAGTTCTGGTTCGCATAGATGGTTATCTTGCGCGCACTCTTATTTACTATTACATTGTTGCGCCTGCGTTCCAGCCCGCAATTCTTCACATGCACACTCTTGGGGGTATATTTTGTAAAGAATTTCTCTATGGAACGCGTAACGGTTTTATCGACAGTCTGCGCCGACAAAACCGTTACACATAACAGGCAGGTCAAAAAGACCGATACCCTTTTAAGCATAACTCATTCAATTATTTGGAAAGCTCTGCAATCTCTGCAAGAATAGCTCTTGCATCCTTGTTGAAAGAGTCGCACAACGCATTGAAATACTTCTTTGCAGGCATGCCGGGCTCCACATGATTAACGCGAGCGATATATTCTGTATTGAGGCTGAAAATTTTGTTAAACACATTTACCCAAGCCTCGGTATCACCTTTTGCATCGTACGAGAGCAAGAATGCCTCGGTAGCCAAATCATCAACAACAAAAGTAATAACCTTCTTCAAATTCTTTCTACTTGCCATAATCTTTATAATTTTCAAATTTTCGATATGCGAGATTTCCCATGAATCTCCAATTGCCAAAGATACACTTTTCTGCGAAAAGAAACAATATTTACAAGAAATAGAATCAATTTTATAAATAATTTAATGAATGACTGATAAAAAACGGCAAACCTCTTTTACATCTCGCAAAAAAAAGCGAAATTTGCGAATGGTTTGAATAAAAGAACAATATTAACTTATTAATTTAAGATATGAAGATTAGCGCATTACAACAAGCAAGAGCTGAGTATCAGCCCAAGTTACCTCAAGCATTGAAAGAGGTTGTGAAAATCAGTGAAGGCGCGGCAACCCAATCGGTAGCCGACCAGGAGGCCATCAAGTCTATGTTCCCCAACACATACGGCTTGCCCATCGTAACCTTTGAGAAGGGTGGCGAGGCTGTGAACTATCCCGCAATCAACGTAGGTGTTATCCTCTCGGGCGGCCAGGCTCCCGGCGGACACAACGTAATTGCCGGTCTTTTCGACGGTATCAAGAAGTTGAACGCCGACAGCCGTCTCTTTGGTTTCCTCATGGGCCCCGGCGGTTTGGTCGATCACAAATACATGGAGATTACCTCTGAGATTATGGACGCATACCGCAACACAGGTGGTTTCGACATCATCGGTTCGGGCCGTACAAAATTGGAGAAGACAGAGCAGTTCGACAAAGGCTTGGAGATTATCAAGGAGCTTGGCATCAAGGCACTTGTAATCATCGGTGGCGACGACTCCAACACCAACGCTTGCGTGCTTGCCGAGTACTATGCTGCAAAGAACACAGGTGTTCAGGTAATCGGTTGCCCCAAGACCATCGACGGCGACTTGAAGAACGCATACATCGAGACATCGTTCGGTTTCGACACCGCATGTAAAGTATATTCAGAGGTTATCGGTAACATACAGCGCGACTGTAACTCTGCACGCAAATATTGGCACTTCATCAAGTTGATGGGCCGTTCGGCTTCTCACATTGCTCTTGAGTGCGCATTGCAGACACAGCCCAACATCTGTATCATCTCGGAGGAGGTTGAGAAGAAAGCCCTTTCACTCGACAACATCGTAACCTCTATTGCCGAGGCTGTGGCATCACGCGCAGCAGCAGGCAACAACTTCGGTACAGTGCTTATCCCCGAGGGCCTCATCGAGTTCATCCCCGCAATGAAATCACTTATCGCCGAGCTCAACGACCTGTTGGCAGTTAAGGGCGAGGAGTATGCCGCTGTTGAGGCAGCAGAGAAACGCCAATACATCATCGACCACCTCTCAAAAGAGAATGGCGAGGTTTATGCAAGCCTCCCCGCAGGTGTAGCACGCCAGCTCACAATGGACCGCGACCCCCACGGCAACGTACAGGTATCGCTCATTGAGACAGAGAAACTGCTGTCGGAGATGGTAGGCAACAAGTTGGCAGCATGGAAGAAAGAGGGCAAATATACAGGCTCTTTCAATCCCCAGCACCACTTCTTCGGCTACGAGGGCCGTTGCGCAGCTCCCTCTAACTACGATGCCGACTACTGCTATGCACTCGGTTACAACGCATCGCAGCTCATCGCTGCCGGCAAAACCGGTTACATGTCATCTATCCGCAACACCACAGCTCCCGCAGCCGAGTGGATTGCCGGTGGTATCCCCATCACCATGATGATGAACATGGAGCGTCGCCATGGCGAGATGAAGCCCGTTATCCAGAAGGCATTGGTTGACCTTGAGGGTGCTCCCTTCAAGACCTTTGCAGCCAACCGCGACACATGGGCTAAAGATACTTGCTACGTATATCCCGGCCCCATCCAATACTTCGGCCCCACAGAGGTATGCGACCAGACAACAAAAACCCTTGCTCTGGAACAGCAGAAGTAATAAATCTTTAATCGCCTGAATGGCAGAGAAAAAGAAGATACAACAGAGAACCGGCGGACGGAAGAGAACTTCCGCCCGCCGTTCATCGTCTCGTGCAGCAATGCGCAGCGATATGCCCGGCTGGCTATCCCTGTGCATTGTTTTACTTATATCGGCAGCAGCTTTCTATTTTACTTATCTTCTCTTTTTCCGCCCATATTTTTATCGTTTCCTTCCATGCTACGGGCATAAGCAATACGAGATTTGCCTGCCATCGGGCTTTTCGGTCTATGGCATAGACATATCGCGCCATCAGGGCAACATAGATTGGGGAAAATTCAAAAACGAAAACCCAGCCGATGCCCCTATCTCCTTTGTATATATAAAGGCAACAGAGGGCAGCGACTTTACCGATGTAAATTTCACCGATAACTTCAACAATGCCCGCGAGCATGGATTCATACGCGGCGCATATCACTTCTTCAGCCTCCACTCGACAGGGCTTGCACAAGCAGAGATGTTTATAAAAACGGTGAAACTGCAAAAGGGCGATCTGCCCCCCGTGGTGGATATAGAGGTGGCCCCAAAAGACAAAACAAAATTCTTGCAGGAGCTTAAAACATTCATTGTCAAGATAGAGGAGCACTATGGTGTGAAACCCATCTTATACACCTATCGCAAGTACAAGACACGCTATCTCACCGACAAATTCTTTGACCGCTACCCGTCGTGGGTGGCCCACTACTATGTGGATTCGCTCGGCAAGGATGTAGAGTGGCTCATATGGCAATGCTCGGACATGGGCGAAGTTCCCGGCATACCCGAAGATGTGGATATAAACATCTTCAACGGCAGCCGCCAACAGCTCGAAAGCCTGCTTATCAAATAAAATTTTACTGATTATATGCGGCACTCGCCTGCGAGTAACGCCTCCACGCCTCCAACAAATCGTTGAAATCGGCAGGCAGGGGAGAATCGAAGAACATCATCTCACCTGTGGTGGGATGCACAAACCCCAATGTTTTGGCATGCAACGCCTGGCGCGGACAAATCTTGAAACAGTTACGCACAAATTGGCTGTATTTGCTGAAATTGGTACCCTTCAATATTTCATCGCCACCATACACATCGTCGTTAAACAGAATGTGCCCGATGTGCTTCATGTGCACCCTTATTTGGTGAGTGCGCCCCGTTTCCAGATTACACTCCACAAGCGACACATACGACAGGCGTTCAAGCACCTTGTAATGGGTAACGGCATGCTTGCCCACGGAATCGTCGGGCGACACACACATCTGCAAGCGGTTGCGCGGGTTGCGAGTGATATTGCCAACCACCGTTCCCGCATCATCCTTCATTGAGCCCCACACCACTGCATTATAGGTGCGTTTGGTGGTCTTTTTGAAAAACTGCATGCCCAAGTGAGCCTTTGCGGCAGCAGTCTTTGCCACCACCAACAGCCCCGATGTATTTTTGTCTATTCTATGAACAAGCCCCACCTGTGGGTCATTGGCATCGAAATCCTTGTTGTTGCGCAGGTGCCATGCCACCGCATTTATAAGCGTTCCATGCGTATTGCCGCACCCTGGATGCACCACCAAGCCGGCCGGTTTGTTTACCACCATCAGGTCGTCATCCTCATATACCACATCAATGGGAATATCCTCGGGCACTATGCTGTTATCATAGGCAGGCGTGTTCATGGTGATGATGATATCATCGCACGGCTTCACCTTGTAGTTGCTCTTAACCACCTTGCCGTTTACAGCTATTGCACCGGCATCGGCCGCCTGCTGTATTTTGTTACGCGATGTATTTGCCAGGTGGTCTATGAGGAACTTGTCGATGCGTATGGGCGACTGCCCCTTATCGGCAACCAGATGCACCTCCTTGAACAGCGTCTCCTCGGCCGACAGCTCGTCGCCATCGGCAAAAACATCATCAAAATCCTCAAAAAAATCCTTCTCGCTCATAGGAATATCATTCGAACCAAGAATCCTCCATCACAGGCTCATCAACAACCACAGGCTCCTCGCCGCTGCCCACAACAAGAGTAAGTGTGGCACCCATGGGCACTTTGGCGCCGTTTTTAAGAGTATCGGCACCCATGAGAACGGAATAAACCCAATCGGTTTCGCCCGGCACTCTCACACCCTCGGTGAGCTTAAATCCTGCGGCACGCAAGCGTGCCTCGGCCTCACGCAAGGAACAGTTATCCACAATGTCGGGCAAGTTCTGCATAGGCTCGTTTGCCGAGTTCAAAGTAAGCTGGATGCGACGGCCTTTTTTAACCTGCGCACCACGTAGCGGGTGTTGCTCCACCACCTCGTTCTCGGCCGCCCCTTTCTTGTATTTGTAATCTACCACCTCGTAATCGAGATCGGCATTACGCAGTGCCTCTGAAGCATCGTCTATGTGCATACCGCACACAGCAGGCACTTCTATGACCTGCCCATGAAGTGTGTAACTGTCGAGCCATGCAAACACGGCATAGCATATAAGGAATACCACGGCACACATTGCCGCAAGGTTTATAAGAATTATCTTTATTACGCTTTTAGTTTTCTTATCCATAACGAGAATAACATTTATAACCGAATGTTGCGAAGATACTAAAAAATACAGAGATAACAACTACGCTTTCCCCATTTTATAATCAACAGCAGATATTAGAAGCTGCTTTAATTTATGTCCTTGAAATTTTTATAGGTCTTTTTAGAATGTTTTTTCATTTTTCAAAGAGGCATAGCGGGCTATGTAACTGCGAAAAAGGGGAAAACAGAGAAAAAAGAGCATAAAAAGGCAAGCTCAATTCGCGGACAACGTAATCATTTTTCTCGAAAGAAATTTAAACAGCTTCTTAAATTTAAGCAACATTTACCATTTGCCGTTTATCATATCTTGTTTTCTTTGCAGTTTTATATTATCTTCGCACCACACTATTAATATAAATATATAATTATATGAGAAAGATATTATCATTCATATTGCTTATACTTGTTTCTACATCGGTAACACAGGCGCAGCTGTTCAAGAAGAGAGAGAAAGTCGTCAAGAAAGAGTACAGCGTGGGCACCGTACCCATTGTAAACAACAAGGTAACATTTGAAAAGACAATACCCGCCGAGGGGCTCACAGCCGCACAGATTGAGAGCGCTGTGAAGGAGTGGCTTGCAAGCCGCTTTGTAAAACCCACGGTAATAGGGTTCAAAGAGTATGAGCAGGAGACACCCGGCATTGTGATTGCAAAGGCCGAGGAGTACATTGTATTCCGCAAAACCTTCTTCATTCTCAACCGCACCAGAATAAACTATTTCCTCACCATCACCTGCACCGACGGCAGTTGCAAGTTCAACATGTCGCGCATAAACTATTGGTGGGACGATGAAGCAGACGACGGTGGTCTCAAAGTAACAGCCGAAAAGTGCATAACCGACGATGTGGCCATAAACAAAAAAGGCAAGCTGCACCGCTTCTACGGCAAGTTCCGCACACGCACCATAGACCTCTACGAAAGCCTTGCCCAGGCACTTGCAAACCACATAAACTCAAAAAAATAAGCAACTACCGCCGTGAATACGATATATAAAATAAGATACATACTCAATGTGTTGTTCCTCGTAGGAGCAGCAGCCACCATAATACTCTATTTTGCCATGAGCGGCTCCTCACTATTCCTGTATGTGGGTACAATAGCCATGACCTGCAAGATGATAGAGTTCATTCTACGATTCATGTTCTAATAAAAAGCGATGAAGAACAAGACCATTTCATATATTCTCGTTACAGCCCTGCTTGCCCTTTTCGCACAGGGTACCATTGCCCAATCGCAAGGCGGATTTGGCAGCGGAGAGATATTCAACCCCTTTCACAAAGCCCCCAAGGACAGCAACAACGTAAACCTCACCGTGCCCAAGGAGATACACCAATGGCACATAGACGAGGCGCTGGGCACAGTTATACCGGTAAATGCCGACACACTGCAATACATGTACCAGAATTGGGCACAGACCGAGGGCATGAACGGAGAATATAACATACTTGGCAACATGGGCTCGCCCCGCCAATCGCGCATATTCTTCAACCGCCCCACCACAACCACATTCGATTTCCTCGCCCCCTACGACTATTTCATAACCCGCCCCGGAGAACTATTCTTCACTGACACCAAATCGCCCTATACCAACCTCACCTATCACACATCGGGCGACAAGGTAGATGGCGACGACCGTTTCCGCGCATACTTTTCAAGGAACGCAGGCAAGCACTTCGGCATAGGCGGAATGTTCGACTACCTCTACGGGCGTGGACGCTACGACAACCAATCGTCGGCACTCATGAACTTTTCCATCTTCTCTTATTACCGCAGCGACCGCTACAACTACCACCTGCTTGCAAGCCGTTACCACATGAAGCTTGCCGAGAACGGCGGTATCACTAACGACGACTACATAAAACGCCCCGAGGAGACCGACGGTTCAAACAGCAATTTCACCCCGGCCGACATACCGGTGCGCATGGAGAAAACATGGAACAGGAACGAGGTATATACAGCCTACTTCACCCACAACTATAATTTCGGATTCTACCGCCAAAAAAGCATTAAAGCAGAGGCCGACAGCACATCAACCACCAAAGCCGCACCCGCTATTGACGACAGCGACGACAAGGAATTTGTGAAGGTGGCACGCATTACGCACACCATAGATTTCTCTACCGGCAAGCGCGAGTTCCGCAACTACGAACAACCCACAAACTTCTATGCCGACCAATACTTGCGATTTGACTCCATAGACAGCTACCGCAACATATCGATAGAAAACCGCGTGGGGCTGTCGCTGTGCGAGGGATTCAGCAAATGGGCCTTTGCCGATGTTACCGCCTACGCATCGCACCGCTACAACCGCTACACCATGCCCGATACCATTGCCGACAGCGGTGTAGAGTATGCACACCGATACAACGAACACACAATTTTCGTGGGCGGAATCATTGAAAGCAAGCTGAAGAACACCATCAAATACAGGTTGCAGGGCGAAACAGCCATCACCGGCGACGACCTCGGTGCTTTCTCATTGGAGGGAGAAGGCAAGCTCGACTTCAACCTATGGGGCAAGCCCGCATCAATAGCAGCCAAGGCATTTTCCAAGAACAACCGCCCATCGTTCTATTACCGCCATTTCCACTCCGAGCACTATTGGTGGGACGACAGCGAGCTGGACAAAGAATTCAAAACCCGTATAGAACTTGATGCCAACATAGAAAAGACACGCACCCGAATAAGAGCAGGCATCGAGAACATAAAAAACTACACATACTTTGCAAGCCTTCCTGCCGCTACAAGCGATGGCACACCGCTCAGCAAGCTGGCAGTGCTGCAGGCCGATGACAACATTCAGGTAATATCGGCCACCCTGTGCCAAGGGCTTAAATGGGGCATACTGAACATTGATACAGAGCTCACATACCAGCGCAGCACCAATCAGGAGATACTCCCCCTGCCCGATTTTAACATATACGCCAACCTATACATAAAATTCAAGATAGCCAAGGTGTTGAATACAGAACTTGGAGCCGATGTACGCTACTTCACCGCCTACTACGCCCCCGACTACTCCCCTGCACTTGGGCAGTTCTGCCTGCAAAACCCCGGCGACAAAGTGGAGATAGGCGACTACCCCATAGCAAGCGTATATGCCAACTTCCTGCTCAAGGAGACACGCTTCTATGTTAAATACCAGCATGTGAACGAAGGAACCGGCAACAGGAACTATTTCCTTGCCCCTCACTACCCTCTCAACCCCGCCACACTATGGCTGGGACTATCGTGGAACTTTTATAACTAAACAGTCATGAACGTAACAGTAAGATGGGGATTCATAGGCTGTGGCGAAGCCACCGAAAAGAAGAGCGGCCCGGCATTTAACCTTGTCAAAGGCTCCGAGGTGGTAGCGGTCATGGGGCGCGACAAAGACAAGACACGCGACTATGCCCGTCGCCACAACATACCCCACTACTACACCGACGCACAGGCACTCATTGACGACCCCGAGGTGAATGCCATATACATAGCCACACCGCCATCGTCGCATGCCACATACGCAATCATGGCAATGAAGGCAGGCAAGCCCGTGTATGTAGAAAAGCCCCTGGCTGCCAGCTACGAGGATTGCGCACGCATAAACCGCATATCGCGCGAAACAGGCATCCCCTGCTTTGTGGCATACTACCGCCGCTACCTCCCCTACTTTTTGAAGGTAAAAGAACTGCTCCCCCTCATAGGGCAGATACTCAACGTGCAGATACGCTTTGCCGTGCCACCACGCGACCTCGACTACAACCGCAACAACCTCCCATGGCGAGTGAACCCCGACATAGCAGGTGGCGGATACTTTTACGACCTTGCCCCGCATCAGATAGACCTGTTGCAAGATATGTTCGGCTGCATACTCCATGCCGAGGGCTACGCAGCCAACCGCGGAGGGCTCTACAAGGCCGAGGACACGGTGAGTGCATGCTTCAAGTTCGAGAACGGTGTGCCCGGCTCCGGCTCATGGTGTTTCGTATCGGACGAATCGTCCAAGGAGGACCATATAGAAATCTTCGGCAGCAAAGGCAGCATACGTTTCTCGGTATTCACCTTCGAGCCAATAGTATATAAGGGCGAGGGCGAGACAAAAGAGTACACCATCCCCAACCCGCCCTACGTGCAACTGCCCCTAATAAGGAACATTGTGGAGCATCTGCAACGCAAGAGCAACTGCACATGCGACAGCATCAGCGCCACACCCACCAATTGGGTACTCGACAAGATATTGGGAAAAATCCTTTAACACACCGCAGCTATGAGCAAGCACGCGGCACATAGCACAACACTGCGAGTGGCAATAACCATTGCCACACTATTCTTTATCGCCGCTACACAAGCGCAAAACAAGCTAATCGACGAACTATCCAACAATGTAATTGTCGATTACACACAAGACAAACTGCACAAAGCCGAGGAGCTCATCAACACCAAGCTCGACGAGAAAGACAGCCTCTACGTTACCCCCAACCTCTACAACATGACCATAATGACGCAATACTCGTACAACTACGAGTATTACCGTTTCACGGCCGACGATGAGAGCCAGAGTATATCGTTCCGCCCCGACAACGGCAACAAGATTGGGCTATACGCAGGCTGGCGATGGATATTCCTCGGGTGGAGCTTCGACCTCACCAAGAACGATGCAAAGAAGGATATAAACCTCAGTTTCTACACATCAAGATTAGGTATCGACCTGTTCTACCGCAGGCGCGACAAGGGATTCAAGATTTCGAGCATTGACGGCTTCAACAACAACGGCACACCGATACATAATTACAATAACGACCTCACCGGGTTCAGCACCAAGCAGAAAGGGTTTAACATATACTACATATTCAACCACAAGCGTTTTTCGTACCCTGCCGCATACAGCCAAACAACCAACCAGCGCATCAGTGCCGGGTCGTTCATTCTGGGCATATCACACAACACGCAGGTGTTCGCCTTCAACCACTCAAAGCTCGACGAGAAACTGCAAGCCACCATCCTCCCCCAACTGAAATTCAACGAGGTGCGTTACAAGGATTACAGCATAAATTTCGGATATTCGTACAATTGGGTATTTGCAAAAAACTGCCTTGCCAACATATCGCTCACTCCGGGAATAGGATACAAGAACAGTTCGCTGCAATTAAAGAGTGGCAAGGAGTTCCTGTCGAGCATAAATTTCGATTTGCTCACACGTGCCGCTGTGGTTTACAATAACCGCAGATTCTACATTGGCGCATCGTTCGTTTCACATACATACAGCTATCGCAAGAGCAGCCTTTCGGTTGTCAATGGATTCGGCACCATCAATGTCTATGCCGGTTTCAATTTCTGGCGCAACAAAAAGGTAAAGGAGGAAACTCACAGATAACAAAACAATAGTCATTGGCTCGTTCATTTATTTGCGACCCGCACGGCACAAGCCGAACTCCCTCCCCCTTCGGGTACTCCCTCTTTGAAAAGCGGGAGAGTTTTGCCATGAGCGACCATTACCGTAAAACTCGCCGATAACAAAACTTTGTTTTGTCATTTCGAACACGCAGTGGAGAAATCTACGCATACACACTTGAGATACTTCACATTCGTTCAGTATGACAAGAACGCGATTCTCTGTTATCCACAAAGCACAGACCCCCTCCCCTGCGGGACTCCCCCTGACTCAGGGGGAGAGTTTTTAGTTTGCAGCTGTACTACGCGCGACCTTCCACTGCTCGTATTGTCGAAGTTGTTCGCTTTCATCTTTGCTCTTTGACAGCATTCGCTTTTCGCAACCCACGCGGTGCAACTTGCAGCTGCACTACGCGTGACAAGATGCTGCTCATGCTGTCTAAGTTG
>JAFTNW010000022.1 GCA_017451695.1 Bacteroidaceae bacterium
ATATGTTTGACGGAATATCCATCTTCAAGCATATGCATGTATTTGAGCAATGCTTGGTGATCGTGTTTCCTACGCATAAAATAAACCCCAAAGTTTTTTGTCCAAACTTTGGGGTTCACTTCAGTGCGGGGCTGTCGTTTTTATGGTGGCAGGGTGTTGTTTACAGTTTCTCACATTCGGTTATCCACGCGGCATAGCTTGTGTCTGATGGCATTATCCATGAGCCGTGTGGGCTGAGATTGCTGCTGTTTACCTTTGGGCCGTCGGGCATGCACGAGCGCTTGAACTGCTGTGTGAAAAAGCGACGGAAGAATGTGGTGAGCCACTTTTTAATGGTTTCTTTGTTGTATGTGCCTTCAAAGGCATTTTGCGCCAGCAGGTAAATTTTGGCGGGTGAGAATCCGTGGTTTACAAAGTGATAGAGGAAGAAGTCGTGCAGTTCATACGGCCCTACAAGGTCCTCTGTCTTTTGCTTTATGTTGCCTTGCTCGTCGGCAGGGGTAAGTTCGGGCGATATCGGGGTATCTACGATGTCGAGCAGAATGGCGCCAACCTCTTTGTTGCTGTTTGCCGCTATGTGGCGTACAAGGTGCTGCATGAGTGTTTTGGGAACCGATGCATTTACACTATACATGCTCATGTGATCGCCGTTGTATGTTGCCCAGCCCAGAGCAAGCTCCGAGAGGTCGCCCGTGCCTACAACAATACCCGAACATTGGTTTGCTATATCCATAAGTATCTGTGTGCGCTCGCGTGCCTGTGCGTTCTCGTATGTAACATTGTGAACATTTATATCGTGCTCAATATCTTTGAAATGTTGTATACACGCATCCTTTATGGATATTTCGCGCATGGTAACTCCAAGATTTTTCATCAGGGCAAGTGCATTGTTGTATGTGCGGTCGCTGGTGCCGAACCCCGGCATAGTTACTGCGGTAATATCGCTGTGAGGCCTGCCTGTGATGTCGAGTGCTTTTGCTGTTACAAGCAGTGCAAGTGTGGAGTCCAACCCGCCCGATATGCCTATGACGCAGCTTTTTGCCCATGTGTGTTCTATTCTTTTGGCAAGCGCAAGAGATTGTATCATTATTATCTCTTCAAGAGTGCTTTCGGCGTTCTCGCCTTTGGGTACAAACGGGGTGGGGTCGTATGAGCGTGTAAGCGCGCATTCTTTGTTATCCACCTGCGCAATAGCGATATATTCGCTATTGTTTTGTGTAGCAGTAAAATGGTTGTGCGATGCGCGTATTTTACGCAGTTTCTCAACATCGGCCTCTGTTATGCAGTATTGGCTTTCTGTTGTGAACCGAGGCGACGATGCGAGCAATTCGCCATTCTCGTAAATGGCATTTGCGCCTGAATGTACTGCAGTGCTTGTGGATTCGCCGTACCCTGCATTTGCATATATGTATGCGCAGTGGCAACGCTTGCTTTGCGTTGCAATGAATTGCATTGTGCTGTGGTGGCTGCAAACGCTCTCCGTGGTGGCAGACGGGTTGAATATCACTTCAGCTCCGGCAAGTGCCATTTCTGTTGCAGGTGCTTGCGGTGCCTGCATGTCGCTGCCTATCTCCACGCCAAAGCGGCACGCGGGTGTTGAGAATACAAGGCTTCGGCCAATACCGGCATTCTGCCCGCAAAGGGTGGTTGTGGCATTGGCGGGTAGCTTGCATGCGGGGGAAAACCAGCGCTGTTCCTCGGCAGTGGGGTGGCTCTTTGCCGTTATGCCCATTATGCTGCCCTTGTGTATTGTTATGGCGCAATTGTAGAGGTTGCTGATGTGCATTACAGGTGCCCCCACAATAATGATTGTATCGGTGTGGCGGCTGCTCTCTATTATTTGTTGCAGGGCCTCTTGGGTTTTCTCTATGAAAAAGGGTTGCAGAAAGAGGTCGCCGCAGCTGCTCGATGTTATGCACAGTTCGGGGAAGAGTACTAATTCGGCACCTTCAGCCGATACCTTATTTATAATGGATAATATCTCTTGTACGTTTTTCATGCAGTCGGCCACACTTGTAAGCGGGGTTGCTGCTGCTATCTTGCTGAATCCGTTTCTCATAATTGCCTCTTTAATTGTTTGCAACTGCTATATTCACAAAACACTTCCCTTTTGAGGAAGTGTTTTGCAATATTTTGTTTTTGTGATTTTTAGTTTCTGTCTTCGGGGTTTGCAGGGTTGTTGTAGATTGACTTGGGAACAATCTCCAAATAATCCTGGTTGAACTCCTCGGCACCAACCGAAGCCTCTGTTACGTTCTTCACGCGTAGCCAGTGTCCTTTCTTTGTAGGCTCAAGGTCGAGGTTTGTTGCGATGATACGTCTCATGGCGTTCGATGAATTACGCATAGGAATCTTTGATTGGCCTTCGCCTACAAAGATACTTGCGGGAGCCTTCATGTAACCACGGTTACGCATGGCTTTCTCCTCGTCTGAAATCTCCTCCTCGGTAAGGTCGGTGTCGGCAAACCAGCCGATACGGTTCTTGTTGGCCTCGTCCATACGCATATCGGTGGGGATACCACAGATGTTGTTGTCGAGATAGAACTGAACGACACCGCGACGTGTTGACATTGAGAATCCGATACGTATTTCATAGGTACCTGCGGGTACGTGAGGCAAGCGATACTCGGCATCGTATTTACCCTCAATCAAGAGCTCATCACCCTGGAAGTTGGTGTATTGAAGCTCACCTGTGGGGTAGGGGCGCAGATAGAAGATCTCGGTACTATTGTTGCGTGCTCTCAAACGCTTGCAGAACTGTCTTTCGTTGGGTGTGTCGTTACCACCTGCGGGAATATATGTAAACAATCCTGTGTTGAAGTTCCATCTAACGCGGTTTGTCGTGAGCTCGGGGAAGCAGGACATGGGGTCCCAACGCATGCGCTCGTTAATGATGTTTGATGTCATCTCCTTCTCGTTGTAAACAAGAATTTTGTCAATGAAGTGGATTTTTGCATTCGCGGGGTCGAGTGCAACATTGCCCATTGTCTCGGGGAAGAGAGACTGTGTTTTAAGCTGGCTCAACACCTTGATGTTTGTGTGGTGGAACATCATGTCGCTGGGTGTTGTGGTGCAAAGGTTTACGATAACATCGTTCTTGAATTCTGCATTTGTATAAGGTCTTGTTACCTTAATCATACAACCTTCGTCCATGTTTCCATTGCGGAAATCCTCCAACTCCTCTTCGGTGTATGTACCCTCGGCCTACCAACTGTCGTAGGGGAGATATGTTTCAAAGTAGTCCGACCAATCGAAGTTCTCGTCCATGTTGCTCTCCGATTTGAATCCGTTGTGGTCATAGTCTTCCATAATCCAACCACCAACACCGTTCTTTACGAAGTCGAGCTGACGATCGATTATGTGGTAAGAGATAAACTTGAAGAGGGGGTGTGCGGGGTGATTGTACTCATCCTCTCCCACACCGGCGGGAACGGGACCATATACCAACTTGGAGAACTCTACCAAATCCTCCCATGTGGCAATAGTCATACCAAATGCGTTCTTTGTGGGGTCCAAAAGAACCTCGTTGGGCTCAATGAGCAGTGTGAATCCCTGATTTTTTGTCTCGGGATATGTGGGTATCTGGCCTTTCTGTCCGTCGAATTTAGGTGATTCCATCTCTTTGTCGTAATCTTTCTCAAGCTCAAACTTGGCAAGCAACTTGTCGATGCCTGTTTTGTTGAGAGCCTCGCGGAAGATGCTGATACCATCCGACTGGTTCAAGATGTCGGCAGCGTTGTCGGTAGAGGGGTCGAGCACCTCGCCGATAGAGTGGATTGTACCGTTGTATGTTGAAATGTCGCTCTCCAAAATCTCGGCATTGTTGATACCTACATAGTACTTTCTTGCATTGTTAACAATGTCGGTGTTGGTAACGATTGTACGATAGTTCATCGATGTTCTGGGAAGGCTGAATCCGGCACTGAAATCTACGGTTTTGAATTCGTCCTCAATAACGTGGTTTCTTGCAATTTCGGTACATTTTTCCACTGAAAGGTCGCTCACCTCGGGAGATGTTACACCGGTTTCGATGATAGGATATTTCTCGGGGTCGATTGCGTTGTTTTCAAGGCTGGTCTTGTATATTTCGTATTTATCCTGAACATATTTCTCAACAGCTTCGTTTGTGGGGGCAAAACATGTGTATGCACCGTATGTCGAGAGGGTTTTAAGGAGTGTTCCTTCCGATTTTACGCCAATGGAAGCCTTGCTCAAAATATCTGTAAAATGGCTGTACTTGTCGGGGTTGTTCTCCAAGTGTGTGGCGATAACCTCACCTGTAAATGTAAAGCGGTTGCTTTGGTCAACTTCCTCTTGGCAACCAATGAATGTGCCACCCACGAACGCTGTCAGTGAAAGAAGCACCCAAGTTTTCAAGTTTAATGAAATTGCTTTTTTCATATTGAGTTAGTATTAATTATTATTCGCTAATGTATTCTCTATTAGTGTGTTGTGTGTTTTACTCTTGTTCGTATCGCGCAAAGTGGCACTATATGTGCCCTATGAGGATACAAATCAGTTTCAAATATACACGAATATTATTTATCAAGCAAGAAATTTTCATCAATTTTATTTTTTTTTATTTTTTGACTGCTTTTTCTTGCCATATTTTCAATATGAGGGCTTTTGAAATGCTCTGTGCCTGCTGTTTGATTGGGAGAAACTTGTGATATTTTCGGCTAATTTAAGTTAATTTAATAAAAAACCGACAGCTTTTGCGGGCTGTCGGTAATAGATGTTTCACCTATGGCGCAGAGATTATTTCAAGAATACAAAATATACGGCAAGTACCAGGAACAGCACGGCGACAAAGTGGTTCCATTGCAGGCTCTCTCCTTTGAAAAGTATTGACACTATGATGCCGAATACAAGGCACGAGATTACCTCTTGTATCACTTTCAGTTGCACAAGCGAGAAGGGGCCGCCGTTTATCTCGCTGCCGATGCGGTTTGCGGGGATTAAAAAAGTGTATTCAAGCAGTGCGATACCCCAGCTTATTAATATAATAAGTATTAGAGGAGTGTTCGAGGATATGAGTTTGAGGTCTTGCAGTTTGAGGTTGCCATACCATGCAAGTGTCATGAAACTGTTCGATATCACGAGCAGTGTGATGGTTAAGATGATTTTTGTCATTTTGTATAATATTTTTACTGTTTCTTTTCTGTTTTTGGCGGGAGCAGGTCGGCTTGTATGTTGCTCATGGAGCCCCATATGTTATAACGAGCCTCGGGGTTCAGTTTTTCCAGATGTGCCAGCAGGTCCTTCATCTGCTTGCGGTTGGAACTGTTTTCGTAGGGGCAGTTCTTTATCTGTGCGGGGAAGGCTTTGTGGAGTGCGTGCAGCTCTACATCGTTCTCGTTTACCAAGCACAGCGGGCGTATTACGGTAATGGGAAATTTTTCCATTTTCATTGCCGGTGCCATGGCGCTGAACGCTCCCTGGAAGGTGATGTTCATGAGCATGGTCTCTATGAAATCGTCCATGTTGTGTCCCAGAGCTATCTTGTTGCAGCCGCGCTGCTGTGCAAGCTCGAAGAGTGCTTTGCGGCGGTTCCATGAGCAGAGGAAACAGGGCGATTTGCGGGTGTCGGTCTCGGCATTGAAACCGCTCTCGGCAAGGTGGAGCGTTACCCCTTGCTCGTTGCAGAATCGTTGCAGAAAATCGGTGTCGCTTTTGTAAGGAATATTCAACATTGATACATGCGCGGCCTCAATCTCGATGCGCGGGCTGAATATGCGGCTGCGCTCGGCAAGCAGCTCCAGCATGGTGAGCGAGTCTTTGCCGCCTGACAGGGCTACAAGTATCTTGTCCCCCTCCTCAAGCAGTGCATACTCCTTTGTCGCTTTTGCAAACCTCTTTTTTATGCGGTTGTAGGTCTTTTGCTCTTCGCTGAACTTTGCCATTGGTGTATATGGTGTTTCGGGCTGCGAAGTTAATAATTTGCTCTCATAAAATCCTCTATTGCGTGCAATAACTTTTTATGCGATGCCAAAAAAGTGTTTTATCTCTCGGTGTTGTGGCTTTTTGTTGTTTTCGGCCACCATTTGTGCTTTTTACGCTCCGTTTTGGTAAATTAACCTAAAAAAAATATGTTTATAATATTTTGTTTGTATATTTGCGTAAATCGCGAATATGCGTTTATGTGGCTGTTCGCTGTAAATTATTTTATGATGAAAAACTTTTTTCTTTCCATATTGCTTGCCGTGCTTGCGTTGCACCCGCTGATGGCGCAAAACAAAAACACGGCGCGCAAGCTTTTTTTGGAGGGCGAGTATGCCGAGGCAAAGCCTATGTTCGAGAAACTGCTGCAACGCAATCCGCGTAACGGCGAGTTGAATTATTGGTATGCGGTATGTTGTTACGAAACAAAGGATACGGCTGCCGATATAAAGCCGATGCTCTATTTTGCTGCCTCGCGCAAGATTACCAATGCATACAGGTATTTGGGTGATATTTGTGCCGACAGTGCGCTGTATGCCGATGCCGCAGAGCAGTACGAAACCTTCCTCTCCCTTTGCAAAGACGACTCCTTGGCTGCGCTTTACAAGGCAAAGCTAAGCAGTGTAAACCGCTTGAACCGCATGGTGAATACCACAGAGAAGGTGTGTGTGATTGATAGTTTTGTGGTGGATAAGGATAAATTCCTTTCGGCCTACAGGATGGGGCGCGATGTGGGGTTGTTATCCACCGTTGCCGCTTTTTTCGACGAGGACGACGAGGATGGCGGCTATCTGTATGAAACGGAGCGTGGTACCGATATATATTATGCCATGAAGAACGATGGCGACTCTCTGTTGCGCTTGTATCATGGTAGCAAGGCCGATGGCGATTGGGGCAGGCCGGCGCGTCTTAAAGGCTTCGACACCAAGGGTAACGACAATTTCCCCTTCATGCTTGCCGATGGTCTCACGCTCTATTTTGCAAGCGATGGCGAGGGGTCGATAGGTGGCTATGATATCTTCATTACACGATACGATAGCGAAGAGTCGCGCTTCTTGCGTCCCGACAATTTGGGCATGCCTTTCAATTCGCTCTACAACGATTATATGCTGGCTGTAAACGAGGTTGCCAATCTTGGTTGGTTTGCCAGCGACCGCTATCAGCCCGAGGACAAGGTGTGCGTCTATGTCTTTGTGCCCAATACTTCTGCCGAGAAATATGATGCCGAGAATATGTCTTATGACCGTCTTCTGGCACTTGCCCAATTGAGGGGTATTGCTGCCACGCAGGTCGATGAAGCGCTTGTTCGCGAGGCACGCCGCCAGCTGACGGTGCTTTTTTACGAGCAACCCGACGAGCATGATAACGGGGATTTCCTTTTTGTAATCGACAATGCTGCCGAATATACATCGTTAAAGGATTTCAAGAGCAGCGAGGCACGCGAACTGTTTGTTAAATGGCAAAAGGGTAGTGCTGTGCAAAAGAAAAACGAGATGCTTTTGCAATACAAACGCGACGAATATGCCACGGCATCGGATATTGCAAAGAAACGCCTTGCTCCCGAGATTCTAAACCTTGAGCAGCAGGTGGAAAGGGATGCGCTCGCTTTGCAGCAGATGGAGTATGAAATAAGAAAGGTTGAATTGAATAAATTACACAGATAAGTTATGGATATTTTGATTATTGCCATATTGGTTTCAATAGGTGTGTTGCTGCTTGCATTGGAGGTGGCTCTTATCCCCGGAATTGGTGTTACAGGTGTGTTGGGTGTGCTCTCTATGGTGGGGGCCGTGTCGTATGCCTTTTTTGTTCAACCCATTGTGGGCTGGCTCACGCTGGGAATAGTGGCAATGGCTCTTGTAACGCTTATATTATGGGCCATCTATGGTAAGTCGATAGACCGTGTGGCGCTGAAAAAAAATATAGATTCCACGGTGAAGGACCCCGACAGCACTGATATTGTTGTGGGCGACGAGGGTGTGGCCATCACACGCCTTGCTCTTATTGGCGAGGTCGATTTCAACGGACGTTTGGTTGAGGTTACATCGGCATCGGGCTTCATAGAGGAGGGGACAAAGGTTACTGTTACACGCATTGCGGGTGGCACAATATTTGTAAAGGGCAGCAATGCTGTTTGATTGTATGAGTAGGATGAAGCATCTGTTTTTGACTCTGTTGTTTTGCCTTGCCGCTGTATCTGTGTCGGCACAGAAGGGCGTAAGGATCTCGGGAATCGTAAACAGCGATACCGAGGGGCCGCTGATAATGGTTAATATTACCGAACGCGATAAAGATAAGCATATCATAAATGCAACGACTACAGATTCCAACGGGCGTTTTTCGATGGTGGTGAAAAGCACCGACAATTACTTGCAAATGTCGTATGTGGGCTACAATACGGTGCGCATGCCCATAGGCTCCCGCAGGGTGTTCAAAGTAACGATGCCTGAGGCAGGCGGCGGTGGTGTAAAAAGTGTAAAAAACAAGAGTAAAGAAGAACAAATAACTAATTATAAATCTTTATATTTTATGGACAGTACGTTTTTAATTGTATTGGTGGCTATCGCCGTTGTGGTGGTGCTATCGGTGTTTTTTCATTATGTACCTTTTGTGCTGTGGCTTTCGGCAAAGGTATCGGGTGTGCATATTTCGCTTGTGCAGCTATTCTTGATGCGAATACGTAATGTGCCGCCATATACCATTGTGCAGGCTATGATTGAGGCTCACAAGGCGGGCTTGCAGGATATTACTCGCGATGCGTTGGAGGCTCACTATCTTGCCGGTGGTAATGTGGAGAAGGTGGTGCATGCGCTTGTGTCGGCTGCAAAGGCCAATATCGAGCTTTCGTTCCAAATGGCAACAGCCATTGACCTTGCCGGTCGCGATGTGTTCGAGGCTGTGCAGATGTCGGTGAACCCCAAAGTTATTGATACTCCCCATGTTACTGCTGTGGCAAAGGATGGTATCCAGCTCATTGCCATTGCGCGTGTAACAGTGCGTGCAAATATCAAACGCCTTGTGGGTGGTGCCGGTGAGGATACCGTGCTTGCCCGTGTAGGCGAGGGTATAGTGTCGTCCATCGGTTCGTCCGAGAATCACAAGGCTGTGCTTGAAAACCCCGATTCAATCTCAAAGCTTGTGCTTAAAAAGGGCCTCGATGCCGGTACTGCGTTCGAGATTCTCTCAATCGACATTGCCGATATCGATATAGGTAAGAACATCGGTGCCGCATTGCAGATAGACCAGGCCAATGCCGACAAGAACATCGCTCAGGCCAAGGCCGAGGAGCGTCGTGCAATGGCTGTGGCTCTGGAACAGGAGATGAAGGCTCGCGCACAGGAGGCTCGTGCACATGTTATCGAGGCCGAGGCCGAGGTGCCCAAGGCAATGGCCGAGGCGTTCCGCACAGGCAATCTGGGTATCATGGATTACTATCGCATGAAGAATATCCAGGCCGACACTGCCATGCGCGACAATATTGCAAAAGAGTGATAGGGTAATAAACCTATATCTATACTGTTGAACAATTAAAGAGTGTTGATTATGAAGCGTTATTTTCCTCCTTCGGAACTGCTTATCGAGCCCAACGGAGCAGTCTATCATTTAGGAGTAAAACCCGAACAGTTGGCTGACAGAGTGATTTTGGTTGGCGACCCCAACCGAGTGCCCAAGGTGGCGGCATATTTCGATACCACCGAGTGCGACATCAGTGCACGTGAGTTCCGCACCATAACCGGAACATACAAAGGCAAGCGCATAACGGTGGTGGGTACAGGTATCGGTTGCGATAACATTGATATTGTGGTGAACGAGCTCGATGCTCTTGCAAACATCGATTTTGCCACACGCTACGAAAAAGATACCTTCCGCCAACTGCAAATGGTGCGCATCGGCACCTGCGGAGGCTTGCAGGAGTACTGCCCCACAGGGTCGTTCATCTGCTCGGTAAAGTCGGTGGGCTTCGACGGCCTGCTCAATTTCTATGCGGGGCGTAACGATGTGTGCGACCTTGAATTTGAGGAGGCATTCAAGCAACACCTTAATTGGTCGCCGCTGCTTTGTGCGCCTTATACCATCCCTGCCGACAAGGAACTCGTGGAGCGCATAGCACAAGACAATATGGTGCGTGGAGTAACCATCGCCTGCGGCGGATTTTTCGGCCCGCAAGGCCGCCAATTGCGCGTGCCGCTTGCCTTCCCCAAGCAGAACGAACTGATAGAGTCCTTTGAGTATAAGGGACAGCGCATAACCAATTTCGAGATGGAGAGCTCGGCACTTGCAGGCCTTGCAGCCCTCATGGGGCACAAGGCGGTAACAGTGTGCCTTGTAATCGCCAACCGCCTGGCCAAAAAAGCCACCATGGATTATAACGAAAAGATGCGCGAGCTTATACTTACCGTGCTCGACAGAATCTGATACCGCTTTCTTAAAAGGCTGTGCGGGTACACTGCGCAGCCTTTTTTGCATACACACAAACAGACACAACCCATTTATATTGCTTTATATGAAAGATACCATATGCGCGTTGGCAACCCC
Source organism: Bacteroidaceae bacterium (assembly GCA_017451695.1). Classification (GTDB taxonomy): domain Bacteria; phylum Bacteroidota; class Bacteroidia; order Bacteroidales; family Bacteroidaceae; genus HGM04593. The sequence goes on from JAFTNW010000022.1 coordinate 10,477, forward strand.
GCAGGGTGGCGCAATAAATGTTATAAGAATCTCGGGCCCCGATGCCATAAGCATAGTAGATAAAATATTCGTGCCACGCAAGGGAGAATCCCTCGCAGCAAGAAAAAGCCACACCGTGGCCTATGGCGATATATACACCTCGCCAGACGAACTGCTCGACGAGGTGCTTGTAACCATAATGCGTGCGCCGCACAGCTACACTGGCGAGGAGAGCGTGGAGATTAGCTGCCACGCATCGCCCTACATCACCCGCCAATTATTGCTCGCCCTCTTTGAGCACGGCGCACGCCAAGCCGATGCGGGCGAATTCACCATGCGCGCCTTCCTCAATGGCAAAATGGACCTGAGCAGAGCCGAAGCGGTGGCCGACCTCATTGCATCCAACTCGCGCGCAGCGCACCGCCTTGCAATGAATCAACTGAAAGGCGGTTTCAGCAAGCAACTCTCCATGTTGCGCGACAAACTCCTCGAACTCACCTCGCTCATGGAACTTGAGCTCGATTTCAGCGAAGAGGATGTGGAATTTGCCGACCGCACCCGTCTGCTCGCCCTCTGCAACGAGATAGAAGAGGTGATGAGCAAGCTGGCGCAATCGTTCGGCATAGGTAACGCAGTGAAGAACGGAGTGCCCGTGGCAATAGTAGGGGAGACCAACACCGGGAAAAGCACCCTGCTCAACGCACTGCTGCACGAAGACCGTGCCATAGTGAGCGACATACAAGGTACCACACGCGACACAATAGAGGGGCTCATGACAATAAGCGGCACCGCCTTTCGCTTCATTGACACCGCCGGCCTGCGCGACACATACGACGTGGTGGAGCGCATGGGTATAGAACGCACCCTTGAACAACTCTCAAAATCATATATAGCCCTCTGGCTCATCGACCCCACCCAGGCCCCTGAAACCATTGAAGAACTTGCCAAACGCCTGCTGCCCATGTGTCGTGGCAAGCGCGTAGCCGTGCTTGTGAACAAGTGCGACATAGTAGATCCCATAGCCCTCTCGCGCACAATGCAACACGCCCAAGCACTGATGCAGAAATATGGCGAAGGCACCGATTGGGAACCCACCGATATGTGGGCAATATCAGCCCGTCTGGCAACCAACCTCGACCGCCTGGAAGAGTTCCTCGTGCGCTCGGCCGCCCTCCCCAACATATCGGCCCACGATGTGGTGGTAACCAATGCCCGCCACTACGAGGCGCTGCAACGCGCCCTCACCCACATACAAGAGGTAAAGCAAGGCCTTTCAACCGGCCTCAGTGGCGACCTTGTGAGCGAAAGCCTGCGCGCCGCCATCCGCTGCCTCTCCGAAATCGTCGGCGAAGTGTCATGCGAGCAAGTGCTCGGCTCTATATTCGCGAATTTTTGCATCGGAAAATAAGTAGTTGATTACAAATAAGTTAAATCAATCATAAATGATTAGTATAGCACTCTTTACGGGTGCTATATTTGTTTGTGCAAGCATCGTTGTTAATCGTTGCTAAGCCTTTTTACGCCTTTTTTTGTACCTTCTGTGTACCTCGCCACTTGAAATGCAATTTTGCGTTGGAGAGGTGATGGAAAAAGTTGAATATGGTTGAATATGGTTTAAGATAGTTAAACCAAAACAGGAGAAATCAAGAGATTTAAACACTCAAAACAGTAGTAAAATGGCAGCAAGTAACATTAGAATCAAAAAGATTTGCCAATGGTGTGGAGTTGAGTTTGAAGCTCAAAAGGTATCTACTAAGTATTGTTCACATCGCTGTGCTAATTTAGCCTACAAACAGGCAGTACGAGACAAGAGGGTTAAACAAGCCGAAAGCGAAACTCATTATGTCAAGACAGAAAAACCTGTTGAGAACATCAAAGACAAAGAGTATCTATCAATAGCCCAAGCAGCAACCTTATTAGGTCTTTCTCTTCAAGCTGTATATAAGATGATATATGCAGGACATCTACTTGCTTATAAATTAAGCAGTAGATTATCATTCGTAACAAGAACGGATATAGATGCAATGCTTAAAGCAAATCCATACGAAAAGCGACAACCGCGAGACGCTATTGCAATAACAGAGCTATACACCACTGCCGAGATTAAAGAGAAATTTGGTGTTAAGGAGTCGTGGATTTATGAGATTGCTAAGGAGCATAATATCCCTCGCACATTCAATCGTGGCAGAACCTATTGGAGCAAGAGACATATCGACTCCTACCTTGCAAAGAAAGCTCCTGATGCGAGCATTACCGAATGGTACAGCGTAGCGGAGTTGCAAGAGAAGTTCGGTATGACGCTATCAGCAATCTACACCTTTATATATAAGAATGTAATCCCCAAGCGCAAGGAGGGCAAGATGGTCTATTACTCAAAAAAGCATTTCGATATAGCCAAAGGTATTGCCGCACCCGAAGAACCGCAATACTACACCATTCCTGAAGCGATGGAGAAATACAATCTCACTCGCGACCAGCTATACCACTATGTGAAGTATCACAACATCACTCGCATCAAGGTTGGCAAGTACACCAAGATTCTACGCTCGGAACTCGATAAATTCTTTGAGCCA
>JAFTNW010000023.1 GCA_017451695.1 Bacteroidaceae bacterium
ATAGGTATGAACGGTTCGGGTAAATCTACTCTTATGAAGATTATCGCCGGCCTCGACAACGAATATCAGGGCGAGGTTGTGTGGTCGCCCGGCTACACCGTGGGCTACTTGCCCCAGGAGCCCCATTTGCAGGACGGAAAGACCGTAAAGGAGGTTGTTATGGAGGGTGTGCAATCAACCGTTGATGCACTCAATGAGTATGAGGAGATAAATAATAAATTCGGTTTGCCCGAATATTATGAGAACGAGGATAAGATGAACGCTCTTTTTGCTCGTCAGGCCGAGTTGCAGGACATAATAGATGCAACCGATGCTTGGAACCTCGACAGCAAGCTCGAGCGTGCAATGGCTGCTTTGCGTTGCCCCGATGGCGATGAACTTGTAGATCATCTTTCGGGTGGTGAGCGCCGCCGCGTGGCTCTGTGCCGTCTGCTATTGCAGAAACCCGATGTGCTCTTGCTCGATGAGCCCACCAACCACTTGGATGCCGAGAGCATCGATTGGCTCGAACAACATTTGAACCAATACGAGGGCACCGTTATTGCCGTTACCCACGACCGTTACTTCCTCGATGATGTTGCCGGTTGGATTCTTGAACTCGACCGTGGCGAGGGAATTCCCTGGCAGGGCAACTACTCTTCGTGGCTCGACCAAAAGACCAAGCGCATGGAACAAGAGGAGAAGAGTGCAAGCAAACGCCGCAAGACTCTGGAGCGCGAGCTCGAGTGGGTGCGCATGGCACCAAAGGCTCGCCAAGCAAAGGGAAAGGCCCGTTTGAACTCATACGAACGTATGCTTAACGAGGACCAAAAGGAGCGCGAGGAGAAACTCGAGATATTCATCCCCAACGGCCCCCGTTTGGGTAACAAGGTTATTGTAGCCGACAAGGTTTCAAAATCTTTTGGCTCAAAAACCCTCTTTACCGACCTTGAATTCATGCTCCCGCCCAACGGCATTGTGGGTGTTATAGGCCCCAACGGTGCAGGAAAAACAACCCTTTTCCGCATGATTATGGGCTTGGAGAGCGTGGATAGCGGCACCTTTGAGGTGGGCGAAACAGTGAAGATAGCCTATGTGGATCAGACACACAAAGATATTGTAGCCGACAAGTCGGTATATGAGGTTATAAGCCAGGGTAACGAACTCATGCGTTTGGGAACAAAAGAGGTGAATGTGCGCGCCTATCTGTCGCGTTTCAACTTCACCGGTGCCGACCAGGAGAAAAAATGCGGCGTTCTCTCGGGTGGCGAGCGCAACCGCCTGCACCTTGCGATGGCTCTTAAAGAGTGTGGTAACGTACTCTTGCTCGATGAGCCTACCAATGATATCGACGTAAACACACTGCGTGCATTGGAGGAGGGCTTGGAGAACTTTGCCGGTTGTGCGGTGGTTATCAGCCACGACCGCTGGTTCCTCGACCGTATATGCACACACATCATAGCATTTGAGGGCGATGGCAATGTGTTCTGTTTCGAGGGCTCATATTCAGATTATGAGGAGAACAAGATGCGCCGTTTGGGCATTGAAGAACCCAAGAAAGCTCGCTATCGCAAATTAATGGAGGATTGATTATGTGGGGTTGTACTGCTGCTCATGCAGCGGTACAACCCTTTCTGTTTTTATAAAATGATATTACAATGAAAACCGTAATAGAGCCGTCTGTTATCGACGGCATAATGAAAGAACTCGAGATTACCGATGTAAAGAAAGCCTCAATTCGTCAAGTAGGTGCGGTGGTGCGTGCCGCCGAATCTGCAACAGGTACCGAGTTTATTCATTTTGAGATGGGCGTGCCGGGGCTGCCCCCATCGGCAATAGGCGTTAAGGCCGAGTGCGATGCATTGCAACGCGGTGTTGCATCGGTATATCCCATTATTGATGGTATCCCCGAAGTGAAGGAGCAGGCTTCGCGCTTTGTAAAAGCCTTTATCGATACCGATATAAACCCGCAAGGCTGCATCCCCACCGTGGGCTCAATGCAGGCATCCTTCGCTGCGCTTATGCTGGCATCGCAGTTGTCGCCGCAAAAGGACACCGTGCTATACATAGACCCGGGCTTCCCCGTGCAGAAGATGCAGGCCAATGTAATAGGCGTGAAGATAGCCTCGTTCGATATTGCCGATTATCGCGGTAAAAAACTTGAGGACAAATTGGAGAGCTATTTTGCACAAGGCAACATCTGTGCGGTGCTCTATTCAAGCCCCAACAACCCCACATGGATGTGTCTTAACGACGAGGAGCTGGAGATAATAGGCCGCCTTGCTACAAAGCACGATGTGGTGGTTATTGAGGACCTTGCATACATGACAATGGACTTCCGTAAGGATATGAGTCGCCCGTTTGAGGCTCCTTTTCAGCCCAGCGTGTCGAAATACACCGATAACTATGTTATGCTCATGAGTGCCTCCAAAATTTTTAGTTATGCAGGGCAGCGTATTGCCATGGCTTGCATATCGGATAAACTTTTTGAACGACACTACGACAGCCTGAGAGAACGTTATGGCATAGCACGCTTTGGCGCTGCATACGCCTACGTATTCCTTTATACCTTCTCGTCGGGCGTTTCGCATTCGGCGCAATATGCCATGGCAGCCATGCTCAAAGCAGCTTGCGACGGCGAGTATGATTTTGTGGGCGATATAAAGGAGTATGCCACACGCACTGCACGCCTCAAAGAGATTTTGGAACGTAACGGCTTTAATGTGGTCTACGACAAAGACGACGACAAGCCTGTGAGCGACGGTTTCTTCTTTACAATGGGTTATAAAGATATGGACGGTGCCGAGCTTTTGAAAGAATTGCTCTATTATGGAGTGAGCGGCATAGACCTATCGACCACCGGCGGCACACGCAAGGGAATACGCGCCTGCTCGTCAAATATTAAGCCACACCACTATGCCATGCTTGATGAGCGTTTGGCACTGTTTAACAAAAACCACAGCTAAATATAGATTATGAAAAAGTCTGATATTCTATTTATAATATGCGTGGCAGCCTTGCTTGTCCCATTCTTTGTGAGCGACACACTGTTTGGTTTCTACAAAGAGTACAATGCCGCACACCCCTACGTTATGGCTTTTGTGAAATTTATGATACTCTCATCAATAGGCGAGATGCTTGGTTTGAGAATCAAGCAAGGGGTATATATGTATAAAGGCTATGGCATTATGTCGCGTGCCATTGTGTGGGGAGTTCTCGGTGTGATGATTGCCGTTGCCATGAAGATATTTTCCACTGGTGTCCCCGTTATGCTCGAAAGTTGCGGTCTTGCAGGCATGGTAGATGCAATGCGCGCTCCAATAAGCTGGGCAAAGTTTGTTGATGCACTCTGTATCTCCACCGCAATGAACTGTTTCTTTGCACCAATGTTCATGACATTGCACAAGATTACCGATACTCATATATTAAACTGTGGAGGTAAACTCACATCGCTTGTTACCCCCATTAAATTTGGCGATATAATTGCATCGCTCAATTGGAAGGTACAGTGGGGCTTTGTATTCAAACGCACAATCCCTCTCTTCTGGATTCCGGCACACACCATCACATTCATGTTGCCGGCAGCCTATCAGGTGCTTTTTGCCGCATCGCTAAGCATTGTGCTTGGCGTGCTATTGTCAATAGCTGCAGTAATGTCTAATAATAAATAAAATAATTATGAAGAAGATTGTATTATCGCTTTTATGCCTTGTTGCCACAACACTGTTTGCAGGCAATATATCAATTATTCCCCAACCGGCACAGATGACGGTGGGCGAGGGTAGTTTCACATTTCCTAAAAAGATAAGAGCAACAGTGCCCGCATACGAGGGCGACAGCCTTGTTGCGGTGTTCAAGAATTTTGCCCGCGATTTTAAAAAAGCAACAAACATTGCAGTGAAAACCACAAAAAAAAGCACCAATGCGCAAATAGTTGTGTTGCAGGATGCTTCGCTCGCTCCCGAGGGCTATACACTTAAAGTGGAGCAGGATGGTATAAAGATTTCTGTTTCAAAGCCCGCAGGCCTCTTCTATGCCTTGCAAACTTTGAAACAGTTGATGCCTCGCAATGTTATGGCTGCAGTACCCTGCAAGGATATAACCGAATGGAGCGTTCCTTGCATAGATATTAAAGACGAGCCTCGCTTTGGCTGGCGCGGGTTCATGCTTGACGAGGGCCGCCATTTTTATGGTAAGGAAGAGATAAAGAAAATTATAGATGTTATGGCCGCCTACAAGATGAACCGTTTCCATTGGCATCTTACCGAAGACCAAGGTTGGCGCATAGAGATAAAGAAATATCCCAAGCTCACCGAGGTGGGCGCATGGCGTGCCAGCAAGGTACTTGGTTGGGGCGATGTTAAACCCGATGGTATTTTGTATGGTGGTTACTACACAAAAAAGGATGCCAAGGAGGTTGTAGAGTACGCCCGCGAACGATTCGTTGAGATTGTACCCGAGGTTGATATTCCCGGACACTCGCAAGCAGCAGTTGCATCATATCCTGAGTTTCTTGCCTGCGACCCCGAAAATAACCACGAGGTGTGGTTGTGGCAGGGCGTGTCGAACGATGTGATTAACGTAGCCAACCCTCTTGCCGTGCAGTTTGCCAAGGATGTTATCGATGAGCTCACAGAGATATTCCCCTTCGGATACATTCACTTGGGCGGCGACGAGTGCCCCACAACAAAATGGGAACGCAACAGCGAGTGTCAAGCGTTGCTAAAAGAGATTGGCAGCGAAAAATATCGCGATTTGCAGATACATTTTTACAAGCAGTTGAAGGATTATGTGGCTGCAAAACCCGCATGCAAACAGCGGAAACTTATCTTCTGGAACGAGGTGCTGCACGGAAATACCGCACCGCTTGGCAATGATATTACCATTATGGCATGGATAGGTGCCGACGGTGCAGCCAAGGATGCCGCTACACGCGGAATGAGCACAATTCTCTCGCCACAGATACCTTATTACATCAATCGTCGTCAATCGAAATTGGAGAGCGAGCCACGCTCGCAGGGCCATGGCGACGAAACCGTGGAGCGTGTATATAACTACAAGCCTATGAATAATATCCCTGCCGAGTTGCAATCGCGCTATCTTGGCGTGCAGGCCAACTTCTGGACCGAGTGGGTGGAGGAGCCTTCGGTGGTGCAGTACCTTACTTTCCCACGCTTGGCAGCTGTGGCCGAGGCAGGATGGACTCCCCAAGAGCTACGCACTTACGACTCGTTTGTGGAGCGTATGCAGGGCGAGGCGCATTACTACAATCTGAAAGGTGTGGATTACGGAAAGCACATCTTTAAGTAAAGAGTTTCAGAACTCTACACTTTTGTGTCCGACACGGCAATAGCTTTGTCTATTTCCAATCTCTTTGACTCGCCTTTCGTGCTGCATTCATGCAGCACGAAAGGCGAGCCGATAACAATAGTGATAAAGACCAACAATTTTATTAAAACGTAACAATGAAGAAATTTTTGAAAATTACAGCCGCTGTAATAGCAGTTATTCTTCTGTTGCTCGTATCGCTGCCTCTTTTGTTTACAGACAAAATAGAGGCACTTGTAAAAGAAGAGGGCAACAAGATGCTTAATGCCGAGTTCGATTTTGAAAACCTCGACATAAGCCTCATACGTAATTTCCCGCTTGCCTCAGTTACACTTGGAGATTTTTACCTTAAAGGGGCGGGAGCATTTGAGAACGATACACTTGTGGCGGCAAGTGAGCTCACAGCATCGGTGAATCTTATGTCGCTCTTTGGCGATGAAGGTTACGACATACGCGAGATTCTCATAGACGAAGCTTCAGTAAAAGCCATTGTGCTTGCCGACGGTGCGGTGAATTGGGATATTATGAAGGCAACTGAGGATACAGAAGAGGCGGTTGCCGAGGATACAACAACCACAGCCCCTTTCCGCATAAAATTACAGGAACTTGCCATAAAGGACTTTAATCTTATTTACGACGATAAGCAGGGCAATATGTATGCCGAGGTACAAGGGCTGGATGCCACATGCTCGGGCGATTTCGGCAGCAGCCGTACAATCCTCTCGCTCGATGCCGAAACCGACGGAGTTACATTTGCCATGGAGGGCGTTCCCTTCCTGAGCAAGGCAGTTATTGCGGCCGATATGAAGATTGATGCCGACCTTGAAAACAGCAAATTCACTCTTAACGAGAACACTTTTCGCTTAAATGCCATTGAGGCTGCCATCGATGGTTGGGTGGCAATGACCGACGAGGGCATGGATATGGATTTGAAACTAAACAGCAACAAGATTGGTTTCAAGGAGGTGCTTTCGCTCATACCCGCTATATATTCAAAAGATTTTGAGGGGCTGAAAACCGATGGAAACGCCACGCTCACAGCGTGGGCCAAGGGTAGCATGCAGGGCGACAGCATTGTGCCGGCATTCGATGTTGCATTCGATGTGGAGAACGCCATGTTCCAATATCCATCGCTCCCCGCAGGTGTGAACAATATAAATATCGCTGCAAAGGTAAATAACCCCGGTGGTTCCCCCGACAATACGGTGATAAACATCAATCCTTTCAATTTTGTTATGGCGGGTAATCCGTTCAGCGTAACTGCTACCATGCGCACTCCCATGAGCGACCTCGCTTTCAATGCCACAGCAAAGGGAAAACTCGATTTGGGCAAGATAAAGGATATTTATCCCTTGGAGGATATGCAGTTGAATGGAGTGGTGAATGCCGACCTCGCTGTAAATGGCCGCATGTCGCACATAGAGAAGGAACAGTACGAAAACATAAAGGCCGAGGGTAGTGTGCGCCTTAACGATATGGTGCTTGCAATGGAGGATATGCCCAATGTGGATATCAAGAAATCCTTGCTCACATTCACACCCCGCTATTTGCAGTTGAGCGAAACAACCGTAAAGATTGGCGATAACGATGTTACCATGGATAGCCGCTTCGAGAACTACATGGCATACGCCCTGAAAGACGGCACACTCAAAGGCACACTCAACGTAAAGAGCAACCACTTTAACTTGAACGACTTTATGACACCGGCCGACACAACGGCAACCACCACATCCGCCGAGGAGACAGCAGCTGCCGACACGGTGGCAACAGGCGTTATCAAAGTACCCGACAACATCGATTTCCGCATGCAGGCAGCCTTCAAAGAGGTGCTCTTCGATAATATGAAACTGAACAACGTAAACGGCCAGCTTGTGGTTAAAAACAGCAAGGTGGATATGCAGAACCTCTCGCTCAATACAATGGGTGGCGATGTGGTTGTAAACGGCTACTACCATACACCCGCCGATGCACAGCCGCAGTTCAACGGAGGCTTCAAACTGAGCAACATAGGCTTTGCACAGGCTTACGAGGAACTTAATGTGGTGCGCAGCCTTGCACCCATTTTCAGCGGGCTCACAGGCGATTTCTCGGGTAACATAAATATCGATACAAAACTCGACGATACAATGAGCCCCGTACTTTCCACCCTCACAGGCAGTGGCGCACTATCTACAAAAGATTTAAGCCTTAACAACGTGGGAGTGATACAAGCCGTGGCCGATATTGTTAAAAAGCCCTCGTTAAAGGATACAAAGGTAAAAGATATAAATATTGAATTTACCATTAAAGACGGCCGTGTAAACACCAAGCCATTTGATATTAAACTTGGCGATTACAAGATGAACCTCTCGGGCAGCACAGGCCTTGACCAAACAATCGACTACAAGGGCGAGATAACAATCCCCACATCGGTGGGCAAGCTATCCAAGCTCGGCACCGTGGATATGAACATCAAGGGTACATTTACATCGCCCAAAGTGAGCATAGACATGGCCTCGCTTGCCAAGAAGGCGGCGGCCGGTGCAGCCGAAGAGGCACTCAACAAACTGCTTGGCGGCAGCTCAAAAGAGAACACCGTAGGGGAGGGGAGCGATTCCACCGCAACTGCCAAGCCCACCAAGGAGGAGGTTGCAAACAAACTCATTAATGGCGCGCTGGATTTGTTCAAGAAAAAGAAATAAGAAAACTTAATTGCAAGCTATAAACCAATCGGGCAGCACGAGATAGTGCTGCCCGATTGGTTTATGATGAATGGAGTTTGATGTTGATTTTGTGCCGTGTATCTTATTAAGGTTATTATATAGCAAAAGATTGTAATGTTGATCATTCTTGATGTATCGTATCATATATTTGCTAATGCCTCCAAAAGACTCGCATCGTTGATAGGTATTATTGCAGATAAAGTAGAAATTCTCTCACGCTCCATTTTAAGCCAACGCAATGTTATTTCATTATCATTTTGCATCAATAACATATCATACAACAGAGTTATAACCTCTTTTTTCATTCCATCATAATTGGGAGACAATTTTTCATAGCAGTCAATCTGGAATAAAAGGCTATTATAATAAGTCCATAATATAGCATCTTTGTCCGACAGCAATAAACCAAGAGTATAAATCATAGATGAGATGCTTCCATATATTTCAGAAGCCTCATACAATTTTTCTGCTTGCATATACAACCCGCCCAGTTGCATATATGCCGATAACATTTCAAGATGCACCCACTTCTCTTGAATATGAGATACAGATGACACTGCATTATAAACAAGTGATAATGAATCATCAAAGCCAAGATTCTTACACTTCGCACACTCACATAAAGTACGGCAAAACAAGAATGATTTGAAATTGCTGTCATTCACACAATAATACTTATCCCCCACATATGGTTGCAAATCGACTATGAAATTATAACTGCCCAAATCTAATACATATTCCTGTGGATAAAACAATTCTTTTGAATTACATTCGGCTATAAATGATTTTATGTCTTTTACTATAATTTTAACCAGTTTCTCCAGACCTTTGTTAAGTTCTTTTTCTTCACAGTCAAAAAAGTTACTTTCTAGAAACAGGCTCAGTTGTTTTGTGCGAATATATGCAATAATTTCTTCTGCACTTTCATTGCCACGCTCTGCAGCAATGATAAACAGACGCATCATTTCATATGTGTTGCTTTGTCCCCAACCTGCAAAGTACAAATCTGCAAGTACGCGTGGAGCCTCCGCATCACCTTGCTCTGTAGCATATTGCAGAAATTCAATAAACTCATTGAATTTATCATCACCTTCACTATATATCTGGCATAATAATGTGTATGCCTCGACATCGCCCTGCAAAGCACGCTGTTTAAGTTCTTCGATATTCAAACAATTTTCCATAATCTATAATCATTTAGAAACCGGGAATCCTATAATCTATAAATTTATTGTCTTGCACACACAATGCCCCCGAGCAAGCCCGTGCTCATAGAGCTTAATCTCAATAAAGAAATTCTTGTTGCTGAACTTCTCGGTTCTTATATGTTTTGCCGGAATTCTATTCATTTTGTAACTTCTCTAACGCCTCTTTGGCATCTTCATTGCCTTTCTCTGCTGCCAATCGCCACCATTTTACAGCCTCTTCCAAGTCCTCTTCAATGCCGGTGCCTTTATAATAACAAACGCCCAAATTGAATTGAGCATCAACAACCCCATGCTCTGCTGCCAATCGCCACCATTTTACAGCTTCTTCATAGTTCTGCTCAACACCTCTACCAGAATAGTAAATAAAGCCCATAACATTTTGCGATGAGGTGTCATTTTGTTCTGCGGCCAATAGTATCCACCTTGCAGCCTCCTTGTCATTCTGCTCAACGCCTTCGCCCCTGATATATATACCCCCTAATTTCTTTTGTGCTTCAACACCCCCCTGTTCAGCAGCCAATCGCCACCATTTCACAGCCTCTTCCATACTTTGTTCTACGCCGGTACCAAATTGTAAAGCAATACCCAAATTATATTGTGCTTGAGCATTCCCTTGCTCCGCTGCTAAACGACACCATTTCACAGCCTCCTCATCATCCTTTTCAATACCACAACCATTTTTGTAGGAGACTCCCAGATTAAGTTGCGCCTCGGCGTTACCCTGCTCAGCTGCTAAGCGCCACCACTTTACAGCCTCTTCATAGTCCTGTTCAACACCATAGCCAAAATTATAGCACTCCCCTAAGATCCGATACGCCGGGATATACCCCTGCCCGGCAGATTCTTTAAACCACAAAACGGCTGCCTCATCATCCTGTTTTATATCATCGCCATTGTAGTAGCATTTTCCTAACTTATATTGCGCCTCGGCATCGCCTGCGGCTGCACGTTTCTTTAGTTCTTCGATATTCATAGTTTTTATTTTAGTTTTTGAAACTTAATATTTAACGCTCCGCATCTTATTATCACATTCATTATTTTACATTCAGGCGTTCTAATGCAAATCGACTAATAAAAGTATCATTCTCTTTATACATTTCTATAGCCTTGTTTACATCCTTTTCCACATAATACCCATTTTCGTAGAATTCAGCGATTTTATCTTTAGCAATTCTATTGCCCTTTTCCACAGCTTTGCTATACCAATAAAAAGCTAATTCGTAATTTCCTTTCTTTGTCAGCCTATCACCGAAACTACGTAAAGAACTTCCATCTATTTCGTATGCCTTACAATCATCATACGATTCGTATATTTCTATTGCTCTTTGCGGTCTAATATCTGCATAATGAAATATCAAATTGAATTTCGCATATTCAGCCCCTTCTACGTCACTTTCAAGAGTTTTCTCAAACCAAAAAGCCGCATTTTCAGTATCTCCTTTATTCCTATATGCCCAACCGAGAGTACAATATGCACTAACACACCCCTCCTCGGCAGCTCGCTTGCTCCAAAGAAAAACATTCTCTTTATCATCATAATGGAGATAATAATTCACAATCTCATTCCACATCTCTTTATCCCCTGCATTATAAGAGTTTATACAAGAATCAAGATATTGCTTTGAGTATCTGGCGTTTTCTTTTTTCTCCTTTTCAATACGTCTTTCAACTTCCAACACTTTCTTTTTAGCATATTTGTGTCCTTGTTCCGCTGCCAAACGATACCATTTAACAGACTCCTCTAAATCCGGCTCTACACCCTTACCACAATCATAAGCATTTCCCAACTCATATTGACACTCTGGGTCACCTTGTTCCGCAGTTTTTTTCATCCAATAAAACAGACGTTCCGGTGGTAAAGCCTTAATGGAGTGCCCATACTCACACAAAGCGACAATGAATCCTATATGGTCTTTATCAATGGCAACAGCCCTTTCAAACCAAAAATCGGCTTTATCAAACTCTTCATGATAAAAATACTCTCTGCCAATCTCAAAGCATTCTCCACAAGACCAATCAACCTTTGCCAACCACTCTTCAGCCTTATCACCATCTTTATTTTCCAAGTAATACAGAGCAAGTTGATAAACAGCATCTTCATTGGACTGTATAGCCAGTTCCTCGAGCAAGGCCTTTCCCTTTTCAACATCATCGTGCCAAAGGTGATAAATCCCAAGATTATATTTCGATGCATCATCGCCCAGACAGCAAGCCTTTTCCATACACTCCTTATACTTATCCATATCTGCATAAGGACCGCTGTAGTACAAATCTGCCAAAACCCGTAATCCTTTTATATCGTTCAGCTCTGCCGCCTTTTCTGCCCAGAACAGAGCCTTTTTCAAATCCTTGCCTATTTTCTTTCCCCAATAATACATTTCGGCAACCAGACTTTGTGCCGGGGCATAACCCTGTTCTGCAGCAACCAAGCACCACTCAAAAGCAAGTTTATAGTTGCGTCGTAGAGTTTCATTACCCTTATAATAAAGACATCCTAACTCAAATTGAGCCTCGGCATCGCCGGCAGTAGCACGTAGTTTAAGTTCTTCGATATTCAAACAATTTTCCATAATCTATAATCATTTAATAACCGGGAATCCTATAATCTATAAATTCATTATCTTGCACAAGAATGCGCATCTCGGGCTTTTCACCTTGCAGGAATTTATATTCCACCTCAATGTTGCAGTTGTTCATCGTGCGCTCCCTGCGCAGCTGTTCGTAGAATGCAGGGTCGAACACCTTTATAAACTCCTTTAATTGCTCAACCGAGATATATCTCTTATGAAGGCGTAACCGTCCTTGCTGGAACTTTCTGTAAACGACGGGATTATTCAGGATGTTGGGTGGCATGCTTTTGTACTTCTCCTTTGATGACACCTCCACAACTACATTTGTGTACGGTAAATTATCGGTGCGGAAGGTGCCGGCAGTGAAAAAGCCTGGCAAGAGTTTTTTCATAAGCAGCAGTTGCTCTTTGTTCATCCTGTAATACTCACGGCTCCTGTGTTCCCGCCTGTCATTTTCAATGGCAAATTTCGTGTGGTCTATGCGCCCATCGGGGCTCAGGAAACCATCGAAGGAATGCCGCATAACCCTGCGCACCCATCGCCTTGCCGTTTTATCGTGTCTGAAGTTCTCATAAAACTCCTCCCATTCTGCAATGCTTATCCAATGATACGATGGGAAATAGAGTAACGGAGAAGTTATAGGAGATTTCCACCAATTTTTCTGCCTTCTCTTGCCCTCGCGCTTAACTTCGCATCGCCCCTTTGCAAGATTGTGCTCGTATAGTTCTATTTCTATAAAGAAATTCTTGTTGCTGAATTTTTCAACCCTTAATAATTTCACCTCCATATATCCTCCTTTCTTGTCCTTTAGTTTATTGTCCTTATTCTTTCGTGAGCAAAATTATCAAACATCCATAGAGCGATAAAATGTATCAGCAGCAAATATTTCGGTATAAAACATTTGTCCCAAACTCTCCACGAGTTTGGGACAAATGTTATTAAATAAGTTTTAGAAGGGGGCTTATGTCATGTGTGAGTCTGCAAAATGTTGTTCCGCAAAATTATGTAATCAAAGTTTTTTTGCTACTTGTGCATTCTCATCCTTGTCGTCCTCCTCGGGCTGCATACGGAAACCTATCTGCTGTGGTGTATTCTCCCGTTCCTCTTCTTCGGCCTCTTCTGCAAGATGTTCTCTTATCAACCCTACCGCACCGGCAATTGTGTCGGTTAGCTCGTTGAAGTGCTTTGTGAATAGTTCCATCAACATCTTCTTGGATGTAAAATAAAATGTGGAACTAATTTTGAAACTGTCATTATAAACATACATTATGGCATGGTTGTCGATTTCGTTGTTCACCTTTGCAGCAATAAAAGTCTTGTCGCTTAGCTCCATAGCCTCAAAAGTTTTTTCTTCAACGTAATAGATTATACCACACTCGGCATAATCGTCGCCGATGGCAAAATTTACAATGTACCACGAGTCCTTGTACTCAAACAAAAGGGCCCCATCCTTAATTTCGCAAGTTATGCCTTCCGTGGCGAAAAAATCCATCAATGCCTTGCGCATCTTGTTTACATTCTTTGTAAAAGAGAGGCCGCTCCAAAAATCTGTTATATTATTTAACATTGCTATACTGTTTTTTATTTTCCTACGTTTTTGCGAAGATGATAAAAAATATTCAAAACTCAATATATTATTCTGTATTTATTTGTTTTCGTATTCTCTGAATTTGCAAAACTTGAACGATACCTTTTTGCTACCATCGTCAAGCATCTCCACAATGCGTTTTGTGGTAGATACCACACATTTATATCCGGCATTTTGCAAGCGGTGCAGAACAGAGTGGGAGAGTGAAAATTCTCCCATTAGATGCACAACCACGTTACTATTACCTCCGTGGCTCATAATTTTTTGCACATACTCATCGGCAAGAGATTTTATATAGGTTTCATCTCCGGTTTCATCTACCATAGGGAATTGTATATCTACGACGTTGCCATATGTGGCGGCAGCACTCTTTTGTTCATCGCTCCACACACTGTATGGGTGGTTTGAAAAATTAATAAGCATGATGGGCTGCGATGCTAGCACCGGCTCTGTTTCTTCTGTTTTTTTTGTGTATCTACCGATTTCTCCCGATAATATGTTCTCAAAGAACTGCAACGAACCTTCTATTTTCTCTATTAAAGCCTTTGAACTCCACTTGTTTTTGTTCATACCGGCGTGGTTGTAGTTGTTCCGTGTATCTTGTAACAATGTGTATTTTGTTACAAATTCGTCGGTTATAAACTCTTTATCGTTGAAAATGTCCTTAACCGCAATCATATTGGCAGGGTTGTTGTAACTTGCGGGGGATATTATTTCGCTATCTGATGTTTTTCCTCTGTAATATATTGCATCGGATACAAGTTTACGATCATCTTTGTCGAAGGGGTTCAGCCGGTGGCGTTCGCATACGAGCGTTATTATTCCCTCTTCCAGCAATGTAACTGCCTGTTGGAACATTTTGTTGTTGAAACACCACCTGGCAGCGTGTATCATATTTTGCGCATTGCTCTTTGTGCTGAAACTGTTCAGAGGCTCTATAATACGTTTGAAAAGTGGCTTGAAGGGTGGAATCAAGTCCACGTTCATCTTTTCGAAACTGTTGAGTAGAAAATTCAAATTCTTTGAGTCTATGATGTTAAACCCTCGACAGGTGTTAAAATCGGAAACAAGCTCATTCAGTTTCTTTACAAAATTGCCAAGCTCCAATGTCTCTTTATCACGCCTTTTGCTGTCTCGCATTATAGGTATGAGCACATCATTGCACAGATTCATCATATTGCTAACACTGCCGCTTTCAATAAATTGTCCGGCTGCATGGTTCCAATCGAGCAGGGTGGATATTGGTAAAAAGTCCATTATTGGTGCCTCGTTTGTTTCGGCATTCCTTGCTTCCCAATTGCCATATAAAATATTTGCAACAACGGTGTTTTTTAGGAATTTTGAGTAGTTTATGAGTGCAAGCACAATCATTGGCATATATCTGAAACAGTGTGTTATGTCGAAATACAGGGTGTCGCCTTCCTGAATTTGCTCATAGATGGTTTCGAATATTTTCCAAATTTCATCCTCATTATTCCCTATTGGCAAATTCTTAATAGTCATCACCTCAAATGGCAACGACATCTTTTTAAGGCGTGTGCAGAGTCCTTCATATTGTTCTCTCTCGTGCCCGTTGTCGTGCCAATTGTTCTTCTCGGCGGTCTCGGTGAGCAATATGTATGCCGCATCGGTTGATAGCCATTGACCTTGGCGCAAAAGCATATCGAGCGTTGCTTCTTGAACGAACCGTACCGGTTGCGACCGGAAATTCTCTTTCGTATATACGCATTCTCTGTATATTGATGCTCCTAAAAGCGATATAAATACTTTTCGTGCCATATTTATGTGTTAATTTCGTTCAGTTTGGTATTCAACAAAAAGAATAGTTTGCTCTCGGCATTGTTTTGCGATTTAAGTGAGAAATTAAGCAGGTTGTGGTCGTTGCATTTTTCAATATTTATTGATTGCATGGGTGCTTCGGTAATAAAAATACCTTTACACCCGTTACCTCCATAGTTTTTTATGACACTATTGAATTTATCTATATCTGTGGAATTGAAAATTTGTGTTTTGCACTCCACAAAAACAGCTTTTTTGCCTGCATCCACTATGATATCCACTTCGTTCTTTTCTTTGTTTTCCAGCGACCTGAAACGACAATTCATTAATACTCTTTTTGCCATATTCCAGCGGTTCATCATGCGTGCAACCTTGTATTCAAACCAACCGGTCGAGAATGAGAGGTCAAAAGCATGTGGCGAAGAGAGGGTCTTTTCTATCTTGCCTTTTTTATTCTCGATGCAGAACTGTATCTCGCAATTCACATTCTCATCGTTGGGTTTTCTCCATTTTACGAACGATGGCGATATAGCCGATACAATGGTTCCCTCCTTTGCGCTTAATGCCGCTTTATTCTTGTTGGGATTCTGAATTGTGAGTTCGTTGAATATCTTATAATCGAAGCGGCGCAGACTCTCAATCTCCAATGCGACGGCAGTGTCTTCGGGTGTGTATGTGTTGAAATCCACATAGCTCGCGATGGGAATATCATCTAAGATATCACTTTCAACAGTCTCACTTGTAAATGTGTTGTAATTGTAGAGGATATTGTTCTGGTCTATGTAAAGCACTGCAAAATTACTTTGTTTGCTGAATGCAAGACCAAAAAAATAGCTCCACGATTTAAGACCGCTTGATATATTTACCGTAACATCGTCGTTGGCAAATTTATTGGCAAGCCTTTCTGCCATATCTTTAATTTCGAGCGGCTCAGTGGGAGAGAGTTCAATCTCTTCGCACTCGATGTCTGCTTTCAAGAACTTCTTGATATGGCTTATATCTTTCTTTGTCTTTGACGAACAGATATAAACAATATAATCGGGGGATATGGCGTTGATAGTCCTGTAAACAGGGCGTATCTGCCCACCGACAAGCGTTATGTGAACCTTCATTATCCTACTTATTAATCTTTAATTTGACAAAGCCCAGCAAGCCAAGGCCTCTGTTATTATCTTCATCAATAAACTCTTCTATACGGCGAGTTTTTGGGAAAGGCATGTGAGTGTAAATACTTGTTATTTTACCGGTTTGTTTGTTTTTGTGTTCGCGCACGCTTATCTCGGCCTCTTTTAACTCTTTTTTATCGGTAATCCAGCTGCCGGTCATAAACTTCCATCCCGAGGCGTATCCAATGCGCAACACACACTCCTCGCCCTCTATGCTGTTTTTAATTTCGCGCCTTATCCCAATCAGAGCATTAATGTAATTTTTGAGGTTATTCTCATCTTGGAGCGAGAAATCTCTCATGTATTTTTCCCAATCTGTGTTATAAAAATTGTTCCAGAAATCGATATCCTCGTTAATCAGTCGCAAGGTGTGTGCATTGATGGTTTTGAACAGGTTCTCAATATCGGAAACCTGGGCAGGCAATGACTTCATGGGCATGGGCATATTGTCCTTCCAATATGATTTGTTCCATTTTACCTCTTGCACCGCCGTTCTGTTTCTATTGGCCGAAATTTTAATGGTAAAGGTTGTCTCGTTCCCGGGCTCGACACATTCGGTAAGTTGTTCAAGCGTGTTATCAAGCAATTGTTTTGTCTCTTGAATATTCAAACTTGTACTCTTTGTGGCTATTTCGCAATTCTCAAAAAAATATGCATCGCTCACCTGCATAAAACGCATGAAATCGCAATATGGGTCTTTGCCAAAAACGGCTTTTTCACAATCCTTCGGCTTGCCTCCTCTCTGCTCTTGTGCAAGGGTGCCCATTATTGCGCTCCTGATGGCTCCTTTTATGGAACTGCCCGGTATGTATGCAATACCCCTGCCATCGTGCAAGCACTCTTTGAGGGTTGTTGCTCCTTTTTCAGAAATATTGCAGGTTATTGGGATGATTCTTTTTGAAACATCCTCTAAATTAGTGATTCTTCCCGGGAAAATATGTTTGAGACTCTCTCCCCGTTCAACACCCGCAACCAATGTTTGAATCTGCTTTTCGTCGTAACCTATTTTTTCAAAAACTTTTTGCGTGTCTATGAGATAGATATTATCGTTCTCAATAATAAAATCGAATATATTCTGCAAAAAGTTGTCGTTACCTATATGCACCGGAGTTATTAACTCCATTTTTATTGTATGTTTTGCGTCTTTCATTGTTCCTGCATTTTAATGGGTAAAATAAATGAACGACCACTGCGCAGAACAGGGTGCATTGCATTGTCGTTCCATGCGGGGGTTACATCGGCAAGCTTTCCTTCTAAATTGGAATTTGTTGCAAGGAGTGAACCGCATTTGAACATATAGACCGATTTCTTCTGCAGATGAGTGAATTGCTGCACGCTGCTGCCGGCCATATATCCGTTGCGCAACATCAGTTCGTAGCGCGATGCGTTTAGGTCAATCTTGCCAAGTTCCTCCTCTGTGGGAATGTATTGCGATAATAAAAGCGCACTGTTTGCATCGTTTGCATGGGGGAGTTCTATCGTGGCTGTTTCCACGGTGAACTGCCCGCCACCTGTGCTCTTGTATGAACCTATGCCGGCCTCTCCAAGCTGCACAAAAAGATTTTCAATCAGCCCCTTTGTGTGCTCGTTGCAATCTATGATACAATAGAGGCCGGCTTGTGGCGAGAAGAATGTGCGCTCGATGTAATATGGGTCCTCGTTGCCACCGGTGCGCGATACAGGCACACGTTGGGTGGTGTGCCGTGCGAGCATCTCAATATCGTTATTGCTGTCGGCTGCAAGGAAATCGCCCATAATCTGTTTCTTGCTTATTTTAACGGCCTCGCCACGCGCAATTTGCTCCCACAAAGGGAGCTCTATGTATTTGAGCTTTTTCAGTTTTTTTCGCACACTCTCTTCTTCGCAATCGCTTAAATTGACATTCAATCGTCCGATGGGCTTGGGCAGAAAATAGCGATTTCCATAGAATGGGAATGCCGAACTTATGACGAAAGACTCCATAAACCCCTTTGCATTGAAATTCGGCGCCGTCTGTGCATATATTGCTGCCAAAGCAGCCGATAGGGTATCGCTATGCAGGTCGGTTGCAGCTTTCTCATATGTGGCTCTGCCTGTCCCTAAGTGCATGGGGGATATGTTGCAGAATTTTATAATGGAATAGGTTGGCATAATCAAGAATTTATTTCGGCACCTTCGGTGTATTCTTTTACTATAGACTCTTTTTTGATTTTCTCCCAATCGATTTTTACCTGTCCGTATCCGCGTGAGCCGCTACCGCCAAGATAGTCGTCTTGCAGCAAATCAATTGCCTTGTCGAGTGTCTTTTTCAATGCTTCTTCGTTGTCGCTGTCGAATATGTTAAGCACCATGTTGAGCGAAAATTTCGCACCGGCTGGCACACGCTCAAATGTGCGCGGGTTGGCTTTTGATGTTATGCGGTCAATGGTAACCTCGGTCTTGCTCTCGGTGTATAGCATATCGGTATTTCTGAACTCCTTTTCCATGCCTTGGATATTGAGTTCGCTGTCGCGTACAATTAACCTTGATGGGTGCGATTCTTTATCGGCAGCCGACATACCAAACAGATTGTTTGCCTCTTTGTCATTGCCCACCTTGGCACAACCGTTCACAATCTCCACCAATGCTCTCATTTTGCCTTTGAGCGAGCTGCCGGGGATATATGGCAGGCTGTTCAAAGGGTTGCGTATTACAAAGTTATCGGGGCCGCCAATGCTCATCAACGTGTTAGAACCACCAATGTGAAGGCCTGTTACCAATGTTATTTCTCCTGTATAAAATATTTTTTTTATGAGTTTCATATACGTATTCGTTTTGTCGGTTAATTAATAGTTTACTATCTCTTTGCATGAACCTTGTGATAGGCAACAATAGCCTCCATAAGATTGCAGAAGTTGTTGTATGTTTTGTCATCAGTTACATGTATGGCAGCCTCTTCGAATATCTCCTGAAAATGCGAAAGGCCGGCATGATTTTTCTTGTTGCTCTTGTTGCGTGCAACCATATATGCAACTTTGGGCCTTAATAAAAGGAATGCCACGCGCTCGGCCTCGTAGTTCATTTGTATTCTTTTAATCTCGCCATATATGTTACGAATCTGTGAGGTGGTTACCTCATTGATTCCCATATATTCTGCGGCTTTATTGGCCAAGTCAACTGTTGTTTCATCGGCTTCGCAGGTAATCCAGCTTTTAATGTCGTAATCTTTTATGTTTGGCTTAACAACGATGTTGTTGTTATTGTGGCCGTTGTTGTATGGCTTTTGATTTTTGTAGTCCATAATTTATAGGTTTAGCTTGTTAATTATTCTTTGTTTGTTCTGTATTCAAGTTCGGCCCAGCGCGCTGCCAATGCCCATAGCTCAAGCGCATGATAGTCTGTTTCTATGGGTTTGTTGTTGAGCGTGGTGCAGGTAGCGGAGCAAATCTCCTTCTTGCAATTTTCGAGCAGAGAATTGGCGTTGCCATCGCAGCCGCTCTTATCGGTGTTATCCTTCTTGCGCTTTATCATGCGCTGAATATCGTAGCTTGCCAGCCAATAGGTTTTAACATTCCCTATTTTGTGATTCTTTATATCGGCGTTGGCATGGTGCATGAGCAACTTACCGATAAAAGCCTTGGGCAACCCTTTTTGGGCGTTTTTCTCATTCTCTTGCACCATTTTACACAATGTCTCTTTGAGAATTTTCACCACAGGATACTCTGTTTCCCAATTAAGTGGCGTGCCCATGAACGATATAGCATCCTTGGGTCTGCTTTTGCATATATGTTCTTTGGCATTGGACTCCTCCTGTGCACTCTCCTCGGCAGCAACCATAATAGGGAATTTAGGCTCCACTATGGCCACGCCACCCGATAGAGAGAACTTCTCGTTCATGCATGTGTATTCCTTGAATTTTTTGCGTATCTCCTGTGCAAGTTCTATTGTCTTGTCCCAACGGCCCACAATGAAAAGGTCGTCGCCACCGCTGTATATTATTTGAGTATTGTTCTTGTATTTATCGCAATCCCAAATGGTGTTAAGATAACCCGAGAAGAAGTAATCGAACGAACGGCTGAGCGTTGCATAGCGTGCAAGCGAAGCTCGCTTCTCTGGAATTTCGGATTGAAAAATTGTACCCAGGTTATCCACGTCCATACGCAACACGCCCATGCGTGCAAGGTCGCCTGTGCAAGCACACATCTGCTCATAGGTCTTTGCAGGGGTGCCACTGCAATCGTTGCCGCCATAAAACTCAAGTGCACAAATATTTTTGCAGTCAAGGCCGGTCATTTTGCAAGAACCTCTCTCTCCGTTGAGTGTAACGATGGTTGCACCCGCGCCCATGGAGTGCAGTTGCATGGTTATATCATCGGGTGTATTGCTGTTTTTTATAAAATAATAATGAACGCCCAGATTCAATGGCTCCAAGTGCAGAATCTCCTTTGTGTCGGAGCCTTGCAATGGTGCATCTGTTACAATAAATCGGTTGGCATATCGCAGAAACTCGCCCAACTTTATTTGATGCTTGGTGGTACTCCTTACAACAAACTTTTCTTGGTCGTCGTTATACAACTCGGCAGTTTCTTGCGGCATGAATACCTCACCTGTAATAGCATCGCGGCCATACTCTGCACTCTTGGTGGTGCCAAAGAATGTGGCGTAATTCTGCTTAATCATCGATGAGTATCGGCAACTCTTTTTCTTATCTCGTTTAAGAAACAGCCTTTTCCATGCATCGGGCAGATTATCCTCGGCACTGCTGTTCATGAGGGTGTTGGCAGTCATCTCCACATAATCTATTGCCACATAGAGCGATGTACCAAACTCGTTGAACACAGCTTCTTCGACCTGTGCCCTTGCAACCTCTATGGCAGTGCGCAACTGCGCAGTGTCGGGTGCAAGGATATAGAAACAGCCGCCCGAGTTATAAATGATATTCGCGGTATAAAGCCCAAGTTCCCGCAGCATATAGCGCACGATGCTATCCGATGTAAGGCGCAAATAAAAGGAGCGCCCTTTAAGGTTCTTTGCAGCCTTCTCCGAGACAATGTCGTAGATATACTGCTGGATACCGCTAAAATCGGCACCAAGAAGCAGAAACTTTTCGCCACACCCCTGTTTGTTGCACTCGTGGAGCGACACGGCAATGGCGGCAACAGAGCGCACATAGTCGTAGAGCGACACATCCTCAAGCCCACACACACCGGCGGGAATATGCGATGCATACTTGTGCAGCAATTGCATAAACGTCTCGGCAAATGCACGCGGTTGCATGTTGCGGAGCAGATTTATGCTCTCCTGTAACTTTTTCAACAATGTTGTGTGATTACACTTTTCGCTCGAATTCGCATGGGCAAAATAAGTGTCGTTCAGCACAAGTTCCTGCGAAGCATATACATAGTTGCTTTTGCAACCACCCATAGCGGTGAAGATGGGCAACAATGGAGTGGTGGAGCGAGCCTCCATCACCGTGCAGTTCGCAGTACCCGCCGCAATAGACTGTGCCCGCGCAATGAGCTCAGAGCACAACTCGCTGTTTGGCGGTTGAGCGTGAGCAGCCACATCCTTAAATTCCGGCCAAAGCTTTGCCACCGTCTGCACAATGGCCGCTTGGTACAATAAATCTTTTTCCATTTGTTTATATATTTTACATAAATTTTTATTCTACTAAATATCATTCATACAATTTGTTACATTACTGCATAATCCCCAATCCTTATTGTTTTGATACATCCTTATTATTTTGGAATAGCGCAGCTATCGACGAGCTTTTAGCAAAAGGTCGCGCGTAGCGCGGGTTGCGAAGAAAAAGCGAGTCAATATGATACATCCTTGTTATTCTGGAATAAGATACAAGACATGGGGTACAATAATGGAAAAAACTTATGGGTGTTAATCCTTATTATTTTGGAATAAGATACAAGAAATAATCAAAAATAAATTAAAATGAAAGTGGTGTTAATCCTTATTATTTTGGAATGAGATACAAGCGCAGTTCAATGAGTGGCTATCCACAAATAGGTGTTAATCCTTATTATTTTGGAATATGATACAAGAGCCATGGGTGCGAAGAAAATCGTTATGGGGATTTAATCCTTATTATTTTGGAATAGCGCAGCTATCGACGAGCTTTTAGCAAATAATCGCTCGCAGTGCAGCATAGTTGCACAGCGCGGGTTGCGAATAAAAAGCGAGTCAATATGATACTCCTTGTTATTTTGGAATATGATACAAGGAGATGGGAATATTGTAAAGCTGGAGATTTGGTGTTAATCCTTATTATTTTGGAATAGCGCAGCTATCGACGAGCTTTGTGTAGCAAAGCGAAGTCAATAGTTTTCTCCTATCGACGAGCTTTTTGCAAATAGTCGCTCGCAGTGCAGCTTAGTTGCACCGAGCGGGATTGCGAATAAAAAGCGAGTCAATAAGATACATCCTTATTATTTTGGAATATGATACAAGTAGCATAAGGGTGACCTAGTCGGTTGATTTAGTGTTAATCCTTATTATTTTGGAAGATGATACAAGAGCTACAACTAGATAGCTGCTATACAGACTGTTGTTAATCCTTATTATTTTGGAATGAGATACAAGTTTGTAATGTTCGGTACTCTTACCCTCAGAAGTGTTAATCCTTATTATTTTGGAATAGCGTAGCTATCGACGAGCTTTTAGCAAAAGGTCGCGCACAGCGCGGGTTGCGAATAAAAAGCGAGTCAATATGATACAAGTTCTAAAACTAGAAATATCACTTAAGGTTGGGTGTTAATCCTTATTATTTTGGAATATGATACAAGGAAGAAGCGGAGATTTACTTGAAACACGGGTGTTAATCCTTATTATTTTGGAATAGCGTAGCTATCGACGAGCTTTTAGCAAAAGGTCGCGCGTAGCGCGGGTTGCGAACAAAAAGCGAGTCAATGAGATACAAGGTAATGCGCGTAATTTGTTGTGTGGTAGCCCTTTTCGCCTGTTTCTCAAGCGAAAAACAGGCGAAAAAGCAACCGTGATATATAATATTATCTCATTTTTTTATTTCTATGCAGTTAATGTAACAAAATGTCAAAGAACGAATATGTGTTTATATAATACCTTGCACAAAAGAGCTATGCCCAATGTGTGCAACGGATTTACTGAATATCGTCGGCCGGGGTAGCGTGTTCGCGGGCAGTATCGGCTGCACATGCAACCACACAGCCAAAACCCACACTCACATGGCGACCTATGCCCACGTAGTTGGGTATCGATGCGTTGCATGTGAACTCCGCATCGAATGCCATGAGTTTGGTACCCTTGAACTTGTATAGGCTTCCGTTGGTAAGTTGTGTTATGCAGCACTTGATTTCGCGTTCAACGGTAATGCCCATCCCTTTGAAAAACGAGAGGATGTTTGCTGTGAGTACTCTCTGGAGAAAGGTTATCCTCTGTTCATCGGTGGATAATGCGCGGTATCTGTCGTAATTATCCTTGTTCAGCGGCAACCATTTACGCACGGTATATCGATATTCACTCTCCCACACCTGCGCGGTGGTCATTCGGGGAATGGCACGTTCAATCTCAAGCGTTACAGGGTGCGAGTCTATGAGTACCTGCATGGTGGGGTGGGAGAGGAACTCGCCTATCACGTTTACCCCCTCGCCAATGCCAAGAATGGCGGCCTTGCCCTGTATGCGTTTGTATTGAATGAGAGGGTAGGCATAGCGCAGTGTTTCGCCATCGGCATGGTTGTGAAACAATATGTTGGCATTATACTCCATGGCTTTGAGAACACCGCTGCGCAATGCCGGTGTCTGCTCAAATGTTATGGGATTCTTGAACCTGACCAAGAATGTTTGTACTCTGTTCTTCATAGTATGGTGCTTTGTGGGGTGCTGCCACCTACCTGTTGCCGACTATAATCTATGTTTATTCCGGCGCGGGTGGACTACCTGTTTAACGTCTGCTCGATATAAACTAGTTCAAATTGCAAACCTGTCGTTTCGATGGAGCGTAGCAACGAAAAATCTCAAAAACATTGCAAAAAACGAGATCTCTCACATACGTTAGCGATGACAAACACTATGCAAACACGCCAATTTATAGCGAAAATCTTATATCAAACTCACATTATTTAAGTAACACACAAATTTAAGTAAAAATTATCTTTAACAAAAAGATTCTTATAATTTATAATGTATATTACGATGTTTTTTGCTTGTCGGTTGCATGCGATACAAAAACAGAGTGTCGGCTATCTGCGTGCTTGCAGTAACCGGCACTCTGCCGATAGGGGATTGGACAGGGGAATTATCTTTTTCCAAGAACCACGGCAAGTATCGCACCGCCGGCGGCTATTAGAACTTCACCCAAAATTGTCCAACGTTCTCTCTCTGTCATTTTTGTAGTTGTTTCTGTCATAGTCATAAATTTTTAGTTGGTTAGTAAATGTTTCGTTCTTTTTCGCTGCAAAGTTAAAGCTCTTTTTGTTGAGTGGCAAGCAAAAGAATGTCTCTATAGGCACCACGGAAAAAAGGTGCTTATCTTTTCTATTGCAGCCTCGATTGCGTTGGATAAAGATGTTATTTATAGTGTTGCAACACAGCCTCGGCCTCTTCCTTTATCTTGTTGCGCAGGCTTGCAGGGGCTATTACCTCCAAATTCCTTCCATAGGTGAGGATTCTGCCTTGCAGTTCCCTGTTGGGTTTCAGACGCAGGGTTATTTCGCCGTAGCTGCCATCGGTGTAATTGTCGAAAGGCTTGCTTTCGTGCTGAGTCTTGTGCAATGGCTTTGTGAGTATGAGTCCATGCATATACCTGCTTTTTGTGCGTATGACAATGGTTTCAATTCTTTCGCCCGCCTCGTGTGTTACTCCCACGATATTTGCAAAATACTCTTTGTAAAAACTCTCGGCAGGGGTCATGTACTCCGTCTCTCGGACTATTGCAAGCTCACTCGCAATGCGATCTATGGCCACGTTGAAGGCTTCGTAGGGCGGGCGGTCGGCCTTCCCAAAAACAAACCATCGGCCATTATACTCCTTAATGAATTGTGGATGAAACAGCAGCTCGTATGGCTGTTCGGTAAAGGGGTGGTAGGTAAAACGCAGTACCTTTTTCTCTATCACTGCTTCATATAGCTGTGGCAACAGGTGTATGTTGGTGAGCGTTATCTCGTTTTCGGAACGTATATAGGTGGGGGTCTGCATCTTATAGTTTACATCTAACAGCACCTGGGTGTTCTCAAAAAATGATGCAAGCCAATTTGCGGGGAAAAAACCGGCCGATGCTTTTAAGAAACTGACATAATCGGATATCGATTTTTGTACCGACGCGTTGAGTTCCTTGTGCAAAGGGTTCTCCTCATTGCCTGTGTATGTATAAGTTTTCCCCTTTCTTCCCTTCTCGCTTATGCAACCCGGCTGTACTCTGTTTAGCAGATTGATGAGCTGCTCAAAGGCCTTTTTTACCTCTTTGTATTCGGTGGTGGAGGAGAGGGTGCGTTGCTTAAAGTCGGCGGTAAAATAGTTCTTTGATTCGCCGTTGCCACCCTCTCGTTCTTTCTCAAATTCCTCTTCGAGCAGGGCCAGCACCTTGCTATAGGTAACCTCCTTTCGTTTCATAAGCTCGCGATAGATTACTCTCACTGCTCGCGGCTTAATGCCATTTCCAAGAAATATACTTTTTGACATGTCTTTTTGTGTGCTTAAAGTGATATGTAAAAGTAATCTCTTTTTTTGTTGAAACAAAATGTTATTTGAATTTTGCTATAAAAGCCGCTCAAGCGGCTTTTATAGCAAAACAAGCAGGGCATGGCTTAATCGTTGTAGAAATCGCCCACCCATTCACCATCATCATCGTCCTCTTTTTCCATACCCCACACATCCCATGCTTCATTGGGGTTGTAGTTGTTGTCATCTTCTTCGTCGTAATAATCTTTTCTTCGTGCCATATCGATTGAAATGTTTGTTAATTGAACCACTCGGCCAGCTTTTCTTTGGCTTGGCGTTTTACCTCATCGTCCACGCAGGTGAGCAGTTTGATGATAGCTATGAGCACAGCTAAGTCGTCGCTGTAACCAACTACGGGGATTACATCGGGTATCAGATCTATGGGCAGGATAAAATAGCCCAATGCTCCGATAATCATTGCTTTCTCTTTTGCCGACACCTTGTCCGACTGCAAGGCGTAGTAAAGCAATAATACGTTGTAGATAACCTCCTTACCGGCTTTCTTCGCAACATTTTTTACTTTATCCCATAGGCTTGGCTCGGAATAATGTTCTTCATACTTTTGCAACTGCACATCTTTTGCATCAAATTTTTCGCTCATAGTAGTTTTGTTTTTAATGATTAATAAATAGTTCTTATTTTTTGTTTATGGATGATATTGCTTTGCTGGTGTTGAAACGCTCTTTTACTTTTCCTCTTTTGTGCAGTGAGGCCAAAACCTCCAAATAGGCACAGCCCGAAAACAGAGTGGCACAGTATCCTACAACAGCTGCGCCTATCCACCCGGCGACGGGTATAAAATCCAGAATCAGGTTAAGTATAAAGACTACAATAACATTTACAATAAATCCTCCTAACACGCTTGTGAAAAAGTTACTCCAAAATGGAACTTTGGCAAGCCTGCATAATTCGGCATACATGCCCCATAATACAACTGCATACAATATGCATTCTATTCCCCATAATGGAATTACCATAATCACGGCTCCTATAATTGAACGTGTTTTTACAACAGATGACACTTTATTGGATAAACCAACTTCTGCCATCCCCGTCATTGCATTTGCTAATTTCAACGAAGAAGATTCAAGACTCATTCCCGTGTGTTTTTTATCAGTTAATAATTATGTATTAGTTTTTCATCTTCTTGAGTGTTTCAATATAAGCTTTTCCCGAGAAATAAAATTGTGCATAAACAATAAAGCCTATCAGGAAAGGTATAAACGTTAAGATAATGTCTAATACAATTGCAACAATAATATTTACAACAAAGCCTGCAATTATATTACCAAAATTAAGTGGAACGCCAACCTTTTGGCATATAGCATAATACATATGCCATAAAATACAGATATAAATTATCCAATCAAGACCAAAAAGAGGGAATATCATAATTAGCGCTCCTCCCATAGCGTGGTTCTTTACAATCTTAAAAACATCCTTTTCGAACATTTTATTGGCAAACTTGCCTGCAATATATCCTTCAAACATAATTTCTAAATTTTAACGTCCATCGTATACTGTTTTTGCCATTATAAGTATATTATCTATTTCGTTCCATTCTTCATTAGTAAAAATATCTGTTTTCCAGAAACGAACTTTTCTATTATTGAAAGTTATTTCATAAGCGTAATTTCGCATTTGAATTATATATGTTATAGCAACGGTCATATCTTTTAAGTGCGAAGAATATTGTTCCCCATTCTTCATAGTGATTGAGACTACACCATCCTCATACTTGAATATGTCAACAAGTTCTGATGTGTTACATAATAAACATTCTAGCTTTCCAAGAATTCGTCCTTTTATAATTAATGGGGGTATGGTATCTATTGCTTCTTCAACTTGAGTATCATCTTTTCTATTCGGCGTAGACGATTTTATAATGTAAATTACTAATAAAAGAATAACTAGGAATGTAATCATAGCTGTATAAAAACAAGGATTAATATAATGCTTCTCTTTTACCCCACTCTCACCACGTCAAGATACACAGTGCTCAACGCTCCCAAGCGTTTCATATCCACGCCATAGATGCGCATAAAGGCATCGGCAACGGCTTGCCCACCGTTCACCGAGATGGGGTTGCTCATGCTGTTTGTTACTACATCTACCTGCATACCGCGCTCTATGCGCTGGCCGTTAGATAATTTCGATTGCTTTACTGTAACTCTGAATAAAGGCATAATTAATGTTTTATTGGTTAATATCTATAATATTCCCTCAATAACGCGCCCTGCAAGGCAACCTTTTTTGCATGTTCTATGGTGAAGGTACAAAGAAAGGCGCGAGCTCTGCGTTATGCTCTATCGCCGAAACGGGTACCTGGAAAAACCTGCAAGAAACGACAGAACAGAATACAATACACCCACGCCTGATGATTATGCTTATGGGCAAGGCTCGTTGCTTGCCGTGTAACATAAACAAAAGGAGAGCGCCATATTCCTTTATCCATCTTGCGGTATGAAATTTTCCAGGTTTCGTCCCGAGATAAAGCAAAATGCGTCAAATATGTGCGGAACCGCGCCCGTGGCAGCGATTCTTTGTTGCAAATATATGCATTTTTTGAATACGACGCTCTTTTACATGGGTAATTTTGTTTGATAAAGATAAATGCACTCTGTTTTTTCTCGATAAGAAAATTTACTCTATTTTTGCGGTTAATATTAATTGTCCCACAATCGGGCATTTTTTGGTACAGATTTATTATGAGCATGGAGAGTGAGGCATTGAGTTGCCTTTTAATGAGGAATGTGTTTGCGCCGTCGGTATCGACACTTGCAAAGAGAATTACTTGCTGTGGCAGGAATACGCTTTATCGTGTGCGAGATGGGGTGGCAAGTGATGATGCCGTGGCCGATGTGTGGCGTGAACTTATGGGAATGTATAGGCTGACGGATGCCGAGATTTATCTGCTCTATGCTATATTCGACTCTTTTCATGCCTATCTGCCCGATTACAAGGAGTATTGCGGTATTGACGATTCCGCGAGTTGGAAAAGTTCGTTTATAGCATTATGCAAGGAGGAATACGATGGATTCCCAAAAGGATTCAGAAACGGGGTGTTGCAGGAGTTGTTGCAACTGAAATCGAGCGACACTTTGGTCTATTATGGAAACTTGGTGCTGTTCTATATTTATGCATGTGGGGTAGATGTGGATTCGAAAGATTTTGTAAAGATATTTCGCACGCATATACAGGCCTTGTGCAATCTGTTCGAGGATTGCTTCCCAAGCGGGCTTTCCTCAAAGGAGATTGCCAATGAATTGCTCGATTACGATTTTGTAAATCATCTGCACCCATGCATGCTCACAATTTTTGTATATAGCATGAGGGTGGTGCGCTCTTATCTCGATACAGATTTCTTGGACGAATTTCTTAAACTCGGCGTGCTGTTCAATATGGGTGAGTTTTCTTATTGGCACGCTGCGAATGAGCCTTACCGCGAGGGTGCCGCATTGTGGTTTTTCGAAGAGAATCCATCGTCGTCGCCATTCAATGGCTCTTACAGAGTGAGCCGTCTTGCGATGGGCAAAACCGTGGACTCTTATAGCGTGGAGGAGCATTTTGTCTTTTTCTTCAAAGCGGCTTGCGACGATGGGTGGCAACTGCCCATGGTAGAAATCACATCCTTTGGCAGCATGAAATACTTGCAGGCATCGTATGAGATTGACAGGGAGAAAGGCTTGCTTAAATTGCACTTTGACCGTGGCGATGATTGCGCATGCGGGCTGCCGGGCGAATTTGCCTTTATCAATATAAAATCCCCGGCGGGCAAGGAGGAAAAAGTGTGGGCAAGGGTGGTGAACGATTTTGTTGCCAACGATAAAGCGGCGATAAGGAGTGCCTTTAACAGTGGGGTGTTGATGAAAGAATTTGAGGACGCGAGCGACGATTATAAAGTGAATGATGTTGTAATGAATCGTAAAGAATTTTCAATATGCATGTCGGCTCCCGATGGCAATTTCCGTTACACATTGAGCAACGACCGTTGCGACTTTATAACCAACATTAATGCCCTGTCCGAGATTGTGGTGTTGCGCCATCGTGCCAGCGGCGAGCTGTCGTTCTTTTGGAACGAGGTGGGCAAGTATCTCCCATTTTCGGCCTTTGAGGTTGAGGAGTGCCGGCTTGAAACAGGGGCGTAATCGGCGGTTGGTTCTTTCTGTTTTTCTTAAACAACTCCTCTGTTTTCTGCAATTTTCCCAGGGCTTTTAACTTTTACGCCTTTATTTATAATATAAATATTAAATTTTATTTGTATCTTCGCGCAAAATTACGCGAGCGGGTGCCGTTATGTATGGTGCAAGGGCTGCGTTATAAGGAAAGAAAAGAAGAAAACAAGATATGAATAAAATCAGGAATTTTTGTATTATAGCACACATCGACCATGGTAAATCCACCTTGGCCGATCGTCTGCTGGAAACCACCAAGACCATTAACATCACCGAGGGGCAGATGCTCGATAACATGGACTTGGAGAAGGAGCGCGGTATCACCATCAAGAGCCACGCCATTCAAATGGAGTATATGTACGAGGGTGAGAAATATACACTCAATCTCATTGACACTCCGGGACACGTCGATTTTTCTTACGAGGTGTCGCGCTCGATAGCTGCGTGCGAGGGTGCGTTGCTGGTGGTGGATGCCACACAAGGCGTGCAGGCGCAGACGATATCAAACCTTTACATGGCGGTGGATCAGGGGTTGGAGATTATTCCGGTGATTAACAAATGCGATATGATTAATGCCATGCCCGAGGAGGTGAAAGACGAGATTGTGGACCTCATAGGTTGCGACCGCGACGAGATTATCGAGGCCAGCGGAAAGACCGGCATGGGCGTGGAGGAGATTCTGCGTGCGGTGGTGGAGCGCATTCCTGCCCCTGTGGGCGACGAGGATGCTCCTTTGCAGGCACTTATCTTCGACTCTGTGTTTAACTCGTTCCGTGGTATTATAGCATACTTCAAAATTACTAACGGCGTGCTCCGCAAGGGCGACAAGGTGAAGTTCTTCAACACAGGCAAGGAGTATGATGCCGACGAGATAGGCGTGTTGAAGATGGAGCTGTCGCCTCGTCAGGAGTTGCGCACAGGCGATGTGGGTTACATTATTTCGGGTATAAAAACATCGCGCGAGGTTAAGGTGGGCGATACCATCACTCACATAGCAAAGCCCTGTTCATCGGCCATTGCAGGATTCGAGGAGGTGAAGCCTATGGTATTTGCCGGTGTGTATCCCATTGAGGCCGAGGATTACGAGGACCTGCGTGCATCGCTTGAGAAATTGCAGTTGAACGATGCATCGCTCACATTCACCCCCGAGTCGTCGGCTGCGCTTGGCTTTGGTTTCCGTTGCGGTTTCTTGGGACTGCTGCACATGGAGATTGTGCAGGAGCGTTTGGACCGCGAATTTGACATGAGTGTTATCACCACCGTGCCCAACGTGTCGTATATGGTGTATGACAAGCAGGGTAATGTGCAGGAGGTACACAACCCCGGCGGCATGCCCGACCAAACACTTATAGACCATATTGAAGAGCCATACATAAACGCAAGCATCATTACCCGCGCCGAGTATATTGGCCCCATAATGACTTTGTGCTTGTCGAAACGCGGCGAATTGCAGAAACAGGAGTTCATCACCGGTAACCGCGTGGATATACGTTTCTTGTTGCCACTTGGCGAGATTGTGATAGATTTCTACGATAAACTGAAAAGCATTTCAAAGGGGTATGCGTCGTTCGACTATCACCCCGCGGGCTTCCGCACATCGAAACTCATAAAGCTCGATATATTGCTCAACGGCGAGCCTGTGGATGCACTTTCCACACTCACACACGTTGATAACGCCTACGGGCTTGGCCGACAGATGTGCGAGAAACTGCGCGACCTTATTCCCCGCCAGCAGTTCGATATTGCACTGCAAGCGGCCATAGGTACAAAAATCATTGCACGCGAAACCATAAAGCAGGTGCGCAAGGATGTAACGGCGAAGTGTTACGGTGGCGACGTGTCGCGTAAACGCAAATTGCTCGAGAAACAGAAGAAGGGAAAGAAACGCATGAAGCAGATTGGTAATGTGGAGGTGCCGCAGAAGGCCTTCCTTGCCGTTCTCAAGCTCGACTAAAAGCATTTATTGCGGGTGATTGTGAGGAGATTTCTCACATACGTTCGAAATGACAATAAATGCAGGGGGCAACCCCAATAAAATAACAGAAAACAATAATCCATGCTCCATTGCATAATGGCAGGGATTTAACATAAAACTTAAATGGAATATGGGAATATTCAGTTTTTTTACAAAAGAGAAAAAAGAGGTTCTTGACAAGGGATTGTCCAAGACCAAAGAGAGCGTGTTCGGCAAAATAGCACGCGCAATTGTTGGAAAAACCGAGATTGACGACGAGGTGCTCGACAACCTCGAAGAGATACTTATAACATCGGATGTGGGTGTGGAAACCACACTGAAAATTGTGGAGCGTGTGCAGGCACGTGCCGCCCGCGACAAATATATGGGCACGGCCGAGCTGAACGCATTGCTGAAAGAGGAGATTGCAGCCCTGCTCATGGAGAACAACACCGAGGATAACGGCTCGTTCGACTTCCCCACAACACCCGGACAGCCCTATGTGATTATGGTTGTGGGTGTGAACGGAGTGGGCAAGACCACAACAATAGGCAAGCTGGCACACCAATTCAAAAAGGCGGGCAAGAAGGTATATCTTGGTGCGGCCGACACATTTCGCGCCGCAGCAGTGGAGCAACTTGTGGAGTGGGGGCACCGTGCCGATGTGCCTGTTATAAAGCAAGGCATGGGCAGCGACCCTGCATCGGTGGCATACGACACATTGTCATCGGCAGTGGCAAACGGTGCCGATGTGGTTATAATAGATACCGCTGGCCGTTTGCACAATAAAGTGGGCCTTATGAACGAGCTCACAAAGATAAAGAATGTGATGAAGAAGATTCTGCCCGACGCACCCAACGATGTGCTTCTTGTGCTCGATGGCTCCACAGGGCAGAATGCCTTTGAGCAGGCCAAGCAGTTTACTAAGGCTACCGAGGTGAGCTCGCTTGCAATCACCAAGCTCGACGGCACTGCAAAGGGTGGTGTGGTCATTGGTATAAGCGACCAATTCAAGATTCCTGTAAAATATATTGGTTTGGGCGAGGGGATAGACCACTTGCAGATTTTTAACAGAGCGGAATTTGTGGATTCTCTTTTCGGATAATATAGGATGAAAAAGAATTGTGTTGATGTGATTACAATGGGCTGTTCCAAGAATCTTGTGGATTCGGAACAGCTTATGCGCCAATTAAAGGAGTGTGGCTACGAGGTTACTCACGACAGCGAGGAGCCCTGTGGCAGCATTGCCGTTATAAACACCTGTGGTTTCATTGGCGATGCAAAGCAGGAGTCTATAAATATGATTCTTGAATTTTGCGAGCGCAAGGAGCAGGGCGACCTTGAGAAACTCTATGTGATGGGGTGCCTGTCGGAGCGTTACCTCACCGAATTGCGCGAGGAGATTACGCAGGTCGATAAATTCTATGGCAAATTCAATTGGAAGGAGCTTATCGGCGACCTTAAAAAGGAGTATAAGCCCGAGATTGCACACGAGAGAGTGCTCTCCACGCCATCGCACTACGCATTCTTGAAGATTTCCGAGGGATGCAACCGCCGTTGTGCCTACTGCGCAATTCCTATAATCACAGGTGCACATGTTTCGCGCCCCATGGAGGAGATTCTCGACGAGGTGCGTTATCTTGTATCGCAAGGCGTTAAGGAGTTCCAGATTATAGCACAGGAACTTACATACTACGGTATCGACCTTTACAAGAAACAGGCTATTGCCGAGCTGGTGGAGCGCATTGCCGACATTGAAGGGGTGGAGTGGATACGTTTGCACTATGCCTATCCGTTACATTTCCCCGACGAGCTGTTGCGTGTGATGCGCGAGAGAAAGAATGTGTGCAAGTATCTTGATATTGCTTTGCAGCATGTGAGCACCAAGATTCTGAAGAAGATGCAGCGCCACGTTACCAAAGAGGATACATACGCGCTCATTGAGAAGATGCGCCGCGAGGTGCCGGGTATATGCATACGCACCACCATGATGGTGGGTTTCCCCGGGGAGACCGACAAGGATTTCGAGGAGCTCATGGATTTTGTGAAGTGGGCAAAATTTGACCGCTTGGGAGCATTTGCTTACAGCGAGGAGGATGGCACCTTTGCCGCCGAGAATTATCGCGACAACGTATCGAAAAAGAAAAAGCAGGAACGCCTCGACCGTTTGATGGAGGTTCAGCAAAGGATTTCAACCCGCTTGAACGAGGAGAAGGTGGGCAAGGTGTTCAGAACAATAATAGATCGTGTGGAGGGTGATTATTACATCGGCCGCACTGAATTTGATTCGCCCGATGTGGATACCGAGGTGCTTATAAACAGCAGCGAGGACAATTTGAGAATAGGCGAGTTCTACGATGTGCTTATAACAGATGCCACAGAGTTTGACCTCATGGGAACAGTGAGAAAATAACAAAAACAAAAAGAATATACATTTTTGTCATATCGAACTTTGTAGCTTAACTAATAACCAATATGAACAATAAAGAATTTATCAGCAAGTTGGCTAAACGATGCGGAATAACTCCCGCAGAGGCTGCGGCAGGTGTTGAGTCGTTTGTGGCGGTGATGACAGAGAGGTTGAAGGATAATGACCAGCTTAACGTGTCGGGCTTTGGTGTTTTTGAAGTGAAGATGCGCAAGGAGAGGGTTTCTGTAAACCCAAAGAGCGGACAGAGGTTTCTGGTGCCGCCAAAGATTGTGCCCGCATTCCGCCCAAGCGGCAAAATGAAAGATAAATTCAACGATTAAAAAGCAGAGCTATGGACGCAAAATTAAATCACTCCGACCTGTCGGCTCTGCTTGCAAAGCAGGCCGAGATTTCAGGTGCAAAAGCCGAACTGTTTACAAAAGCCTTCTTCGATATAATATTGGAGGGGCTGGAGAAAGACGGCATGGTAAAAATCAATGGGCTTGGGACATTCAAGGTTACCGATGTGGCAAGCCGCAGCAGTGTGAATGTGAATACCGGTGAAAAAATAGAGATCAAGGGACATAAGAAACTCACATTCCTCCCTGCCGATGCGTTGAAGGAGAAGGTAAACCAGCCGTTTGCCATGTTCGAGCCTGTGGAGATAGACGACAGCTATGTGGATGACAGCGAAGAGCCGGCAGAGGGCGAGGAGATTGTTCAAAACGAGGCTCAGCCTGTTGCCGATGATGTGCAAAGCGAAGCTCTGCCCGAGGTTGAAACCATTGCCGAGGAGCCCCAAGCAGAGGAAACCACGACTGCAAGCGAAGAAACTGTTGCCGATACTGCTGAAACCATCGAAACCGCAAACGAGGAAATTGCACAGGAAGAGCCCTCAATAGAGGAGGTGGTACCCGCTGCCGAAGAGACAAACAAAGAGGAGCAGGCAGAGGATATTGCCGAAGAGGCCGACGAGAATGGCGCAACCGAAGAGGCTGTAAACAAAATAAAGAACAGCTACCCATTGACCGATACTGCAAAGGCAGACGAAACGGAAGAGAAGAAGGGTGGGCATGCACTGCTTTATACATTATTAATTATATGCGCAATATTGATTGCGTTGGCAATATATTTCTACCCTGTACTCTTTGGTAAGAGGGATGGTGGTAAAAAGCCTGTTGCCCATGCAACAAGCAATACCGCGCCTGCACCTGCAAAGGTTGTTGAAACCATCGTGCCCGACACTGCAACAGTGGCTGCCGATGTTGCTCCCGCACCCAAAGAGGAGGAATATGCATTTACAATGGTTGAGGAACTTGCTGCAAGGAGTGTGGGCAGTATAGGGCGTGGCGACACATTGCTCTATGTTGCCGATGGTGCCATTGCCACACACACCGTTGCCGCCGACGAGACACTTGTGCGCATTGCACTTAAATATTATGGCGACAAGCGCTTGTGGCCCTACATTGTGCAATATAACAAGTTGGACAATCCAAATGGGTTGAGCAAGGGCATGGAGTTGCAGATACCTCGTTTGCAGCCTGCGAAATAGGGCGCTTGCGTTAAAGTTTCTTTAATGTAACAGTGGTTAAGGCTATTTTAACAATATTAACATTAAAGATTTACATATTGGTGTAATTTTGAACAAGAAACAAATAATAAAATAACAATAGAATTATGAATGGTGCAATAGACATCAGAGAACTGAATGAAATGATTGAAAGGCAGAGCGGCTTTGTTACCAATCTGCTCACAGGTATGGACCAGGTGATTGTGGGGCAGAAACACCTTGTGGAGTCGCTCCTTATAGGTCTTTTGGCCGATGGTCATGTGCTGCTCGAGGGCCTTCCCGGCCTCGCAAAAACATTGGCCATAAAAACTTTGTCGGAATTGATTGATGCCGATTTCAGCCGCATACAGTTTACTCCCGACCTCTTGCCTGCCGACGTTATCGGTACAATGGTATATAGCCAGAAGGACGAGGATTTCAAGGCAAAGAGAGGCCCCGTTTTTGCAAACTTCGTGCTTGCCGACGAGATTAACCGTGCCCCTGCAAAGGTACAGAGTGCCTTGTTGGAGGCTATGCAGGAGCGACAGGTTACAATAGGAAAAGAGACATTCCAACTCCCTTCACCCTTCCTTGTACTTGCTACACAAAACCCCATTGAGCAGGAGGGTACCTATCCCTTGCCCGAGGCGCAGGTGGACCGTTTCATGCTTAAAGTGGTTATAGGTTACCCCGAACTGTCGGAAGAGAAGAAGATTATCAGACAGAATATTACAGGTGAAAAAATCGCTGTAAGATCCATATTGAAGCCCGAGGAGATTATCGAGGCTCGCAAGGTTGTGCGCCAGGTATATCTCGATGAGAAGATTGAGCAGTACATTGCTGATATTGTGTTTGCCACACGCTACCCCGACAAGTATGGCATGAAGGATTTGAAGGAGCTTATTTCGTTCGGTGGCTCGCCCCGTGCATCTATAAACCTTGCTCTTGCTGCCCGCGCATACGCTTTTATCAAGCGTCGCGGATATGTAATCCCCGAGGATGTGCGCGCCGTGGCACACGATGTTTTGCGCCACCGTATCGGTTTGAGCTACGAGGCAGAGGCAAGCAATGTGTCGGCCGATGAGATTGTAAGCCGTATTTTGAACAGCGTTGAAGTACCCTAACGGATAATTATGGAGACAAGTGAACTTATAAAAAAGGTTCGCAAGATTGAGATAAAGACACGCGGCCTCTCTCACAATATCTTCGCAGGGCAGTACCACTCGGCCTTCAAAGGGCGTGGTATGTCGTTCAGCGAGGTGCGTGAGTATCAGTATGGCGACGATGTGCGCGATATCGATTGGAATGTAACGGCCCGTTTCAACAAACCATTCGTGAAGGTGTTCGAGGAGGAGCGCGAGCTCACTGTGATGCTTCTTGTAGATGTGTCGCAGAGCCTCGATTTCGGTACCATA
The DNA here is from genome assembly GCA_017451695.1 of Bacteroidaceae bacterium. Taxonomy (GTDB): domain Bacteria; phylum Bacteroidota; class Bacteroidia; order Bacteroidales; family Bacteroidaceae; genus HGM04593. The sequence goes on from JAFTNW010000023.1 coordinate 37,492, forward strand.
AAGCAGATGAAGCGCGATATGGTTACGGAGATTGCTGCCACACTTGCATTTGCGGCAATACAGAACAACGACAAGATAGGCGTGATATTCTTCTCGGATGTGGTGGAGAAATTCATCCCGCCGCAGAAGGGGCGCAAGCACATTCTGTATATCATCAGAGAGCTCATAAACTTTGAACCGGCAAGCAAGAAAACCGATATCAAAGTGCCGTTGCAGTTCCTCACCAACGCCATAAAGAAAAGGTGTACCGCATTTATGCTGAGCGATTTCATTGCCCCGCACGATTACAAGAATGCGCTTACCATTGCCAATCGCAAGCACGATGTGGTTGCAATACGGGTGTACGACCGTCGCCTTATGGAGCTGCCGCAAATAGGGCTTATGAAAATTACCGATGCCGAAAGCGGGCAGGAGATGTATATCGACACCTCGTCGAGCAAAGTGCAGAAAGCACAACGCGAGTGGTGGAGAGAGCAGACGACAGCCATTGAGGATATTTTCAAAAAGAGCCGTGTGGATTCCGTATCGGTGCGCACCGACCAGGATTATGTCAAGGCATTGATGTCGCTTTTTGCAATGCGTGCCTAATGCGTAAATAAGATTGAGAATGAAAAAAACGATATTTATATCCCTGTTGCTTGCCTTGTTCGCCGGTGCAGCCATGGCGCAGAACCATGTTTCGGTAAATGCCGAGATTGACTCCTGCCAACGATTTATCGGTGAACAGGCGAGGATTAAACTGAAGGTGGGGGTGGATGCCAACAAAAGGGCTTTGCTGCCACAATTTGACAAGGAGATTATGGAGGGTGTGGAGATTGTGGAGAAACTGCCCAACGACACACAGATATTGAACGACGGCAAGCGACTGCTTATTACCGAGGAGTATGTGGTAACATCGTTCGATAGTGCTCTGTATGCCATCCCGCCGTTCGAGGTGCTGGTAGATGGCGAGCCCTTCTATTCCGAGGAACTTGCACTTGCTGTGTATATGGTGCCGGTGGATACAACAAACCTTGAACAGTTCTTCCCGCCCAAGGATATATGGGCCGTGGAACTCACTTGGGACGATTACAAAGCCCCGGTAGGTTACTCTATCTTGTTTATTCTGCTGGCCGTTGTTCTTGCATGGGTAACCATCAGATTTATAAACAATAAGCCTATAATTCGTATAGTAAAGCTCAAACCTAAATTGCCGGCACATGTTGTGGCGTTGAACGAGATGGAGCGCATAAAAAGCGATACAGGCTGGCGCACGGCAGGCAGCAGTAAAGAGTATTACACTGCCATTACCGATGCTCTGCGCGAGTACATGAATGAACGCTTTGCCTTTAATGCAACGGAGATGACAACTGCTGAAATCATAGACGAGCTGTTGAAGATTAAGGATAAAGAGAGCTTGCGCGATTTGCGCGATATCCTTGAAACTGCCGACCTTGTGAAATTTGCAAAGTTCAACCCTCCCATGAACGAGAACGACCGCAATCTGCTGAACGCGATAGAGTTTGTGGACAGCACGAAACTTGCCGACAGCGAGATTCAGCAACAACCGACAGAGAGAAAGGTGGTGAACGAGCGTTCTGTGCGCGAAAAGAGGCTCTTGTTACTTGCCGTGGTGCTGCTCTCCCTGGCTACAGCCACAGTGTTGGCACTGCTCATCAGTGAGTTGTATTATTTGTTAAGTTAAACTGTTTTTGAATATGTTTTTCTCTAAAATAGGATATTTACTTCTTTTTATACCGCTTGCATTATATGTGCTGTGGTATATTCTCAAAGGACGCAAGCTGGAACCTGCGATGAAGGTTTCCACGGCAGCCCCTTTCATGAAGGATGTAAAGAGCTACAAGAATTATATAACAGACTTGCCGTTTGTGTTGCGGGTAATCACTCTCTCAATGGTGATACTTGTACTTGCCCGCCCGCAAAGCACAAACAGATGGGAGAATTCCGAGATTGAGGGTATAGATATAATGCTGGCCATGGACGTATCCACAAGTATGTTGGCCATGGACCTTACCCCAAATCGTTTGGAGGCCGCAAAGCAGGTGGCTGCCGACTTTATCAACAGCCGCCCGAACGATAATATAGGACTCACCATATTTGCAGGAGAGAGCTTTACACAATGCCCGCTCACCGTGGACCATGCTGTGATACTTAACATGCTCAACTCTGTAAAGTGCGACATTGCGGCACAAGGAATCATAGAGGATGGTACTGCCATAGGAATGGGTATTGCCAATGCCGTGAGCCGCCTGAAAGAGAGCAAGGCAAAATCGAAAGTGGTAATATTGCTCACCGATGGTTCTAACAACCGCGGCGAAATATCACCCGAGGCTGCAGCCGATATTGCGAAGAAATTCGGAATAAGGATATATACAATAGGTGTAGGCACCAATGGTACCGCTCCTTACCCTTATGGTGGCAGAGTGGTGAATGTGCCTGTGGAGATTGATGAAACAACGCTTAACAAAATAGCCACAATCACAGATGGCAATTACTATCGTGCAACAAGCAACTCCAAACTGAAAGAGGTTTATGAAAAAATAGACAAATTGGAGCGTACAAAGTTGAATGTCAAGGAATTCAGTACACGCGAAGAGGAGTATCAAATATTTGCCATCATAGCCTTCGCGGCATTGTTGCTCGAGATTCTGTTGCGTAATACAATATTAAAGAAAATACCCTGAAACAGTATTTGAAATATGAAATTTGCAAGTCCCGAATATTTTTATCTGCTCATAGCAGTCCCCGTACTGCTGGCAGTATATATATACTCGAATTATAGAAGAAACCGTAATTTGAGGCTTTATGGCGATGTGAATCTGCTGAAAAGTCTCATGCCCGATGTGTCGGTCTATCGCCCGGGGCTTAAATTTTGGCTGTCGCTCGCTGCCTTGGTTCTCATTGTAATAACATTGGCGCGCCCCCAATTCGGTTCAAAGAAGGAGACCGTTACGCGACAGGGTATAGAGGTTGTCATTGCGCTTGACATATCTAACTCGATGATGGCCGAGGATATTGCCCCCAATCGTTTGGAGAAGGCAAAAAAGATAATATCGCGTCTCATAGACAAGTTCGAGAACGACAAAGTGGGGCTTATAGTTTTTGCAGGCGACGCCTTTGTGCAATTGCCCATAACAAACGATTTTATATCGGCGAAGATGTTCCTGGAAACAATATCGCCGGCACTGATATCGCGCCAGGGTACTGATATAGGCGGTGCAATAAGCCTTGCTATGAAAAGTTTTACCTCAACAGAGGGAGTGGGAAAGGCCATTGTACTGATAACCGATGGCGAAAACCATGAAGGCGGTGCCGAAGAGGCTGCCAAAATGGCTACCGAGAAGGGGATGAATGTGTATGTAATGGGTATAGGTTCACTCGAAGGAGCACCGATACCTGCCGATGGCAGCAACGATTATCGCCGCGACAAAGAGGGTAATGTGGTTGTTACCAAGCTGAACGAGGAGATGGCGCAGTCTGTTGCTCAGGCGGGCAATGGTGCCTACATAAGGGTTGATAACACCAATACTGCCGAAAAACTATTAGATAAAGAGATTGACAAACTTGCAAAGGCCGATGTTACGACAGAGGTATATACCGAGTTTAACGAGCAATTCGAATTCATTGCATGGCTGGCATTCATATTGCTTGTGATAGAGGCCCTCATTCTCACAGGGAAGAGCCGCTTCACCCGCGGATTTAAGTTGTTTGACAAATAATTGTTCTTGAAATGAATATTATAAAATACATACCTGTTATACTTGTTGCCCTGCTTTGCACAAATGCATCGGCACAGAAGAGCTACCGCGAATATATGAGAAGCGGTAACAAATTGTATGCCGACAGCCTTTACGACAAAGCCGAGGTGGAGTATCGCAAAGCATTGGAATTGGACCCCAATGGTAGCGAGGCGCTATACAACTTGGGTAATGCGCTTCTTCGTCAGAATAAGGCACAGGATGCCATGGACCAATTTACCATGGCGCAAGAGCGTGCAACAGATAAGAGCCAACTTGCACAAATACATCACAATATGGGCGTAATTTGCCAGGCTTCAAAGGATTATGCCCATGCAGTAGAATTTTATAAACAGGCGTTGCGCGAAAACTCCACCGACCACGAAACACGTTACAATCTTGCAGTGGCCATGAAACAGTTGCAAAACCAGCAGCAACAGCAGCAGAACCAAGAGGAGAACAAGGAAAACGAACAGCAGGAGCAAGAACAACAAGAGCAGCAACAACAAGAACAACAGCAGAATAAAGAAGAAAATAAAGAAAACGAGCAGCAACAGCAAGAACAGCAACAGCCCGAAGAGAATGAAAACGAGATGTCGAAAGAGAATGCCGAACAATTGTTGGAGTCGGCTATGCAAGACGAAAAGGATGTTCAGGAGAGGGTAAAAAAGATGATGCAGATACGCGGCAAGAAACTCGATAAGGATTGGTAATTGCCACTGCCGATAACATAAGTATTAAATATTGAAGAATCAAATATAGATGAGAAGAACAGTTCTTACAACACTATTATTATTGCTGACAATATCGGCGGCACTGGCCGACGAGGTCTCTTTTGTGGCATCGGCACCAAAGGCCGTGGCTGTAAATCAGCAATTGAGATTGCAATACACAATAAATACGCACAAGGCCAAGGAACCTCGCCTGCCTGCGATTGAGGGATTCTCCATTATTGCCGGCCCCTTCCGTTCACAGCAATCGAGTACGCAGATAGTAAACGGCCAGGTGTCGTCGAGCAACACTTTGGTGTTCACTTATACTCTTATTGCCGAAAAAGAGGGCGAATTTAAGATTCCCAGTGCCGTAGCTAATATCAACGGCGAGGATTACACCTCTAATCCATTGACTATAAAGGTGCTCCCTGCCGATAAGGCAAGTGCGGCGGCGCAAGGCAGCAGACGCTCGCAACGTGGTGGCAGTGCACAACGCGCCAACGATGCCGACCCTACAAAAATAGATTCCGACGACCTGTTCATGACTGCAACATTGAACAAAACGAAGGTGTATGAACAAGAAGCCGTCCTGCTCACATTCAAGGTCTATTCAGCTGTAAACCTTACCGCGTTAAACGGTAAAATTCCCGAGTTGAAAGGTTTCCAGATACAGGAGGTGGAACTGCCACCCAACAAAGAGTGGAGCCTGGAACATTATAACGGGCGCAATTATCGCACCATTCTGTGGCAGCAATATGTCCTTTTCCCGCAAATAAGCGGAGAGATAGAGATACCTTCGGCCGAGTTTGAAGGTACGGTAACCATGCATACACGTTCATACGACCCATTCGATTTCTTTGGCGGTACCAATGTGGTGGAGATAAAGAAGGATTTGCGCACCCCAAAGCTTAAACTGAATGTGCAGAAGCTGCCCGAGGGCAAGCCTGCCGATTTCTCGGGAGCTGTTGGCAGTTTCAAGCTCTCTTCTTCATTGAGCGCCACCGATGTTAAGGCAAACGAAGCAGTTACATTGCGCCTTGTGATATCGGGTACCGGCAATATGAAACTGATAAAAACACCCGAGGCTGCATTTCCCGAAGATTTTGAGGTTTACGACCCCAAGGTAGAGAACAAAATCTCGCTACGCAACGATGGGTTCTCGGGCAATAAAGTCATAGAGTATCTTGCAATACCTCGTTTTGGTGGCGAATACACCATACCGTCGGTAAAGTTCTCCTACTTCGATATAAATTCAAAACAGTACAAGACATTGGAGAGCGAGACTTACACTTTGCAGGTGGAAAAGGGCCGCGAGAGCGCCGGCGGAACTGTTCCGGCCTATGTGAGCAAAGAGGAACTGAAACGACTTGGGCAGGATATCAGATATATTAAACGTGGCGATGTGCCCATGAACAAGCGTGGCGAACATCTTTTTGCATCGCTTGCATACTTGTTGTGCTTCATTATCCCCTTGCTGCTGTTTGCAGTGTATATAATAGTATGCCGCAAGAAGATGCAAGAGAATGCCAATATTGCCGCCATGCGCACCAAAAAGGCGAACAAGGTTGCCGTAAAGCGCTTGAAGGTGGCAAAGAAACTGCTTAAAGAAAACAGGCAAAACGAGTTCTATGACGAGATTCTAAAAACCCTTTGGGGCTATATGAGCGATAAATTAAGCATCCCCGTATCGCAATTGTCAAAAGAGAATATTGCTGCCGAACTCGAAGAGAAAGGGGTGAGCGAGGAACTTGTGAAGGAGCTGCACAATGTGCTCAACGAGGGAGAATTTGCCCGCTATGCTCCGGGTGATGCCGGTGCCACCATGGACAATGTGTATAACATGGCGATAGAGGTTATTAGCAAAATGGAGAATTCTATAAAGAGATAAAAAAGAGTATGAAATTCGTTATATATATATTACTGTTTTTCCTCCCTTCTTTTGCCGTGGCACAAGAGGCGGCAGGCAAGGCCGGTGCAACAAAAACCTTGGGCGACAGCCTTTACATTGCAAATGATTATGCCGGAGCCATTGCCGCATACGAAGAGGTGATTGCGACACAACGCGAGGCTGCCGACCTGTATTACAACTTGGGAAATGCCTATTACAAGAACGACGAGATTGCCAAGTCGATACTTAATTATGAAAGAGCATTGTTGCTTGCTCCAGGCGACGACGATATAAATTTCAATCTTACACTTGCACAGAGCAAAATAGTGGATAAGCTATCGGAGCCTTACAGAATATTCTTTGCCGTGTGGATTGAGAATGTGATAAACCTCTTTGCAATAGACACATGGGCCGTTGCAGCCATCGTAGCATTCATAATCTTTTTGGCTGCGGTGTTGCTGTTTTTGTTCAGCAATAGAATGGGATTGAGAAAAAGCGGCTTTATTGTGGCTCTGCTTTCACTTGTAATTACTATATTTGCAAATGTGGCTGCATGGCACCATTACAACAAACTCACAAACCGCACGGCGGCCATTGTGATGCAACCGAGCGTTACGGCAAAAAGCACCCCCGACAATTCGGGAACCGACCTTTTTGTTATTCACGAAGGACGCAAAGTGAATATTACCGACGACACCATGAGAGGGTGGAAAGAGATAGAGCTCGAAGATGGTACGATAGGGTGGGTGCCTGCCGATGTCATTGAAAAGATTTAGAGTATGTATAGAATACAGGATATTATCGATATGGACAAGCATTTGCTACTCTCGATGACCGGGGGCGAATCGCTCTTTACCGATGGCTGCATTGGCGTTTTTGCCATGCCTGAGGTGTGGATTCCCATGTTGCTTACTCTCCTGTATGTACTTGTAAAGAACAACAATGTAAAGGATTTCCTTACCATAGTGGGGTTTGCCGCATCGATGTTGGTAGCAGCGTTCTTGGTTACCGAATTTGCATTGCAACCACTGTTCGACTATCTGCGAGCCGTATATGGAGCCGACAGTCTGCACATGCTCGATGCCATGAACGAGTTCAGAGCAGGAAATGGTTTCTTGCTCACACACGCAACCATTGCATTTGCCCTTGCCACCTTCTTTTCGTTGCTCATAAGACACGGCATCCTTACATTCTCGCTGTTGCTATGGGCGTTTATTGGGTGCTATGCAGGGCTTTACATGGCTGTAAACTATCCATGGGATATACTTGCCGGAGCATTGACAGGCGTGTTGTGTGCATTCCTCACATACAGGCTGTATAAGTATTTGCTGAGCAAGCAACGCCGCAGCCGTCGCGATTGGATCAGCGACCGTTTTACAAAAAGCGGTTACGAGGTTTCCGATGTTTACCGCTTGCTGCTGGTTATGTATGCCACATTTGCAGCAATCCCGGTAATATCGTTTTTCTTAATATAATGCAATGATATAGTGCTGCCCAAACATGGTTTGTCATACTGAGCAAAGCGAAGTATCTCGTATAACGCGGTTTTGAGTTCCTTCACATCCGTTCAGGACGACAAGTTTGTGAAAAACGCGGGTCGATTGCCAAATTGCTACCTAATATAATGTAATGAATTCGTGGCTGTTGCCTACTATTGAAAGGTAGTGCATGAATTCTGCTTGCGATATAACCACCGTTGCACGATTGTCGTTGGGATGAAAGCTCAACGACTTTTCTTTTTTAAGATTCTCATCGATGAACAGATGCACATGATTTTCGGTGTCGTTGATGAGCCCGAAGGGCGATACCGAGCCGGGTAAAAGCCCCAGATATCGCTCCATGCGTTGCGGTGAGGCAAAAGAGAGCTTTCCTTGGTGCAGTCGCTGTTCAAGGTCGTGTATATCAAGGTCCTGTTCACAATCGAGTATCACAAGATAATGGCGGTTGCCTTTGTGATTCCTGAAAAAGAGATTCTTGCAGTGCTTTGAGCCATCGGCGCGCCATTGCGTGCGTGCTATTTCAATTGTCGGGGCCTCTTCATGGGTGTACCACGAGTACTCTATGTTGTTTATCGTCAGGTAATCAAGTACCTTTTGTATGCGTTCCTCCATTGCTGTCAGTTTTTTCTTGTGCGAAGATAGCGATAAATTATGCTCGTTGTGCCATATAACCATTACTATGTGGTAAAATATTCTTAAATTTATAAAAATATAGAGCTATGCAATGGAAACAACCGAATTAAAATGAGTATCTTCGCGCGTGTTATTTTGCAATAATAAATACAATTGATATTTTATATGAAAAGTAAACTTAAAGAACTGCTGTTGCTGCTTGTTGTTGCCTGCATGGTTGCACCGGCAATGGCGCAGAAGAGTGGTGAGGCTTTGCCGCTCGACCCTGCCGTAAGGGTGGGTAAATTGAAGAATGGGCTCACATATTACATCCGTCATAACGAGGAGCCCGAGAAGAAGGTGAATTTCTACATCGCACAAAAGGTGGGTTCCATTCAGGAGGAGGACAACCAGCGCGGTTTGGCACACTTCCTTGAACACATGTGTTTCAATGGAACAGAGAATTTCCCCGGGAAAAGCCTTATAAACTACCTGGAAAGTATCGGAGTGAAGTTTGGTGTGAATCTCAACGCATACACCTCGATAGATGAGACCGTGTATAACATAAACAATGTGCCTGTTGAGAAAGCAGGAGCCATTGATTCTTGTTTATTGATTCTGCGCGATTGGGCCGACGGTCTTACTCTTGATGGCGAGGAGATAGACAAGGAGCGTGGCGTTATTCACGAGGAGTGGCGCCAGCGCAGCAGTGCAATGTCGCGTATGCTCGAAAAGGTATTGCCCATTGCATATCAGGGAGAGAAATATGCTTATCGCATGCCCATCGGTATAATGGAGGTTGTCGATAGTTTCCCTCACCAGGCCCTGCGCGACTATTACGAAAAGTGGTACCGCCCCGACCTGCAAGGCATCATTGTTGTGGGTGATATAGATGTAAACGAGGTTGAAAAGAAAATAAAAAAGACCTTCAAGGGAATAAAGAAGGCAAAGAATCCTGCCGAGCGCATATATTACCCCGTATCGGACAACAAGGATATGATTTTTGCACAAGGTACCGACAAGGAGCAGCCGAACTATGCTTTGCAACTATATTTCAAGCACGATGCCACTCCCCGCGAATTGGTTAATACAAAAGAGGAGATATACAAGAATTTTGTAACCGGTGTTGCAATGTCGTTGTTAAACACACGTTTTACCGAGATTACCATAAAGGATAATCCTCCGTTCCTTGGTGCCTCTGTTTCAAACGGCTCATTTATTCTCTCAAACACAAAGGATGCATTCTCCGTGTCGGTAATGTGCAAGACCGATAAGATAAACGAAGCACTCCCTTATGCATTCTGCGAGATGGAGCGCGCCCGCCGTTTCGGATTTACCGAGGGTGAACTCAACCGCCAAAAGGCTGCTATGCTCTCAGGAACAGAGAAGAGATATGCCGAGCGTAGCAAGATAAGCAATGACGAGTATGTTGATGATTACGTGCGCAATTTCCTCGACAACACATGCGCAATGTCGCCCGAGGCTGAATATGAGCTCTCAAAGGAGATGTTGCAGAGAATTACTCTCAAAGAGGTTAATGCTGTGTTGCCGGCACTTTACACAAAAGAGAACCGCGTTGCTATATCACTTGCCCCCGATAACGATTCAATAACATACCCCTCAAAAGAGCAAATAGAGATGTTGCTGGCAGCCGTTGAAACTGCAAAGCTCACACCTTATGTAGATACGACAAACGACGCTCCTTTGTTGGAGACTTTGCCCGCAAGTGGCAGCGTGGTGGCAACAGAAGAGGGCAAGTGGGGCTCAACCATCTGGACTCTCTCCAATGGTATAAAGGTAATTGTGAAACCCACCGACTACAAGGCCGATGAAATTATCATGAGCGGTATGAGCTATGGTGGTACAAGCCGTTACCCCGACAGCGACCGTGTAAACATTTCGATGCTTGGTTCTGTGGTATCTCTTGGTGGTGCCGGTTCATTCGACCTCATGCAGTTGAGCAAGAAACTCGCCGGCAGCACAGCAAGTGCCCAGGTTGGTGCAAGTGCTTACCATGATAGAATCTCAGGCGCATGCTCGCCCAAGGATTTGGAGGAGATGTTCCAACTGATGTATTTGAAATATACATCGCCACGCAAGGACACCGCAGCTTTGGAGAGCTTTATATCGCGCCAGCGTGGAGCATTGCGCGACCGCAACATAAACCCAAACACAGCTCTTGGCGACAGTATCAACAAAGCTCTTTACAACGACCATCCGCGCATGAAACCCATGGTTGAGAGCGACATGGACAGCATAGATTACGACCGTATCATGGAGATTTACAAAGACCGCACATGCGATGCAAGCGATTTTACATTTGTCTTTGTAGGCAACATCGATTTGGAGACTCTTAAACCTCTTGTGGAGAAATACATAGGCGGCCTGCCTGCAAATGGAAGAAAAGAGGAGTTGTATGATCACAAGATAACAACACGCAAAGGTGTTTACCGTAACAATTTTACAAGAAAGATGGAGACTCCCACCGGCACAGAGGTTATTTTCTACAGTGGCGATTGCGAGGCCACATTGCGCAATGCTATTCTAATGAGTTTCGTTCAACAGATTATGGATATCGTATATACCACCGAAGTGCGCGAAAAAGAGGGTGGCACATACGGCGTTGGTATTCAAGGCTCAATAGATCCTCTGCCAAAAGGTGAATTCAGCATAGCCATTCAGTTCAACATGGCACCCGAACGTCGCGAGGAACTTACCAAGATTGTCATCGGCGAGTTGGAGAAGGTTGCCAAAGAGGGCCCTGTTGAAGAGCATGTAGAGAAGGTTCGCAGTTATATGCTTAAAAGCTTTGACGAGCAAGTAAAGGTGAATGGAGCATGGAGCAATTGGCTCATGCAATACTATTTCAATGGTAAGGACTATTACAGCGATAACATTGAACTTGTAAAGAGCATAACAAAAGAGGATATCAGAGCGTTCCTCGCAGGGTTGCTCAAGCAGGGTAACTTCATTGAGGTGAGCATGGTTCCCGAGAAATAATCCCTATATCATCCTATAAAAACAGCGGCTGCTAAAATAATAGCAGCCGCTGTTGTTGTTATTAGAACGCTATACCGAAACGTAAACCAAAATTATTCAGGTTATTCTGTGTATAGCTCATTATATCGCATTTATTTGTAGAGAAGCTGTAATACATTGCCATGTGGAAACCAATACCGTTTGGCCATGGATAGTAGTTAAATCCCACCTCGGGTTGCATGTAAAAGCCCCAGGTTTTTTCCGTATTCATGAAAATGTAGTAGTAGTTGCTGAACTCGGCATAGCAGGCACCTAACTTCATTCCCACATAGGGCTGAAAATCCTCTTCCACAAAACGATAACGGGCAAGCAAACCGAATGGAAGGGTAAACATCTGGTGCTGCTGGTCGGTATTTATGGATTGATTTCCGCCAAGATTGATTGTCCTGCGCGACAGATATTCGTTATTGGTGTGGAAATTGATGAAACCGCCCACAGCAACATCGGGGCTTACATAATACCCGCCTTCAAAGTTCATGCCCCAGCCACTTGCAACATTTGAGAAGTGATTGCTCAGGGGTATGTTAAACTGCCAATCGACATTGTAATATGTATCGAGCGAAACCTGTGCCTTGCTTGTGGAGGGGACAAACAGAGCAAGAAATGCGGCAGTGATAAATAGTTTACAAATCCGTTTCATACTTCATAATTTTAAGATTTACTATTTTTTTAAGTAGGGCGATTGCTCAAAGGCTTGGTTTATAGCACTCATGGTGCGATAAAGGCTCAGGTTGTTGCCGTTGAGAAGACCGCTTATATAGGCATTCCATATAATGGTGAGCTTGTTGTTGTCGTATGGAGCCTTGGTATTTACAAGCTCGCCTATTATGGAACCGGTGCTGTATGCATAATAGAAATTGAAGGGATAGTACCAGCCCCAACCTCCCCAATTCCAATAGCCGGGGTAACTGTTCCACCATGGCCCGACGCTGTTGTTGAAGTAGTAGGTTGTATTTATATAACTCAACTGGAATACCACATCGGCTTCGTCGCCATTGGCCGCCTGGGTGTAGCCACGCGAAATGAAATTGTCATTATAAGCATTCACAATCTTTTGGGAGTTCTCATTCTTCCAATAGGTTGGCTTACTTGTATGGTTGTCTATGATAAGAATGCTGTCTATGACGAAAAAGGTGTTTATCTCGCTGAAATCAGTATTGCTGTCGTAGTTGGTGAGCACAAGATAATCATTGTCGAGCCTGTCGGTATCGGGGTCCTTCTCGCATGATGTGAGCAGTGCCACCATGGCAAATAGCGAAAATATTATATACTTTTTCATAACTTGATTGTTTTTAGGATTATCATTTTTTCTGTGTGAGTTTATGGGTTGGGTTCACACTTGCCGGCTTCATGTTGGAGTCGAGCTTTACCAGGGAACTGTCGGGCGCCATCATCAAGTTCATCTTGGGATTACCGTTGGCCGACACCAATTCATAGATAACGGCCGTGCTGTCGGTGGGCATGCCTATTACTACCAGAACCTCGCCGTTGTCGGTTTCCGTTGCAAGTGCCTCGTTCACATAGTCGGTAGTGATGGTGTAGGTACCATCGTCGTTAAGGCTCACTGTCTGCATGGTGAGCAACACATCACCTATATTGCCGTTGGTCATCGGGAGTGTTCCTTCGTATATAAAGGTTTGCGCATCGGCAACGGTGGAATCGTTCACCATGTAAATACTATCACTCTCTATCATTATCCCTTGCGGAGCATTGCATTTGTTACCGCAAGAATTACAAGAGGCAAAGAGCAGACCGGCTGCTGTTGCAATTAATAAAATCGTCTTTTTCATTGTTTCTGGTTTTTATGGTTGTTTGGCAAAATAACACATTGGCAGGGCCGGTGGTTGGTGTTTTTTTGTTTAAGTATTGAAAATAATGTTATAAAACATGGAAAAGGCTCGATGGTTGATGCCATCGAGCCTTTTCTATGTCGGTTATTGTGCAATGCTTATTTGTTTGCCGGGAGTGTTCCGTTTTCTATTATATAAGCAATGTTATATAAGATATACTCTTGCTTGTCGCCAAGCGGATAGATGTGCTTGTAGTCGCCAATCTCCGTTAATCGATAATCGGGAGCAGTGGGGGCGAGCGGCTCGCCATTGGCATCGATAACAATTGCCGTTACAGGATTTATCTTGAAACGATAGGGCGATTCCATGCACTCCGTTACCAGATTGCCCCCCTTTGCCGCCTCACCTACAACTTTGCATGCAGAGGAGCCGCGTGCAAGGCGTATTGCTTTTATCAAAGCATTGGCTGTGCCATGAGTTTGTGCCGTGGTAATGATATATAGAGGTTTATCACCGATGCTTGCGGTTGCTTGCGGCAACATCACATCCTCTTTTATTGTTAATTTAAGGTCTTTATATAGCGAGCAGAAGAGGTTGCCTTGCTTATCGGCCGGCATGAAGGCGGCAGCAATCTTGGCCGCATTGGCAAGCGAATGGCTTCTATTATAACGAAGATCGAGAACAATATCTGTTACACCTTGCGAAGAGAATGTGGATAGCGCATCGTCTATCCCCGCAATGGCCGATTCGTTGTCAAAGCTATTGCACAGGATATATCCTATTCTATTGTTTGTTCCGTTTATTATCTCCACAATGGGTATTGACGACGCTTTTACTTTGCTTGCTGCCTGCATATCAATCTGCGGCAATTCTTCCCACATGTATTCTTCGGTATTGTCATCGAAGAGTATTTGGTTTATGCCGAGTGTTATGGCAGCACCATCGGTGAGCGCGGCACCTGTTCCCATATTTATGTTTTTGCCGTTTATTGTTGAAATCCACATTCCACGTTCAAGGCCGGCTGTTGCAGCTACTGACTCAGGCTCAACATACTCCACAAGGGCATATACCTTTGCCGGTGCTATGCCAAGCGGGTCGCGCATGAGCGAGAATTTGAAACCATATGTAGTGGATTCTATGGAGTCGGTGAAGAACGATGTATCGTCGGTTTTGTATGTCAGTTGCGAGAAGAACTTGGCGGTGTTGGCAAAGAATGCCTGTTGCCTTATTTCGCCAATGGAGTCGCCCCACAGATAGGACTCTTTCATTGTATTATACATCCATTGGTTCTCCTTGGTCATCTCGTAAAACTCCGACGAACGGTCGTCGCCACAGCTACACAATGCAGCAGCAATTGCTATGAGGGGAAATATTTTTGTAATTCTTTTCATAGAGACAAAATTACTCCTTTTAATATTAAATACAAAGGGTAGGGGAGTTTTTTGAAACGAAAAAAGCAGATAATCCCGAAAGACTATCTGCTTTATAACGAGCATTACTGCCAAAAGGTGAATTAAGCCTCTGCGGGAGCCTCAGTTGCCTCCTCGGCAGGTGCCTCTGTAGCCTCTGCATTCTCAGCAGCTGCAGCAGCCTCTGCCTCAGCTTTTGCAAGAGCCTCGGCAGCTTTCTTGTCGGCTACCTTCTTGGCAATAGCTGCATTTACCTCTTTCTCAGCCTCCAAACGTGCCTTCTTTGCATCACGTTTAGCCTGCTCCTCGGCGCTCTTTATACCATTGAGAGTATTTGTCTTGGCAGCCTTCCAAGCATCGAATTTTGCTTGTGCTGTAGCCTCGTCAAATGCACCCTTCTTAACGCCGCCCTGCAAGTGCTTCATCATATAAACACCCTGTGAAGAGAGAATGTTGCGCACTGTGTCGGTGGGAGTAGCACCGTTGTTTACCCACCACAAAGCTCTCTCGAAGTTAATGTCGATGGTAGCGGGGTTTGTGTTGGGGTTGTAGGTACCGATTTTCTCGGTGAACTTTCCATCACGTGGAGCTCTCGAATCTGCAATCACGATAGAGTAGAACGCGTAGTGCTTACGGCCTCTTCTCTGCAATCTGATTTTTGTTGCCATTTTGTAAAAAAATTAATTAGTTAAAGATTTGAGTTATCCGATATCTCGTATCGGCGGTGCAAAAGTACTGTTTTTTTTACTAATACACAAGATTTTCCCTCTCTTTTGTTTATACATTGCGGTAACTTCGCCTGCAAAAAAGATAAATTCTTCTATCTCGTACATTATGGTTTATGATTTTTGTTGTATTTTCGCGCTCGATGAATAAATTGTCTATGATAGCAAAGTTATGGCACAAAACGTGGAATGCGCTCAACTATCTGTGGGGATGGTTCAGATGGGGTAGTCGCAGACGCCTGCATCGCATGAAGAATATGCACGAGGGAGGGCGTTGTTTTGTTATAGGTAATGGCCCCAGCTTGCGCAACGACGATTTACGCCGCCTTGCCGAGCGTGGCGAATATACGTTAGCCTGCAACTCGCTTATAAAACTGTTTGACGAAATTCCTTTTCGCCCCACATACTATTTTGCGCAGGATAACAAGATAATTCTTGATAATAAAGAGCAGATAAACGCATACAATGGGGCAAAATTCATTAAAGCCCACTATGCAAGCCGTTACCACTTACCTTGTGTAACTTATTACAATATGCTTTTCCCTAAAAGCCCCATAGGATTTTCCACCAATATTCCGCGTGTGGTTTACAGCGGGCAGACGGTAACATATTCAATGATACAATTTGCCGCATACATGGGTTTCAAAGAGATATATCTGATAGGCGTGGATTGCAACTATTCTGCGGCAAACGATGTAATAACCGCCGACAGCTATTTTGACAAACGGTTGTTCAATGCCGACAGAACCTATGCCGCCCCCGAAGTGGATACCAACTTGCGGGCTTTTGCAAGGGCAAAAGAGGTGTGCGATGCAATGGGTGTGAAAATTATCAATGCATCGCGCGGTGGCAGATTGGAAATTTTCCCGCGGGTGAATTTTGACACGCTGTTTTAATGCCCGGAATTATCATTCCTATTCGGCCAACAGGCTGTCTATCGTTGCTACCAATTTATTGAATTCCGCCTCTTTGAACGAACGGGTGAGCATCACTATGCGCCCATCCTTGCCCACAAGTACATTACGTGTGATACCCGATTTGCGCAGAGCATACGAGGCAAACACATTGCCGGCTGTGTCCAGAGCCATAGGGTAGGTGGTGCCCACTTTTGCAGTGTATTCATCGACAACCTCTTTGCTCTCCTCGCGGTCCACACCCACAAGCACAAAAGCGGGATTGCTCTTGTGGCGTTGCCATATATTCTTCTCTATGTGCGGCATTTCGCGGCGGCACACTCCGCACCAGCTTGCTGTGAATTGCAGCATCACAATTTTGCCTCGCTGTTCGGATAAGGTAAAGGTGTCTCCGTCGGTTAGAGGCAGTGAAAAATCAGGGGCAACATCCCCGGGTTTCACAAGGTACTCGTTTTCATATACAACAGGCTGTGCAACAGTGTCGGCCACATCAGTAGTAGCAACGGGTGAAGCGGTTTTGTTGCCGCATGACAGCAATGCAGCGATTGATAGCAATAACAGATATTTCATTTTGATATATAAATAGTTTCATATGTAAATCAATAGTTGGCAAATGCCGCGCTCACCGCTTGCATGTATTTATCTATTGTATTGGATTTAAGTATGGCTTTTCGGTATCGTTTCTCCATTGCTGGCATAAGATATTCCCAATAGGGTTTCAGCTTGCCAAGCAGTTGAGTGTTTCCTTGCAGGCGTGGCGACATTACCTGGTACATCGCATCGTGCATTTCCCGCACACGCCCGCACAACTCCCTGCTCGTCAATTCCTTCCGTTGACAATATTCCAATGCAAGTGCGGGATTGGCAAGCAGACCGCGCCCTATCATTATTCCATCGAGGGTGGGGAAGCGTGCCTCTATCTGTTCAATATCGTGCAAAGTGAGAATATCGCCATTATATATTAAAGGATGGCTGCACTCGGTGGCAAACGCCGCAAATTCCTCCACATCGGCCGGTAGCTTATACTGTTCGCGCCCAAGACGGGGATGCATGGTAATATGTGCAAGGGGTGCATTGTTCAAAACAGGCAGTAACGCCCGCCATTCGTTTTTATTCTCCCACCCAAGACGCATTTTAACAGAGAATTTTATCGAGGGATATTTTTTTATCTCATCCATAAGACGGGCCACCATATCGGGGTGGGGCAATATGCCGGCACCATGTTTTTTGCGCGCCTGCAAGGGAAAAGAGCAGCCCATATTTATATCGACCTCATTATACTCCTCGTTTTGCAATAAGGACAAAAGAGGGTGCATCTCCTCGGGAGTGGCTGCAATTATTTGTGGCACAAGGCGCGGTACGGTATTGTTTTTGCGCTCCACATCGCGAATATCCTTGCTGCGTATTTCTCCATGTTCGTATCTTACGAATGGTGTAAAATAGGCATCGACACCGCCAAAATACATGTTGTGAAGATTTCGCCATGTTGCCTCGGTGAATCCTTGTAATGGGGCTGAGTATATTTTCATCTATCTGTCTATAGAGTTTTACACCGCGAAGATAGATTAAAAGAGTATTAATTCTAAATTTAATCAGATTATTTTTTGCAATAATACATTTTGGTTATACATTTGCAATGTTGCTTGCATTCCAAGTAACGACATGTGAAATATTTGCTCAATAGCCTTCAGAATCACCACCTCCGAAAGACGAGAGCAAAACAATACATATTGAGAGTGTGTACTATAAGAGTGCAGACTCCAACCAATTGTATTGTGGTTTGTGGTGAACCTTGAAGGCGTTGGCGAGAGTCTGCGCTTTTCTTTTTTATAGCAAGTGCAGATGTTGAAAAGTGGCAATATTGCACAAACTATAAATATTAAGAAAAATGAAAAAGATTTTATTCACAATGCTTGCTGTGGCATTAATTCCACTCTTTAATTCGTGTTCAAACGATGAAGACTCCAAAGGAACAGAAACTACGCCAGACCGCTATTCATTAGAAGATTTTTATTCGGATTATAAGACAACAGGCATAGAAAAGGCTTTATTGGAAATTGATAAATATAACGAGGAGTACAAATTGCTCACAAAGCCAAGTACAATCGATTTTGTTGCAACCATAGATGATTGCCCGGCCCAGATAACCCAATCAGTTGAGTCCGGCTCAAACATTGTTGTTCAAAAAATGACAACCTATTGCCGTGTAATAACGACACATAAAGACGATTACATCCCAAGCCCCGATTACCTGTCGCGCCACTATAACAGAACTCTCAATGTGGCACGACAAGAGATTAAGTCAACCGTTATACGACAGTTCTCCGATGGTAAATGGAGTGATTGGACATATCTTACCGATTATTATAAAACCTCTCATAATCATGGTAAAAACATTGCCTTCTTTGGCGGCTCATTCGCCCATAATCTAAGAGATGCAGGGAAAGGAGAAAACAGGTTCGGGTTCGATTACAATGGCAATTATACATCCATGCAAAATTTGATTGCCGAGGTTTTTGCCTGCAAGCACACTGGAAATTATGCTCAAGGCGGGCACGGAGTCTTCACAGGTAGTATTAGCGCAAGCAGCAATGTGCCATACTTTAAGTATAACACCTACGAACAGATAAAATATGCATTTGAATTCTCCGAAGAAAAGAATTTTGTGTATGATATATTTCTTCTGTTTGGGGGAATAAACGACAGCAGTATAAATGTACCTGTGGGAAATATTAGCGACCCGGCTGGTGATTATTCATATACAGCAAGTTTCAAAAAGGCCATAGAATTTATAAAAGAGAAAAATCCGGGTGCAGAGATATACATATTAACCTCTTTCCCATCTTTCAATGGGAGCACGAATGCAAAAAACAAAAAATACATAGATGCCTGTATTGGCATTTCCGAATATTATGATTTACCCATATTGGATATATATAATAATCATGTTTTTACAGATGATAATTATGCATCTTACTACCTATCCGATAAAATTCATCCTAACGGCAATGGGTATAAGATAATTTCGCCGTACATTATTAATCTGTTGAACAGATAATTCTCCTATTCAATATAAGATTAACTCCGATGCGCGCATCGGAGTTAATCTTATATTGATTTTGGCACACAAAACAGCCAAACAAATTTTGTCGTTAATTCTTTTACATCTATCTTTGCGGTAATAAAATACCACATTGAATTTCATGTTTTTAAGAGCTCCATATATTATCAGCAGAATTTTCCTATTCTTCTCTTTGCTTGTTACACCGTTGATGTTTAATTCGTGTAAAAGTGATAGCGATATTTACAATGAAGAAATATCCGGCAATGAAATATCATTGCCCACACAGAGCATAGCCCTCCAAAATTTCTATACAGATGAACAAGGAACGGCAATGGGAAAAATGTTGCTTTGCATAGATGAATACAACGCCAACCATAATACATTGTCAGACCCCGGCGTTATAACATTCAGCGCAAATATCGATGATTGCGCCATTGATATTACGCAAACCGTTACAAGGGATTTTGGGAGCATAACACAACAGATTAAAACAAATTGCGGCATAAAGGCATATCATGCAGACGATTATATCCTAATGCCCGACTATCTCTCCCGCCACTATTACAGAGAACTGACAGTGGGGCCGCAAGAGGCTGTAGCATCCGTTGCACGCCGATTTTCAAATGGAGCATGGGGTGCATGGGGAGAGTATGACGAGGCATGCACCCAATCGGCCAATTACAACAAAAATATAGCATTTTTCGGTGGCTCTTTCTCTCACAACACAAGAGATAACGAAGTAGGTAACAATAAATTAGGCTTTATTCATGGTGGAAAGGCAACATCGTTGCAAGATTTAATTGCCGAAAAATTCGCATGCCCACATACCGGCAATTATGCACAAATAGGGCAGGGAGCATACACCGGAAAGCTCAATGCTCATGACGAAGCGCCTTTTTTCCTCTACAACATATACGAACAGATTAAATATGCCTTATACACTTCAAAAGAGAAAGGATTCGAATATGATGTTTTCCTTCTCTTTGGCGGCATAAACGATTGCAGCATAGGCATTCCCGTGGGGGATGTTAATGAACCGGCCGGAGATAACACATACATAGCGAGCCTTAAAAAAAGCATAGGACTCATCAAAAGCAACAACCCCGATGCAAAAGTATATATTATAACTTCATTCCCGGTATTCAACAATACGTTCCGATACACATTAGGCAATTATGTAGGCGCAATGGCAGATGTTGCCAAATTCTATAATCTCCCTTTATTGAACATCTACAACTTAGGGCTTTTCGATAACAATAACTATAAGTTATATTATTTACCCGACAATGTCCATCCCAATGGAGAAGGATATAAGGCTGTTGCATCGGACATCATCGAGTTCCTGTCCAAATAATCGTTTCTTCGCACGATTCCAACCAAATATTTATTACAAGCAGGAGAAAAATAACGGAAAATGTGCAAAATAAGGAAGTGGTGCGCAAATACTCAAAATGCTATTAAACATAATATTTATTATCAACGAATAGTGGTGTAATGCGGTGAAAGGTGTTTTTTGGGCAATTTATATTATTAATAAGGAATTTTTTAATACATTTGCAGCCGAACTAAAAACACACAAATCAATATGCCCGAATTATCAGAAAGAGCCATACTTATGCCATCGTCGCCAATCAGAAAGTTGGCACCTTACGCAAATGCAGCCAAGGAACGTGGCATTAAGGTATATCATCTAAATATTGGACAGCCCGACCTTGATTCTCCCGAGGTGGCAATTGAGGCAATTAAAAAGATTGACCGCAAAATTCTTGAATACAGCCCGAGCGACGGTTTTCTTTCGTTGCGTGAAAAACTCGTTGGTTACTACGACCAATACCAGATTAAGCTCAAAGCCGAAGATATAATTGTTACCGCCGGTGGTTCCGAGGCTGTGCTCTTTGCCTTCATGTCGTGCCTTAACCCGGGCGACGAAATCATAGTTCCCGAGCCTGCATATGCCAATTACATGGCATTTGCAATATCGGCCGGTGCGGTTATACGCCCCATACGTTCAACCATTGAGGAATCTTTTGCATTGCCTCCCATGGAGCGTTTTGAGGAGCTTATAAACGAGCGCACACGCGGTATTCTCATTTGCAACCCCAACAACCCCACAGGTTATCTATACACACGCAGCGAAATGAATCGCATACGCGACCTTGTGAAGAAGCACAATCTGTTCCTTTTCTCCGACGAGGTTTATCGCGAATTCATTTACACCGGCTCGCCATACATATCGGCATGCCACTTGGAAGGAATAGAAGAAAATGTAGTGTTAATTGATTCTGTTTCAAAGAGATATTCCGAGTGTGGATTGCGCATAGGTGCTCTTATCACAAAAAATAAAGCCTTGCGTGCTGCGGTGATGAAATTTTGTCAGGCCCGTTTGAGCCCTCCCCTGCTGGGACAGATTGCAGCAGAGGCATCACTTGATGCACCGCGCTCGTATGCCATAAACACATACGAAAAGTACATAGAACGCCGAAATTGCCTTATAGACGAGCTTAATAAACTGCCGGGTGTGTACTCCCCTATTCCCATGGGTGCATTCTACACCGTTGCCCGCCTTCCCATAGACGATAGCGACAAGTTCTGCCAATGGTGCCTTACCGATTTTAATTATGAGGGCGAAACCATAATGATGGCACCGGCATCGGGATTCTATTCAAACGAAGGATATGGCAAGAACGAGGTTCGTATTGCGTACGCAATAGATAAAGCCGATTTGAAACGCGCTATATTTATTCTGGGCAAGGCCCTTGAACAATATCCCGGGCGCACTAACAGATAAAGAACAAGATACAATAAATAAAATCAGCGAGGTGTTTGTATAAACGACCTCGCTGATTTTATTATATACACGGTTATTTATTCATCATTGAGACTCCCCCAAATATCGCCCCACGAGCCCACATACTCCTCGCTGTCAAATCCTTCCTCCTCTTCGTCACCGTCCATAGGGATTGAGAATTCGGCACCCATTACAGGGCCGGGTGAATAATCTGTTATATCAATAATAGGTATAATATATTTCTTCTTCATTGTGCAGTGTTTTTTCTTTGTTGTTTTTATTTGTTGTAGTAAATCTTCTTGCCATTGCGTATGTAAATGCCCCTTTGAGGATTTTCCACTGCGCGCCCGTTAAGGTCGTAATATTTCTCATCCTCATATACCACATCCACAATCACATTCTCAATGGTAGTTGTACCGGGGTTTTGGAATTTTCCAAACTTAAACACCATTGCCGCATTTGCTTGCGAGGGCTCTATTGTGAGGTACCAGCGATAAGCACCAAGTGTTACATTGCTGTTACCTGCTTTCTTTAACGTACCACCCGACATTGCATATATATCTTTATCATCTATATAATCTTCGTTTCTAATTTCGCCCGTCGTGCGTTTTGTGTATTGCCCAACCAGATTATATTGATTACCATTGCTCGATGTAAGCACCATTGTGCTTGTTTGAGCGGGCTCAAGAACGCGTGGCTCCGTATTACTATCTACGCCCTTGAATAAATCTATGTCGCGGCCTACACCGGCCTCGTTTGCAACAATAGAACGCACAACACATGGAGTATGGGCAGGAATCTCGTCGCCCTCATCTAATACTTCGGCAGTGAGATAGAAGAATGTTATATTATTATCAGCATCCACATATTCTGTTACACGTTTTATCTCGGCTACCTCAAGCAAATCGATGCGATAATCTCTGTATTTAATAACGAATGGAGCATACAGTGCCTGCCATTTGTCGTTCTTAAATGTACGTTCATATGTAGCAGCCGATGAATAATATATATCTATTGTAGTATTCAAACCTTCTTCATTTTCCTCTCTCCTAATTTCATCACCAATAGTGTGCGCATCTGCTCTTGTATAGTTCTCGCTGTCACGAAGAATAATCTTTTCAACATGCTGAACATAGTTTACTTGTGGTGTCTCCTCTATTTCGGGCATCTGTGTAATTTTGCCGGCATAATCATCCCAACGATTTGTGTTTGAATATTCATCTATGCACCCAAAAGGCACTTTTATTACCTCCACACCTAAATTATAAAGACCATGCGATGTCGTATTTCTATCCCACCAACCCCAATCGTCATATTTTCCATACACAGCAGGCGGTGTCGTTCCCATGCATGTGAGCGAAGTTAGTTTTGTTCCGGTGAATGCATACTGATGAATTGCGGTAACGGTTGCCGGAATTACAACAGCTGTTATTTTGCTGCAACCATCCAAAGCACAGGGTCCGATGGATGTGGTTCCCTCCAGAATTGTTACATTTATTTTAGCTCCCGGAACTGCTATCAATTGAAATTCATTTTTTTCGGGGTTAAACGGGTCTGATTCATCTTTTTTCAACCATTCATACACCACTCCATCGTGATCAAAGTACTTTTCATTATCATCATCTATATAAATATTTGACAGATAAATACAATCGGCAAATGCGGCAGTTTCAATGGTTGTAACAGATGATGGCAGCGTGGCGGTTGTTATATATGAATATTGGAAAGAACCTTCACCAGCTCCATCGCCGCTTTTCTCAAGCGTTGTTATCCCTTCGGGGATGAATATATCACCACAATATTTATTACTGCCATTTTTATCAACTTCGCCACCATTACTCAGCACAGAATTCCCATTAATAATTAAATCACTGCCTGTACGGTAACCATCGGCAATGAGCGCCTCTTCGTTATATTCGGCATTTTGCGAATGCAATGAAACAGTAAATAATATAAGGAGAAAAGAGAGTAATAATTTAATATTTTTCATTATGTTATTTGTTTAGTAAATACCTTTTTATAAAAGAGTTGCAAAGATATATTAACATAGTGATTTTACCCCCCCGAAATGTTAAATATTGTTAAATATATTTGCAGCAGATTATAATGAAAAAATAAAATGGGAAAAGTGCATATGGAGAGTAACAGATATGATTAATGTAAAAAAAAGGCTGTCTGAATCAGACAGCCTTTTTTTAGGATATAATGTATATAAATTACTCCTCGAATCCGTTAGGATTGTTCTTCTGCCAATTCCAGCTATCGCGGCACATCTCCTCGATACCGAATTGAGCCTTCCAACCGAGTTCGGCTTCGGCCTTGGCGGGATTGCAATAGCATGTAGCTATGTCACCCGGACGACGAGGTTTGATTGCATAGGGAACGGGAACACCGTTTGCTTTCTCAAACGCCTTTACAACATCCAATACAGAGTAGCCATGGCCTGTACCGATGTTGTATATGGCAATACCTTTGTTTGCAACGATAGCCTTCAATGCTGCTACGTGTGCGCGAGCAAGGTCAACTACGTGAATGTAGTCGCGTACACCTGTACCATCGTGTGTATCGTAGTCATCGCCAAATACACCGAGCTCGGCACGTTTGCCCACGGCGGTTTGGGTTATGTAAGGCATAAGGTTGTTGGGGATACCATTGGGGTTCTCGCCTATTGTACCACTCTTGTGGGCACCGATAGGATTAAAATAGCGCAACAATACAATGTTCCACTCATTGTCGGCCTTCTGAATATCCATAAGAACCTCCTCGAGCATTGATTTTGTCTGGCCGTAGGGGTTGGTGCAATGACCTTTGGGGCACTCCTCGGTAATGGGGATGATAGCGGGGTCGCCATACACGGTTGCACTTGAAGAGAATATCATATTCTTGCAACCATTCTTGCGCATTACATCAACAAGCACGAATGTACCGTTCATGTTGTTCTCGTAATATTCAAGGGGTTTAGCACAACTTTCACCTACAGCCTTAAGGCCGGCAAAGTGAATACAAGCATCGAATTTGTGCTCATCAAAAACTTTCTGCAAGCCTTCGCGGTCGCGGATATCCACCTTGTAGAAGGGAACCTCCTTACCAATGATTTTGGCAACGCGTTTCAACGAGATGGGAGATGAGTTGTCGAGATTATCAACTACTACTGCTTCGTGACCGGCTTCGGTGAGCTCGATCAAGGTGTGGCTTCCGATAAAGCCTGCACCACCGGTTAATAGAATTTTCATTTTATTTTGGTTTTATTGGTTGTGATTTTATATTCTAAACCTGATTATTGTCAGTTATTGCAGCTCCTATAAAATGCTTGGTTCGAGACAAAGTTATATATTCTTTTTAAGAATACAAATTCTTTATCTTCTTTTTGCGCATGGTGTAAGACATTCCGCCACATTTCAACTACCCTATTGCTTTTCGTCATCCAATCTGAGATGCTTTATACGACTGATTATCGCACCGCGTTTGCGCTGGAAATGTTCGGCAATATCGTCGTACGAGAGTTGTTCGGCAACGAAATCGCGCAAAGCAGCATCCTCGGCCTCTTCCCATGGCTTGAAGGCATTGGGAAATTCCGCCTTTGCCGCTTCTTGCGAATATACAGGCTCACCTGTCAGTCGCTTGTATGCCTTCAAATAGCGTTTCAAGCGTTTAACATCCTTGTCGGAAAGATACGGCAGGCGGCGTATATCCATATTGTCTGTAAGGTCGTGCAGTTTTACAGCGGTGGCCAGCGGATTCTTTTTCACTCGCGCTATGAACTTTTCATAGGGCTCGGCGGGCAGTTTTGTTATGTGGCGCAGGGCTGTTATTATATACTTGGGAAACCCCTCGGCAGCAAGCTCCTCAAAGGTCCAAGCGGTATCTTCAACCACATCGTGCAACACTCCCACAATCTTTTCCTCATCGGTGGTGCATGCCACCATAACACGCAGAACATGTTCAATATATGGCATACCCGCTTTATCAACTTGCCCTCGATGTGCCTCGGTAGCTATATTTATTGCTTTTTGCAGTAGATTCTCCATGGTTCAATCAGCAGAGTGGAAGGTTTACCTTTTGACACACATACCCCATGCGCAACAGTTGCATTGAGGCTCCCAGGCGGTACATTACATTGAGCACGCGCGAATATGCATAAAATGCGGTGCGGCTCTGCGGTTCTATGTTTTCGTGGCGTAGAATGGTAAGTGCCTTTTGTGCCAGGCGGCGCATCATGGCCTCAATGTCGGTTGCCTCCTGCGATTCGAGCGGAAGGCGAAGAATATTTTCAAGTATATTCTCGTCGAGGTCGTCAAATCCCCGACTGCCGTAGAATTGGGTATAGGGACGATCGTGATAGATGCTCCAATCATCGTCCCAATCGTGAGCAACCGCCATACCCACATATCCGGCCCATGCTATGGAGACAGTGGGATAGTCACTTATAAGAGGTACGGCATCGGCCATATATTCGGGCGCAAGTTCGGCCCATCGTTTCTCCACATCCTGCGACGAAGGAAGTATGCCTTCTATCTTGATATACGAGGAACAGAGTTTTACAAGCTCTTCGTTTACTCTGTTTTCAAACGATAATAGATATTCAGACAAATCTTTTGAAATAGTACTCATTTATTAATATCTGTTTGTATTGTTCAATATTATCAATGCAGCAATAGCACCAGGCACCCAACCGCACAATGTAAGAAGAAATACTATCAATACAGAACCGCAGCCCTTATCCAAAACAGCCAAAGGCGGGCAAAAGATTGCAATAATTGCTCTAAAAAAAGACATTAGTTAATAATTTTTATTTTGGGTAAAGTTAAGAATTTTATTACAAACGGCAAAACAATTTACCTGCGCCTTGCCGCACGGCTGTAATTTACAAGCACCACGCCTGTAAAGACAGTGGCAGCGGCAAGCACCTTCTTCCACCCGAGTGTATCCATACCTATGCATATACTTATTGCGGTTGCCACTATCGGCTGCATATAGGAATACATACTGACCAATGTGGGGCGCAAATGCTTTTGCCCTATGGGAATGAGGAAATAGGATATGAAGGTGGCAAATATTATGGCATATGAAATTTCTGCAACAAAGCCAAGTGGTAGCGAAGCATAATCGACATGCACAAGTTCCCCAGCAACAAACGGCAAAGACATGAGCGAGGAGAAGAGGAATATCCACTTCATGAATGTTATAACAGAGTATCGCATTATCAAGGGCTTGAACACTCCAAGGTATATAGAGAAACAGAAACCGTTGAGAAACATAAAAAACACGCCAATGGGCTTTGTCTCGGCCGCACCGCCACCCGACGACACGCTGTTAAATATCAAGAACAGCACTCCCATAAAACTGAGCAGCACACCACCGGTCTTTTTAAGCGTTATCGGCTCCTTCAAAACCACCGCTGCAATGAACATGGTGTAAATGGGCGACAACGATGTCATTATGGAGCAATCCATGGGTGTTATATCCGATATTCCCACAAGGAATGTTATTTGTGTAAGGAAGAATCCTGTTACCGATGCGGCAAATATTTTAATATAGTCGCTTGGGAGTATCTTCTCGGAAGGCACAAACAGCGATGAGAGCCAAAAAAGCAGCCCAGCACCAAGCGAGCGCAAGCAAAAAAGTGCCATGGGAGATATAATCTCCGTTGTCATTATATCCTTTGTTACAATGATATTAAGCCCGAATATAACATAGGCAACAAAACAGGCTATGTGCCCAACCATTGTGTTTTCACCGTTTTTCATGATAAATTCATTTAATTCATTCCCATGTGTAAAGAAATTTGAATAAGGACTGCAAAATTACAAAATTTTCACGGCGCAATAAGCAGTTGCGATGTTTCTTTTGTTATCTTCGTAACAATATTTACATATATCGCTATAATTATGAGAAAAGATTTCGGAACCAAAAGCTGGCTGTACCCCATGCCGGTATTCATTATTGCCGCATACGACGAGAACGGCACCCCCAACGCAATGAATGCTGCTTGGGGTGGTATATACACCGATAACATGATAGGCATTTGTCTGTCGGAAAATCACAAGACAACCAAAAACATTCTCGCCACCAAAGCATTCACTGTGAGCATGGCCACCGTGCAGCAAAAGAACGCTTGCGACTATGTGGGAATTGTTACAGGCAACAAGGTGCCCGACAAACTTGCAAAAGCAGGCTTTACAGCCATAAAATCGCAGCATGTGAATGCGCCCATCATAGCCGAACTGCCAATGACATTGGAATGCGAGCTTGTATCGTACGACGAGGATAGCTGCCACATGGTTGGCCGCATTGTAAATGTGTCGGCCGACGAATCCATCATCGACAAAGATGGGAAAATAGATGTGGCAAAGTTACAGCCCATAACATACGACCCCTGCAACCATCATTATATTGCCTTGGGCGAGAAAGTGGGAAATGCCTTCTCTGATGGCAAGACGTTGAAGTAAAGTTAATAACATCAAGAACAGCGTGCCGAAAAGCACGCTGTTCTTGATGTTTATATATTACCTTGAAAATATTATTGCAAAGGAACCGAATAGAATACGCGTTTGCCCGTAGCGTTTAGGCCGGAGATAAACAGCACCGGTTCTGTGGAACTGTTTGCCTGTTTCACCACTTTCTGCAAATCCTCAATCTTGTGCATTGCCACGCCGTTTACTTTTTGTAGCACCACTCCCTTCTTCACTCCATACTTGGCAAAAAGTCCATCTTCCACATTAGTTACTTTTAGGCCGTGTGATATTTTAAAGAACTGTTTCTCTTTATCGTCAAGCGGTTTGAATTCGGCACCCAGGATATCAAGGTCGATATTCTTCACCACGCTTGTATCTCCTTGAATATTTACAAGCAACACATCAAAGGTCTTTTCCTTCTTGCCGCGCATTACTTTCACTTTGGCCTCTTTTCCGGGAACGGTTTTTGCAAGCGCCTCCTGCAATTCGGCCATAGTCTTAATGGCTTTGTCGTTAAAACCAATGATTACGTCGCCCTTTTCTATGCCGGCTTTCTGTGCCGCACCATCCTCTGCCACATCCGACACATACACACCATCCACGGTGCCAAGCTCCTCTTTTTCGGCAAGCTCGCCTGTTACTGTGCCGCCCACAATACCCAATACTGCGCGTTGTACTGTACCAAACTCTTTCAAATCACTCACCACCTTTGTCATTATTGATGTGGGAATGGCAAAACCATAGCCTGCATACGAGCCTGTGGGTGATGAAAGAACTGCATTTATTCCCACCAATTCACCTTTGGCATTAACAAGCGCACCACCGCTGTTTCCTTGGTTTATCGCAGCATCGGTTTGTATGAAAGACTCTATACCACCGTTATACACACCAAGCGAACGTGCTTTTGCACTTACGATACCTGCAGTAACGGTAGATGTGAGGTTGAAAGGGTTGCCCACAGCCAACACCCACTCGCCCACTTTCAAATCGTCGCTGTCGCCTATTACGAGGAATGGCAGGCTGTCGTCGGCCTCAATCTTCACAAGTGCAAGGTCGGTATTCTCATCGGTACCTACAAGGCGGGCCGGGTAGGTGCGGTTATCGTTCAATGTTACAGTTATCTCGTCGGCGCCATCTATAACATGGTTATTTGTAACAATATAACCATCATCGCTTAAAATAACACCCGAGCCAAAGCCTACGCGCGGCTGTGTCTGCACACGCTGCTCGCGCCCCATGCCGTCGCCAAAAAAGAAATCGTAAATATCGGGAGCGCGGCGTATAACCGCAGTTTTGCTCTTTTGTGTGGATTTTATATGCACTACCGCATGCACCGATTTATCGGCAGCATCGGTTAAATCGACGCGATGCAAGCCATCCGGTGTTGAGAACGATGCCTGTGTGAGGAACGACGCGGGCGTCGTGTCGTTTGCAACAAGCGTTTCACTATTGTTTGCAAAAATCTTATAGGTGGTATATCCTGCCACCACTCCACTTGTTGCAACAACAAGTGTTCCTAAAAACAAAAATTTGAATACTCTTTTCATAATCTCATATACGATTTTTGTTAAATTCTAACAATCTATTAACAAGCATAAGAAAAAGTGCAAAAGTGTTTATATTGCAGTCATCTTGCTCTAGTCGCAGGCAAATATATGATATTAAGTTCTTGAAAAACGAATTTCAGGCCATCTTTTGGCTCTATTTAACAGTGCAGCGCAGGTTTTAACAATAGTTTAACGTAATGAGTAGCTATTTTAGTTTTGTTAAATATTGGCCACTTGGTAACCCCAAATATAAAAAAATGCTTACCTTTGCAAACAGAAACAGAGAACACAGTCGGCCGGCTTGTCGCTGTTGCCACAAGGCAAGAGAGGAAAGTCCGGGCAGCGCAGAGCACTCCACTTCCTAACAGAAAGCTGCCTGTGAAGGCGGAGTAACGCAGAAGAAAATAACCGCCCGCAAGGGTAAGGGTGAGAAGGTGGGGTAAGAGCCCACCGGCCGTGCAGCGATGTACGGGCCGTGTGTCTTGGAGGCTGCAAGTTCATGTAAACCGGTGTTTGAGGGTTGCTCGCCCGAACCGGAGGGTAGAACGCTTTAACATTGTGGCGACACAATGTATAGATGAATGACAAGCACCCTTATGGGGTACAGAACCCGGCTTATAGGCCGACTGCAAATTTTAATGGGCTGCTGAAAAAAGCAGCCCATTTTTAATTGAAATAAAAGTTTTTGCCTATCTCTGCGTTTTTGGGGGGACACACATGGGCGTGCCCTACTATACCTGATTGTTCTTGGGAATTACCTCTGCTTGTGTGAACAGCGCGCCGCGCGCGTGTTATCAAATCCTTTTCTTATAGACATACACCACAAAGGGCTGCTCGTTGTCGTATTTAGAGAAGGCCTTTTCATCCACAAGTTCAAAGCCGTGATGCGGATAGTAACCATGATTGCATGTAATATCGGTCCACAAGAGCATATTTTTATAGCCGCATGATTTGAGCAGTTTGCTCATGGCGGCCAATAGTTGCTTGCCACACCCCTTTTGGGAACTCAAAAAGAAGGTGAGCATAACATCGCTTTGCCCCATCTTGCGGGCAACCATATCTTCATTGCCGTGCGACGAGAATAGCACCATATCGAGTATCTCGTTTTGCTCTTTATCGGTAACATTTCTACGGGCAACGGAATACCACTCGTCGGCCGCAGCATTACCACCCGCATCCGAGGCAAAGATAAAACCCTTCATATCCGTGCCTTCCACAATTTTCAACGCCAACGCGGGGTTTTGATATTCGTAGCGCACGCTATACTCGCACACCACGCGGGCAATATCTTTGTCCCAATCGGCAAGCGCATCGTTCCATGCCGCAATGGTAAGTTCCACAGCGGCGGGAATATCCTCTTGCGTAAATGGCAAAATTTGCAGAGCGCTATCCATGTAAAATCAATATTTTTCGAATGAAACCACCTTATTCCACTCCTTGCGTATCTTTTTGCGCTTGGGCTTGGCGGCATACCCCAAGGCCACGATGAGCATAAGACGTTTCTTTTCGGGGATACCCACAAGCTGTTTAATCTTCTTCTCGTCGAACCAACCGAGTATGCAACTGCCCACACCATCATCCTCGGCAGCAAGGGTTATATATGCCGATGCAATTCCCAAATCCATCATTGGGAAATCCTTGTCCTTGATACCGCAACCGAAACGCGATGTAATATTTGTGGGCTCGTGGGTTATGAGTATGAGCGCAGAGGAGTCCTTTACAAAACGATTTATTCCCAAGCTCGATGTGGCCTTGCCCACCTGTGGCAACAATTCACTGTCGGTTATCACGGTAAAATGCCATGGCTGCCCGTTGCAAGCCGATGGGGCAAGCCTGCCAGCCTCCACTATGCGGTTAAGCACATCGCTATCTATCGTGCGGCCGGGCTCAAATGAGCGGTCGCTCTGGCGAGCTTGTGCAAGTTCCAGAAAACTTCTCATACCCTCTATTTTTTTATCATGCGGGCAATGTATTTACCTATAATATCGAACTCTATATTCACCTTTGTCCCCACCTTTATTGTGTGGAAATTGGTATGTTCGTATGTATAGGGTATTATTGCCACTTTGAAGGTATCATCGGTGGGCTCGCACACCGTTAGGCTCACTCCGTTCACCGTTACAGAGCCTTTATCCACGGTGAGATAACCCTTGGCAGCCATCTCCTCGTCGTGCTTGTAACGGAAGGTGTAGTACCAACTGCCATCGGCATCCTTTATATCTATACATTCGGCTGTTTCATCCACATGACCTTGCACAATGTGCCCATCGAGGCGCCCGTTCATCATCATGCTACGCTCTACGTTCACCTTGTCGCCCACAGCAAGCAGCCCTATATTGGAACGCTCAAGCGTTTCGCTCATGGCAGTTACGGTGTATTCGTCGTTTTCTATATTTACCACTGTGAGGCACACACCGTTGTGCGACACACTCTGGTCTATTTTTAGTTCATTTGTAAATGAGCACGTGAGAGTAAGATGCAGATTGCCCTGCTCGCGAACCAATTTTGTTACGGTTGCAAATTCTTCAACTATTCCTGAAAACATATATTTAATATTTTATTTTGTTTGCGAATATAAAAAACAATCCCTTATTATTGCCGACAAAGAGTGTTACAAATGGTTAATTTTTACACCTCGGAATGCGGAATATTATAGAGAGCACCACTATGAGCCCTATGAGCATGGGGTAATAAAGGTGTGGTATTATTGCCACCGGCGACACCGATGCCAAGCCTGCCGCCATGAGCAACTGAGCTCCATAAGGTATTATTCCCTGCACAAAGCAGGATGTTGTGTCCATGATACTTGCCGAACGGCGCGGTGCAATGTCGAAAGTGCGCGTAATATCGCGTACAATATCTCCCGTAGAGAGGATTGCAATGGTGTTGTTTGCCGTGCAGAAATTTGATAGCGCTGTGATGAGCGCTATTGAAAATTCAGCGGCACGCTGCGAACGCACCTTGTACGTTACGGCACGGATAAGAAATTCCAACCCACCGTTTATCTTCACAATCTCCAACAGACCGCCGGCAAGCATGGTTACAATGATAAGTTCCCCCATAGATGCTATGCCGCCACCCATTGAAGAGAATATATCCACTCCCCCTATCGAACCTGTGAGCAACCCTATGAGAGACGAGATTATAATACCTATAACAAGCACCACCAGCACGTTTATACCGCAGAGGGCTGTTATTATAACAACTATATAAGGTATAATCTTTATACAATCCATGGCCGTAAACGGCATGGCTTCTGTAACAGCCGCGGAAACACCGCTGAACAGATATATAATAACCGTTATTATTGCCGCAGGCAGAACAAGGAGGAAATTTGTTTTGAACTTATCGCGCATGGAGCAGCCCTGTGATTGAGTGGCAGCGATAGTGGTATCGGAAATAAACGACAGGTTATCGCCAAAGAAAGCTCCACCTACAACTATTGCCACAAGCCATGCCACATCGAACCCCACTTGTGCAGCAAGGGCTGTTACCACAGGTGTCAATGCTACAATGGTGCCCACCGATGTACCAATGGACATAGATATGAAACAGGCCGCGACGAATATACCGGCTGGCAAAAAGCGTTGCGGAATGAGATGAAGGGTGAGTGCCACGGTTGAATCTACGGCACCCATGCTCTTTGCAAGGGCGGCAAACGCACCTGCAAGTACAAAAATCCACACCATGAGCATTACACGGGAATTGGCAGCACCACGCGAAAAATTCTTTATCCTTTCGTCGAGTGTTGCACCGTTGCGGGTTATTGCAATGGCATATACTGCCGATACCATAAATGCCGCCGTTATAGGAATTTTATAGAAATCGCCTGCCACAAGCGAGCCAGCAAGATATATTGCAAGCAAAAGAGCTATGGGCGAGAGGGCAAGCACGCCACGTTTTATGTTTTTCACATTCATAATAATCGGTACGTTATTGTTTGTATTTAGAAAATTTTACAAAATTTTACGCGAA
This sequence comes from Bacteroidaceae bacterium, assembly GCA_017451695.1. Classification (GTDB taxonomy): domain Bacteria; phylum Bacteroidota; class Bacteroidia; order Bacteroidales; family Bacteroidaceae; genus HGM04593. The sequence goes on from JAFTNW010000023.1 coordinate 71,647, forward strand.
GATACAGATAAATTGCCAATTTCACAATCAGAGCCGATGATAATGAGTTTTCGTTGTTAAATAAAGTATGTTTATATGATAATTAATACTTTTTGAATAAATTTGCTCGTTGGAATTAAACCTTACACCTAATTTAATAATCAAAGAAAATAATATCTTAATATAATTGACAATATAATATGTTGAAGAAAAAAACACTGTTTGCAATTCTTCTATTAGCATCGGGCGGGCTCATGGCACAGCAACCTTGGAGCTTAAAAGATTGCATAGACTACTCCATGAAGCATAACATTCAGCTCAAAATGGAGAAAATATCCTTGGAGGAGAGCAATATTAATGTAAAAAGCGCAAAAGCGGCACTCTTCCCATCACTCTCGTTCAGTACAAGCCAGAACGGGCGTTACCAGCCATATTTCGATGACAAAGGGAACTCCTTTGTAACTTCCGACGGCTCGGGTGGCAGCCGTGTGAGTTCGTCGCAAGACCATTTCAGCTATTCGGGCAGCTATGGTATAAACGCAAGGGTTACATTGTTCGATGGTGGCAGAAACATAAACAACATAAAGCAGCAGAATGTAACGCGCGACATCACCCAATTGAGTGTAAAGGAGCGCGAAAACAGCCTTAAAGAGCAGATTGCCAAACTATTCGTACAGATTCTCTATTCAACAGAGGCCGTAGAGGTGAGTAAAGCCACTTTGGAGGCAGCAAAAGAGAGCCTCAAACAGGGCGAGGCAAAATATGAGGTAGGCAAGATAGCACGCAGCGAAGTGGTGCAGTTGCAATCGCAGGTAAATGGTGCCGAATATCAGCTGATTAACAGCCAAGCGCAGCTTGCGCAATTCAAGTTGCAACTGAAACAGATATTGGAGATTACCGACGAACGCGACATAATGATTGCCACACCCGATGCCGCCGATGAACTTGCCCTCGCCCCCTTGGCAACTGTGAACGAGGCATACAATGCCGCCCTTGCCTGCCGCCCTGAGATTGCGAGCAGCAAACTATCGACCGAAAGTTCCGATATAGCCATCAAAATAGCACGTAGCGGATACTACCCCACCGTGTCGCTTAATGCAGGCGCAGGAACAAGCAACAGCGACAACGGCAACGAAAGTTTCGGGCACCAGATGAAATATAATCTGAACGGCTCGGTAGGCCTCTCTTTATCCATACCCATATACGATAACCGCAGCACAAAGAGCAATATACAGAAAGCCAAACTGCAAAAGACCAACAGCCAATTACAGGAACAGAGTGCAAGAAAAGAACTATACAGCACGGTAGAAGGCTTGTGGCTCGACGCCAACAGCGCGCAAAAGAAATTCCTGTCGGCACGCAGCAATGTGGAGAGCGCACAAGCAAGCTACGACCTTGTGAGCGAGCAATTCGGTGTGGGTTTGAAGAACGCCACAGAACTGCTCACAGAGCGCAGCAATCTGCTGGCAGCACAGCAGGAGTTATTGCAATCGAAATATACTGCAATATTGAACATGCAACTGCTTAAATTCTACATGGGAAACGATATTTTATTTTAATGAATAACAAACATATTATTATATGAGAAGGAGAACAAAAAGAAGAGCACTGTTGCTTGTGGCAGCAGTTGCAGTAATTGCCGGTATTGTGTGGTTCACAAGCGGTAACGGGCAGAAATTACCCATTAAAATAAGCTACACAAAGGTTGAGCAGAAGGACATTTGCAGCGGAGTAACTGCAACGGGCACCATTGAGCCTGTAACAAAGGTTGAGGTGGGTACACAGGTCTCGGGTATCATTAGCAATGTGTATGTCGATTATAACAGCATTGTGAAAAAAGGCGATGTTATAGCCGAACTCGACCGCACCAATCTCATCAGCGAGCTATCGAGCAGCGAAAACAACATGAAGAGCGCACAGGTAGAATATGAATATCAGAAAAAAAACCTTGAACGCACCACCACTCTCTACGAAAAAGGGCTTGTGAGCGCCGACGATTTTGACACTGCCAATCTGGCGTTTCAAAAAGCAAAGAACAGCTACGAAACATCCAAATTCAATGTGCAGAAGGCACGTACCAATTTGGGCTATGCAACCATCACATCGCCCATAGATGGTGTGGTGTTGAGCAAAGCCATCGAGGAGGGGCAGACCGTTGCATCATCGTACAACACCCCCACCCTCTTTACCATTGCCGCCGACCTCACCGACATGCGCCTTATCGCCGACATTGACGAAGCCGACATAGGAAATGTAAAGGTGGGGCAACGCTGCGTTTACACCGTTGATGCTTTCCCTAACGACGAATTCGAGGGATTTGTTACACAGGTGCGCCAGGAGCCCACAACCACAAGCAACGTGGTTACATACGAGGTGGTTATATCGGCCGCCAACCCCGACCTTAAACTAAAACCCGGCCTCACTGCCAACGTAACGATATACACACTTGAAGTAAACGATGTTATCACTGTGAGCAACAAGGCATTACGCTTTGCGCCTAACGCTGCATTGCTGGGCGAGGAGTATAGCATACGCGATTGTGAAGGCAAAGAAAAACTTTGGACACTCGATGAAAATACTTTTGTTGCGCACAGCGTAAAGACAGGCACCACAAACGGCTCACTCACAGAAATCATTGAAGGGATGCCAGCCGGAAGCGAAGTTGTTAGCGAGGTTAGCGTAACAACAAGAAGCTCATCGCAAGGCCCCACAGAGCGCAGTCCGTTTGCTCCCGGCCCACGAAACAGAAATAATAAAAAATAAAAGCCATTAAATACGATTATAATCTGTTTTTTAGATTTCTCGTCGCTTCGCTCCGTCGAAATGACAACATCGTATATAAATAACATACAATTACAAGAATCAAAATAGAATTTCTTTTTCTATGGCAAAACCTATAATAGAATTGGAGAATGTAAAAAGGGAGTTCGTCGTGGGCGAGGAGATTGTGCGTGCCCTGCGCGGAGTGAGCTTCACTATAACCGAAAACGAGTTTGTTACCATAATGGGTACATCGGGCTCGGGAAAATCCACATTGCTCAATCTGCTTGGTTGCCTCGACACCCCTACAAGCGGAGAGTACAAGCTCGACGGTATTCCTGTACGCTCCATGAGCAAGAACCAGCGCGCCGGCATGCGTATGCGCAAGATTGGTTTTGTATTCCAGAACTACAATCTGCTGGCAAAGACCACAGCCGTGGAGAATGTAGAACTGCCATTGATGTATAACCCGCGTATATCGGCCACAGAACGCCGCGCCCGAGCCGTGGAGGCGTTAAAGGCTGTGGGCCTTGGCGACCGTCTTATGCACAAGAGCAACCAGATGAGTGGCGGCCAAATGCAACGTGTAGCCATTGCCCGTGCATTGGTAAACAACCCCGCAGTGATACTTGCCGACGAGGCCACGGGTAACCTTGACACACGCACTTCATTCGAGATTCTAACTCTTTTCCAGCGCCTGCATGCCGAGGGGCGTACTATAATTTTTGTAACGCACAACCCCGAGATTGCACAATACAGCAGCCGTAACATTGTGCTCAAAGACGGAAGGATAAAAGAGGATACCATAAACAGCAATATCCTATCGGCAGCAGAGACACTTGCTTCGCTGCCGGTACAGAACGACGATTAAGAACATCAAGCAATGAATTTTATTAACCTATTCAAAATAGCAATACGTGCCATTGCTGGCAACAAGCTGCGTGCTTTTCTCACCATGCTTGGTATTATCATAGGTGTAGCATCGGTTATCACAATGCTTGCAATAGGACAAGGCTCCAAAAGAAGCATACAGGCGCAAATTTCGGAGATGGGTTCCAATATGATTATGATACATCCCGGTGGCGACCGTCGTGGCGGTGTACGCCAAAACAGTACCGATATGCAGACGCTTAAACTTGAGGATTACGAAAGCCTGAAAAGCGAGGCACAGTTGCTGTCGGCAGTGAGCCCCAGCGTGAACAGTTCGGGACAGATGATTCGCGGCAATCACAACACCCCCACCACCATCTATGGTATAAGCGAGGACCATCTCACCATCAGACAACTTGAGATACAGGATGGCGAAATGTTCAGCGAGCAGGAGATAAAAACAGCGGCCAAGGTGTGCCTTTTGGGAAAAACGGTGATAGACGAATTATTCCCCAACGGAGAGGACCCCGTGGGCAAGGTGGTGCGTTTCAACAGCATACCGTTTACCGTCGTGGGAACCCTTGTCCCCAAAGGCTACAACAGCATGGGAATGGACCAGGACAACATTGTGCTTGCCCCCTACACAAGCGTGATGAAACGTATTCTTGCCGTTACCCACCTGCAAGGAATAAACGCATCGGCCGTTGAAGAGGATTTAACCGACAAGGCAATCGAGGAGGTAACTGCCATTCTGCGCCGCAACCATAAACTATCCGAAGGGCAGCAAGATAATTTCAGGATACGCTCGCAACAGGAGCTGAGCGAGATGATGAACAGCACCACAGACATGATGACCGTGCTGCTTGGTTGCGTTGCGGGTATCTCGCTCATTGTGGGCGGCATAGGTATTATGAACATCATGTATGTGTCGGTAACAGAGCGCACCAAGGAGATTGGCCTTAGAATGTCGGTGGGTGCGCGAGGTATTGATATTTTGAGCCAATTCCTCATTGAAGCCATATTGATAAGTATCACAGGCGGTATCATTGGAGTGCTTGTGGGCGCAGGATGTTCCTATCTTGTAAAGATTATTGCAGCATGGCCCATTTACATACAGCCATGGAGCGTTATATTGAGTTTTGCCGTATGTACCGTTACGGGTATCTTCTTCGGGTGGTACCCCGCCAAGAAGGCTGCCGACCTTGACCCCATTGAGGCAATAAGATACGAATAATTCCAAATCCACCATCCCCCTTTATGCAGAAAAACAAAATACTGTTTTTTATCATTTATCTGCTCGCAGTTTGTGGTTTGCAAGCCCAAACACCAAGCGACAGCGCAGCCTTGCGTGCATTGCAGATTGGGCGCATATTACCACCCGAACAGGTGTATATGCAGTTCGACAACACGGCCTATTTCCTGGGCGATACCCTGTGGTTCAAGGCGCAGGTTACAAGCAACAACGACGACCGCCCCACCGAGCTGAGCCGTGTGCTATATGTGGAGCTCACTGCGCCCGAAGGATATGTTATAAAAACAGAGAAGTACAAGCTTGACGATGCCGGCACTTGCGTGGGGGAGTTTTATTTAGACCCTCTCTATTATTCGGGATATTTTGAGATAAGGGCATATACCCGTTATATGCTTAATTGGGGCGAGCATGCCCATTTCAGCCGCGTGTTCCCGGTGTTCGACCAAGTGAATGGCAACAATTGGGAGTTTAAGAATATGCTTGAACGCAAAAGGCGTTACATGGCATACGACAACAAGGATGTGAACCGCAAGGGATTTAATTCGCTCAATTTTTACCCCGAGGGCGGGCATCTTGTTCGCGGCATCGAGAGCCGTGTGGCGTATGAGGTGCTTGGAGAAAAGGGTGTGGATGTGAATAACGAGGTGGTGGTTTATGCCGATGGCAAGGAGTTATTGAGAACCACCCCGCAGCACATGGGAAAGGGCTCGTTCACACTGACACCCGAGGAGGGGGTAAAATATACGGCCGAGGTTTATATAAACAACGATAAGGGGAAAGGGAAAAAGCATAAGTTCAAATTCCCTGCAATAGAGAAAGAGGGTGTTGCGATGGCGGTGAAAGAGGCCGGGGACAGCATAATGTTTTCCATCAAGAACAACTACCCCGCCGCAACAGAGCTTGGCTTTGCGGTTATGCACCGCAGCAGTTTGGGGTTCTACAAAAGAATACAGAACTGCGACACATGTTTTGCCATTGATAAAAACGGTATTTACGAGGGCGTATGTCGTGCCGTGGTGTTCAGTGGCACTACCCCGCTTGCCGAGCGCATGTTTTTTGTGGAGCACGATTCGTTGCTAGCAAACGACAGAAGGAGTGCAAGGTTAAGGGTTAAAGCCAATGACAGCAATATTACCAAATTCGCACCAAAGGCGCACGCGAAGGTAAAACTTGTGATTGAGCGTGAGGACAGCCTGCCTATTGAGGATAATGCAGAGTTCTCTGTTTCGGTTATGGACCAGGCGGGGAAACAACAGACATCGTGGGGATATAATATGTATAGTTATCTGCTGTTAGGCTCCGAGGTTAAGGGCTATATCCCCGATGCAGGGCAATATTTCGACCGCAGCAACAAGAAGAGGAAAGAACACCTCGACCTTGTGATGCTTACCAACGGATGGAGCGCATACGATTGGGAGAAATTGACTGCGGAGGAATTCACCGACATCGTTGACCCCGAAAAGGGAATAACTCTGCGTGGCAAGTTCTACCAGCGTTCGAGGCGAATCATCTTTAATGAATTCCAGCCTTACCAAATAACACCTATGCCATATACACTCGTGCGCATGGATATCGCCTACAACCCCGACACCGTGGTTACATCGGCTTTCAGATTGGACGAAAACGCCTCTTTCTCCATTGATTTACGCGAATTCCATGGAAAAAGGATTGCCGCTCTGTTGCCAAAGACAACAATCAAGCATGGCGACCGCATAAACTACCGCTTTGTGCTCGACCGCTACTTTTCGCCACGCTCGCAGTACATGGCATATTGGGAACACAACTTGGGCAAATCGTTGATAGATGACAGTGGTATAGAGAAGAAATCGAAGGAATATATTCTGCTGGATAATATCGAGATTACCCGTAAGAAGAAAAACAAGAAGTTCGATGTCCCGCCGATAAGCGAGCTCAGGCTCGACTATTTGGAGGAGTGGGAATATGCCACCGATGTTACATTCTTCGATGGTAACACCTATTCCGATATGATTGACAGCATAAACCACGGATTGAGAATACTTGACAGCGAAGAAAAACAAAAATTGCTCGACGATTACAGCCAAGAAGAGCAAGATGCACGCGAGCAGCTGTATATATTCAACGATGTGCTCACAGCATCCAATGTAGTAACAAGTATTTTCCACCGCTATGCACTACCTTATAGTTATTGGGTACACAATGTGGTTGTCAAAGGAGAGTATCACAAGGATTCCACACTTGTTATCGACCATGAATACCTGCATGGTACACACCCCGAGAAGATGGCCAACTTCAAGGAGGTAGTTATTACAAGCGATGCCAAAAAAACCAAGCAGATAACAGGTGGCGACGGAGAATACTTTTGGGAGTCAAAGGGGCGCGCCTTAGGGAATAAGGGAAAACACGGTACAATATTCTATCAAGGCTTTTTATCGCTACAATCCATTCTCCCTTTCAGCCAAGGCGAAGATTACAGAGATATTTTTATACGTCGCTTGAAGGATATGTATGGTTTAACATACAAGGATCACATAAGCCGCCCCTCCTCGCCCAACCGCCTTGCCTGCTTTATTCCATACAAGGAGGGCGAAGAGCGGAAAGGGGTTGTGCCGGAGCTCACAACATCGAGCAGCACTTGCCGCTATACAAGCATACAGGGATATAGCGAGAGTAAACAGTTCTACTCGCCCGATTACAGCCAAGCCCCACCCACGGAAAAGGATTACCGCCGCACACTGCTGTGGAGCCCGCGTGTAAAGGCTGCCGATGGCAAGGTGGTTGTGGAGTTCTACAACAGCAGCGAGTGCGATGCCATTGCCGTAAATGTGGAGGGGCGTGCAGGGGATATATATTACAGCAACGACGAAACCATGCCTTCAAGGGCAGGGAAAAAGGATGATGCCGCGAGGCAGAAGAACATCATGGTACGCAGCATTGAGGCTTTGAAGGATTCCATCTTTTGGGCAGAATGCGATGAGGTGTTCAAAGAGGCAGAGATTTATCATCACCAAAAGAGATACAGCAAGGGGCTCACAACATACATAGAACTTGCGCAATACGGCTACCCTGCCGCCATGTACCGCATCGGGGAGTATTACCGCGACGGGCATGCTCTTAAAATAAACAAGTTGCTGGCATTCAAATTTATGTTGAAAGCTGCCAAAAAAGGAGAGGCTCGTGCACAGCACGATGTGGCCCTTATGTACCGCAACGGTGAGGGAACGGAGAAGGACCTGCTGGCTGCCATACATTGGTTTGAGAAGGCTGTGGAACAGGGATATGCGGCATCGGAATTCGAGCTTGGCAAGAGCTATATAGAAAATCGCGACAGCATAGAAGGTATGGCATTGTTGCATAAATCGGCATTGCAGGAGAATGGCGATGCTCTATACCTTTACAGCCGTTGCATGGAGGCCGAAAACATTGAGCGCGACTCCTTGCTTGGCACTCCGTTGGATGCTACCCGCAAGGCTGCTGTTTTGAACAATGTGGAGGCTCTGCGTTATATGATGCAATACGACGATTCTTGTGCCAATTACAAAGAGGCTTATCAGTGGGCCATGACATTAAGAAAGCATAAGGATGTTGCAGGCATCAAGTATCTTGCCCATTGCTATCGCCACGGCTTGGGAACAAAGAAAAACAAACGCCTTGCAAAGGACCTTTACCGCGATGCGGTGAGGATGGGAGATAAGGAGGCTCAGAGGATTTTGGAGGAATGGTAGAAAAAAGCAATAAAAAAGATGTAAATAGAACCCCAAAGTTTAGACAAAAAACTTTGGGGTTCTATTTATTCACTTCGCGTTTTTTTTATTTAACAGATAAACAATAACTCACGATATTTGGGCAGTGTCCATAGTTCGTTATCCACCACAAGTTCAAGCTTGTCTATGTGAGTGCGAATCTCTTCGAGCATGGGAGCAACGGTATCGTGGTATGCAATAGCCTTGTCGCGCTCTGTGGCTATTTTGTTTGCCACCTTGCGGCGTTCTACCATTTCGTGCACAAGACGGCGTATTTCGGTAACACGCACCGCTATCTCCTTTATAAGCGATATATTCTCTTGCGACATCTTGTCGCCCTCCTCTTTACCTATCACCTGCTCCATTTTTATCACATTGTCGAGCAATGAACTTTGATATTTGGTGGCGGTGGGTATTATGTGGTTGAGGGCAAGGTCGCCAAGCACACGTGCCTCTATCTGCACCTTCTTGGTATACATTTCCCATTTGATTTCGTTGCGGGCTTTCAGCTCGGTTTCGGTCATCACCTCCATTTTGCGGAACATCTCCACGCTCTCTTTGTCAAGATAGCGGTCGAATACTATCGGTGCGCTGGCTTCGCAGTCGAGGCCGCGTTTTATGGCTTCGCGACGCCACTCGTCAGAGTATCCGTTACCATCGAAACGCACGGGTTTACTGTATTTTATATATTTGCGAATTATTTTTACAAGTGCGTCTTCCTTGGCTACACCCTTTTCTATGAGCGTATCCACCTCTTTTTTGAATATGGTAAGCTGCTCGGCCATGGCAGTGTTGAGCGCAATCATTGCGCTTGCGCAGTTGGCCTCGGAACCCACAGCGCGGAACTCAAAACGGTTACCGGTGAATGCAAAGGGCGATGTGCGGTTGCGGTCGGTATTGTCTATCATAAGTTCGGGGAGAGCAGGAATATTGAGACGCAATTCGCGCTTGCTCAATATCTTCACCACATCGTCGGTGGTCTCCATGTGGTCGAGGATTGACGACAGGTGCGACCCCAAGAAACTTGAAATAATTGCGGGGGGAGCCTCGGCCGCGCCCAAGCGATGCGCATTTGCAGCCGACATTATGCTGGCTTTCAAAAGGCCGTTGTGGCGATATATGGCCGCAAGGGTATTTACCACGAATGTTATGAAACGCAGATTGTCCTTATCGGTTTTACCCGGTGCCATGAGCAGTGTACCCGTATCGGTACCAAGCGACCAATTGTTATGCTTGCCCGATCCATTAACACCCTTGAAAGGTTTTTCGTGCAGCAACACGCGGAAGCCATGGCGGCGTGCCACCTCTTTCATGAGTGCCATTATGAGCATATTGTGATCGACGGCAAGGTTACACTCCTCATATATAGGTGCCAACTCGAATTGGTTGGGAGCAGCCTCGTTATGGCAGGTTTTTGCAGGGATGCCCAACTTCATAGCCTCTATCTCCAAATCCTTCATGAAGGCTGCAACGCGGGCAGGTATGGAGCCGAAATAGTGGTCCTCGAGCTGTTGGTTCTTGGCGCTGTCGTGCCCCATGAGTGTGCGCCCGGTGAGCAACAAATCGGGGCGAGCAAGAAGCATGCCTTCATCCACAAGAAAATACTCCTGTTCCCAGCCAAGATAGGTTGTAACTTTCTTAACATTTTTATCGAAATAACGGCACACATCGGTGGCCGCTTTATCCACTGCACGAAGCGATTTAAGCAAGGGTGCCTTATAGTCGAGCGCCTCACCAGTATATGATATGAATACCGTTGGAATACAGAGTGTGTCGCCTATGAGAAAGGCGGGCGATGTGGGGTCCCATGCGCTGTAACCGCGAGCCTCAAAGGTACTGCGTATGCCACCATTGGGAAACGAAGATGCATCGGGCTCTTGCTGCACAAGCAACTTGCCCGAAAACTCCTCGAGCACACCACCCTTGCCATCGTGTTCAATAAAGGCATCGTGCTTTTCGGCGGTTGTTTCGGTAAGCGGGTGAAACCAATGGGTATAGTGTGTGGCATTGTTCTCTATCGCCCACTTTTTCATGCCTTCGGCAACGGCATCGGCTATTGAACCGTCGAACGAAGCACCATTGTCTATTACATCTATAAGACTGTTATATATATCCTTGGGAAGATATTTGAACATCTTCTCGCGGTTGAATACTTTTACCGCATAGTAATCAGAAGGGCGTTCTGTTTTATTGGGGACATCCACGGCACTTTTGCCAAATGCAGCCGTAACAACCTCGAATCTTAATTTTGACATATTATTTACCTGATTTATTATATTGCGTGCAACATACCCGCTGACATTTGCAATATTTTCTTTTTGTAAATTTGTTAATCGCTTGCAAATATACAGCCACACCACCCAATTACAAAGAATTTTATAAAAAAAGCATTGAATTTATAAACATTTTCCACAAAAACAGGGCGCATTTTTGAAAAAAGGAAGAGATTTTTCGCTGTTTTAGCAAAAACAATAGCTAAAAACAGAAAATGCTCAAAAATCACATAAATATCTTTTTGCAAGTATCTATAAATACATTTAGCACATTTAACCAAAATAAATCATGTTTTAATTACATTTTGTCAGATAGAATATTATCCGCAAATCGTGAGTAGCATTTTTTTTGAAGAAATTTTATCAAATAAAAGGTAAAAAAGTAGAAAAAAAATGACCGATAAAATTAAAATTAGATAACTTTGTAACATAGATGTAAAGAAACAACAAAAAACTTATAAAGACACGATATTATGCTTACGCAAATTATTAACGCAAAAATCCTTACTCCACAAGGTTGGTTGAAGGACGGCTCTGTAATCATCAGAGACAACAAGATTTTAGAGGTAACAAACTGCGACCTTGCCGTTATTGGCGCGGAGTTAGTTGATGCAAAAGGCATGTATGTAGTTCCCGGCGGTGTGGAAATCCACATCCATGGTGGTGGCGGTTGCGACTTTATGGAGGGTACCGAAGAGGCTTTCCGTGGCGCAATAAAGGCTCACATGAAACACGGAACAACAAGTATCTTCCCCACCCTTTCTTCATCAACCGTACCCATGATTGAGGCTGCCGCCGAAACTTGTACCAAGTTGATGGCCGAGCCCAACAGCCCCGTTCTCGGCTTGCACTTGGAGGGCCACTATCTGAATATGGCTATGGCCGGTGGTCAGTTGCCCGAGAATATAAAGGATCCCGACCCCAAAGAGTATATCCCATTGGTTGAAAAATGGAATTGTATCAAGCGCTGGGATGCAGCCCCCGAGTTGCCCGGAGCAATGCAGTTTGGTAAATACATTACATCAAAAGGTATTTTGGCATCGGTTGCACACACACAGGCCGAGTATGACGACATCCATGTGGCGCATGAGAACGGTTACACACACGCAACCCACTTCTACAATGCCATGCCCGGTTTCCACAAACGTCGCGAATACAAATACGAGGGTACCGTGGAGAGCATCTATCTGCACGACGATATGACCGTTGAGGTTGTTGCCGACGGTATTCATGTACCCGCAACAATCTTGCGTCTTGTTCACAAAATCAAGGGTGTGGAGAAGGCCTGCGTAATCACCGACGCTCTTGCATGCGCAGCAAGCGACAGCACAACAGCATTCGACCCCCGCGTAATCATCGAGGATGGTGTGTGCAAGCTTGCCGACCGCACCGCTCTTGCCGGTAGCGTTGCCACAATGGACCGCCTGATTCGTACCCTTGTGCAGAAGGCCGAGATTCCTTTGGAAGACGCCGTGAGAATGGCATCGGAGACACCTTCGAAGATTATGGGTGTTTACGACCGTAAGGGCTCATTGCAAAAGGACAAGGATGCCGACATCATGATTCTCGACGAAGCATTGAACATTCGTGGAGTATGGGCCATGGGACAACTTGTTGAGGGAACATTCAACCTGTAATCCGCACATCACATAAAATAAGCAACAAACCAACAGAAAGTTGGTTTGTTGCTTATTTTATGGCAATATTGCAAAAACAAAGCGGCCGTTTTTATTGTTATATTTAACAAAGCGGGGGTTTTACCACCTTTTTAATAAATATTGTGAAAAATAAAGAGGCAAAAACAAACGGAAATAGCTATATTCGCATGATTTATAATAACAGACAACAGAAGATGACAGAGAATCCTTTTTGCATACCATACAACACACCTTTTGATGCTTTCCCCTATGACCGCATCACTTTGGAGCATTTTATACCCGCTCTCAAGGAGGGTGTAAAAAGAGAAGAAGAGAATATTGAAAAAATTTGCAATAACAAAGCATCTGCCACATTTGAAAACACCATCATACCATACGAGTGTGGCGGAAGAATGTTAAGTGATGTTATATGCGCTTTTAATGCTTTGATATACTCCCACAGTTACGACGAGATTGTAAAAGTGGAAGAGGAGATGCAACAGATATACACCGAACACAGAAACAACATAACGCTTAACGAAACATTGTTTGCCCGCATAAAAAGCGTGCACGACAACATGCCCGCCACGCTCACCGACGAACAAAAAAGGCTCACAGAGGAGATATACACCGGTTTTGTAAGACAGGGAGCAAACCTCATGGGCAATGAACGCGAGGAGTATCGTTCGTTGAGCAGGCAGCTCACATTGCTGTCGCTGAAATTTCAGGAAAACATCATAAAGGACACCGATGCTTTCACTCTGCTTGTAACCGACAGAAAGGATTTGCAAGGCTTGCCCGAGGACCTAATTGAAACTGCCGAAAAAAGTGCAAAGGAGAGTGGAAAAGAGGGCTGGCTCTTCACTCTTCATCGCCCCAGCTATCTGCCGTTTATCACATTCTGCAACAACCGCGAACTGCGTAAGCAGATGTATATGGCATACAGCACCATAGGAGCAAAAGGCAATGAATACGATAACCGCAATATTGTAAAGGATATTGTAAATGCCCGTTTGCAGTTAGCCCGTTTGCTTGGCTATAACACATACAGCGACTATATCGTTGCCGAGCGCATGGCCGGCACAACCGATGCCGTGTTTGCTATGCTTGGCAAGCTCACATGGAGCTACCTGCCTGCCGCACGCAACGACGTAGATGAGGTTAAGCACTATGCCATGGAGTGCGAGGGAGAGAATTTCCAATTCGAGCCTTGGGATTTTGCATACTATTCCGAAAAGCTGAAAGAGAAGAAATACAATATCAGCGACGAAATCGTGCGCCCATATCTCAATCTGGACCAGGCAATATATGGTGCATTCTATTTGGCTACGCGCCTTTACGGAATCACATTCAAGCAAAATCATGACATTCCCACATACAACCCCGATGTAAAGGTATGGGAGGTTTACGATTATGATGGCACATACCTTGCACTGCTCTACTGCGACTTTTATGCACGCAAAGGCAAGCATGCCGGTGCGTGGATGGACTCGCTGAAAGCCCAATACAAGGATGCCGACGGCAAGGATTACCGCCCGCACATAACACTATCCACAAACTTCCGCAAACCGCTGCCGGGGAAACCTACACTGCTGAATTTCGACGAACTTAATACCCTGTTGCACGAATTCGGGCATTGCCTGCATGGGATTTTATCCAATGTTACATACGCCTCTCTATGCAGCCCCAATGTACTTTGGGACTTCGTGGAGATGCCCTCGCAGATAATGGAGAACTTTACATTTGAAGAGGAATTTTTGAAGATGTTTGCCTTCCACCACGAAACAGGCGAAACAATACCACAGGAACTGCTCGACAAGATTCGCGCGGCACGCAATTTCCGTGTGGCATACCAATGCATACGCCAAGTGGGGCTTGGGCTCATAGACCAGGCATGGCACAACATTTCAAAACCATTCGAAGGCGATGTGTTGGAGTATGAACACTCTGTAACAGCAGCTATCAAGTTACTTCCCGTGGTACAAGAGGCCGGAATAACTCCGCAATTCAGCCATATAATGTCGGGCGGATACGCAGCCGGATATTACAGCTACAAATGGGCCGAAATGCTCGATGCCGATGCCTTCTCGCGCTTCAAGGAAGAGGGTGTATTAAATATGAAAGTGGCTCAATCGTTCCGCGACAACATATTATCGAAAGGCGACACAGAGCATCCCATGAATCTGTATCTGCGTTTCAGAGGACGCAAGCCCCAAATAGAGGCTCTGCTCGAAAGAGACGGAATAGAGAGCATCTGCCCACATTTCTAACACGCACTACAATGAAAAACAGAATAATAAAAACAGCGCTTGTTATCCTTGCAGCCATTACCTTTGCATCATGCAACAAAGAGGACGACATACAGGAGATTTTCATAGACCGCAGCTGGACACTCACATTCATACAAGAGGGCAAAGAGCATTTTGTACCACAAAACAACGCTGCATATATATTATTGTTTAAAGGCAGCACGTTTACATTGACAACTCCTGCCAATGCCACAATATCAGGTAATTGGCAGGCCGATGGCGGCTCGCGCACATTCCGATGCAGCAACATAAGAACAAGCGGGAACATAACAAACGACGATATTGCAAAAAGAATGAGAAACATGTTGCAGAACGCCGTTTCGTACAACGGGGATGCCAACTATTTACAGATAATTGTGCAGCAAGGCAACGCCTTCATGCAATTTTACAATAAATAGAGAGTTCAACATTGTAAACAATTCCCAGCCGATAACCATATTAGAATAATTAATAAATACCATTACTATGGAAGATAGCAAAAAACAGAGAGAACTCGATTTGAGATATATGCGCATGGCTGCCATTTGGGCAGAAAACTCATACTGCCAAAGACGTAAAGTGGGCGCACTCATTGTAAAAGACAAAATGATTATATCCGACGGATATAACGGCACACCTGCCGGATTTGAAAATATTTGCGAGGACGAGGAGAGCGGCCTCACAAAACCATACGTACTGCACGCCGAGGCCAATGCCATCACCAAGATTGCACGCTCGGGCAACAGCAGCGAAGGAGCCACCCTGTATGTAACAACATCGCCATGTATAGAGTGTTCCAAGCTTATAATACAAGCCGGAATAAAGCGTGTGGTATATAGTGTAAAATACCGCATCACCGATGGGCTCGACCTTTTGAAAAGAGCCGGCGTGGAGACCGTATATTTACAAGAAAACGAGGAATAATTGTTCTTTATGAAAAAATTCACACCTACCCTGCTGGTACTGTTCACTCTTATAGGAGTGCTGATTGGTATATATATATCATCCGACAGGCACCAAACCATTCTAATAACCACCCCCGGTGCAAATAAAGTAGATGAGTTGATGCAGTTGGTGCATCACAACTATGTGGATTCGCTCAGCATGGAAGATATAATGGAGAAAACCATGCCTAAGATTTTGAGCGAGCTCGACCCTCACAGCCAATATATCCCCGCCAAGGATTTAGAGGCCACGAATGCCGACCTTGCCAGCAGTTTCAGCGGAATAGGCATACGATTCACCATACAAGAGGAT
This sequence comes from Bacteroidaceae bacterium, assembly GCA_017451695.1. Lineage (GTDB taxonomy): Bacteria > Bacteroidota > Bacteroidia > Bacteroidales > Bacteroidaceae > HGM04593. The sequence goes on from JAFTNW010000023.1 coordinate 87,685, forward strand.
ACGGTAAACGTGAGCGATGTGATACGCGGCGGTCCGTCGGAACAGGTGGGGCTGATGGCAGGCGACTGCATCGTAATGGTAAACGACACATTGTTCGTGGGCGATGTGTGTACCGAGGAGAATGCCATGAAGAAACTCAAAGGGCCCAAAGGTACCAAAGTAAAATTGAGTGTAAAAAGATATGGCGAGAAGGATTTGCTCCACTTCAACATTGTGCGCGGCGATATTCCATTGGAGAGTATAGAGGCAGCATATCTCATTGATAACAAATGGGGATATGTGCAGGTTGAGAGGTTTGCCGAGCAAACTTTTACCGAATTCATTATAGCTGTAGCAAAATTGTTGCAAAGCAACTGCGAGGGATTGATTGTGGATTTGCGAGGCAACGGTGGCGGCTACATGGGCGTTGCGCTGCAAATGGCAAACGAGTTTTTGAAAAGGGGCGATGTTATTGTATATACCGAGGGTGTGAACTCGCCACGCAACATCGATTATGCAAACGGCAGGGGCAACCTGCAAGATATTCCGCTGGTATTGCTCACCGACGAAATATCGGCATCGGCAAGCGAGATTCTTGCCGGAACCATTCAGGACAACGACCGTGGTACAATCATCGGGCGCAGGACTTTTGGCAAAGGCCTGGTTCAGCAACCTTTTGAATTCAAAGACGGCTCGGCTGTGCGTTTGACAATAGCTCGTTATTACACACCATCGGGCCGTTGCATCCAGAAGCCATACACCAAGGGCGACGACGAGGAGTATGCCATGGATATAATAAATCGTTACGAGCGTGGCGAATTCTTTTCACAGGACAGCATACACCAAAACGATTCGTTGGTTTACAAAACAGGCATAGGCCGCACGGTTTATGGTGGCGGCGGAATCATGCCCGACATATTCGTGCCGGGCGACTCGGCTAAATACACCCCCTACCTCACTACCATAATAAACAAAAGATTGCTCGCTGCATTCACATTCAAATACAGCAAAGAGAATCGCAGCAAGCTTGCCACGTTCAAGAGATATCAAGATATTGTTGCGTACATGAAGGAAAACTCTGCAGTGGAAGAATTCATAAAATTTGCAGCAGAAAAGGGAGTGGAACTACCTGCCGAACAGGCAGCACAATCGCGCAAAATGCTTGTAGAACCGCTGAATGCCAATATAATCTACAACATTCTGGGTATGCTTGAGCATGTGAAATACATAAATCTCACAGACGAAACGGTATTGAAAGCCGTGGAAGTGCTTAACGAGGGGAAGGCATTCCCAACCATGCCAACCGACACCGCCGGTAGCAATGATTGATTGCCATTATACCAAGATAAGAAAAAGATTATAAACAACTTTGTGGCGAAAAAAGCCTACATTTATATTATTTATACTATTTTTGCATATATATGATTGCGGGAAACAACACATTTGCTTTGCTGCATTAATCAAACACAATAGAAACAAATCCAAATATGAATAAAAAAGTTTTTGTATCGGGATGCTATGACATGTTACACTCGGGGCATGTAGCCTTTTTCAAGGAGGCATCCCAATATGGTGATTTATATGTGGGGATAGGTTCGGACAGCACAATTCAGGACTTAAAGAACCGTAAGACCATTAACACACAGGAAGAACGTCTATACATGGTAAAGGCTATTCGCTATGTAAAGGATGCGTTTGTTAATTCAGGCAGCGGTATCATGGATTTTGCCGAAGACGTAAAAGCTTTGAAGCCCGATATATTCTTTGTAAACACTGATGGATATACCCCTGAAAAGAAACGCTTCTGCGAAGAAAATGGTATTGAGTTAAAGGTGAGCACACGCATACCCGAAGCCGGGTTGCCAACACGCTCCACAACCGCCCTGCGCCAGGAGTGTAAAATTCCCTATCGCATTGATCTTGCTGGCGGATGGCTCGACCAGCCATATGTAAACAAATATGCCGAAGGACCGGTGCTGACAATAAACATTGAGCCCGACTACGATTTCAACAACCGAAGCGGCATGAGCACATCCTCGCGTAAAGCAGCTATTGAGATGTGGCACATAGACATACCCAAAGGCGACCGCGAAGTGCTTGCAAAAGAGCTCTTTTGCTATGAGAACCCTCCCGGCTCGCCATACATCAGTGGCTCGCAGGATGCCATAGGCGTGGTAATGCCCGGTCTTAACCGCCTGAACTACAAGGACGAGAAATATTGGCCAAGCGAAATCAAGAGCGTTAAGGACAACGATATTCTCAGTTTTATAGAGAAAAGCATCTGGCTCATTCCACTGTCGCCACGCAAAGGCGATTACGATGTACTTGCCAACACAAAGATTGACAAGGAGGGAGCAGAAAGGCTTGCCAAAGCAGCCAACGATTGCTGGCATGCGATAAACAACAAGGATATCGATGCATGGGGAAAGGCTACAACCGAATCGTTCCGTGCACAAATTGCAATGTTTCCCAATATGGCACCCGACTATGTGATGGAGACAATAAACGAGTATATAAACGATGTTAAGGGTATCAAAATAACAGGTGCCGGCGGCGGTGGTTATTTGGTTATAATCAACGATGAACCCATTAAAGATGCGTTGCAAATAAGAATACGTCGTAACTAAAACAAAAAGAGGGTGTGCCGTAAGCAGCGCACCCTCTACGATTATAAGATATAATGCAACATTCGGATGTAACTGAAATGTTTTTTGAACTCATACGCTTGGGCATAGGTACAAGCAATGAGTTTGCATTCTCCCCTACCGCGCAGGAGTGGGAGCAAATTTTTGAATTATCACAAAAGCAGACACTTATTGGTATAGCATTCGCGGGTATCGAGAAACTCAGTGCAGAGAAGCTCCCGCCAAAAAGCCTGTTACTCATGTGGCATAATTATTGCCAACGGATAAAGCAGCAAAATGAGAAACTTAATATCATTGCGGCGAGAGTGAGCGCAAAGTTCAAAGAGGAGGGATTCCGCAGCACCATATTAAAGGGACAAGGAATTGCACTGCTGTATGACAACCCCACTCTGCGCACACCCGGAGATATCGATATATGGCTCGAAGGCGGCCGAGATAAAATCCTCGCCTACGTCAAACGCCATCTGCCCAATTGCAGGCCGGTATATCACCATGTTGATTTTATTGAGATAGGTAAAGTGGGAATAGAGATACATTTCACACCAACATGGATGAACTGCTATTTTACAAACAAAAGATTGCAACGATACTTCGACGAAGAGAGTGAACGACAATTCACCAACAAAACCACTATGGGCAACGAGGGCGGAGAGGTGAATGTCCCCACATCCGCCTTTAACCGCGTATATATTCTGTTGCACATATACAGACATCTGTTTCAGGAAGGAATAGGCTTGCGACAATTGCTCGATTACCATTATGTGTTGAAACAAGGATTCACTGCACAGGAGAAAGAGGCAACATTAAGCGTACTAAAAGATTTGAAGATGCTGCGTTTTGCAGGAGCGGTGATGTATGTTCTAAAAAGAGTCTTCAACACCGGCGATACATTAATGCTCATCAAGCCACTTGAAAAGGAGGGAGAATTCTTGCTCAACGAGATAATGGTTGCCGGGAATTTTGGCAAATACAGCCCAAGATACAAGAATGAGATGAGCAATTCTCTCATAAAACGTGCAATCAGCAAAAGCACTCACCACATGAAATTCCTAAGCAGCTACCCAAGCGAAACACTTTGGGGGCCGATATTCAGAACATGGCACTATTTTTTCAAAAAGAGACTAAAAAACAAAAAATGATAAAGAAACTATTTGGCATACTATCGCTTGCGACACTTGTATCCACTACCCAGGCGCAAGATATAAAATACCGTGTGGAAACAACGGGTACATACGCAACAGAGGATACCCCACCCACATGGCACCTGTCAAACAGACAAGGATTGAGTGGCGACGAGGCAGGGTTTGCATATATGCGTGCAGGGCTTGCCGGGGATTACATACTTAGCAACAAAGGTTTCTCACTTTCATGGGGTGCCGATGTTGTTGCCGGCGAAGGATTGACATCGGCTGTATTTATACAGCAGGCCTATGCCGATGTAAGTTGGAAGATGCTTACTTTGTCCATGGGACAGAAAGAGCGCTGGGGAGAATTAAAGAATCACAGAATTTCAAGCGGCGGCCTTGTTGAGAGCGGCAATGCACGCCCTGTGCCACAAATACGCATTGAGGTACCGGAGTATTACGATTTCTTTGGCACCAACGATTGGTTCAAGATCCGTGGACATATTGCATACGGATGGTTTAGCGATGGCGAATGGCAAAAGGATTGGGTAAACGAAGGGAATGCTCATACCGTGGGGGTACGTTACCACTCAAAAGCTATATTTTTCAAAATAGGTAAAGAAAAGAGACACCCACTGTCATTTGAATGGGGATTACAGATGACCGCGCAGTTTGGCGGTACCATTTATAATCATGAGAATGTTAAAGGGGTAAACCATACCAACCCCACCCGATTAACGGACTATTTCAAAGCATTTGTTCCAAGCAGCGGCGATAAAGAATATACAGGTTTTGACAAAACAAACATTGCCGGCAACCATCTGGGCAGTTGGCATGCTGCAATCAATTGGACACAAGAAGATTGGAGCCTGCGCACATATTACGAACATCTTTTCGACGACCATTCGCAAATGTTTATGGAGTATGGTTTGTGGACAGAGCAGCTTGTGGGCATTGAACTTAGGTTAAAGGATTGCAAATGGATAAAAGGCATTGCCATAGAGTATTTTAACTTGAAAAACCAGAGTGGTCCGGTATATCACGACAAGACCGATAAAATACCCGACCAAATAAGTTGCCGCGACAACAACTACAACCACGAGTGGTACAACGGTTGGTTTAACTATGGTATGGTAATGGGCTCTCCGCTTGTTACATCGCCCATATACAACGAGAACAGGATTTTGAATTGCTATAACAATCGTGTGGAGGCTTTTCACATAGGCATTGAGGGCGAGCCCACTGACGAGTTGTCATACAGATTGCTATTTACACACTCCAACAATTGGGGAACATACAAAGATCCCTTCACGGAAATAAAGACAAACAATGCCGGGCTTATTGAAATAGCATACAAGCCTGGCAAGTTTAAGGGTTGGAGTGTGAAAGCATCGTATGCTTTTGACAATGGCGGCCTGCATGGCAATAACTGCCGTAGCGGAATGTTCACTATTTGCAAAAGCGGAATAATAAACCTGAAAAAGAAGAACAAATGAAAAAGATTATAATATTGATGTTTGCAGCAATGACATTCGTTGCATGCCAAAAAGAGGATGAGAACGGCGACTTGGGTGGCTTTTGGAAATTGATGGAGATTGCCGAGGAGGGAGCTACGGAGGCTATCGACACCAAGCACGATAGTCGTTTTTGGGGCATACAATTAAATCTGCTTGAGATAAGAATAACAGATAAAGAGAGGCATTACTGCCGTTTTCAGCATGTAGGGGACTCGCTTTTTGTGCAGACGATTGACGACAACACCAATCTGCAAGCGTATGGCATATACAACAACAGCAACGAAAGATATGGTGTCTTGCATTTAAGTAGCAAAAGTATGATTTTGCGTTCGAAATTTGCAA
>JAFTNW010000024.1 GCA_017451695.1 Bacteroidaceae bacterium
ATACCATAATTGTCTTCGATATGTTTGATGGAATATCCATCTTCAAGCATATGCATGTATTTGAGCAATGCTTGGTGATCGTGTTTCTTACGCATAAAATAAACCCCAAAGTTTTTTGTCCAAACTTTGGGGTTCACTTCACATGGCTCTGTTTTTTTATTGTTACTTCTTCCACCCTTTATAAACAAGGTATGCTACAATGAACACGCCAAGTGCAATGAAGCAGTAACCAATCTCGTGGCTGTAAACCGTTACCTTTTCAATGAGCTGTTCCTTTGTTTCAATGCCGGGTACCTTTGACAAGTACCAGCCGAGGCCGGCAAGCACGCCGTTCCATATACCGGCACCAAGCGCGGTAAACAACAGGAAAGTGCCCAGCTTCATGCGGGCAAGGCCGGCGGGGATTGATATGAGCTGGCGCACTGCGGGAATAAGACGGCCTATGAAGGTTGATGCCGCACCGCGTTTCTCAAAATACTCCTCGGCCTTTTTAACAGCGGGCTCGTCTATGAGGCACATGTGGCCGAAACGGCTGTTGGCAAACTTATATACAATGGGGCGGCCGAGCCACAAAGCAAGGAGATAGTTCACAAGAGCACCTATTATGGCACCCACAGTGGCAAAAAAGACAACGAGATAGACATTGAGCCCGCTATCGGGGTCGGCAGCAAGCCATGCAGCCGGTGGTACCACGACCTCGGATGGGAAGGGGATGAACGAGCTCTCTATTGCCATGAGCAGAGTTATTGTCCAATAGTTAAGGTGCTCCAAGCACCACTCTATAAATGCAACTGATTCCATTATGTTTTGTTTTATATTGTATTAACCAATGTGGCGGCTATCATAAGCCATTCTACATTACCATCTGTTTTATATCTTCGCTACCGAACGGCAGAGCATTGTAACAACGCGCCACAATTCGGGCAGCACAAGCACAAGCGAGGTGCACAGAATAATTTTGCCCCATGTTGCAAACGGCAGGGGTGTAACACCGAACATTGTACCGCCATAGGTAACTATGAGGTACTGCCCAAGCAATATAACCAATGCCACTATAAGGAACGAAGCGCTCTTGTGAAGCCCGCTGAATGCCGATGTACCGGTCATATAAGCCTTGGCATTGAACATGTTCCAAAATTGCAACAGCACAAAGATAGTGAAAAATTCGGACATCTCGACAGCGGTTATCGCACCATCGGCTTTATAGGCAAGGAGTATAAACATCTGCACCGCCACAAACACCGCAGCATAGGCAAATATGTTCAGTGCCATGTTGCGTGTGATTATGAAATCGCCCTTCTCGCCACTCTTGCGAGGTTTATCCTTCATCACAGCCCAGCTGGGCGGCAACGATGCAAGTGCAGCGGCGGCAAAGGTATCCATAATGAGGTTTACCCACAGCATCTGTGTGATTGTGAGGGGCGACGAGGAGCCCACCAATGAGCCAAGCATCACAATGAAGCAGGCTGCCACGTTTATTGTGAGCTGGAAAAGGAGGAAACGCTGAATATTCTTATACAACGAGCGGCCCCACATAACGGCGCGTGTGATACTGCCAAAGGAGTTATCTATTATGGTAATGTCGCTGGCCTCCTTTGCCACTGATGTGCCATCGCCCATTGAGAGGCCCACCTGTGCAGCCTTCAACGCGGGAGCATCGTTGGTACCATCACCTGTAACAGCCACCACTGCGCCCTGCTCTTGCAGCAGACGCACAAGGCGTTGTTTGTCCATGGGGCGGGCACGGCACATTATTTTAAGGCTCATTACTCGCTGTGCTGCCTCCGCGTCGCTCAACGCCTCGAAATCGGGGCCGGTGATAATATCGGCATCGGGTGTGGAGGCGGTGCATATTCCTATCTGTCGGCCTATCTCCGAGGCGGTGCCGCGGGTGTCGCCTGTAACAATCTTCACATCAATGCCTGCCGACAAGCAGCGTTGCACGGCATCGGGAACGTCGGCACGCACGGGGTCCGATATTGCCACAAATCCCAAGAATGTGAGATTAACGGCAGGCGACAAACGGCCATCCTCATAGGGTGCATCGGGCACATCGCCATCGAGTACCTGATAGGCAAAGCCAAGCGTGCGCATAGCCTTGCTTTGGTATTCGAGCAGGCGTGCTTCAATATTTTCGCGGTTGCTCTCAACGGTGCCATATGCACCACCCTGCTCTGCCACTTGGTTGCAGAGCGAGAGCACTATTTCGGGGGCACCCTTTACATAGAGTACTTTTTTGCCCAAGAGGGGCGACTGTACCACGGTTACCATATATTTGCGCTCGGTGGAGAATGTGAGGCGACTCACAACCTCGGCTTCACGCAGAGGGCCGTAGGGAATATTTTGCTTGTCGAGCCACAGCAACAGCGCAGCCTCGGTGGGGTTACCAATGGTTTTCACTGTACCATAGGCCTTGTCGAGCGCGGCGGTGGAGTTCACCGCAATACCCTCTTTAACAAGGTTGCTCACCACATCATCGGCAAGAGGGCGGCTGCCGAGTGCAAAGAAGTTGGCCTCGGCCACCTGCATCTGATTCTGTGTGAGGGTGCCTGTCTTGTCGGTGCAAATTACCGTAGCTGCACCCATTGTTTCACAGGCGTGCATTTTACGAACAAGGTTATTGGTTTTGAGCATACGGTTCATGCTCAACGCCAGGCTCAGGGTAACACTCATGGGAAGGCCCTCGGGCACAGATACCACGATGAGCGTTACTGCTATCATGAAACTGTGCAACAGCCCCGACACGATATCCATGGTAGAGGAAGTAGCGCCCATAAAGACCTTTGCCGACAGCAACAGGAATATGATGGCCGCCGCAATGTATCCCAGCTTGCTTATGGTACCGGCAAGGCGTTTCAACTGTATCTGCAACGGTGTTTCCACACCGTTGTCTATGAGTGCACCCTCGTTTACTTTGCCATACTCGGTGGCATCGCCCACAAGCTCCACGCGCATGATACCATAACCATCGACCACCGTGGTGCTGCGCAGCACACGGTTCGACGGATATGTAGCCTCGCTATCGAAGAGAGCCTCATCGGTTGTTTTGTCGATAACGGGCTCGCCGGTGAGGGTGGATTCGTTCACCTGCATGGAGGTACTCTCAATGAGTGTTCCGTCGGCGGGTATTTCGTCGCCGGTATTAAGGATTACTATATCCCCTACCACAACATCCTTGCGCCCCACCTGTTGCACGCGGCCGTCGCGCTCCACGGTAACAAGCACATCGTCGTTCACCATGTTGAGCAGTTCAAATGCACGCGCTGCCTTAACCTCGAAGATAAAGCCTATGGTGCTTGCCAGAACAATGGCAAAGAAGATGCCAAGCGGTTCCAAAAAGGCTTGCAAGCCGGCCTGTTCGGGGCCCCAGCAGTGTACAGCCGATATTATCATGGAGAGTACCCATGCCACAAGCAGAATTCTTATGATGGGGTCCTCAAATTTCTCAAGAAACTTTTTCCACAAGGATTCTTTCTTGGGCGGAGTGAGTATGTTGCTGCCATATTTACTCCTGCTCTCCTCTACCTGGGCCGTTGTGAGGCCGGTGTATTTTTTCTGTTCACTCATTTGTATATTTTTGTAACAATAACAAAACTCGTTTTGTCATACTGAACGCAGTGAAGTATCTAAGTGGAATTCTCACATACGTTCGAAATGACAATTTTACATTTAGTGTAATTTGTATATAAGCGCCTATTTTGTTGTAACAATAACAAAACTCTGTTTTGTCATACTGAACGCAGTGAAGTATCTAAATAGATTTCTCACATACGTTCGAAATGACAATTCGCTTATAGCCGTATAAATTCAAGCGCGTAAGTTTACGAAATAAATATTACCATTTTATTACATAACGCTGTTTGTTGCTTTTTTATTTGCAACAACCGCAATTACACTCATCGCTGTGGGTTTGCACATCGCCAAAAAGGCGGAGTTTGTTATCGCGTGCAGCGGCAAGCGAACGCAGCTGCTGTTGCTCCTTGTCGGCCGCTTGGGTGCGCAATTGCTCCTGTTCGGCACGCACTGCAGCTACAAAAGCATCACGGTCGGCCTGCTTGCCAAGCAATTTGGACGCCACAATAACATTCTGCGACACATCCTTTACATGAACCACCACTCCATCGTATGCTGGCGCGATTTTCAAAGCAGTGTGCATGGGGCTGGTGGTGGCACCCGCTATGAGCACGGGAATGGAGAGGCCGGCAGCCTTCATTTCCTTTACTACGGTAATCATCTCCTCGAGCGAGGGAGTGATAAGACCGCTCAAAATAACCATATCGGCACCGCTCTCTTTTGCTGCCGATACAATGACATTGGAAGGCACCATTACACCCAGGTCGTTTATATCGTAGCCGTTGCAACCCATAACAACACCGGCGATATTCTTGCCTATGTCGTGCACATCGCCTTTAACGGTGGCAATAACCACCTTGCCTGCCGATGCCGCCATTTGGCTTTTATCGGCCTCTATAAGCGGTTGCAGCAGCGCAACAGCCTCCTTCATGGTGCGTGCTGTCTTTACCACCTGCGGCAAGAACAGCTTGCCAGCGCCAAAAAGCTCGCCCACATGGCTCATACCCGCCATGAGAGGACCGCTTATAACCGCTATGGCTGTTTTGTATTTATCTACGGCTTCGGCTATATCATGTGGCAGATAATCGCCAACACCTTTTAGCAAAGCATATTCAAGACGTTCGTCAACGGTGCCAGCGCGCCATGCATCGTCGCTGCCATGCGCCGTGCCCACCTCCTTGTCTTTCAGCTGCTGGGCTGTTGCAATGAGGTTCTCCGTTGCATCGGGGGTGCGGTTGAGGATAAGATCCTCTATTGCCGTGCGCACAGGGGCAGGAATATCGTCGTACTGAACCGATGTGCATGGGTTTACAATACCCATATCCATACCTGCATTTATGGCATGATAGAGGAACACGGCATGCATGGCCTCGCGCACATAATTATTGCCGCGGAACGAGAAGGATAGGTTGCTCACTCCACCGCTTATGTGCGCCCCGCACAGATTCTCCTTTATCCACGCACAGGCGCGGATGAAATCGACGCCGTAGGTTGCGTGCTCCTCGATACCTGTTGCCACGGCAAGGATATTGGGGTCGAAGATAATGTCATGCGGCTCAAAGCCCACCTTATTGACCAATATATCGAATGCACGGCCGCACACGGCAATCTTGCGCTCGTATATGGTTGCCTGCCCCTCCTCGTCGAATGCCATTACTACAACGGCTGCACCCAAACGCTTGGCCTCTGTTGCACGCTGCACAAAAAGCGTCTCACCCTCTTTGAGCGAGAGGGAGTTTACAATGGCACGCCCTTGCAGGCATTTGAGGCCGGCACGTATAACGCTCCAATCGGAAGAATCGACCATTATGGGGAGGCGGGCTATTTCGGGCTCGCCGGCAAGCAGATTAAGGAAGGTTACCATCTCGGCTTTGCTGTCGAGCAAGCCGTCGTCAAAATTTATATCGAGCACTTGTGCGCCATCTTCAACCTGCGTGCGGGCTATTTTAAGTGCCTCGGTGTAGTTCTTTTCGTTTATAAGACGCAGGAACTTGCGCGAGCCTGCCACGTTGCAGCGCTCGCCTATGTTTATGAAGTTCATACTGCGGTTTACCACCAGACGGTCGAGGCCCGAAAGCCACATATCCGCGGGATATGGCACAGGCTTGCGCGGTTGCCTCTCTGCCGCAAGCACGGCAAGGTATGATATATGTTCGTTGGTGGTGCCGCAACAACCGCCTACGATGTTCACAAGCCCCTCGTCCATGTACTCCTTCATCAGCATTGCCATCTCATAGGCTGTCTGGTCATAGGCTCCGAACTCGTTGGGGAGGCCGGCATTTGGGTATGCGCTCACATAGCAGGGGGCAATTTCGGCAAGGCGTTTGATAAAGGGTTTCATCTGCTCCGCACCAAACGAGCAGTTAAGGCCTATCGACAAGAGATTACGGCTCATGACCGATGCCACAAAAGCCTCGATGGATTGCCCCGAAAGGATACGGCCGCTACTGTCGGCAACGGTAAAGGAGAGCATGACAGGCACCTCGCGCCCTGCCAATTTCATAGCCTCATCGGCAGCATAGACGGCAGCCTTGGCATTGAGGGTATCGAAGATTGTTTCGCAAAGCAGGGCATCCACTCCACCCTCCATGAGAGCAAGCATCTGTTCGGTGTATGCCTCTACCAATGCGTCGAATGTGAGGTTGCGCAAAGCGGGATTCTCCACATCGGGGCTCATGGAGCATGTGCGGCTTGTGGGGCCCACCGAGCCCACCACATAGCGCGGCTTAATACCCGAGTAAAGGGTGGCTGCACGGCGTGCAATCTTCGCCGCGGCGATGTTTATTTCGCGACACAAATGGGCGCAACCATACTCGGCTTGCGAGATACGGTTGGCATTAAAGGTGCAGGTTTCAATGATATCGGCACCACCATTCAGATACTTGCCGTGTATCTCCTCGATGACAGCGGGGCGGGTGAGCACAAGAAGGTCGTTGTTCCCTTTCAACTGAACATTGTGCCCGGCGAAACGCTCGCCGCGGAAATCCTCCTCGGTGAGTGAATATTGCTGTATCATTGTGCCCATTGCGCCATCGAGCACAAGTATTCTATCTTTTAATGCGTCTTTCAGTTTCATTTAGCTAATGTATGATAAAAAAGTGCGGCGACCATGCTCGTAGCCGTCGCCCCACCTGAATTGTCAATAGATTCTCTTTATTCTGTCCATCTCACGCTTGTCGTCGCGCTCTTTGAGCGTCTCGCGCTTGTCGTATTCGTGCTTACCGCGTGCAAGACCGATGACAAGCTTTGCCAGCCCTTTTTCATTTATGAACAGGCGGGTGGGCACAATGGTGAATCCCGGGTTCTTTACCGCCTGCTGCAGCTTGCGCAGTTCCTTGCGTTCAAGGAGCAGCTTGCGATCGCGCCGTGCCGAGTGGTTGTTGTACGAGCCATAAAAATACTCGGCTATGTGCATATTCTTAACCCATAGTTCATTGCCGATGAAGATACAGTATGTATCAACAAGGCTCACCTTGGATAGGCGTATGGACTTTATCTCCGTACCCGTGAGCACAAGGCCCGCCGTGTAGGTATCGGTGATGATATAGTCGAACGTGGCACGTCTGTTCTTTATATTTATATTTGGTACTTTCTTATCCATAAGAGGTTATCCTAAATTTGTTGAGAGCCCCGACATGATTGTTCCCATGATGAATGGCACCAATATGACAAGTGCCGACACTGCTATTGTAAATGTGAAGCGGCGCTCCTCGGGGATGCGCATGAGCACTGCGGCACCATCCCACACCACCTTGATGGTGTAGAATTGCAGCAACCACCCTATTATTCTGAAGTTGGGGAAGAGCGCCAGCAGTATCTCCAACAGAAGAACAACCACCATGGAATAGGCTGCCAGCTGGTCGGTGTGCAGGCGGTCATACTTGGCCTTCATGTATGTTGTCGAAATTTTTGCAACAGAAAAGGCAAGGATATGATAGGCAAGGAAGAGGGTTGCAAACTGCACACCCATCTTCACCACTGCAAAATAGAAACTTTCGGTACCCCACTCATGGGTAAAGAGAGTGCCCAACAGAGTGGATAGGCAGCAAATCATTATCAGGGGATAGAGATACTCATTGAACATGGGAGCCCTGCTCTCGCTGTGCGAGATTTGCCTCCAAGCCTTTGCCGGTTGCGAAACCAGCATCAGCACCATATCGGTGAGTTTCTTGAAATTCATATTGCCGTTATCCCTTATGTATAGCCACGGAAGGCATTACTTGCGCTTGTATAAGCCGTTTGCAAATTTACTATTACGCACCCGGCTGTTTGTAAATGCTCCCTTGGGAACATACATGCCATCTTTGTCTTTGATGCATCCATCGACAACAAGCGATATGTTGCTACGCAGTGAGTCTATGGTTACAATCTCCTCTCTCTCGGCAGCTGTGAGCTCGTTGTAAATCATATCCCAATCCATTTTGAAGGAGAGGATTCTGCCAACCAGACCGGGGAAGTTATCGTACTCGTATGCTTCATTATCTATCCCCCAGCCACGATTCTCGATATTGGCATACAGACGGAAATAGAGCGTGCCGTTGCGCAGGCTATCTACCGTCATCTTGGGGCTGCAATTCAACTCCTTATTATATCTAACTGCCACATTTTGTGTCTCGCCATCGGCCCATAGGTAATCGTAGAATTCCCACGTCCTCAAAAAATCGGGGGATTCAAAGCCCTTCGTGTAATCGGAAAAGACTATCGCATCGACCGATGTGAAGGCGTCGTTGTATAGTGTCGCATCGAAACTGCCCTTCGCACTCATGGGCCTGGGTGTATATTTAGCCAAAATCTCTAAAAGAGTTACTTGAGGTTTACTCATTGAATAGGCATCGAACTCCGATTTCATTCCCAAATAGGCACGCTCACCGGCGTTCAAGCCCATGGCATCGCTCTTTTTAATTGGATATGCAGTATCGGCATAGATGGCATCGCAAAAGAGGAAATTGGGGTTACCACCATCTTTTATACTATATATATTTCTAAAATAAAGCTCACTATAAGATTCCACGCTGCCATTGCATGCCATAAAAGCCGCAGCAGGCAAAAGCAAAAGTAACAGATTTGAAAGCAGTTTCCTCATTGTAAAATATACTTAAATATTATTTATATCGTTAATCACAAAATGCAAAGATAAGCACAATTTGTGGAAAAAACGCAAGCATGAACAATTATCGCGCGTTTATTATGTTTTTTTAGCATGTTTTTTAGCATGCAAACAGGCAAGAAGAAGACCATTATTTACAAGAAAGCAAGAAATCATGTGCACAGACAACGCCCCACCCATTGTGCAAACATCCGCACAATCCTCAATATTTTTTGCAAACATTTTTGCCTGCATGTTTGTATTAAAATATATTTTTCATATCTTCGCAAATTGAAAGGATTAGATTTTATTAACCAGTTTCACAATTTAAACATAAAAAATTATGGTTTATTCACACGAAGTAGAAAACATGTGTGTAGTGAAGAAAGGTCCCAACCACGGTCCCGCACCCATTCCCGAGGAGGGCAAATGGATTAAGGCAAAAGAGGTTGCCGACATTTCGGGTTTCACACACGGTATTGGATGGTGTGCTCCCCAGCAGGGCGCATGCAAGCTCTCATTGAACATCAAGAACGGTATCATTCAGGAGGCTCTTGTAGAGACAATCGGTTGCTCGGGTATGACTCACTCTGCCGCCATGGCATCGGAGATTCTCCCCGGCAAGACAATCCTTGAGGCTCTCAACACCGACCTTGTTTGCGACGCTATCAACACTGCAATGCGCGAGTTGTTCTTGCAGATTGTTTACGGCCGCAGCCAGTCGGCTTTCTCAGAGGGCGGTTTGATTATCGGTGCAGGCTTGGAAGACCTTGGTAAAGGACTTCGCAGCCAGACAGGTACTCTCTATGGTACTTTGGCAAAGGGTTCACGCTACTTGGAGATGGCAGAGGGTTACATCACAAAACTCGCGCTCGACAAGAACGACGAGATTTGCGGTTACCAATTCATCAACCTCGGCCAGCTCATGGACGAGATTAAGAAAGGTACTGATGCCAACGAGGCAGTAAAGAACCTCACTAAGACATATGGTCGCTTCAAAGAGGAAGACGGCGCAGTTAAATACATTGACCCACGTAAAGAATAAGGAGGATTGAGCTATGATAAGACCCGTAAAATTTGAAAGTCAGGATCGTCGTATCAAGCAGATCCTTGCTGTATTGAACGAGAATGGTATCGCTAGCATCGAAGAGGCTAACGAGATTTGCGAGCAGTATGGTATCGACCCTTACAAAACTTGTGAGGAGACACAGCCCATCTGTTTCGAGAACGCTAAATGGGCGTATGTAGTAGGTGCAGCCATCGCATTGAAGAAAGGTTGCAAGAACGCAGCTGATGCAGCAGAGGCTATCGGCTTGGGCTTGCAGGCATTCTGCATCCCCGGTTCAGTTGCCGACGACCGCAAGGTAGGTATCGGCCACGGTAACCTTGCAGCACGTTTGTTGCGCGAGGAGACAAAGTGCTTCGCATTCTTGGCAGGCCACGAGTCATTCGCAGCAGCAGAAGGTGCCATCAAAATTGCCGCTAAGGCAGACAAAGTGCGCAAAGAGCCCCTCCGTTGCATCCTCAACGGCCTTGGCAAAGACGCTGCGCAGATTATCTCACGCATCAACGGCTTTACATACGTGCAGACACAGTTCGACTACTTCACAGGCGAGCTTAACATCGTGCGCGAAATCGCTTACAGCGACGGCCCCCGTGCAAAAGTACGTTGCTACGGTGCCGACGATGTACGCGAGGGTGTAGCCATCATGTGGAAAGAGGGCGTAGATGTATCTATCACAGGTAACTCTACCAACCCCACACGTTTCCAGCACCCCGTTGCAGGTACATATAAGAAGGAGCGCATCCTCGCCGGCAAGAACTACTTCTCAGTAGCTTCGGGTGGTGGTACAGGCCGTACATTGCACCCCGATAATATGGCTGCCGGCCCCGCTTCTTACGGTATGACCGACACTATGGGCCGTATGCACTCCGATGCTCAGTTCGCAGGTTCTTCATCGGTTCCCGCACACGTGGAGATGATGGGATTCCTCGGTATCGGTAACAACCCTATGGTTGGTGCTACTGTTGCTATCGCAGTGGATATTTCGGCTGCTCTTTCAAAGTAAGAAGTTATCTTACATAACAGCAAGGAGAGAATCATTCGGTTCTCTCCTTATTTTTTACAATACAATCAGAGATGACCGCCTTGTCATAATAGGGGCCGTATGCACTCCGATGCTCGGCTAACTTCGTTTTCCTATCGCAGTGGATATTGCAGCTGCATTGAGCAAGTAAGAATGTCATCCCGGGCGCAAGCAAAAGACCTCACAAGCGCCCTAATCTCCTATAACTTAAATGGTTATAGAAAATTATTTATGCTGTAAAAAAGTGGAGATTTACTTGTTTCGCGAGTGCATAATGGAAATATATTTATAATTTTATTCCAAATTTCTTTATACGTTCCTCGAACATTTCCAAGGGAAGAATCTTTAGCAATACATCTGTTATAGAATTCAACATTCGCTCGCGTATATAATCTTCTCTTATATATAATGATACTCTGCGCTGAGAAAGGAAATCCCCATCGATAGACCTTATATTTTGTCTTTGGCTATCGGCAAGAAAGGGGATATGAAGTTCGGGAATTATGGTAAACCCACCATTAATATCCACCACTCTCACAAGGGTTTCCACGCTGCCGGCCTCGTATATATGCTTACCCTTAGAACGAGCTTTGCAGAAACTGAATGCACTTTCTCGCAAGCATTGTGCATCTTTCATTATCCACATTTGCTCGTGTTCAAGATTTTCGGGCTTGAAAACCGGCAGTTTGCGCCAACAATTTTCCGACAAATAGACATAAAATTTCTCGGTATACAATGGTATCTCAAAAAGTCCTTGTTGTGAATTACCGGCAATAGCAATTGCCGCATCAACGTTGCTGCTTTGTACTGCTGCAAGCATATTGGGAGTTTTCATCTCCCTTATAACCAGTTCCACTCCCGGATATGCTTCTGTATATTTTTTTATAAATTGTGGCAGAATATATGGAGCAATAGTTGTACCTATTGAAAGAGTAAGTTTTCCTGTTAGGGAATTCTTCTCCTCGGCAGCAATTTCTTCAATTCGACCAGCCTCCATAACGACCTTTCTTGCTTGGGCGAGTAGTTTTTCACCCACAACGGTTGGCTTCACATTTTTGTTATTGCGTTCAAATATACGTACATCGAGCTCATCTTCGAGCTTTGCAAGCATAGCACTTAATGTCGGCTGGGATATTTCACACGCATCGGCTGCCTTTGCAAAATTGCGGAACTTATCGATAGCGACAATGTATTTAAGTTGTTGCAGAGTCATAACAATTGATTTTATCTATGCAAATATAGAAAAAACCTGTTGTTAATCAATTATAGCTATCGTTATATTTGCAACACACAGAATTCAGTTAAATACTTTTTGTAGCAAAATAAAATATTTTACTAACCAATAAATATTAAAGATATGGAAAACATTAAAAACTATGCGCAGTATCTTGGAGGATATGATTACACAGGTAAAACACCGGTTGTTATTGATTTTTATGCAACGTGGTGCGGCCCTTGCCAAGCATTCGCACCGCAGCTCGAACGATTGGCAAAAGAATTTGAGGGAAAAGTAAAAGTACTAAAGTTCGATGTCGATAAAAACGAGCAATTGGCTATGGCGGCTGGTATTCGTTCAATTCCTACGCTCTTCTTTGTAGGTATCGATGGCAATATAACACGAAATGTAGGTGCCTTGCCATATAACGAACTTGCAGCAAAAGCCAAAGAGTTAATAGTTTAGTTGCCTATATTAATCTTACACAGAACCTAATTAAAATCAGAGCCGGCTTATTCAAGTACGATAGGCCGGCTTTTATCACCCCTTCTCGCACAAATATGATATTATGTGGCTGGCCACAAGCTCGCCCTCGCCCACCCCTTTGCCACTGGTGGTATTGTAGAGGCAGATTTCAAATTTAAGGTCATCCCAAATGAGCTTGCCACGGTTTTCGTCATAATATGCCTGCAGGTTGTTGCAAAATACATTGAAACGCTTTATGGCATCGTCTTTCTCGCAGGGGGTGGTGGCAAAATCATCATTCAATGCCGCCATTTCCGTGATGCTCTCTTGTGGCAGGTATGTGAGCCTGTCGTTTACAGATATAGTAAAATGTGCCACGGGGCCATCAAGCTCACAAGAGGTAAATGCCGGTGACATAAGTGCCACCAGCATTACCATAAATATCTTTTTCATTATTCTTTTCATAGTTTCATCTATTCGGCAGGGTTATCTGTTTCATCCTCCTCGGGGATAATCATCTTGCCATTGTCAAATATTACAATTCTATCATTGGCACCATTCTCGGATGTTACGGCTTCGATACCGCGACGACGTTTTGCCTTGCTTGGTATGATGAGGCCCGCATCGTAGTATGGTGTAGTGAACTCCTCGATGTTGCCATATATAAACTTGCCTGCTGCATACACAAAGATACGATAGTAGTACTTGGTATCGGGCATAAGGTTAAGTGGTTGCGAGCAATAACCTGTATTCATATTAAGCGTTACGGCTCCGTCACGATATACATTCTCGTTGCCTTCGTTGAGGTCCACAACACTGAAGGAGTATTCAAAGCCTATGTACATATCATCATACTCCTTGGTATCAATAGACTCCAGCACATTGCTGTTTACTTTACCTCGCAGTATTGTCCATTCATCGTCAAGCACCGCGGGGAATGTTTCGAGGTCGTAATTGTCAAGCGGTTCCTTCTCCACAGAGAAACTTTTTATTGCACCGCGATACATCTTCTTGTCGTCGGCAGTCATAGCCACAAAGCGGTAGTAGTACTTTGTGTTCCAGGCAAGGTTACGCAGCTCGGCCGAATACTCGCACTCCCCGTCATAGGGTATATATGTTACCACGGCTTCGGACATATCCTTGTTCTTCGACACCTCAAAATATATCATATACTGCTCGTCGCCTTTGTTGATCACCGATTGTTCAAGACGTTCTTGCAGCTGGCGTGTAACCGAGCCTGTCATTGTTACCCTGTTCTTCGTTACGGTCGATGACATTGTTGTTGCCATAAGTTGCAATTTCAACGTTTTGAACAGATGTATAGACGTGGTATATATCTCAACATCCACGTTATCTACCTCTACATACAATTTATAGCGGTAGTAATATGTTGTCGATGGGCTCAAGTCGTTCAGTTCATAGTTCATCTCAAATACTCCGGGCGACGGTTCTATCCAGGTAATATCCTCGGTAATATCCTCGCTCTGGGCATTCTCGGCAAAGTCCTTGTTGAGTGTTGAATACTCAAGCACAATCTTGGCATCGCCGTTTGCATAATCCTTGAGCACATCGGCCGATAGCAAGGCCGATTCCGATGCAGGCTCGGCTTCGAGGTTGTCTATCGGTGGCGGCAAACGGAACTCCTCTACACTCGATTCGTATTTTGTGCCATTGCCGTCATCATAAACCACCTTCACATAATAAATCTTCTCGCGTTCCCAGTGGTTGTCCTCTTCCACGGTAATGTCATAATCGTCCTCGTCGCTGTCGCGGGTAATATCCTCGGGCTCCACCTCTATCACCTCGCCGGCATCTATGAGCATTCGGTTTTCCGATACGAGGAATTTGTATTTTCCCTTGTTCGAGATGTTACCGAATCCCTTGTCGAGCTTGGCAAAGAATATAACGCTTGTGTGGTTGGCATCGCCCTCAACGCCATAGAACACGGGCTTTGTTCTGAAGCTCGTCTGCAAGCCCTTGTATGTTTTGCCCGTTTCGTTGTCCTTGACCACAGCATTGAAGAAATACTCGGTGTCGGGCTGCAGCTTGCCATCGAGACTCAGTTCGTAGCCCACAAGGCGCACATTATTCAGGTGGTCCATCACCGTTGTACCCTTGGGAGAGTAAGTGAAACCTACACTGAACCTGTTGTCCACGTGATTCATATCCTCTGCGTCGTAGATACTGCTGTGAAGGTCGGCATTGAGCGTAGCACCCACGGCGGTAATCTCGGTAGCATCCTTTGTTGTGGGGGCATAGTACTCAAAGAAACCGCCCGGCCACGAGTTGCTATACATATATACATCGTTCACGCTGTCATATATATAGGCTTTGACGTTGAACTCGTCACGCGGGAAAACACCGCGTGTGGCCGATGTCTGCATCACATTACTATCGGGCTGACGGTTCTCAAAAATCTTTTCGGTCTTAAGCACATCGCCCGTTTCCACATCCACAAAAATGATACCGCCCTCGGTAATGTATGGGTTGTTCACGGCATCGGCATCAAATTCTGCCACAATATCGGCCCGCTCGTAATCCTTTTCATACTCTGTGAACTTCACTTTATATGGCTGGTAGAATTCATCGAACTGCCCCATTACCATATTGCCGGTGAAGAAGGAGTTGAAGAGTATGGGATACACACCTATCTTGCGACCTTTGAGCAGAGGCTCTTGGCTTATGTCGAATTTGAACGAAACATCCTTTGTGCGAACCGCATTGAACCTGCCCGCACCCTCGTACAGATACTCGAACTGCCCATCGGGCTCCACGCCGGGCGATATATCGAGGAACAGCATATTGAGATCATATGGGAATATGAGACCATACTCATTCTTCAACGTGCCGCTGTAGTAGCCCTCGGCCAGACGTCTGTCGTCAATGGTTTCGGTACTTGGTGCAGCGTTCAAGCGATATATTTCAAAGAATAGGGTATTTTCCAAGCCCAGCTTTTCCATCCACTCGCTGGCGGAAAAGGTCCAGGCATCGTAACCCACCGAGAACTCCACATCGAACAACAAGCCCCACTCCACCAGGAAGAAGGTGCCCTCGTTGAGTCCTTTGTAAAGTTCCTCGCGGGCAGCAAGCCACTCGGGCAGGTCGTACAGGTCGTAATCCCTCTGCCCGAATTTGTAGGTGAGCTGGCCGCTGACCTTGGGGCCGGTTCCGAATTTCAACATAAAACTGACACCCTCGCCGGCTATGCCCAAGCCCACCTTGGTGTGAAGGGCCACAAAGAATTCACCGCTCAGGCTTACCTCACCCGATGCACCGCTGCTGAAACTCAGCGGGTTGTTATTATTGTTCTCTTTATTATCTACCCAAACGACCTCTCTGTTAAGGCCATCGATATCGATACCCGCCGTGCGCGAAATGCCAAATTCGGCCTCGGCGTGCAGTTGTGCCTCGAGCTTGTAGTTCCACGTAAGACCGAAATCCACATTCGCAGTCACACCCGGCAACACCACAATGGGTACCTTTACCGATGCAAAATCGAGCGAGGTTTTGTCATTCTCGTCGGGCGAGATTTCCACATCGGCATCCACGCTCACCTTACCGGTTATCGAAGCATCTACCGTGCATCTTATCTTCTTTATGCTCTGTGCCTTGTCGATAATAGCCGAAAAGTGCGCAGACAGTGCAGCCTCACCCTCGAGGCTAATGACTAAAGGGCCCTCGTCCTCGTCCTCCTTAATCTCGCCCTTTTCAGTTATTACAATCTTTTTGTCGAGTTCCTTGCTGTCGCCCCACGAAACCACGGTGTCGAGCACCTCGCTTCTAGCACGCGTCACAATGCGTTTGCGCACCTCCTTTTTCTCTATTAAGGAGTCGGGGACCTCATCGCTGCCCTGTACGCCCGTAACACCACCGGTGTAAAGCACATCGAAGATATCCTCAAGAGGCAGTGTGCCACAGCGCATCTCCACCCAACCCTTTGAGTAGTCGGCACGCATATTTTCTACGCGACCCATAAAGCCATAGGGCAGTTTGCCACGATAAATGTTACAAACAACCTTCTGCCCTATTTTGGGTACCTTGGTTTTGGTAAGGCAATCTATTCTGAAGTATATAGTGTGCAAAGAGTCGCTCTCCACTATGTAATTGAAGAGTTCCTCGCCTATTTCGAACACGCCCGCAGCATACTCGGTTTCGGGCAGTTTGAAGAGCAAACTATCTACCTCCTCCATATAATATGACACATTCTCATTGAACAGAGCGCCGTTGAACACCATTTGCACAGGTTTGTCATACTCGTTGCCCAGCGAGTCGGTGGCCGAGAAGGTTATCTTCCAGTTGCCACCCTCGGCAAACATAAAGTCGTTGCCATCCTTGCACATTGCCCCAAAGGACTTTTGCAAATCGACCTGTGCCGTTACATCGGTTGCAGCCAACATAAGCAGTAACGACGCAAAAAACAATTTTTCCATAATCTTTCTCATCGCACAATCACTTTAGTTTTGAAACCCTTAACCTCCACAAGATAAGTTCCTTGCACAAGTTTTTCCAATGAAACTTTTCTACCCGGCAGCACCACACTGTCGAGCACTTTCTTTCCGGCAACATCGAACACTCGTATGCTCTCGCCATTGAGGCTGTGGTGGAACAACAGCTCACCATTCACATAGCGCATAGGATTGTTTTCATCGGTTATAAAAACATCCTCTATGGCGGTTGTGGCATCACTAACAAATTTTATCGAAAGCAGTTCGTCGCGACCGAACAGATACATCTCTTTTGTACCGTGTACCTCTACATACTGCACTGCCGCGGCGTCCTCACCTTTGGTGTAGGAGTATATATAGGAGTCGGCATTGATATCTATATCGAATATTCGCCCGTCGAGCAAGGTAAGCACCACCTTACTATACTGCTTTAGACCGCCATCGGCCATTGCCGCAGCTGTAAGCATCACTGCAAACAAAAGGAAAACACACCTTTTCATATCTTTTAATCTTTATTCAATTTCCACAATTCCATAATTTCTGCTTTTACCTCGATAGCGTTTGAGGTCTGACAGCGTGCCATACGTTTCGCCGGTGAGTGGCAGCGATTCGAAGACAAAGCGCTGGTATGTATCGGGGTTATAGCACTCGATGGTTGCCACCTCACCGGGCCATGTAGCCCTTATACGCATTTCGAGATATGGCACGCCGTGTGCCTCGCGCATCACAGCCTGGCCGCGCAACTCGCCATCCACCACTGCTGCAAGGCGTGTATTGCCCATTGCACCGGTCTTTTGCTCACCATCAATAACCAACGATGAATATAGCACGGTTTCGTAGAGGAACTCATTGTAATCCACAGCCTTCCAGTCAAACACATTTACATAGCAACTGTCGTAAACAATTTCCACTTCATTACCATTACTCACCCTCTCGGCCTCAACCCTCACGAGTGCCCTGCCGGGCTTCATTGCATTCACCTTGCGGCCTGCAAGCTCAATGGCATCCTCGTCGCCCTCTACCTGCCAATAATATGATACAGGTATATCGTTGGGGGACAGCTTCAAATCAAAGGTTATGCCATCGCCCACAATGAGGTCTATCTCGTGGTGCGATATTCTCAATCCATTGACGGTGGGCTGCTCCACCTCAAAATTGAAGAACTCTCCACAAGAGCAGAAGATTGCCATTGTAAACAGCAGGAATATGTTACCTATCTGCTTCATCTCTTTTTTATAATATTCAAACAATATATCTATTTGGGTAAATCACTCTATAACTTCACTCTCGGCAGGTAATGCCACCTTCACCACATTGGAATAGGGCGACAAGTGGCCCTCCCTGCTGCGCACCCTTATGCGATACTCGGCGGTGTCGCCCGGTTCCAGATGGCTGTCGATGGCAGTAATTTCATTTATGTTCACCGACCTCACATAGCGGAATATATCATCGTTATTGCGGCATCGGTATATACATATATACAGTCCTTTGTCGAGCATATCGCGGGTGATACCGCTTATATCCCACGCCAGATGCACCTGCTCATCGTCGGGCCTGAATACCACACCCATTCTTATCACCAGTGGCAGCATTGTTTCTCCCTTGAAGAGGAACGAGGTTTCAAAAGAGGGTTCCGATGTAACACCGCTCTCGTTCATAGTCTCTATATGATAGTAATAGCGCGCCTTGCTGTTGGGCTCGGGCGAGTCGGTTACAAAGAGGCGGCCGTTCTTCACGGAATCCTTTGTGAGCACGCCTATGAGCGAGTTTATCTCCTCGCCGTGCAAGCGGCGATATACATAGTACTTTTCCACGTCGTCCTCGGTAGAGGGGAACCATCGCATATAGACACGCTTGGTATCCTGCCACACAGAGTCTATGCGGCAGGGGCGCGGTGCATCGTAGTTCTTGCGCTTTACGGTGAGAATCTCCGAGAAGGGCGACTCGTTGCCCGAGAAATCGAATGCCTTCACGCGGTAATATGTGTGCCGCTGGGTAACGCCTGTAACAGCCAAAGTGTCAAACACTATAGGTTCGCGGCTCATTTTGCCCCTCTTCTGCAAGAAGGTGTGTGTGCTATCGTTGGCATAATAGAGGTTGTAGCCGGCCACATCGGGTTCGGGATTTTTGTTCCACTTTATGATCACACTGCCGGTGGGCGACATCACATACTGCAATCCTGTGGGCGCCACGGGCGGGGTGAAATCGGCAATAAAGAGTTCTTGCGGCATTGAAGCCGAGGAATTGTTCAATGTATCCAGGGCAACAACGGTAACGTGGCCTGTACCGAGGAAGGTTACCTCGCAACGGAACGACTGCATTTCGGGAGCAAGCAATTGCTCATTGAGTTTCACCCACACGGTATCGACCTGTGCATTGTAGTAGTAGATATTGTAACCCATAAAGTCGGGTTCCTGTATGTTCTTCTCCCAAATGATATCGGCCATAATGGTGTTTTCGGTGGGACGCTCCACATTGAACTGCACGATAACAGGCGCTGTGGGTGGAATAATATCGACCAATTGTGCCTTGTGTACCTCGCAATAATTACTCTTCTCGCCAAAGGCGTCGTAACCGCAGATGCGATACTCATAGAAACCGGGTTCCAGGTTCACATCCTCGAAAATGTTCTGCGCTGTGGTTTCGTCTTCTTGCGTCATAAGCGTCATAAAGCGGTTCTCATTGAGCTTTATCCACTCGCCGTTTTCGCCACGGCGCTCTATGTCATAGGTGCTGAAATCGTAAGACATAGGCCAGAAAAGACGAATGGAATGGCCATCAACACCTGTAGAGTCGGTTACAATGGGTTCAAACTTCACGGGCTTCTCGTTCACATTCTTTACATAGGCCGACTGATACACCATATTCAGTTCCTCCTTGGGGATATTTGTTGTTACGGTATATGAGTATTCGGCATTCTTCACAGCCGTGCTGTCAATGAACATAAGCGCCATTGCCCGAGCAAGATCGGGGCGTATTTCGGAAAGCAGCATAGCATAGGCAAAACGCGTTTGCTGCTCCTCGTATACCTGCACGATACCCTCGGCACCATCGCTGCCTATAGCGCTGTTGAGTTCGGTACCCTTGCCATAGAGCATCTGCGCCGCAGTACCTGCAAGCGAGTCGTTGGCCTCGAAGCGTACCTTCATCTCCTCCAATGTATATGGTTTGAGCGCCTTTTTAAGCGTGTCGGTAACACCATTCCTATCAGTACGCAATATATTGTAGCCATATCTGTTGGCAAGATACCATGGTGCAAACTCATCGGGGGCCCAGCGCAAGAGCACTCTGTCGCCTTTGGGGCGGGCAAGCACCTGCACCGAGAATGCCACTGTGGTGGTGTCGCTACGGGTTGTATCTATGGGCTGCGTGAGCAAGTACTCCTCATACTCCTTTTGGCTCATCTTGTTCACATCCACCACCTTTGTGTCTATGGTATCGGCCGGCACGGTAAGCACCTTGCGGGCTATACTCCTTATTGCCGGTTCCGCATCACCAACACCCACAGCCTGCGCCACCGCAGCCACAAGCAACGCTGCTGTAATCACCAATCCTCTCATTCTTATATATCCTTTCATATTTTGTTATTTTTCTATCAATATTCCAATATAGCCGTTATTCGATGCGTACACTACCGCCCGCCTCCTCAATGGCACTCTTTATATCCTGGGCCTCGCTGCTGCTCACACCGGTTGCCACAACAGCAGGGAGGTTCTTGGTAAGGTTGTTGGCATCCAATGTGCCAATGCCACAGGCAGCCTTCAAGGCCTTTATCACGGCAATCCTATTGGCACCCGCATTTGTGAGCACCACATCGAATTCGCTCTTTTGTGAACTTATATTCACGCTACCGCCCGCACCCTCTATCTCACTCTTTATAGCCTGCGCCTCGGTATTCGTCTTGCCTGTTGCAATGACTACGGGGAGCGTCTTTACGAGAGTGTTTGCTTGTACCAGAGTGAAACCGCAAACGGATTGCAAAGCCCTAAGCACACTTATCTTGTTTGCCCCCGTGCTTGTGAGAACAACGTCGCAGTCGGCAGCCTCGGCCTTCCTCTTGGCGGGCTCTGCCACCTGTACTCCGTTGTGCAACACCACAGCCAAGCCGCCAACATTTTCAATGTCGCGCTTAAGCGCCGTAGCCTCCTCCTGTGTGTCGAATGTTCCAACAACAGAGGGAGCATTGTCGCAGTATCTCTTTGCTTCGAGCAGGCCATAACCACAATGGTTGCGCATAGCCGTGATAACATTCAGTACGTTTGCACCGGCGTTGTTCAACTTCACAGCCCAGGGTTTTGCTTTGGGAGCAAGGCCAAGTTCATCGAGCATACTGTCGTACTTGCCGCCCTTTGCAACATAGCCCTTGTTGGCACAATCCACTATGGCATCGATGGCAAGTTTCTTGTTTGCCTCGGTAAAGCCACGGCCCGCAGCAGCCTCATTATTGAAGGCTTCAAGTGCAGTTGTGCAGGCCGATACGTTACCGCCGAGCAGAACGACCTTGAACTCAGTATCCACGGGATTGTTCTGCGACCAATTGGCAATGAAATTCAATGCCACATCGGCCGAAGTAAAGCTTATGTTGGTGTTTGTGGCGGTATTCAAGCGCAGGTTACTTATTGAAACAGCATCAAGGTCGCCACGCAGATTCAAGAACTTGCCACGGTAGTTCAATGTCTGTATCTTGCAACGGTATATATTGAGGCTCGCAAGAATCATTAGCTCGCCCAACTTGTTCGAAGAATCGTTTATCGAAAGAACTTCACCCTCGTGAGTTACCTTGAGATTAGTGGTTACATTCTTTATTGCCTCTTCAAATACCTCACGGTTGATGACGGTGTTTGTGAGGTCGAGGCTTATTGCCTTGCGTGCAAATTCCAACGTCTCAAGAGGAACCTTGCCGTTTGACAAATCGTATATACCCATAGTCGGTACCATGAACCGGCGTATGGAGTTCTCCGAAGCATTGACATTTGTTACCGACGGCATATAGCTGAGCACTGTCAATATATCGGGTACGTTCATACCTGCGCAGCTGAACTTGGTTACACTCTTCACATCCTCCACGTGCAGATACTCCTTGCCGGGAGCGTGCTTGCTCTTGAGCGACTCATACAATCTGTAGCCCATAGCGCGGCCCATTTTCAGGTCGTCGGTGGTGCGTGTCTCGTGCAGGCCGAACTCGTCGAGCAGCTCATCGAAACGAGCACCCTTGGGTACCTCGCCCGAATAGGCATATGGCAAGAGAATGTTGTTTGCCATATGCTTCATCTCGCTGCTCAACTTGCCCACCGAGCCTGTCATAGTGGTGGAGTTGATGAACGAAAGCATACCGTTAATTTTGGTATTCACCTCCTCGTTACCTGTCTGCACTCTCATTGTGAACTTGCGGTTGGGGTTGTCGTCAATCCACTTGTTTATCCACAGGAGCGGCATATCCACGGTTTGGAAGACAAGTTCAACAGGCTGCTCCTCGTTCATAAGCAGCAGTTTCTCCGTCTTGCAGGTACGTTTGCCGCTTGATGCGAATGTCAATGCCTTACCACTGAACTTAATCTCGGGAATATAACAGCTATGCAAGTAGAGCGAACGGTTGGTACTGAGCATTGTCAATGAGGCAGGAGAAGATTTTTCATCCGTGAAAATTATCAGCTCCTCGGCGCCCAAATCGCCGTTCATAATCAAATCGCCACCTACCGCCGCGCCACGTGCCGCATTCAGTATGCCATCATCGATGTACGAGTGCGACAGATCTATTCTCTTTGCACAACCGCCATAATCATTCTGTAGAGTCTCGAGCAACGGGTTGTTCGACAGGTTAAGGTTATTTAATCCATTGAGAGGAATGCTCACCTCCTTCATTTCGTTACCCGTGGCATCGATATCCTTGACATTAGGCATAAATTCAAGCATACCGCCGAGGCTTACAACCTCCATATTGGCACACTCGAGCGAGGTGAGGTTCTTCACATCGGCAACATGCAGAGCACGATAGCCGAGGCTGTCGGGGCGCAGTTTATCCTTCATATATTTATAGAAGGTTTCGCCCATTGCCGCACGCAGTTTCTTGTCGTTGGTTGTAATAACCTCTACATCTATGTTCTCCTCCTCGTCATATTTTTCGAGGTTATCGCTATTTCTGCCATAGACCATACGGGTGGTGTGTTTGTTTTCGGGGTACTCGCTCCATTCGGGCCATCTGCTGAACCAGTTGCGGTCATTTACAGCCCACACAACCACCTTGCTGCCGGCAGTACGCTGGGGAACACCCGCGCAAAGCCTTGTGAGCTTGCAGTTTGAAGAGCCGAGCAGTTTCGCATGTATCACATCGCAACCACTCACATCGATAGAGCGCAGGTTGGGGAACGACGAGGTGTTGTAGGCAACATACGCTCTTATGATGGGGTTACGTGCAATATTCACCTCAACCAGACTGCGCAGATTCAAGTAATGCGACTCCCCTTCCCCACTGCAACGGAAATAGAAATATCGGCTGCCTTTGGGGCCTATTGAGTTAAGAGCGCAATCGGCAGCATAGAGGTATTGCAATGAGGTCGCATTCTCCGAGAAGAGCAGACTCGTGAGCGATGCATTGTTCGACACATCTATTCTCTTTATTCCTGTTGCCGATTTCAAATCAACCTCGGCAATATCGCCAAGTGCTCTCTTGGCCTCGAACACCTGCAAGCGACCGAGGTTGGCAGGCATAACAAGATTGCCCTGTGTGAAGTTATTGTCGCTGCACACAAGTTCTTGCAGAGAGGTGAGCCTGTCCATCACAAGTTCTGTGAGAGCATTGCCCGCACAATGCAACTTGATGAGCTTGGGACATACATTGGGATAGAGAGTCTCTATGCTGTTGTTGTCGCACTTCAAAGAAACAAGGTTGGGCATAATATCCAATGGCAACTCCGTCAGTTCGTTGTTGCTCACCTCCAACTCAATGATATCGCTGTTGCTGTTTATCTCAATTCTGCGTATATTGTTGTTATTGGCATAAACCTTTCTAAGTTTGGGGAAGCCGCTCAAGTCGAGTTCCTTCAATGCATTGTCGTTCACGTTCAGAGACGTAAGTGCCGGCATAAAATAATCGAGATATTTGATTGATTTTATATCCAAGCCTTCGGCATCGAGAGCAACCTGCTTTGCCGCCCAATCATAGAAGTTCATCTGTGCCTTTTCGGCAAGCGATGTAAGGTGGGCATTCAGGTTCTTGTCAAGGTCGTCGGTTGTCACATTCTCCTCCCTTCTCTTTGTCTCAAACATCACATAGTAGTTGGGAGAGTTCATATCGTTTATTCTTGCAAGAGCAGAACCAATATTAAACGTAGTTACGTTGCTGGCAATAACATTGCGCATAGCCTGGCTTGCACCGCTGCGCACCTGATAACCTACCTTTATGTAATCCTCGCGCAATTTATTGGCTGCACTTATATCCAATGATGCGAGATGGTTCAAACGCAGGTCGAGCCTCTCGATATTGGGGTTGTTGCTGAGGTCAAGTTCTGCAAGGTCGCAATCCACCACGCTGAGTGTGCGCAGAGCATCGTTTGAAGCCAAATAGAGGTTTTTCACACCCTTGTGCTTTGTCGAGCTCCAACCGACGGCTGCATAGCCGTCGTCGGTTGAGTTGTCGCCGGCACGCATATCTATTTGCAGTGTCTTGAGGTTGGGGTTGAACTTGAAGTCGAGTGTCTCCACATACCAACGCTTCATAACAACCTTCTTCAGTTTGGGATTGCCCTCAAAGGTCAATGCCTTGTTGTTCTGCCTGAATGTGTTGTGCGCGCTGCCACTGTTTTCATACAGTTTGAGGATTTCCAGATTAGGCATATTCTTCAATGCATCGAGCGACTCTATATATATATACTTATAGCCATCGTGCAGATAAATGACACTAAAATCGAGAGTCAGGTTGGTTATGGCATTCATCTCGTTGATGTGCATACGGCCGTCCTTGTTGGTGTCGTAACTCTGGAGGATATAGTAACGCAGCACCTCGTCACCTATGTGTACATACTCCTCGGCCGATACAGCCACATCTTGGCCGTATTCGTAATTACCACGGCCATTGAAATCGGATTTTATGAGCACCGTGCGCTTTGAACTTGTCAATGGGCGCATACCGTAGTTGCTTGCATTGTAGCTGCCGCCACGGCCGCTCACAGTGGCAATGTTGTAGCCGTCGCAGAAACGCACGCGGGCCGATATGCTCTGAATGCGGTTGAGGAACGAGCTTGCCTTGAAGAGCGAATAGTCGCCTGTCATATATTTATAGGCTGTTGTTCCTGAACGGCCGCAATTCTTGCTATTCAGACCGTACTTGCCCGGGTGGTCGGCTGCATATATGAGGCCAATCTGCCATACAGGCATCATTGCATACTGGGGATATGAGCTTCCACCCTGATTGTAAGGCTTCACATATCCCTTGAACATTGTACCATTGTCGGCAGCATCGGTAAACTTGAAGTCGTTGAAATGCCTGTAATACTCGTATTTAGCCTTTAACTCTTTTTCAAAATTCTCTGCAACATTGGCGTCGGACTCCATAGCCTTCCATATATTGGCTATCACTCGGTTTGGACCATAGCTGTTGCTCGAGCCCATACAACTTTCGTCGTAAGAGAACCAACGTTTGCAGTAGGCAGGGCTGAAGAGTTTTTCATACTCCTGGAAACTCATTGATGCACCGTTGGCATTGCCGTTGCGCAACCAGTTGAAGCTCGGTTCAAAGGTTACACCCCTTGAGCCGTCGAAGTTACTCTGCCTCCACGTTCTCTTGCAGAAGTCGTAGGAAGGAGTGGCCTCGTAGGCTATGGCAGCTATCGAGTGCCAGTAGTTGAGTGCATAATAGGGATTGTTGTTTCTTGAATTACTTCCCTTCAGCACCACATCATCTACCTTGCAATAGAGCACCGAAGTGTTCTTTGAATTGGGCTCGCTGAACTGGTCGACAAGCGGCGGTGTTGTGTACCACTGATACTCCTCATTCTGCACAAACTCCTGGAAGTTACGGTAGCCGTTGTATTTGTAATCCTGTGTATATACCACCTCGGCAAAGCCCTGTGCATTGGATTTCAACTGCTCCTTGTACTCCTTTATGCGCTGCTCGGCCTCGTTCTCGCCGTACATCTCACCCACCTCCTTGTAGTAATTGTAGAGGTCGCGTATTGCCTGGTTGGTGGTAGCATCGCCGGCTTTAGCATCGCCTTCGGCAATGACCTCGTCCATTTCGGCAAGTTGCTGCTCGTACGAATCGACATCCTCTTTTGTCATTGCCATAATGCTCTTGTAGTTCTCCTCAATCATATCCATATATGAGTTGAGCTGTGCGCGGTTCACGCGCTGAACCTCAAAGCGGTATCTCTTGCCCTTTACAAAGAACTCGCCGGGAACGGGCTTGTCTATTGTAACGGTGGCATATTTGAACTCGTTGCCGTCTTCGTCAATACCCTGTTCCACAACCTCTATTACAGGCAGATTCTCGTACTTCGACACCTGCCCCTTGCGCAAGCCGGCACGGGCATCGGGCAGAATATAACGGCCTGTAGCCTGGTCATACTCCTTTATGCTTGCCACAAATTCGTAGTCGGGGTTGTGCCAGTAGTCGTCGCGCACGTGTGCCTCCATAAACGAGGGCTGTGTAGCATCGTCGAGCGACTGTGTGAACGGTGTGATGTTGGGCAGATAACCAACCACCTCATCATTTATATTGTCGCTTAGCTTGCCTGTACGGAAATATACATAACGCTCGTCGGCAAACGGGCGGTGTTCCTCCTTGTAGCCCGAGAGCGAGTCCTTGTAAATAGGATCGACCTCGCGACCATCAACAACCTCCTTGCAGGTACCGCGTAGCTTCACGCGATAGAGAGTGTTGGGTTTGAACGAGCCTGTTCGCAACTCGTAATTCTCCTTGTCGAATGTGGGGTTGCTGTGTGTAATATATGTTGTATATGCGCTACGCTCGTCGTCGGTGGGGTCGCTATCGTCATACTCCTTCATCTCGAAGTTGTTGTCGAGGTGGAACACATACATACGTGTTACGTTGCCACCGTCGCCGTCCATTCCGTTCACCTCCATTGTGGCAGCCTCATCTACAAGTGCAAGCACCTTGTCTATCTTCATATTGGTGGTGAAGGTAGATTTTCCATAGCATGATACAAGAGATTTGTCGCTCCATCCCTTTTCAATATCCTCATCACCGGGCTGCACATCGCCGAAGATCTTTATATCGTCGAGCGGGTTGCCCATTTCGGGAACGCACACCTTACCGGCCTTCATCTCAATGGTAGATGAGAACTTGATGAGACCGCCAAGCACCGAGCCCTTGGCACGCATACGGCCATATACCCAGGTGGGGTTGGGGAAACCACCTTGCAGCAGCGCGCCCATAGTCATATCCACCAAAGGCACCTTGCCTTTATATATCCACAAGTCGAGCATAAGACCAAGCTCGCCCTTGAGCATTGCATATATCTGGCCTGTTGCATAGAAACCATTCTTGCCGCCTGCACGCGAGCCGTCGGTACATCTGACACCCTCTTTATACTGCTTGAGTATGAGATCGAAACCAAGCATACCTTCCACGTTGGCATAGCAGAATACTGCGTTGCAACCAATTTCGGCACCAAGAGCACCACCCACCATTATACCGCCGTTTATATCGCCGGCAGGGCCGCCCTTCATTGTCTGTTCACGCGCAGCATCGAGCTTGCTCTTGAGGCTGGTATCAACCTTGCCATCGGCACCCTTCATACCAAGTGCCTCCTGCACCTTGTCGGGGATATCAGGCAGCTTGCCGTTGCCCGGGAGCTCGTTACCCAGGCACAAGTATGCGTTGGCATAAACCTTGGCCCACAAGCCTACGGGTGAATCCTTGCCCACCTCGAAATCTATGTACGTAATGCGGCAACGCTTGGTCTCATCGGGCTCGCCCACATACAGGTGCCAGAATGTCTTGTTCTGTGCCGGGTAGTTGCGTATCTCGAATTCCAGATTTATGGTTGCTCCGCAGCCCGACTTCACATAGCCCTTACTCTCGAGCTTGCCCGCAGCCGAGCTTTGGTTCTTCTGCTCGCCCTTGTTCTCGCTGTCGGCATTCTTCTGGTCGAGGGCCTGCAAGTCCGATATTGGAGCCTTCACCTGATACTCCTCGCCTGTGAATTTCTTGTACATCGCGGCAATGTCGCTATCCACCGTTACCGACAACTTGAACATCTTATGCTCATTTTTCTTCTCCTCTAATTTCTTCCTGAGATCGCCGGTACTCATCGCAGCCTTTTCCTCCTCGGTAATGTCGGGCGTTGTGGTGTCCTCGTATATTATGGTTACCTTTCCGTTCACAAGACCACTCTTGGCATCGGCCGATGCGCAAAGAGCGTGTACCTCACCCTGCATCACAACACCGGGCACCCTTATGCCGTCTTTCTGTATATCGACCATAACAAGCAGGGTAGCCTCGCCGTTTATAATCGTTTCGTCGCCCACGGCAAGCCCCACGCCAAACATACCGCCATACGATTTATATTTGGGTTTCAGACTCTTTTCAAGTGCATCCACCATATCGTCGGCGCCATCCACGTCGGACACCGCAGCTGAGTAGTTTATGAAGAAACCACCCGTAATCTTCTGCAGGGACACAGGACCCAATGGCAATCCCCTGCCGAAGCCGGCCTTAGCAAGGAAATATCCCGCGCGGTAATATTCGTCCTCGGCCTCATCGTCTTCATCGAGTTTAAGGTCTTCCTCGGTCTTCTTCATCTTGTAGTAACCACCAGCGAGGTCTATCTCGAAGAGACCCTTTACCTTGACATCGAGGTCGGCATCGAAGCCCGATTTTTCTTCCTCGTCGGAAACCTCAAGATCACCTACCACAGAAACCATCCCGGCAAATTGGCCCTCGACGTGCATCGACTTGAACTCGACCTCCTTATACTTTATGGTGGTCTCTTCCCAATTGATTTCGGACCATATCGTGAGCCCCACCGTGGCGCCAAGACCAAATTTCTTGTTACCCATAACAACGACACCGCCCTCTATGCCAAGGCCCAAGGTTTCGCCACCATCGCCCACCTCCATAGAGATATTGTCGAGCACGAGCGGCATTCCCCAATAGGTACCTTCGTCGCTGCCCGGCTCGCCGGCAAGCGCCCACTTACCCGTGTGGAAATTGGTATTTCCATCGGGGCTTTCCACACCCTGGCCATCGCTCTTTTTCTTGCCGTCTTTGCCATCCTTCTTCTCATTCTTCTTGCCGGTGAGCAAACTTTGGTCGAAGTTGGCAATACGCATATTCTTGAATGGAATATCGGGTAGCTTAAAATCTATCTTTTCGGCACAGGTGATGCTTACCTTACCATCGAGACATAGCTCCACAAGCGTTTGCTTGCCTTTGGGCAAAGTGTCGCAATAAATAACATTGAAATATGTGCTGTCTTTGTTGAACTTTACTTTGGCCAACATAAAATCGAGCCCAACCTCGTCGTCAAGCTGCTGCATACGGAAATTCACAGCAAGACCATCTTTCTTGCCGTGTGCCACGGATTGTATTGCGGCAGTATAGCCTATTTGGGCCTTCTCTGTGGTGTCTTTTTTGCAAAGGAACGGAACCTCTATTCTACCACTGAGGCCCGAGCTGCCAAAACTATTCTGCTTTATGTTCAGGT
The DNA here is from genome assembly GCA_017451695.1 of Bacteroidaceae bacterium. Taxonomy (GTDB): domain Bacteria; phylum Bacteroidota; class Bacteroidia; order Bacteroidales; family Bacteroidaceae; genus HGM04593. The sequence goes on from JAFTNW010000024.1 coordinate 29,538, forward strand.
AGATATTGTCGAGAGTAATCTTCCAGCCACCAACCTTGGGCGTGCCATACGTAAAGAGGCTGTCTACCGAAACGTTCATCGAGAAGCCCGAAGCATCGTATATCACATTCTTCACACCAACCTTCACGCGCGAATCGCCCACGGAATCGAGCTCCACAAAGTGTGGCAACTTACAGCTGAGTTCCTCGAAGTAGAAACCTTTCCACTCGTTATAGGCTTTTTCGTTCTTTCCGGGGTCGCCCGACAAGCCAAGCTTGCCATCGAATTTGTAGTTGGCGGGGAATTTTATACCCGTGGGGGTTCTTCTCTTTGAACGGTCGAGCACAATACCCACCGAATCGCCCGTTGCACTGAAGGTGAAGCCCGGTGCACTTGCCACCTGGAAGGGATCCATTTTAACAGTTGCAAACCAGTCCTCGGCATCGGCAATAAAGGCTGTGAGGGTAATTTCGGGGTGAACATTGGGATCGAGAGCCGCCTTGCCATCATCTTTCAAAAGTTCGTCGCTTGGCAGGTTCATACTTATGCTTGCGCACAGTTCGTTAAACTTGCCATCTTTCCACGAGATAAAGCAGCCATCGGAGGCTTTGCTATAATCTTGATTCGAGGGGGCATTGAACGTGAATGTAAAATCGGAATCGGGGTCTTTTACCTTAAAACTCTTTACCAGGCCCAACGAACCGCTTTGCGGCAGGAAACTTTCGGGCGAGGTAGTGAGTTTGCGGGCTGCGAATATGAGAATGTCGCTCTCCACGGCCTCACACTCGGGGAGCACAAACTCGCCGATAAGGTCGAGATTGGCACTTTCCGGCAAAAATTCCATTTGTGCCAGCTGAATGGTTGCAGGACACTCCAACTCCTCGTCCATAGGCACGGTGAGCCCAAGCGGCAGTGTTACAACAGCAGCAGAATCGACTTTGGCAAGTGTTTGCATTGCATTGCCTATCACATAGTTGTAGAAGGCACCGACACCGGCTTCATTGAGCAGTTTTTCAACCTTGGCCTGTGCACCGGCTGAATCGGTCTTGGCGACCTCTTTCACGAAATTCTCTTCAAATAATTCAAGCGGTACATGGGCGCTCTTCTCGGTAACAGATTTAACACCATTCTTCACCACTCGCTTTATAGATGCATCCACATATATACTGTCGAACTCCACTGCTACGCGCACGGGAACATTCATCATTGTAGTATGTACGTGTCCTTTACCTTTGAAGCAGTCGTACCCCTTCTCTTTAAGCTCCTTATCCTTTACCGGTAACTCTTTGGCCTCGGTTACGGTGAGGCGGTACTCGCCTATCCACAAATCGCGCAAGGCGGGCTGGAAAATGGTATCGCATTTTGAGATGCTATCCACTTTATATACAGAGGGTTTCTCCTGGTCCTCAATGAGTTTGCGCCAAACAAGGGCTGTTACCTTGTTATCGCCCTCCTTCATCTTTATTTCAAGCGGGTCGGGCTTTTCGGCACGCACAACACCTAACGTGTCGGTTTCGTACAGCGGGGCACCGTAGCTATACATATCGTATCCACACAGGTCATTCAATCGTGCGGCTGTGAGTTTGAGTTTTTCATCGGGCTTTACGGTTACAACACTGTCGGGCTTGCTAATGAAATAGCGGTCGTTGTATGTGAGGCGCAGGCCCACCTTCTGCTCACTGCTTGTTACATTGAGCAGGGTAACTTCGAAAAGGTCTCCCGGTTTCTCGAAATACTCGTCGGGCTCGGGTTTGAAGGTGGCATCGGCCTTGGGAACCACTGTTACAACCACCTCGGAAAAATGCATATCCTTGGCATTGAAGTCGGACTTTCCGCCACCAAGCATAGCACGCACCTTGCGGTTTTTATCCTCGACGGCAATGTTCTTGAGTGAGTCGGCACTGAAAGCGACAACCTCTATCTGATTGAACGACTGCAAGTTTACAACCTTTTTAATATCCGGGATAGGCGTCTCTACAAATGCACCGCCAAGACGGGCCTCGAAGCACTTTATGGTGTCGGGGTTGCCGCACAGGGCATTCAGTTCGTTGGAGGTGAGCTTTTTAACCTCGTTAGGGCCAATCGTTATCGCCTTGTCGTAACGCTCCTCTTTGAACACCGAGGCATAGTAGGAACCGAACTCGTCGAACAGATACATAATGCGGGGGAGCACGTTGTATGTATTGGGGGTGTTGTTCTTCAGCTCCACTTCGAAGAGGGCCGCCGGGCTGTTGAAATAGATGTCGCCGCGGGCAGGCAGAGGATCGAGTTTGGGGGTTACGGTTACAGCCACATCGTCGAGACGTGTGTAGGCCGATACCTGATAACTTATAAAGCCCTCACCTATGGTGAAATCGGCCAAATCGCCCTGCTCGGCATAGTGTATGAGCGGTTTTAGGGCCTTGAAAGTGATTTTATTATATTCTTCGGTATCTATGGTTATTTCCCTGTCGGCATCCAAGGGGCTGAATTCGGCCTTGTCGGTTATCTTTCCAAACAGGTCGCTTGTGATTTTGGTGAAGCCTTTGGAGGCAAAATAGAGTTTTACCTGCTCGTCGGTGAGTTTCAAGGTTTCGCCTGGTTTCACAAGTATGTGCTTCATATCCTTCTCCTTATAGGAGTTGGCTATATATGTGGCTCTTTCATCTTCATTGAATTCAAACATTATCATTGGAACGAACTCAATGGTTCTGTCGCCCGTGTTGCTCAACGATACCTCAAACAGCTGTTCGGGTTTGGTAAAATAGGCCCTTGCATTGTAGGGCATAGGGTTCATCTTCAGTTTTATAGAGACGTCGAGATCGGTGAGCGAAACGTTTTTGTCGGCCCAAAAATCGAGTGCCTGGCTGGCGGCCAGCACCCTATCGGCCTTGTTGGGAGCATCGGCCGGAATTTTGCGGAGGCTGTCGGCATTAATAAGGGTAAACTTCAGGTGGTTGGCATCATCGAATGTTATTATTTGGTCAAAATCCTTGAAGTCGCTCTCCTTCTCACCGGTGCTGTGGTTTATACGTGTTGCAATGGTGTCGCCGCAAAGTTTGTTCAGAGTTTCGCGGTCGAGCACCATTTTCTCATTCCCCTTGAGCACAAACTCAGGGTATGTAAACCACTTGGAGGGTATGTAGGAATAGAGCGTGCCATCGATGCTCCTGTCGGCATATGTTATGCTGGGGCACAGCTTCAAATCCTTGCTTGTGAGGTTTTTGAGCTCTATGTCAAAAAGACGGCCGGGACTGTTTATATAGACATCACCGTTATAGGGAAAGGGATTCACTCTGGGTTTTATAACCACATCCACATCGCCAAGTTTCACGGATGACGAGGTGGTGAACGATGTGGAATACTCCATAAGCAGGGCCTGCGAAGGTTTGTCCTTTTCGAGGTCGAGCATACTGAGCCTTTCGTAGTCGAAGATATAGAGCCTTGCCACGTTTTCCAGGCTTTCGGCAAGTTCGATGAGGGAGAAATCGGTAAGCACCTCCTTTTCACCACCCTTGAGCTGTTTGCGGTACTCCTCGAAACCACCGAAGAATTTGTCGAACTCCTCGTCGCTGAAGGCTTTTGTTTCGCCCGATTTTATGGTTATATAGTTGTCGGCAAAACGCTTGCCCTTGAAGTAATCGCCCGAATAAGAGACTTCGTCCTCCACAAAGTAGAAGAGGCCGGGATAGATGCGCAGTGTTTTGGGCGAAAGGCTTTTTATTTTAAGTGTAAACAAGCGCGATGGCTTTGTGAGGTAGTACGCACCATCCTTGGGGAGAATGGGCATTTTGGGTTCAAGTGTAACGCTGAACATTTCGCCACTCATAACATTTTCCGACGTGCGGAACGGAACACGGCCCTTGCCCACTATGGTTTCGCGCAGCACCGGCTTGCCGCCTGTGTAACGGCACACACGCACAAATGCCGTGTCGTTCGACTCGGGGAAGTAATCGCTTGTGGGCTTGCCTATTACGAAGCCCGTCTTGGCTTTGAAAGCTATTACATCGCGGTCTATGTCGTAACCACCTGCCAAACGGTCGAAATCGTCGGCCGACAGGGTAACCCTGGCACCCGGGCCGAGTTCTAAATATTCGTTTGTGTGTTGCTTGTCGGGCGCGGCTGTCACACCCCAGTTACCCTTGTAGTACTGCATAAGCATACACACGGGGATGGTTTCGCTACTGCGGTTTTCGAGCGTTATGTTGAAGAGTTCGCTGGGGTTTTCAAAATAGGGATATAGCGCCGATGGCAGTTCGGTGAATTTCGGCTCCACCGTTACGTTTATGGGTAGTTCCGTTTGAGGATTGTCCACCACTATATCGAAATCCTCACCTGCGCCGCTGTTCTCCATAAGCAACACAAGCAGTTCGCTCTTGCCATCGTTGCCCACCTGTGTATAGGCAGGGTTGGAGGCGTCGTTCACAAGGGGGCGTGCGGTAACTTGCGCCACATATTTCACGTTCTTGTAGCGTTTGAGCTTGGCAACGATATTGTATGGCACAATGCATTGCGGTGTCATAAGGCCATACTGCGAGTATGCTATGTTACCGCCGTTGAGCACCGCATCGGAGGGGTGTTGCTCCTCGGAAAGCTGGTACAGCACAAAGTCGTATATGAACTGACGTGTAACGGTGAGGCCTCTGTAGTTGAATGTGGGCTCGGTCCATGAGAATCGGGGGTTGGATGTAGGGAAATAGGCTGTGTAGTATCCCTCGTTATCTTCAAAACCCGAAACACCGGCATTGCCGTCGTTTATGTATGTTATGTTGTTGAACGATGGCGGATTGGCAGTGTAGCATATATCGAAGAAGCAGATACCCTCGCCCAGATAGTCGCCGGGGTCGTTGAAATCGGTATAGTTGCTTTTTGCCGTAATCTTAAGGCCGTAGTGTCCCTCGGGCAGAAGGCCGAACACACCGCTGTTGCTACCATTTTGGAATGCATCGTACAGATAACCGCCACCAAAACTTTCGGTTCCGGCATCGTACTGGCGGAACATATTATAGAGGTCGGTTTGTGTGAGCACACGCGACTGGCCCGGTTGCAAAGGTATGTATATGGGCATAGAACGGCTTGCCACGGTGGCAATGTACGAGTCGCTGTTGGGCCATATATCCACAGCGTTATCAATGGGGCCCTCTATGCGGGCTTCGAGGCGCACGGGCAGGAACTCGCTTGCGCTGTTGTTTGTAACCACTATGTTAAAGAAACGACCCGGGTCGCTCATATATACTCCACCCTGCGCGGGCAATGGGTTCTGCCTGCGCTGCACTGTCACCGATACCTGCGCAAACAAACCGGTTGCGCACAACAGCATACATACTATATATGAAAGTAACCTGTGTTTTATCATAATCTTATCTATTTGCGTATCCTTTTTCTGTCCTAAAATGTAGAAGCCTCTACACTGTTCATCTCGCTGCGGTTCTCGTTGTTCTTTTTCTTCTGATACTCGAGCATCTGGCGTTCACGCACTGCGCTACGCGAGAAGTCGGAGTAATATTCATACTTGCCATAGCGGGTAACCTCCTCCTTGGCCCTGCGTTTTATGCTGAATGCGGTAAAGGAGAAGCTGTAACTGAACGAGCAGGTAAAATCGTATCCCTTGTCGCGCTGGTACTGGTCGAGCACAAGATTGGTGTTTGCATATCGGCTGTAGTTGAGATTAAGAGTGAAATTGTGTACCCTGGCCAGCGTATATGCCGCCGACATATTGGCTGCCATTGTGATGCTCTTGTCGGCTTCCATACGGTTATCCACGAGCGAGGCCGATGCATTGAGCGACAGGTTCCTCTCCTTGAGCAATGCCTTTGAGGCACTGAGCGTATAGACACTTGTGGTGTATTTTGAATCGTATCCTTCGGACTTCTGATAGCTGTAGTTGAAACTGAAATTGGTCTCTATAGGTATCACTGCAAGGGAGTAGTTTGCACCCAATGCCATTGTACCCACATCACCGGTTCCCGCAATTGTTCTGTTCTTATCCTCGTTAAGCGAATAGTTACCTGTGAACGAAAGGTAGTGTCCAAGACTTTCGGTGTTTGTATTGTAGGAGAGCGTACCCGAATAGCTGCTCATACAGCGGTTGATGCGCGTTGTTTCATCTACCTTGGCCGTACCATCGTATTGGCACTGACGGAAGCCGTTATAGTTGGCCGACAACGACAGCTTGCTACCTATTGGGAGCGATGCATTGAGTGCATAATTCAATCCTCTTGTGGTATATAACTGCTCGCCCGATATATTATCCTCCTGGAACGAGAAATTGCCACCGAGCGACAAGTTGCCCAGACGCAGGTTGGCAGCTGCTCCCACGTTGTGGTAGTTGTTGTTCATATAGGAAACACCCATACTCATATAGTCGGGCTGTATATGCTTGTAAAATAGCGAGAGCGACACCAAGCGGAAAGTGGCAGCCAGGGTGAGGTCGCCGGCCCAACGCATAAGCGAGGTGTAACGCACGTCGAAGAGGTTGTTGTATTTATCGGTATCGCCACTTGTGAGCTGCGGCGCCTTGGTATCGGTAGAAAAGATTGAAGTGGCCACATTACCCGTGAGCGACAGTTGCTTGAATATCTGCCAGCGGCCACGTAAGCCTATGACGACGTTCTCCTGCGCAAAGACCTCGTCATACCAAATTTCATCGATAGAGGACTGGTGGTCCTGTGAACGGAAAAGATACAAATCGACAAAATTGCGGCTACTGCCGTATCCCACCTTCAAGCCCCAGCCCGAGCGCTTATATACAGGCTTGCCCGATGGCATTTCGCCGGGTTCAAAATTGACAGCCTCGCGCAAGATGCCGTAAAAGATACCAAAGCGGAAGCCCGATGTGGGGCTTTTGTATTCGATACCCATTCCGTTGAAGGGAAGGTTATACACATAGGCCGAGAAAGGCATTGAGCGGCGGCCCAAATGGAGTGTCCATCCCTTGTATGTGGGGCTGAAGTTGAATGCAAACTGTGGATGCGAGAATGAATAGTTATTACAGCTGTAATAGAAAGCAAAAGGCATATTGTAGCCATAAAGGTTCACATTCATATTGGCATACATAGAGTAGTTCAACGGCGAGGCAAAACTGCCACCCGAAGAATAATACAATGTGCTCTGCGTGCCCAGTGCTCCTGAAATTATGAGCGGATCCTTTTTCCTTGGGTCCTCGATGGCTTTGGAAACGGCTATTCCGCAAAACGCCACCAACAACAGAAGAAGGGCTTTTCTAAAATTCGTATTCATCTCTTCACTATTTATAATAGCTCAATATTTATATCTGGTAGCTGCAGGTGTGCAGCCTGTTATTTTCGTCTTTAGGTTGCCTGGGGCAACATTGCCCGTTTGTCGCCCCATTGTGAAAGAGGCAAAGGCGGACAAGCCTTTATTTTTATGGCAGAGCGCCCTATACTATTGCGGAGCTCCCCTGCTCTATCTGTTTATACATTGCTAAATTTAATAATAAAGCAACGGGGTGCCCGTGTAACGGGCCCCGTTGCTCATCTTTTTTAGAGACTTACTCTCTTGGTTACAATCTTGTCGTTTTCGCGTACCTTTATAATATAGATACCGCTTGTCATATTCTCGACCTTGCGGCCTGCCACATCATAAATGGCAACGATTGCATTGCTGTCTATGGTGTTTATGTCAACTATTCCGGTAGTGCCCGTAGCGGGAATACCTATTGCACGCATAGCAACAGGAGCCTTCACCGAACCTGCCATACCGGCGAAAGTTATACCGCCGTCGATATCGAACATTTCGCCTGTTACCTTATTATATAGACGGAATATAACATTCTCGCCCGCCTCACCGGCAACAGATACAAATGCAAGACCATTGATGAAGCCACCCTCGCCACGGCACTCATCGTCCACAAAAGCTACAACCACCAAATCGTCGGTTTCCTCAATGTCTACCCTGGCAATCACAGGCATAGTGTTGGCAAACTTGCTGCCATCTATCACCCACATTGATGCTCCGCGTGCTGCAGCTCTCGATGCGGTGTTTGCTGTAAAGTAGCCCTGCTCCATTGTAAAGCGGCCCGGCATAGAGACTGTTGCCGATGCGTTTGTATACACCATATAACCCTCCTGGGGCATAAGTTCTGCAAGATCGCCGAGCCAAGCGCCACCGGTACAGGTTACAAAGCCCCTGTCTTTGGAGAGGATAATGTCGCCTTCGCTGAAAGCAGATGCATCGAAAATATCCTCAACGGCATATGCATATTCATAGGGATATGATACCCAGTTCCAGCCCTTCTCGAGCTTTTTATCAGCAATGCTGCCATCGTTACTGAACATATTTGCCATAGTAACGACACTTGCCGATGAGAGCATATTCACTTTATATGCCTCGGCCTCTGTTATATAATCGAGTGTGCCGAAGGGACCATATTTTGCATCATTGAATACAAGGTCGGTCTTGCTACGGGCCTCGATGAGAGTTTTTGAAAGTTCGCTTACCGGAATAGTAGAATTGATAAGCGAAATCCAGCTCCAACCCTCGGCAACGGTTAATTTCTCGGCCATTTCAACATGCTGCTCAAAGGAGACTGTATTACCACCATCCTCTACCGAAGCAGCATCGTACTCTACGTTGATGGTAGCCTGCGGGCAAAGGGCACGGGCAACTATTGTGTAGTTTACATTGTTGCCATCGAGCTCGCCGTCGGAAATCTCAAATACTTCCCAGTCGTAAGGCAATTCCAGCTGCCCTGGAGTTACATTGATACTCAATGCAGAGGCATCGAAATCGGCATCCTCGGGCGAGAATGTAACGGTCAAAGTCTGCTCCTCGCCATCGTTGTAGAATGTATTGCCTATGCCGTTTACAAAAAGTTCATCTACACGTCTTTTTACAGTAACTGCACAGGTTTCAACAACCGAGGAATTATCCTCGCTGGTAAATGTAATGACAGCATCGCCCTTGCCGTTTACACGGAAGTTGTGAACACCGTTTACATCATCGTAGCCGGTGTATTCAATTGCAAAATTATCGTTTACCTCCACAAGAATATTCTTGTTTGTGGCATCGGTGGGATAGGCTGTTGCTGTAATAGAGAATTCCGGCATTTCGGCATTTCCATACCAAATAATCTTTTCTGTTTCAGAAAGTTCAATCTTGTTTACCGACTGAACCACTAAGAGAGGAACCTGGTCGGTAATATCCCCGTTCACAACTGCATTGACCAATACACGTACATCGGGCACGGTAATAAAGCGGAACCTTAATACGCAGGTTCTCTTATCGTCGCTCAACATAGTGCTTATAATCTCTACCTCGGCATCGCCAAGCTGCTCCAAATTGCCGTTTACTATGAACATTTCAAATGTATCTACATTTGCATCGCCCGGCTCTACCTGCGCAACAGCCTCAATAACCTGACCAACAGCCACCTGCACGCCATTCGAGCCTTCGTCTATTACCTGCCCTGCTACGCTCACAATGTTTACGCCTGTGGGTGTGCGCTTGATAACAGTATAATGCTCAACTACCACATCGGGGTTATCGTCGCTGGTGAATGTGAATGCCACCTCACCGGGAGCATATGCGTGCAATTCATAAACACCGGTTTCATTGTTAAATAAGATTTCTGCCACGGCAGGTGCCGAGGACTCCACGGTAAAGCGGTCGTTTTTAACGCCATCGTCGGGTGTTACATCATATTTGAAATCGAGCACCTGGGCGCTTTCGCCAATCCAATATTCGGGTTGCAACGAAACATCGATGCTTTGTACCCTGTTATATACGTTAAGCAGCACATTGCCACCCATTCGCGTTCCATCTACAAATATCTGCAAATAGAAATCTTCGGCGGGGAGCATCGTAAACACAAAATTCATTGTGCATACACCATTGGCTACATTCGTACCGGTTACCGACACGCAATCCTCGTAACCCTGGATTTCCATACCGTCGCTGTTCACGAAGCGCATTTCAAAACTATTGAAATCGGCATCGGCAGGGTTGAGCTCTGCCACAGCAGTAACTGTCTCGCCTACATAAACATCGGCCATCGGGCGTGTTTCGGCACCCTCAACCGACTCACCGTTTATGGTGGTGATTGTGGCATCATATACAGCCTGCTTTACAATAACCTCAACCTCAACACTCTTTGTTGTGTCATATTTACTTGTGAACACCAGAGTGGTTGTACCCTTCTTCATTGCTGTAACAATGTATTTCGAACCCGTATCATCGGTTTCAACCAACACGGTAGAGGGATCGAGCGAGGTTAATGTGTATTCTTCGTTGGGTTCCACCACAGGAGCGCCGCTATCGTCATATACCCAATTGAAAATGGGAGCGTTTACATAGCCTGTCATATCCTTTGAATACTCATCGATGATTGTAAACTCTATGTTACCCTCATAACTGAACTCCTGCAATGCCGACAAGACATTCACTTGGAATGTAACCTCTGCATCGGGGTTGTCATTGGCCACAGCGGTAACGGTGGCGGTTCCCAAAGCAACGGGAAGAATGGTTGTACCGTCAACTATCTGAATCACATCATCGCTATCTACGGTGAATGTAACACCGGGGCTTGTGGGAGAGGTCTCGTTGTTGTTATATACCACATTGGGAACAAAACTACCCACGCCAAGATAGATGTCGGCATCGGCAATGGCGATACTTGTTACCGGCTGATATACCAAAATATTAACATCAACTGTAAGCCCACCTGCAACAGCCCTTGCAATCACCGGGTCAGGGGTTGAATTCAAAGCGGTAATTACATCGTTCCCCTCCTCTATTGTTACGTAGTATGAAGTAGGGTTGCCTGCGTCGTCCATCGATGTAAGGTCCCAAGTGATAGAGCCCTCGGGAGTGGTTGCCGGCATCTCCTCGCCATTGGTATCTGACTTGAAGATATATTCGATTAATGCACCGTCGCTCACGGTCATTTTCTCGCCCACATTCACACGAATGGCGTTGATATTCGCGTAATAGGTAACGCGCATTTGGTTAGCAGGTGTAAACAAACCTCTAAAAATCTGAATGCTCTGATTCTCTTCATAGGTGAAGTCGCCTTTGTAGGTAATAAGAGGCTGTTCGCCCGATTCATCATACATTTCAAGAGGATAGACAAGCCCGCTTATAGGGTCGTACACCTTGAAATCGATTTGACTGTCCACATCGTCGTTGGTACCACCCACACGAAGTGTATAGACCTTGTAGTTGTCGGCCATCATATAAGACGTAGACAGGGCTCTTATCTGGTCACCGATAAAAGCAGCCACTTGAGGTTCCGTCACGCCCGAAAAGATGTCGTGAGAAGCAGATTCTACGCTAACGTACACGACAGTTTGCTCCTGATACTCACTCGATGGATCGCTCCACCCGCTCTGTGCCCACAGCGTCATTGATCCCATCAAGAACAACAAGGTTAATAGATGTTTTCTCATAACAATGAATATTTTGAATGATTAATAAATATTTTACAGTTTTCACAAATTTTCATTGATGCAAATTTATCTTTTGAAAAACGAAGGTTTTTTCACACAAAAGATATTGTTTTTAACGCAAAACACAATTACCACCCACAAAGAGCACAATACGTAAAAATCTCACTACAAATGTTAAAAAATATGAAATATGGGGGGGGTAATTTTTATTACCTTTGCCAAAAGCAACAAAAAAGAATATGAAAAACACCATTATTATAGCCATAACCGCTCTCTTTTGCACGCTGTTTTCCTGCAAAGAGAACGCCACAAAAAAGAGCAACGAACACGAAATCGCAGCAGCCGCAATAGCCGACAGCGTAAAGAGTGTGGAGAGGCTGAAAATGCACCTGGAACACTTCGATTCATTGAACGAAAAGAGGGCTGCACTGCTCATAAGGCAGAAATTAGGCAGCGCACTACGCAAAAAATCGGTTTTCGACGCAGCCATAACCGTGCACGAGCAGTGCATTGCCACCGCCACCGAACTGCAAGATACTTTGCAGCTTATAATAGCCCTTAACAACCAGGGAACAAATTTCAGACGCATTGGAGACCTCGAAGAGGCCAGCATATACCACTACCACGCATTGGAGCTATGCGACAACACCGTGGGCGACACCTCGTTCATTGCACGCAAGAACAGGGTGCGCACACTCAACGGGCTGGGCAACGTGATGCTGTCGCTGCGCAATACCGAGGTGGCCGAGGAGATGTTCCGCCGCGCCCTGCAAGGCGAAAAGGAGCTCAACAGCGCTACGGGGCAAGCCATAAACTATGCCAACATAGGTGCCATAAAGGAGATGGAGGGCGATATAGATTCGGCTCGCATATATTACAACCTCTCTATGGAGAAGAACGTAGAGGGCAACAACAGATTGGGCATAAGCCTGTGCCACCAGAATCTTGGCGATCTCGATGAGAAAAGCGGCAACCTCGCGAGCGCGCGCGAGAACTATATAAAGAGCTATAAAATTGGTGTGCAGAACAAGGATGTATGGCACTGGCTCAACTCCTGTATTTCGCTTGCAGGGCTCTATCTTAAAGAAGGAAACATAAAAGAAGCCGAAAGATACAACAGCGAAGCTTTAGATGCTGCCGTGAAGATTAAGGCAAAGAGCAGGCTTGCCAACCTTTATTTGCAGCAAGCAAAAATTTATGAAAGCGGTGGAAAATATGAGAAAGCACTGCATAGCACGCAAAAAGCAAACATATACAAAGACAGCATAGAGAGCGAAGAAAACCGCGTGTATATGCAGAACCTGCGTGTAAAATATGAGGTGAACAAAAGGAAAAAGGAGGTAGACGAGGCATTGGCTCTTGCACAATATGAAAAGCATATGCGCAACCTGATATTGTGGAGCAGCATTCTCACCATTTTGCTCATTCTTGTGGCTGTTGCTGCATTCATACGAGCAGCAATGGAGCGCAAGAGGGCAAACTCACTGCTGGAAAAGAGCAACCGCGAACGCCAGGATTTCTACCGCGGAATTACACACCAGTTGCGCACACCGCTCACCATAATTTTAGGAATGACACACGAACTAAGCCGTTTCATACCGGCCGACAACAAGGTGGCACAGGAGTCCTTCGGCGCGGTTACCCGCAAAAGCCACGAACTGCTGGACCTTGTAACGGAAATGATTAGATACAACAAGGGAGAGCAGGGAGAACCCATTGTATCGGAACTTAGAACAGGAGATAGCGAGGTATCTGTCAAGAACTCACCCATCATAAACAACGAAATAGAGGATAACGAAAATTATATTCTTGTGGCCGAGGACGACTACGACATGGCATTGCTCATTACACAAATGCTCAAGAACCAGGGATACAGATACCACTGGGCGCAAAACGGGCAGGAAGCATACCAATTTGTAGAAAGGAATCTGCCACGACTCATAATCACAGACATTATGATGCCGCAAATGGACGGGCTTGAACTAATAAAAGCCATAAGAGCCAACGAAAAGACCAACCACATACCCATAATAGTGGTTTCGGCGCGCACCGAGAACGACGAACGATTGGCCGGATTCAATGCCGGAGCCGAGGTGTACCTGGGCAAGCCATTCATTCCCGACGAGCTACTGCTTATGGTGCGCAAACTGCTGGAGCAAAGGGAATTACTCAAGAAAAAATACAGCCAGCAGATAGAGGAGGCCGACAAGACCGACTATAGCGAAATTATCAAAGGGGTAAACAAGAGCGAGCAAGAGTTCATAAAGCAGATTAACGAATACATAAGCGAGAATATAATGGACTGCAACCTGAATGCCGCAATGCTTGCCAACCACTTGATAATGAGCATATCCACACTAAATAGAAAGATAAACGGCATAACAGGCACCAACACCACCAACTACATACGCCAGCGTAAACTTGCGCGTGCCAAATACTTGCTCAAAAACAGCGACATGTCTATGGGCGAGATACAGGCAGTGTGCGGGTTTGAAACGCCCAGCTACTTCAGCCGCACATTCAAAGCCGAGTTCAACATAACACCCACGGAATACAGGCGAAGCAAATAGACAGGCACTTGAAGAGTGCTACACAAGAAAAACGATATTTCAAGGCTCTCCCTTTTATCAAGGGAGGGCTTTTTTACGTTTTGTACAAAAAAAAACACCTTTTGAGCGCCTTTATGCGCTTTAAGTGAAAAAAACGATGCTTTTGAGTGAAAAAGAAATACACTTTTTCTTGGCAATTTTGTTGCATAAAAACAAAATGTACGCAGTTTATGACAGACGTAATGGAAAAACTGAAGAAAAGATACACAAAAATGCTGGGCTGCGAACCGCCATTTTTTGTAGATAATGGTTATACCATTGAGAAATTTGCTGCCGACCTGGGAACAAACCGCAGTTACGCATCGAAATTCACAAACTGCGCATTGGGGATATCCTTCCCCACCCTGCTCAATAAATTAAGGCTTGCACATTTTATTCGTCTGAAAAGCGAGAATCCCGGCACCCCCATAAAGACACTTGCCGAAAAATGCGGATTCAAGAACAGTTTTTCATTTCGCAGGGCATTCAAAAGCGAGTATGGGGTATCGGCAAGCGAGTATTTCAAAAGCACATTAAAAGACTAATTCTCCTCTTGGGGAAGTACCATTGCCTTTATGCGCACCACGTTTTTGCGGGGGCGTGTGTTGGTATATACATATATGCTCTTCAAGTAGAGCCCTTCGCGGTTTTTGGGATAGAATGTAACGAAAACCTGTCCCTTACCGCCGGGGAAGATATCATCTGTTGAGTGCGTTGCATAAGTACACCCGCATTTCAAAAAAACACCTTCTATACGCATAGGCTTGTCGCCCGTGTTCACTACATCGAACACACAAGTTACGGAATCGGTTGCGGCCGACAAGTTTCCGAAATCGTGCATTTTTTTGGGCAGATGAACCTGAGCCTGCGCCGCCATGTTGAGCGGCAAGAGAAGAAAGCAGAATAATATGAAGGTGATTTTGCTATTCATTGTGCCACGAAGATATAACAATATAATCGAACTTACTTTATTACAAACTGTTTTTTTTGCTATCTTGCCACAAAAATTTATTTTTGGTATAAAAAAATCCGCATCCAATGCCTGCATCGCTGGCAATAAAATCTTTTATCTGCTCAAACACAGATACCTGCTGTGAATTTAATTCCATAACTTAAATTATTAATGTTCAATTCACATTCCTCCACACTAAATAACTTATACTCTTTGGCATTTTTCTACGCCCTGTATAATAATTATCCTTGCCGAATTCGTGCTTTGTTCCGGCCTCATCTACAGCCCAACCATAAGCCGATGAACCCACAAGATAAATGGCATTATCGATGCTTAAATCGACCAGTGCCTGTGCAAAGTCGTGAAACGATTCACGGGTAACAGTTTCTACCATAAACACACGGCCCTCCTGTTCACAAATACCACGGCGTATCGACTTCCCTTTGGGCTCATTGTCTATGAGCTTGCCATTGCTCACAAGGGGATATTGGCGAAAGAAATAGCCTTTTTGTTTTGTGGCCTCTTCAAATAGTGGGGAGTTCTCGGCTACTCCTATGGTTACATTGCCGTTTATCGATGCGCAGTATCCTTTTTTTGAAAGCCCCCAAGCAAGCGGCTCGCCGGCCAGCACGAATGCTCCCACTATATTACCATTATCGGCTCTCACATCGGCAGCTTGGGCGGCATAAACTATAGTTGTGTCGCTTTTATCAATCGCACCAACGTGCAACGACATTTGCGCATTGTGTGGTATATAAAGTTTTAATGGAATATCATTTATCACCGTATCTCTAATTTCGGTGTAGCCAGCAATGGTGCTATCAACATTGCTCCACGTTATTTTATTTCTAACAGTGTCGGTTACACATACTTTTTCAAACAAAGCAGGCTCCACCTCCTCAATTCTTGAAACCTCGTCGGCCCTATTTGAAATTGCATATATTAATGCCGCAATTATAACCATACCCAAAATAATCAGGCCGCCAATGAGCATATAGGCGTATCGGGGAATTTTATTTTCCTCCTTGCCTATAATGCGTATTTGGTCGTCTCTTATTTCTTTATTTTCTCTCATAACTATTTAACCTCTTTTTCCAATAACTCTTTTAATTGTTTCAAAGCCTCTTTTGAGGCAGTTACCGTATGGCTTATGGAAGACGCATCGGAGAGTATCAGTTTTTGTTTAGGAATATTTATGTAATAAATGTAGGCACGATTGATTATTAAACTTTTTCCTATACGAATAAATGTATTACCATCATTACCAAGTTGTTTGGACATCATACTCTCTATCTGTCCTAATTGATAAGAGAGCATACGCACCTCGTTATCGGCCTGGACAAGCGTTGAGTAATTGCCGTCAGATGCGATATACACAATTTTGTCCGGTGCAATGCGGACTAAATCGATAGAGGTTGGTATGATTAAGAATTTCTTCATTTACCGTGGTGTGTTGTGGCTCTTGTAATGATTAGCACAAATGTAGCCAAAATCAACCTGCTGCACAATTTTTCTTTCTTGTAATGTACGAAATTATTCTTTTAATGTATGAAATTACCAAGCAGCAAAATGAATTATTCCAAATTGCAAGGCGACAAGCATTTCATACGCTCTCACGCTCTTTTCGTACATTATACAATTAAATTCTTTATCATACTTCTGTTTTTTATAAAATTTGCATTAGAATTTAACAAAATAACATAATACCATGAAAAACACAATCATTCTTTTCGCCATAGCCCTTTTAACAAGCATCTTGGCGTGCACATCGCAGAAAAGCGCGAAACTCGACGAGATTGACGAATTGATTACAAACGACCAAAACGAAGAGGCGTTGAAGCAGCTTGACACTTACATCGACAAGCACCCCACATCGGCCGATGCCCTCTTTTTGCGGGCACAGGCACATTTTAATTTGGATATGCAGGAAAATGCTGCCGTCGATGTGGAAAATGCCATTACCAATTGGCGCGAGGATTGCAAGTACAAGAAATCGAGCATTCTTCTATGGAAGGGGGTTATGAATATTTATGTGGGCAATTACCAGAATGCAGTGGATTGCTATAACACGCTATACGACCTTGTAGCAGAAAATGACGTGGATTCCATTATGCCCAATGTACTGTATGGCCGCGCCGATGCATATCATAACTTGGGCGACTACGAAAAAGCCGATACCGACTATATGATGTTGATTAGTTGCAAAGGATGGGGTGCTGATGCTGCCATAGGCCTTGCGCGTAACGCGATGATGCGTGGCGATGGTGAAATTGCTATTATATTGCTTGATGGGGTAATAGAGCGTGAGCCAACCAATAGCAAAGCTCTTTTTTATCGCGTAAAGACCTATGACAAGATGGGCGAAACGAAAAAGGCTATCGACGATGCGATGCTGTTTCTGCAAGCCTCCCTTGATTACGAAGATATGTATATATTGTCGGTGTTTTGCAAGGATTTGCCCTATTCCATTTCAAAAATAGAGCAGTACGAGTTGCTGACCGGTGCCCAAATACCCGGCCTGAGGAGGTTGCTTGTAGTATTATCCATTTTTAATAAGGAGTATAAATATGCTATTACGGTGATGAATGCTTATGAAGAGGATTTTGGTGCAATGTCCGAAACATACTATTTGCGTGGCACCTGTTACAAGGAGTTAGGGCAATATGATAAGGCGGTAAGCGAGATAGGCAAAGCCATAGAGACTATTGCTCCCGGGGATGAAGAAGCGAAGCCGCTTCTTGTGATGTTGAAGGCCGACTATCTGCGGTTGATGGGTAAGTACAATGAGGCCATTGAACTGCTCTGTTCGTTGGAGGGGGACGAAAATGCCACTACCACAATTTATTACTACCTGCGCGGTTGGTGCTATGAACTTATGGGCAACGATGAGGCTGCTATGAGTGACTACAACAAGGGCGTTGAGGCAGGTGACGATAATGCTTATATCTACCTTCTGCGTGGTGAGCAGTTACTGAAACGTGGCGAAACGGCCAAAGCGCAAGCCGATTTTGAGCAGGTGCTGCGAATGGATACCATTGCCAAAGAGGGCAGCTGCCGCCACTTTGCCCTGTACTTTACCGGCAAGAACAAAGAGGCTTTGCAGTGGATGGACAAAGTGTTGAAGGCTACCGATGACTATTGTGGCAGCTATTACGACAAGGCCTGCCTGCTTGCGCGTATGGGACGCGGCGACGAGGCTGTGGCAGCTCTTGCCACCGCGCTTGAAAAGGGTTACCGCGCATTCGTTCACATAGAGAATGACGATGATATGGACCCAATAAGGGAACGTAGCGATTTCAAGCGACTTATTGAGAAGTATAAAGCACAGGTGATAGAGGAATAGAGATTTATTTATTAATTATTAAACAAGATGTTATGTTAGTTTTAGCAATTATTATTTATGTAGTATGCGCATTCTTGCGCGATTGGGATTTTATTTGGCCCATAAGTGCTCTTGGTGGCGAGGGTGGTTGTTTGGCTCAAATCTTGGTTGTAGGCTGGGTTATATTACTCCTTGCCGGCTTGGAGGTGTTCTAGGCATACAATCTATCGTAACGTTACAATATGTCAAAAAGACGCAAGTTGCGTCTTTTTGGCTCTTTATTCTCAAAGTGTTGGTACAAAATGACATACGCTTGTATTTGGTACGGCTTTTGTGTCTGCTCATGTAAAGACCTTGGGGATAAATTCAAACGATTTCTAAATATTAATTAATCTTTGTACTATTGCCATGTTGGATAATTTAATAATTGTTGCGGTTTTTGCTCTATTGGCTGCTCCTCTTGCTACCACGTTGTATAAAGCGTTTATGAAGTGTTTCAAAAATGATACCGATAACAATGAAATGATGGATAGCAAGGAGTATGAAGAAAATTTGCCAATAACGAAATTGGAGCAGGATGCTTATATATTAACCGCGTTATTGCTAACGAAGCGATGAAGCGGCGTATGTATGACAAGGCAGAAAAACTTTTAGAGGGTATGATAGAGAGTGACTGCGATGCCGATTTTGCAAGGGAGATGCTGGCGATGATTGAGAAAGACAGGAATTGCTAACTATGTGGAATTGAGTGCATCGAGAAGAATATGACACGGAACAGGTGGTTGAGAAATCGGGTGTGGCGGTGAACAACATCATACGCTTTGAGCAGAAGGGCTCATTTCTTTCAAGAGCCTCATAGGTATAGCTATGAGTATGGAATATTTACATTAATAATTTACGAAGTGTTGCTTGACATGTAAAACCTTGTTAATTACATTTGCACAAACGCGAATGCAAACTGCACTCGCAGTGAAAAACAAAGCTATATTTGTTTTTTCGCTCGTTTGTTACTATTTTTGCGTTGTTCTTGCAGTAAGAACCCACAAGAACAGGACATATTAATTTTAGGGCGTTTAGCATAATTATCCTCTATTGAAATATGGACAATTTCGACATCGGGGTAACGAGCAAGAAACGTCCACACCTTTGGTATCATATACCCTTAACAATGGATATTATATCATTAGGTGTGGGCTTTGCTTATTATTTACGGCACGACAGTACAGAGCCACAATGAGATAATAGGTTAAAGTTCTCACGCCTTTTTTTATATTAAATTGCTCTCCTCTGGGAATTGGGAGGGTAATAAATAGTATGAAAACATTTAGATTTATTGGAATGGCATTGATTGCCGTTTTTATGTGTGTAAATTTTACAGCTTGCAGTGATGATGACGGTGGTAATGGCGGTGGCGACAACAAGAGGCGAATCAAGAAAGTAGTTATGACAGATAGTTATGGTACAAAGAAGGAAGTTGCATATACCTATGACAGAGAAGGAGAATTGATTACCGCTATAGAAACAATTGACGCAGGGGAGTGGAAATATTCAGACGGTTATCATTACTATTGGGCAGATGGAAGCATCATTATCACACTTGAAAGTTGGGATGAACACAATGGAAACATCTCTAACGTACAAGAGCACAGAAGCACACTTACTTTGGAAAACGGGTTGGTACAAAGTATAAAAGACGACCATTACACAAGACCCATTACCTACAACAAGGATAGAATCGCGGAAATAAGCATAGCCCCATTTGGTAATGTCCTCACACGCTTGCAATGGGACAATGACAAATTGTTGTACACGCAAAGTTATGATAGGGATATATACTTAACTTACGGCACAACATGCAATAAAGGCTATTTCCCTATGATGTGCTATTTCATTGACGGCACTGCAAACGAAGCCCTTTTCAATGCTCACCCCGAACTGATAGGAGCATATAGTACTAAATTACCTACAAAAATGAAGTCAACCAGCGACAAGTGGGAGGAGGAGAACTATACACAAGACATATCATACGCATTTGATAACGATGGTTACATATCAAAAGCCACTGCGGTAACAGATGATGGCGAAACAACTACTATGATATTTACTTGGGAATAATACCATCACATAGAAATTGCCGGTAAAGGAGCAGCACGCAAAGAAGGAACGGCATGGGTCGTATGCACTCTGATGCTCAGTTAGCTTCGTTTTCCTCCTTCTCGCTCGCAGTGGAAATTTCAGCATCTCCTGCAACTCTGAACAGCACCCAAAAAAGTTTTGTCTAACTTTTTTGGGTGCTGTTCAATACTTTAAGGGGTTGTTTGTTCAACAAAGCAGGCTTTTGACCCGGTCTTTTATTTGTTCAAGAACCAAGTTTTTGTTTCTATACCTTTACCCATTCAAATTATTATTTGCTGCAATAAACGAAATAATCTTGTTAGCCGCCAACAAGGATGTTGTTTCAACAATTACAACTTGATTCTGATTAAATTTATAACATATACACACTGCTAAATTCATATATACTAATTTTTGTTAAATTTCAACTATTTCTCAATCGTAATTCATTTGGTAATTGTTATAATAACATAAACCTAACAAAAAAACTATTTACTATGGAGAAAAGTAGAAAGAACATTGTTAGTGAGGGATTGGTTAAATACAACAAACAACTGTTGGGATTTGCCATAAGCCTCACTCACAACATGGAAGAAGCAAAAGACCTTACACAAGAGACCGCACTGCACATTCTGAACAAAACCCATGTGTACGAAGAGCGAGGTTATTTCCTTGCATGGGCAAAGCGTATAATGATATACAAATTCATGAACAAAAGAGAGAATGAAAGCAAACATCCTACAATAGACTACGACGATATTCCCGCAAGCGAGGCGGTTTATAGCGTGGCAGAAAGCGATTGCAACATAGACTATGGCAATATCAGCCGATTGGTAGCCACACTGCCACCATCGCAAACCACACCCTTTATGCTTGTAGCCGATGGGTACAGCTATAAAGAGATTGCAAGCGAAACAGGTGCCACACTGTCAAGCGTAAAGAACTGCATACATGCAGCAAGGGTTACTTTGAGAAGAAGATTAAGCCAAGCATGATAAATTGACACAAGTTCGATAAATTACAAGCAAATCACAGTGTTTCCAAGACTCATGTTGGATTAATTGGCAAACCGCCGCCGATTATAGCGCACGCAAAGGTGCAGAATATCAAGGTTTACCTATAAATTTGAATTATTGAAGTAAATCGTTTCATATATATGAGCCTATTAACAATCATTGCATAAAGTGCTATTATCAAATTATCATGGAGGAGTTCATCCCTTCATTTAACAAACTAAAATATTATTGCGAAAAAGAGCGGTTCAAAGGCCGAGAGACGGTGATATCATGCAAGCAACCATAAAAAAATCATAAATTTATTCATAATAAGCCAATTATTAACTATTTTTGCATAATCAAAATTTAACAATGCATATTATGGCACTACAGAAAATCAATATCAACGGAGTTGAGTTCTTCCCATTCTCCACGGAAGAGGAACTATTTAATCATATTGATGAGAACAAAGGTATTTTGGTTGCTATAAACGCCGAAAAAATAATTAATGCCACAGAAAAAACACGCAGCATCATAAACCGCAATGTGGGATACATTGACGGAGCAGGCGCCATGATTGCAGCACGAAAAAAGGGATTCAAAAAAGCATGCAAAATACCGGGATGCGAATTGTGGCTTAAAATTATCAAGCGTTTCTACAAAGAGAAGAATTTTTATCTTGTAGGTGGCAAGCCACAAGTAATAAATGAAACGGTGGAGAAACTGCAAAAAGAGTTTGAGGGAATAAACATCGTTGGATTCCGCGACGGCTACATAAAAACCGAAGAGGAAAAACAGGCTCTCATAGCCGACATTGCCACAAAAAAACCCGATGTGGTATTTGTGGCTATGGGCTCTCCCAAACAAGAACTGCTCATGGAAGAGATACAGAAGGAGCATAAAGCAATATTCCAAGGGTTGGGTGGCAGTTTCGATGTATATACGGGGCATGTTCAACGCGCGCCTAAATGGTGGGTCGATCACAATATGGAGTTTGCCTACCGCCTTCTGCGCGAGCCCAAGCGCTTGAAACGCCAATTGAAGCTTGTGAAATTCATGTACTATCTCTACACAAAGAAAATATAAGCCTCGCGCGTGGAACAATATTTTGACATAAGGTACGAACTGAATAAAGACAATATACACAAACTCATTGCACTGCAAATAGAAAAGTGCAAGCCTGCATATATATGTGCAGCCGATGGAAACATTCTCGCAATGGTAAACAAAGACGAGGAGTATCGCAACATCGTCAATGGGAGCCTCTTTTCGATATGCGACAGCAGCTGGGTGCCCGTATTCGCACGTTGGATTTACGGCAAAAGATTCAATTCCTATCGTGGCAGCGACATCTTCACCGATATAATAAACAGCCGCAAATACCGCATGATATTCTTGGGTACCAACAAAGCAACACTCGATGCCCTTAAAAGCAATCTTGTAAAAAGGAACCCCGAAATAGGTAATATGCAGTTCTGCGAACTCCCCTATTGCGATGTAGAGGAGTTTGACTACCCCGCCATAGCCCAAACCATAAACAAGGATAATGCCGATATAATTTGGGTGGCACTCGGTGCTCCCAAACAGGAGATTTTCATGCACCACCTGCAACCACACTTAAAAAAAGGCGTTGCCATTGCGGTGGGAGCAGTCTTTAATTTCTTCAGTGGCCTGCCCGGGCTGCCCAAGAGCGCGCCGCGCTGGATGGCAAAGTGCCGTTTGGAATTCATACACCGAATACTATGGGAGCCACCCAAACAGATAAAACGCTGTTGGGGGATACTCGTTCATCTGCCACGTATTTTGCGCAAGGAATATGTGCGCAAACGCAATGAGCAGCAATAAGGCGGAATTTATAGAACAAAGAGACGAGGCTGACTAAAAAGTGTTTTTTAGCAGCCTCGTTTTCAACAAACAAAAAGTAATATAAATAAACCATCAAGATATAATGGCAGCAAGAAATGCTTTAAGACTCGGCAGTGGCGCAATCACAGCAGGCCGACAGTTTCTTCTCAATCTTATTCACTCTGCTATTGATTTCGTTGTCAAAATTCATCATGCCACTCATGTATTCCGACAGGGTCTGCACCACCCCATCGGGCAAGAACTCCACATACTTGGGAATAAAAAGAGGAGCACCGTTTTCATCCATGGGAACAGTGGCCACAAGCAACGAGGATTTTTCGCTCAGTGGCAAGCGGGTCCACTCGTGATTCAGGAGCTTGCCGCAAGGCGCAACAGCCTCTACATTACCATCTTCGTCTAAAATAACCCCACGCACCACCCCGTCTTCGCCTTTCGCGGGAGTAGCTGCACAGAACCTCACCATGCCAAACATCTTACGATATGGTTTCAAATCTACCACATAGCCGATATATCCGTTGCACGCAATCTTTTCTCCACTCACGCGTGCAGGCTCCTCTTGCTCTATGATATTTGTGCATCGGCAGGGAACACCCATATAACATGCAATGCGGTTAATGCTGTCGTAAATCTCCTTTGTCATGGAGCGCACAATATTCATCACCTTGTCGGCAGTTTCATCGGCAAGTTTCTCGCCATGCAACTCTTTCTGTTGCGCAGGGTAAACAACCTCTTTGCAGTCCATAAAATAATCTTTCAAAAAATCGTTCTTCATAATTGTTGTCTATTAAAATTTACACTGCAAAAGTAAAAGCACAAACGGCAAGATAGGTTGTTATTTTAACAAAACAGAGTATATATGTGGTAATATCGCAAGTGGGAGCAAAAACAATGGGGCTATGCCACTCGCAGCATAGCCCCATTGTTATATATTTATACAAAACTATTACTTTGCTATAATCAAGTAGTAGTTCTTTTTACCCTTTTGAACAAGGATGTATTTATCGTTCAACAGATTCTCAGTGTTTATCACCTGGTCAAAGGCTGCAAGTTTCTCCTTGTTTACAGATACACCGCCACCCTGAACGAGCTTGCGCATCTCGCCCTTTGATGCAAAGATTGCAGCATTGTCGGTTGTGAGCTCCACAGCCTTCACACCCTCCTCAATGAGACCACGTGGCACCTCAAAGGTGGGAACGCCATCGAACACAGCCAAAAGTGTATCCTCGTCGAGCGAGCGCAAAGCCTCGGATGTTGCATTACCAAACAGGATGCCCGATGCTTCCACAGCCTTGTTGTACTCCTCCTCGCCATGAACAAGAACAGTAACTTCCTGTGCAAGGCGTTTCTGCAAAATACGCATGTGAGGAGCCTCGGCGTGCTGCGCCACAAGCGACTCAACCTCCTCGCGGCAGATTGAGGTAAATATCTTGATGTACTTGACCGCGTCGTCGTCGCTCACATTGAGCCAGAATTGATAGAAACGATAAGGCGATGTGTAACGCTTGTCAAGCCAGATGTTACCCTGCTCGGTCTTACCAAACTTCTTGCCATCGGCCTTTGTGATAAGGGGGCAAGTGAGAGCATAGGCCTCGTTGCCCGACATTTTGCGAATCATCTCGGTACCTGTGGTGATGTTACCCCATTGGTCGGCACCGCCAAGCTGCAATTTGCAGCCGTGGGTCTCGTTGAGGTGAACAAAGTCGTAACCCTGCAACAACTGATAGGTAAACTCGGTGAACGACATGCCATCGGTGCCGGCCTCGCCCGACAAGCGACGCTTAACCGAGTCTTTTGACATCATATAGTTCACGGTAATCATCTTGCCCACGTTGCGGATGAAATCGAGGAAGGTAAACTCCTTCATCCAATCGTAGTTGTTCACAAGAATGGCTGCATTGGGTGCATCGCTATCAAAATCCAAAAAACGGGCAAGCTGCTGCTTGATAGCCTCCTGATTATGGCGCAAGCGCTCCTCGTCAATGAGCACACGCTCCTTTGATTTACCCGAGGGGTCGCCAATCATACCTGTTGCACCGCCAATGAGCGCAATGGGTTTGTGCCCACACTGCTGGAAGTGGCGCAACATCATCACGCCAACCAAGTGGCCAATGTGAAGCGAATCGGCTGTGGGGTCTATTCCCAAATATGCACTTGTGAGCTCTTTTTGCAGTTGCTCCTCTGTACCCGGCGTCATGTCCTGAATCATGCCACGCCATTTAAGTTCCTGTACGAAATTCATCGATTATATCTTTTTTGTTAATATTTAATTCTATTCTTTGCGCTGTCTTAACGTGAGGTATATACAAAATATATACTTAAATCAGAACATCTGTCATACTGAACAAATGTGAAGAATCTCCTATTTTGTATATTCTTTAAGTTTCCTCATTGCTATGCTTTCAGTTGGTTTGGTTGAGTTTATATCAACTTGCATCACTTTGTAGTGCGAAATTACTGAAAGCTGTGCTTAATACAAAGTATTAATGCCCTTTTTTGTTTATCACTCGCCCAAGTGGTACATCTGCGACGGTGTGGTGCGCTTGAGCACAACAAGCTGCACATCCTTGCCTGCAATTATTCCATAGTCGCCAAACTCCATTGTAACAGCCTTGTAGGCAAGTTCGGGGTGATTATTCTCCTCGCTCAAATGGCATAGCCATATATATTTCAAGTGCTCGTTGAAATGCGATGCCAGATACTTGGCCGTTACCTGGTTGCTCAAATGGCCACGCGGGCCGCTCACACGCACCTTCAAGAAGTCGGGGTAACGCCCCATTGCCAGCATCTGCTCCTCGTAATTGGCCTCAATGACAAGATAGTTGGCCTGGTCGATGTAATACGACGCAGTTTCGGTAATATGCCCCAAGTCGGTTGCTATGCAAAATTTCTTGCCTGCCACCTCGATAAAGTAGCCCACATTGTCGCTGCCATCATGCGGTACCTCAAAGGGGGTAATCTCAAAATCGCGGAACACGGTTGTTTCACCCTTCTCCACATACCTCACATACTGCGCATCCACAGGCTTGGTTATACAATAGTTGTTGTTTATACCCGCATGCACCTCTTTTGTTGCATACACAGGGATGTTTGCCTTTGATGCTATCACTCCAAGCGACTTTATATGGTCGGCATGGTCGTGCGTTACAAACATTGCGCACACGCTTTCAAAAGCTATACCCTCTTTTTTCAGTGCGGCTCTTATTGTTTTTGAGGGAATACCCGCATCTATGAGGATACCGTAATCGCCTACCCCCAGATAGTAGCAGTTGCCACTGCTCCCGCTACCAATACTCATGAATCGTATTTCCATTATATATATTTTTTATCTTCTTCCAAAAAACAAACCCATCAGAAGGGATATCCTATTGCAAAGTGCAATGCAAAATCCCTGTCGAAATCGGGGTGCAAAAAGGCAAGTTTATCCCTGCCCTTATATGCCGGATTAACCGCCTTCATGCCACCATCGAGGCGGAACACAAAGAGGTCGAACTCAAAACGCAATCCCACACCATAGGAGAATGCCAAATCGCGCCAGAAGGTACTGAGAACCAACTGACCATCGGGTTGCTCGTCATACTCGCGCAACGTCCACACGTTGCCGGCATCCACAAAAAGCGCCGAGTGTATCTTCCAAAACAGGTGCGAACGCAGCTCCACGCTGAAATCGAGTTTAACATCACCAAGCTGATTGATAAAATCGATGTCATCGCCCTTGCTCTTATATCGACCTGGGCCCACACTCCTCACATTCCAACCGCGCAAGCCGTTGGCACCACCCGCAAAATATCGTTTCTCAAACGGCAACACGCGCGAGTTACCATAGGGATAGGCAATGCCCAAACCCAAATGCATTACCATGGAGTTCCTTTCGTTGAACTTAATGCGGGTAACAAAATCAAAATCACCCTTCACATACTGCGCATAAGCAATATTCATGAAGGTATATTGCCTGTCCTCGTTCCTGTGCCCCCCCAATAGAGAATTTGCCGCATACAGCACATTACCCGAGCACTCCACGTTGGCACGTAGTGAATATGCCATATTAGAGAACAATTCAACCTCGCCGTAGGAGGAGTTATAGGAGTATGAATATCCGAGCTTGGTTATAAGCAGATTCTCGTAGTTGTATTTGAGAATAGAGTTCCTATTCGATGCATTGTCGAGATAATTCTGCTTGAACAGCTCCGATATCCACGGTACATAGATGTAATTCACATCAATGATGTCTAGTTTATGCAACGATTTCACATTTTTACTCCATTGGTAGCTCCACGATGCAGCCAACAGACGACGGTCGAACTCGGGCCTCTCCTGCGAATTGAATTTCATTGCCAACAATGTGGACGACTTCAAGAAACGCTGCTCGGCAGGCAACAATTTGGAGGCATAGCCACCTTGCAGGCGCAAACTCAACTCGGCACCATACTCTATGTATGAATCGCCTGTATATCCGCTCAACTCCGAGATGGCCTCATAAGCGCCAAACAGGCGCAATTGCAACAGTTCGGAACCTCCGAACAGATTCCTGTCGGAAAATGTGATTGAAGAGGCCGCTCCCAAATCACCCGCGGTGTTTGTTCCCTCAATCTCAAAACTCACCGAACGGCGTTTGTTACGTTCATACATTATGTAACAATCGAGCAACGAGGTGTCGGGGTGCTCTACCATACGCAAGGTGGGATAGCGCAGGGCTGTCAACTGCCCCAGCGAGCTGTATGTGCGATCTACGTTCTTTGCCGCATACTTTTCGCCCGGTGTAATATATGTTTTGTGTGCCAATGTACGGGGGCGCACCACACTATTCTCCTTGTATAGAAAATCGTACCCGTTAAACGACGCGGAGTCGCATTGCGCAAGAGCCGCTTCATCGAGCCTCAAACCGGCCTCGGCCACATAGCATATCTTATCGAAGTTATATACCTTATGAGGCATGGGAGCAGCATCCTCGCCGGGCGAATAGAGAGCTATGCGCATAGTGAGGTTTACATTTGTGGAGTGATGCGCCGTATCGGCTACAAAGGTTATGTAATCCTTCTGAAAGCGGTAATAGCCATTATTGCGCAACAGCGATGTAATGCGGCGACGCTCCCCTTCGAGATTATCCACGCTGAAAGGCATCCCCTCGGCAATCAGTGTCTCTTTGCCGTTGCGCTCAATGATTGCAGCCACCGAATCGTCCTCCGTTTCCAATTTTATGGAGTTCACAAAATAGCGTTCCCTCTCGTGCAGATAAAACACAAGCTCCGCCTGTTTATCTTTTATCTCATTGTGTTCGTAATCGACCGTAGCATGCAGATATCCATCGTTCTGCAACATCTGCTGTATATTGTTACGCGACTGTTCGGCAAGCGCAGGGCTGTAAATAACCGGTGCCTCGCCTATTTTACGCAGTACCTTGTTTGCCCATTTGGCAGTGTCGCTACCCGCCGAGGAGTGTATGCGCAGGGGCACACGTGCAACACCAAACCATTTGGCATTGGGTGTCTGTTTCAAGTACAGCCTGGCATTGGCAGCATTTTTATTATCTATGTGAGAAATTACCTTTACATCGCTGAGCAACATGCTGCCATCGGGAACATTCTTTGTTACCGAGCACGACTGCGCCAGCAAAAGGCATATAATTATTATAAAAATGTTTCTCATAGATAATCTCTTACACTCCTTGCAGCACCACACTTTGGCGTTTCAAACAAATTAAGGAGACGGTTGATAAAAATTCTTGCAAATATACTAAATTCTTAAAAGATTTAAGGTAGCTTTGCAACACTTTAACGCAACGAAAATCCTTATAATATGTTAAGCAAGGCGCAAATAAAACTCATAAAATCGCTTGAACAGAAAAAATTCAGAAAAGAGACAGGCCTTTTTGTGGCCGAGGGAGGAAAAACCGTGGGCGACCTCGTTGACTGCGGTATGCCTTGCGAGCTTATCATAGCAACCAAAGAGTGGCTTGCCTGCCACAGCCTCTCGTGCAGCACAGCCATCACCGAGGTGAGTGCCGAGGATATGAAACGTGCCAGCTTCCTACGCACCCCGCAGGGTGTACTCGCTCTTTTCCGCTACCCGAACACGGAGTGCGACGACAGCCACCCTGCAAAAAGCCTCTGCCTTGCTCTCGACGGCATACAGGACCCCGGCAACATGGGCACAATTATACGTATAGCCGATTGGTTTGGCATAGAACATATATACTGCTCAAACGGGTGTGTCGATGCATACTCCCCCAAGACCATACAAGCAACGATGGGTGCCATAGGGCGGGTAAAAATATACTACACCCACTTACCCTCGCTCATAGCGGGGCTCAAAGGCAAAGCACCTGTTTATGGAACATTCCTCGATGGAGAAGATATTTACAAGTGTAATCTGCAAGAGTATGGGCTCATTGTGATGGGGAACGAAGGCAACGGAATAAGCAAGGAGTGCGAGGAACTGATAAGCGAAAAACTGCTTATCCCCAACTACCCCGCAGGACGCGCCACATCGGAATCGCTGAATGTATCCACAGCCACTGCCATTATATGCAGCGAGTTCAGGCGCAGAAGCAGATAGAAACTATTTCAAAGGAACAAGCAAGGGGTTGGCAATCCCCTGTTCGCTTACCGAATAGGCATAGAGCGGCTGCACTTCTTGTGCAGCCTCATTTTTTATATCGGACAGTTTGTGCGCACAGCTGTTGTGCGATGCAAAGATTTCATCCACCCACACCATGGATTGCCGCTCGCCATCGAAAGGAAAGGATGAAACCACCACCCCTGCCCTTACCTCAACGACATACATTTTCAGAGGCTCCCGACAGGGAAGATGCAATTTGTGTGTAGCGTAGTACATTACTCTTCGGCCGGATGAATACGCTTGACAGAGATATCGCCAAGCAACAGTTTGGAGGCACACAAGGTATCGTTGTCGGCATAATAGACAAAACCATGCATGGACTCTATATCGGAATCGTAATTGCGTGCAACGGATATATGAAAGGCAGAATCGGCTGTTACGGATGCACCACGGCTTGCAAAGCTTTTATCGGCATACTCCACCACCAATGCCGCATGCGCTGTCTGACGCAAGGAGTCCATCTTGCCACGCAAACGCCTTGCCGTAAATGAAAAAAGAATGCTGTCGCCCTTAACATAGGTGGTATCGGCAACATAATTAAAAGCAATTCTGTTATTCAGCGGCGATGACGATAGCAACTTAACGCGCGCATCGTTCCACAGTTCAACGGTATCCCCAATCATCTTCTCGCTGTTTGCAATATCGGCAAGTGCCGCACCGCCCTCACCCATGGCTTCAAGTTCTGCCATGGTGCGTTTCTCCAAGTTGGCATAAATCTTTACCATCCTTTTTGGATAGCGGGTGTACCACACCAAAGAAGAATCGAATTGTTCCTTTGTAATGCCATGTTTATCAAAAACATAATTCAGATGCAGCTTTTTCTCGTAGCTGGTGGACATAAGATCGGCGGTCATCACCTGCACAAGATGATAGTCGTAGATGATACCCTCCATCTTGTCGGGTTTTATCACATCTTCGGGTATATCCACCTTGCATGCCACGAACAGAGGCAGCAGCAGTAAGAGTAATACTCTTACAAAAGAACCATTTATTTCCATCTATTTCAACGGCTTGTTAATGCAGTTACGATAAAAAAGGAGTATAGCCACAATACTGCAACTTATGCAGGCATCGGCAAAATTGAATATGGGGCTGAAAAAGATAAAGTGCTCGCCACCGCAAAAGGGCATCCATCGGGGCCAATCGAACGAGAAGAGAGGGAAATAGAACATATCCACCACATTGCCATACATAAAATCGGCATATCCCTCGCCAAAAGGCACGAGTTTCGCAATCTGCCCCATGCTATGCGTAAAAATCTCGCCATAAAAGAGCGAATCTATAATATTGCCCATTGCACCGGCAAAAACCAATGCAACGGCAATAACATATCCGACAGGGAATTTGGTATTACGCACTATGCGGTAAAGGTAATACACAAGAAAGGATACAGCCACAAGGCGGAAAGTTGTGAGGAACAGTTTCCCCCCAAACTCCATGCCGAAAGCCATGCCCCTGTTCTCGGTAAAATAGATGTAAAACCAATCGCCGCACACCGGGAAACTCTCATGCAGATACATGTTGAGTTTTACAGCAATCTTTATTATCTGGTCAAGAAGGATTGCCACAACCGCAACAAGCACTGCAAAGAAAGAGCGCCAATAAACCCTGCTCATCACTCCTCTATATTAACGATTTTTCTTTGCCTCTATGCTCAATGTTGCATGGGGCACAGCCATCAGACGACCTTTTGAGATAAGCTTGCCGGTTTCGCGGCAAATACCATATGTCTTGTTCTCTATACGTACAAGGGCGGCCTGCAAACCTTGAATGAATTTAGCCTGGCGTTGTGCAAGCTGCATCTGCTCTTCGAGCGAGCTGGCTGCGCTGCCATCCTCGAGCCCTTTGTATGTGGGCGAGGTATCAGCTACATCATTGCCATCCTCGTGGCGTATTGAACGCATAATCTTATCATAATCCCTTTTTGCAAGTTCAAGCTTCTGATTGATTACAGCGCGGAACTCCTCTAATTCCTCATCGGAATAACGAACTCTTTCTTCTGACATAGTAGTTGTTTTATTATGGTTAGTATTTTCTGTTTTTTCTTTACAATTTCGCAATGGCCACGTTTATAGAGTATCCATCGAGTTCAACAGGCTCGCCCTCTACGCTGTCGCAAAGAGTGAGAGAGTCGGCAAGTACCTGATTGCCGATGTACTCGGCAAACTGCTCCACAGCCTCATCGCTACCGGCGTTCTTGGAAACGGAGACGGCGATTCTATCGGTAATTTCAAGACCGCTATCCTTGCGCATGGCCTGAATTTTCTTTATCACCTCGCGGGCAATACCCTCGCGGCGCAGTTCATCGGTAACCTCCACATCGAGTGCCACTGTGAGAGCGCCCTCGTTGGCTACAGTCCAGCCGGGAACATCCTCGCTGAAAATCTCCACATCGGCAAGTTCTATAAGAGCATCGGTGCCCTCAACTTGCAGAGTGATTGTACCGTTCTTCTCAAGCTCGGCAATCTGCTCCTGCGACATTTCGGTAACAGCCACGTTCACGCTCTTCATAAGCTTGCCAAATTTTTTACCGAGAGTGCGGAAATTACATTTAATCTTCTTAACCAAGATACCGTCGCCCTCGACGAATTCAAGCTCCTTAACATTAACCTCGCTCAATATAAGCGCCTTGACAGCCTCGATGCGAGCTTTCATCACCTCATCGGTGGTGGGTATTGCAATCTTTTGCAGGGGCTGGCGCACGATAAGTTGCTCTTTCTTACGCAATGCGAGCACCATCGACGAAATCTTTTGTGCAAGTTCCATACGATATTCAAGCTCGCTATCCACGCATGCTTCGTCGCACTCGGGATATGCAGCAAGATGCACCGATGTTGTGGCTGCACGCCCTGTAACAGAGGTAAGGTCTTGATAGAGACGCTCGGCATAGAAGGGTGCAATGGGTGCCATAAGGCGAGCAACCGTCTCCAAGCATGTGTATAGTGTCTGGTAGGCCGACAGCTTGTCTGTACTCATATCCGAACCCCAGAAACGCTTGCGGCTCAAACGCACAAACCAATTGCTCACATTATCGATAACAAACTCCTGAATCAAACGACCTGCCTTTGTGGGCTCATAGTCGTTGAGACAGTTGTTCACATTCTTGACAAGAGTATTCAGTGCCGAGATTATCCAGCGGTCAAGCTCGGGACGCTCATTCATGGGCACATCGGGCTGCTCGTATGTAAAGCCGTCCACATTGGCATACATTGTGAAGAAGCTGTATGTCTGATACAATTTGCCGAAGAAAGAACGGGTAACCTCTTTTACACCCTCCTCGTTGAAACGAAGGTTATCCCAAGGTGCCGAATTGGTTATCATATACCAACGGAGCGCATCGCTGCCATATTTCTCTATTGTATCGAAGGGATCTACCGCATTACCCAGGCGTTTTGACATTTTGTCACCATTCTTGTCGAGCACAAGGCCGTTTGATATAACGGTTTTGTATGCAACACTGTCGAACACCATGGTACCTATTGCATGCAGTGTGTAGAACCATCCGCGGGTCTGATCCACACCCTCGGCAATAAAATCGGCAGGATAGATTGTGCGGTTGTCGAGTGCCTCTTTATTCTCAAAGGGATAGTGAATCTGCGCATAGGGCATGGCACCCGAATCGAACCAAACGTCGATGAGGTCGAGCTCGCGAGTCATCACCTTACCGCTGTCCGAAACAAGTTTTATATCATCCACATAGGGACGGTGCAAATCTATCTTATCGTAGTTCTCACGGCTGTAATCACCTGGTACAAATCCCTTATCCTTGTAGGGGTTGCTTGCCATTACACCGGCAGCAACAGCCTTCTCTATCTCGTCATAGAGCTCGGCAATAGAGCCTATGCACTTTGCCTCGCCATCCTCGCTTGTCCAAATGGGCAACGGAGTACCCCAATAACGGCTGCGGCTGAGGTTCCAATCGTTCAAATTCTCAAGCCACTTGCCAAAACGACCTGTACCGGTGGATTCTGGCTTCCAAGTGATGGTTTTATTGAGTTCGCTCATGCGCTCCTTCATCTGCGAAGCACGCACGAACCAGCTATCCAAGGGGTAGTAAAGCACGGGCTTGTCGGTGCGCCAGCAGTGGGGATAGTTGTGTACGTGTTTCTCTATCTTGAACACCTTGTTCTGCTGTTTCAACGAGATACAGAGAACAACATCGAGCGTCTCGGCCTTTGCTGCGGCTTTTTCATCATATTTGCCATCGATGGTATATGCAGGGTCGTATGCGTTCTTCACATAAGCACCGGCATATTTTGAATACTCCTCTACGTTCACGCAGTTTTTCACAAACTCCTCGTCAAGTTCATCGATAGCCCAGAATTTTCCTGTAAAATCGACCATGGGGCGTGTTTCGCCCTTCTTGTTCACCATGAAGAGCGAGGGAATACCGGCGGCCTTTGCCACAAAGGCATCGTCGGCACCGAATGTGGGAGCGATGTGAACTATACCCGTACCATCCTCGGTTGTTACATAATCGCCCGGGATTACACGGAAACCATCGTTGGAAACCTTTATTTCGTCGCCCTCCTTCACAATAGGTTTCACCCAAGGGAACAACTGCTCGTAGTGCATACCAACGAGGTCGGTACCCTTATACTCGGCAACAACCTCATAAGGCACCACTTTATCACCGGGCTTGTAGCTATCGAGAGGAAGTTCGGCACCTGCGGCATTGAAATGGGCATTCAACAGAGCCTTTGCCACAACAACGGTGATGGGCTCACCCGAATAGCTGTTGTATGAACGTACAACCACATAATCGATTTTGGGGCCCACACAAAGCGCGGTATTCGAAGGCAATGTCCAGGGAGTTGTTGTCCACGCAAGGAAATATGGAGTGCCCCACCCTGTCATTTCGGGCTTGGGGTCGAGCATGCGGAACTGCGCCACCGCCGTTGTATCCTTTACATCGCGGTAGCAACCGGGCTGGTTAAGCTCGTGCGAGCTGAGGCCTGTACCTGCCGCGGGCGAATAGGGCTGTATGGTGTATCCTTTGTAAAGCAATCCCTTATTATACAACTGCTTGAGCAACCACCACAACGACTCTATGTAGCTGTTTTCGTATGTGATATAAGGATTCTCCAAATCAACCCAATATCCCATTTTGCGAGTGAGGTCAGTCCACTCTTTTGTGTATTTCATAACCTCTTCGCGACAATTACGGTTGTAATCATCTACCGAGATTTTCTTGCCAATATCCTCCTTTGTAATGTTCAGTTTCTTTTCAACACCAAGTTCCACAGGCAATCCATGAGTATCCCAGCCGGCTTTACGCTTAACCTGGAAGCCCTTCATTGTCTTAAAGCGACAGAAGGTATCCTTGATACTGCGTGCCATCACATGGTGAATACCGGGCATACCGTTTGCCGAGGGAGGGCCCTCGAAAAAGACAAACGAAGGCGCACCTTCGCGCTCGGTCATACTCTTTGAGAACAAATCATTCTCTTCCCACTCCTTCAAAACCTCTTTGTTTACTTGAGGCAAATCCAATTTATATACAGGAAATTTCTTCTTCATTTTATATAAAAACCATAAAGTTGCGCAAAGTTACACAAAATCAGCCAAAAAAGGAAGAAAAGAGCAGAATAAATTACCCTCTTTTGTGAGCAACAATCGTAAAAAAATATCTCCGAGCGCATACTCGGAGATATCTGTCGGAACAAAGGTTAAAATCAACCGATGTTATAGAAAGCCGTAAACGCCTTTATCGCATACTCGGTATCCACCGCAGCCGATGTTTCGCGTGCAGAGTGCATTCCCCACATGGGGTTACCCATATCCACACCGCGCATAGGCAACTGAGTTGTCAAAGTATTTCCAAGAGTGGAGCCACCGGCAATATCGCTGCGATTCACAAAATATTGGAAAGGAACACCCGCCGCACGACACACCTCGGCAAACACCGCAGCCGACTCGGCATCGGTAACATACTTTTGGTTGGCGTTGTATTTAATAACCGGGCCGCCACCCATAATAGGATGGTTTGTAGGGTCGTGTTTCTCTTGATAATTGGGATGCAGAGCATGCGCCATATCGGCCGAAACCATAAAGGAATTTTCCACTGCCGCATACAAATCGCCACTCTTGCCACCACAATTCAAAATAATGGCATCCAACAGATTACGCAACATGGGAGAGGCCGAACCTTGCTTGGTCATATTACCTGTTTCTTCATTATCGAAGAGCGCAAGCACCTGTGTCATTGCCGCGGGCTTGCTATCCACCATGGCACGCAAACCGGCATAGGCCATCAGCAGGTCGTCCTGACGACCACCCGATACAAACTCATTGTTCAAACCGCAAAGGCAAGCGGGAGTGGCATCGTAGAGCGAGAGGTCGAAATCAAGAATATCCGCAGCCTTCACACCAAGCTCGCCTGCGACCAGATTAAGTAAAAGATTTTCTTTCTCGAAATGGCTGTTTATAAAACCAAGCACAGGCATCATATCCTTTTGGCGATTAATTTTGTTACCCTCGTTCACCTCGCGATTGAAATGGATTGCAAGATGGGGAATTATAAGCAATGGGCGCTTAATGTGCAACAGACGGGTAACAGGATGCAAGGGAGATTCGCCACGCAGGATAACACGGCCCGCAAGCGACAGAGGGCGATCAAACCATGTGTAGAGAATAGGGCCACCATAAACCTCGGTATTGAGGCGTATCATACCACCCTCCGACACCATCTCGGGCGCAGGTTTCACACGGAAACAGGGCGAGTCGGTATGCGCACAGATAAGTTTGAAACCATTGGTAGGCGCACTGCTGCCCATGCGGAATGCAAACAGCGCCGAGCCGTTCTTTGTAATATAGTAACCCTCTCCCGCCTTCAATTGCGGCAACGAGCCAAGTTCCACCTTCTTAAATCCCGCAGCCGAGAGAAAATCCTCGGCATATTTTACCGCCAGAAAATTAACAGGCGATGCATCGAGCATATCAATCAATCCTTTAATCATAATTTTATTGTTTTTACGTTTTACTTTATTTTGCTTCAATCACATATTTCTTATTAAGCATTTTATGCGTAACCACCACCCGCACTCCGAATTTTTCGGCAACATGGTGCGCAATATGCTCGGCACTGTAAACCGAGCGATGCTGCCCGCCTGTGCAACCACAACACACCTGTATGTGGGTAAAGCCACGACGTTTATAGGTATCTACCATATTATCTACAAGAGCGTAGGCATTTTCAAGGAAGGCCGCAATATCGCTCTCCGTCTCCAAGAATTTCATTACCGGTTCATCCATTCCGCACAGTTTTTTATACGGCTCGTATCGCCCGGGGTTATGTATGGCACGGCAATCGAACACAAAGCCGCCACCATTGCCCGAATAGTCGTCGGGTATCCCGCGACGATACGAAAAGCTCATAACATCGACCGTAAGCCCATTGACCGGCTGCTTGGCAAACATTGGAAGCTCGACAATCTCGGCAATCAAACGCTCGATATAAGAGAATTCACCATGCAACAGAGCAAGCTGCTC
The DNA here is from genome assembly GCA_017451695.1 of Bacteroidaceae bacterium. GTDB lineage: Bacteria > Bacteroidota > Bacteroidia > Bacteroidales > Bacteroidaceae > HGM04593. Next base: position 66,845 of record JAFTNW010000024.1, read on the forward strand.
TTTCAGCTGCGCAAGCGCGCCGGGAATAGTCTCCACAAACGCCTTTTTATGTTCATACAAACCCCTGAAACCATAAGTTCCCAGATTCTGCAACAGGCGGAACACGCGGAACAGAGCCAGATTACGCATAAAATCGGCACGTTCCACACGGCGATATGCTTTGAGCGCATCAAGGTAAGCATCTATCATATCGGCCACTACTTGCGGCGTGTAACAGGCACGCGCCTGCCCCACAAACGAAGCCACATCATAATATATAGGTCCTTTGCGCCCACCCTGGAAATCGATAAAGAAGGGGCGGCCATCGTGTATCATCACATTGCGCGACTGAAAATCCCTATACATAAAGGTATTTTCATCATCCACCAGCAGCAACCGGGCCATCTTTTCAAATTCATCCTCGAGCAGACTCTCGTTGAACTCCACACCCACTCCTTTAAGGAAACAATATTTGAAATAGTTGAAATCCCACATCACAGTACGCTTGTCAAAAGCAGCCACCGGATAGCACACCTCAAAATCAAAATCCCTTGCAACCTCATATTGAATACGGGGCAACAGCGACATTATGCGGCAAAGCATATCCTTATCTTTGGGCACAAAAGACTGACTATCGCGCGACTCCTTCATATACGCGAAGAGAGAGAGGTCGCCCAAATCCTCCTGCACATAGCACAGGCCATCATCGGACACCGCAAACACACGCGGAGCATCTATGCCACACGACAAGAACTTTTCACTCATTGCAACAAAGGCCCTATTCTCCTCCACACATGTACCCACCGCGCCTATAAGCGTGCTATCCCCCGCACTCATTCTATAATAAGAACGGTTGGAGCCGTCGCCCGACAGTTTTACAACAGAGTTCGGTTGTTGCCCCACAACCTTTTCAAATAAATCATTGAGAGTGGCAATCATAATATTCAATATACAATTAACATAGTGATTGCGAAGATACATTAATCTTGCCAAAATAATAATTTTATAAACACATTTATAAAAATAGCATGCCACAACAGACGAACCACAACAGGGAGAACAGACGACAGCCCGCCGCCACAAGACAAAAATCTCAATTTACCGCCATTTTCTTGGAAAAACAATGCAAGATTCACATCAAAACAAACTTTTTTCTTGTTTTTTCAAAAAAACGCTTGCATTTCTTCATATTTTCAAAATCATGCATTAACTTTGCGTTGCCAAAGGAAAAACAGCAACAAAATGTTACTTTTGGCAAGAAACATTTATGTAAAACAGCCGACAGTTTGCAACATAGGAGCTGCATACCACGAAGCAAAAAACAAAACAACAATATGAAAGTAGAAACAACACTTGAAAGCTTAAAAAAGCGTTTTCCCAACGAGCCCGAATATTTTCAGGCAGTTGAAGAGGTATTAAACTCTATTGAAGAGGAGTATAACAAACACCCCGAGTTTGAGGCAAACAACCTCATTGAAAGACTCTGCATCCCCGACAGAGTATTCACATTCCGCGTAACATGGACCGACGACAAAGGCAACGTACAGGTGAACACAGGCTACCGCGTACAGCACAACAACGCCATCGGCCCCTACAAAGGCGGTATCCGTTTCCACCCCTCTGTAAACGTAGGAATCCTCAAATACCTCGCTTTTGAGCAGACATTCAAAAACTCACTGACAACCCTGCCCATGGGTGGTGCAAAGGGTGGTTCTGACTTCGATCCCAAAGGCAAGAGCGACGCCGAGGTTATGCGTTTCTGCCAAGCCTTCATCACCGAATTGTGGCGTAACATAGGCCCCGACATGGACGTTCCCGCAGGCGACATCGGTGTAGGCGGTCGTGAGGTTGGTTACATGTTCGGTATGTATAAGAAACTCACACGCCAATTCAACGGTGTATTCACCGGTAAAGGATTGGAGTTTGGTGGTTCACTCATTCGCCCCGAAGCAACAGGCTACGGTAACATCTATTTCTTGCAGGAGATGTTAAAGACACGCGGCTTGGATATCAAGGACAAGGTATGCCTTGTATCGGGTTCGGGCAACGTGGCACAGTACACAGTGGAGAAGGTTATCCAGCTTGGTGGTAAGGTGGTTACAATGAGCGACTCTAATGGCTACATCTACGACCCCGACGGCATCACACGCGAGAAACTTGACTTCATCATGGAGCTCAAGAACGTGCGTCGCGGCCGCATCAAGGAGTATGCCGACAAATATGGTTGCAAGTACGTTGCAGACGCCAAACCTTGGGGCGAGAAGGGCGACATAGCACTCCCCTCTGCCACACAGAACGAGATAAACGGCGAGCACGCAAAGGCACTCGTAGCCAACGGTGTTATTGCAGTGTCGGAAGGCGCGAACATGCCCTCAACACCTGACGCCATCCACACATTCCAAGAGGCAAAAATACTATACGCACCCGGCAAGGCATCTAACGCCGGCGGTGTATCGGTATCGGGCCTCGAGATGAGCCAGAACTCGGGCAAAATCAACTGGAGCAGCGCCAAGGTTGACGAGATGCTTCACGAGATTATGCACAACATACACCAGGCATGCGTTAAATATGGTACACGCGAGGATGGCTACATCGACTATGTAAAGGGTGCCAACGTAGCCGGCTTCCTCAAAGTAGCCAAAGCAATGATGGCACAAGGTATTGTATAAGAATAAATAAAAGAATTACTTTACTTTCACAAAATTCGGGAGGGGCCGCTTGAAAAAGCCGGCCCCTTTTCTATTCAAACAATCAGCCATTAACTGCAACCCCCACAAAAAGGCTTGCTATTTATTGCGTAAATTGTTGCTATACGAGTGGAAAAAAGCTACCTTCGCATTATAAACAGATACAAACACAAACAATATGCAACAAAGAAAAAGCGGCTGGAGCTGGATTCCCACTCTCTATTTTGCCGAAGGCCTACCATATTTTGCAGTAACCGTAATATCGGTAATCCTATACAAACGTATGGGAGTGAGCAATGCCGACATAGCCCTCTACACAAGCTGGCTCTACCTGCCATGGGTTATAAAGCCCTTTTGGAGCCCCATCGTAGAGATGCTTAAAACACGCCGTTTGTGGATTGTGGGAACACAACTTGTAATGGGAGCCATGCTTGCAGCCGTAGCATTTACACTGCCACTGAACGACTTTTTCCGCTGGTCGCTTGCCATATTTTGGCTCATGGCATTCAGTTCCGCCACGCACGACATTGCCGCCGACGGATTTTACATGCTGGGGCTTACAGGTGAGCAGCAATCGTTCTTCTCGGGCATACGCAGCATATTCTACCGCATAGCCACCATATTCGGGCAGGGAGTGCTCATTATCATCGCGGGCCGATTGGAGAAGATGACAGGCTCCATTGTAACAGCATGGAGCATAACATTTGCAGCCACAGCCGCCATAATGTTGCTGTTGGGAGGTTATCATGCCTTTGCTCTCCCCAAACCGGCCAACGATATATCGCGCAATATAAACGGGGCAAAAGAGGGGCTTGACAGCTTTCTTGAAATTTTTGTATCATACTTCAAAAAACCGGGGATTGTTACAGCCATATTGTTCATGTTACTATTCCGCCTGCCCGAGGCACAGCTTGTAAAACTATTGAACCCCTTTCTGCTCGACAGCCGCGAGGCAGGAGGGCTTGCACTTACAACAGAGCAGATTGGCATAACGTATGGTACCATTGGTGTCATTGGGCTCATAATAGGCGGCATAGCCGGTGGTGTGGCAATATCCAAGAAGGGGCTTAAATATTGGCTGTGGCCCATGGTTGCGGCAATATCTATACCCGACTTCGTATATGTATATTTAAGTGCGGTACAGCCAACCTCGCAGTGGGTTATAGACCTATGCATATTCATAGAGCAGATGGGATACGGATTCGGTTTCACCGCATACATGCTCTACCTTATATACTTTGCGCAAGGCAAATACCCCACAGCCCATTATGCTATATCCACTGCATTCATGGCACTTGGCATGATGCTCCCCGGCATGGCAAGCGGCTACATACAAGAGTTGCTCGGTTACGAAAACTTTTTCTGGTGGGTTATGTTATGTTGTTTTGCCACTTTTGCGGTGGCGGCGTTGCTAAAAATCGACCCCGACTTTGGAAAGAAATAAAAATAGGTGTATCTTCGCGAAAAATTACAGAAGAGGAATATATATGATATTGATAGCAGACTGCGGCTCCACTAAAACCGATTGGGTACTATTCGATGGAGATAGTATAATCACCCGAGTGAAGACACAAGGGTTCAACCCCACCCTGCAAAGCACCGATGATATTTACAACGCACTTTCAAAGGAACTCGAAGGCAACATAGACACCACTGCACCAAAGACCATATATTTTTATGGTGCGGGCTGTGCCTATGAGAATGCTATCAAACGCATGCAGAGCGCCCTTGAAAGAATATTCACCACACGCGACATACACATACACAGCGACCTGCTTGCTGCCGCCCGGGCACTTTGCGGGCACGACGAAGGCATTGCATGCATATTGGGAACAGGTTCAAACTCCTGCCTCTACGACGGCGAGAAGATAACCGACAACACACCCTCGCTTGGTTACATATTGGGCGACGAAGGCAGCGGTGCGCACTTGGGGCGACAATTGGTGAGCGATTGCATAAAGAAACAGCTGTCGGCCAAGTTACGCGAAAGATTCCTTAAACAATACAACCTCACCGTTGCAAACGTCTTGGAACGTGTGTACCACGAGCCCCTGCCCAACCGTTTCCTGGCAAGTTTCGCGCCATTCCTGTACGAGAACCGCAGTAACGCAGAGATACACAATTTGTTGGTGCACTGTTTCACACAATTTTTCCAACGCAACACAATGGTATATCGCCGTTCATGGCTGCCCATACACATAATAGGCGGTATAGGTGTAAATTTTGCACAGGAGATAAAGGAGACCGCCGAAAGTTTGGGATTATCCATAGGCAATATTGTAGAAAGCCCCATAAACGGACTTATAGAGTATCATAAAAACTAATAACAATAACAATAAAAATGAAAAAAGCACTATTCACAATTGCCGCAACCGTTATGGCAGTGGCAGCAATCTCATGCGGAAACAATGAGAACACACCTACCATCACAAAAGGTAGCTTGAACAAGATGGACAGCATCTCGTATGTATATGGCATGGCAATAGGCCACCAATTATTCGGTGAGAGAAGTATAGTAAAGGAACTCGAGTTGGATGCCGATTGCCTTCTCTCAACATTCACAAACATTGCCATGGGCGAAGATGTGGTTGTTGCAGGCGACACTCTCAAAGAGGAGAATATGCAGGCAATATACATGAAAGTATTCGGCCGTGCGCGCCAGCAGCAGATACAGGCTGCAAAGACCGACACCACAGGCAACACACCGCTCTACACCGATGAGAACACCCGCAAGCTCACATCGGCATTTGTTGGTACAGATGTAGCATTAAGCATTACAAGAAACAACATCCCCTTGCAGATGGTATGGATAGAGAAGGGCATCAACGAAGCACGCGAGGGCAAGGCACCCATGAGCAATATCGAAGCCAACAAATACATGAATGAGTATTTTTCAGTGAGAATACCCGCACAGAACAAAAAAGCATCGGAAGAATGGCTTGCCAAGATTGAGAAAAAGCGCGGAGTAAAAAAGACTGCAAGCGGCCTCCTCTACAAGATAGAGAAAGAGGGCGATATGAGCGCAAAGCCCACATCATTAGAGGATGTAGTAAAGGTACATTACGAGGGTACAACACGCACAGGCAAGGTATTTGACAGCAGCTACAAACGCAACTCACCCATCGACTTTCCCCTTAACGGTGTAATCAAAGGCTGGGGCGAGGGATTGCAGCTTGTAGGTAAAGGTGGCAAAATCACATTGTGGATACCCGCAGAGCTTGCATACGGCAAGAGAGGAGCCGGAGCCGATATAGGCCCCAACGAAGCACTCTGTTTTGTGGTCGAGTTGCTCGATGTAAATCCCGGCAAGTAATAACCCGCACATATATATACAAAAAACCACCCGCATGGGTGGTTTTTTGTATATATAATCATCAATTTTATAGGCCGGGATAATCAAATACAAATGCCATAAACATATCGGTTATATAGCAGGGACATGCCGGCTACTCGGGTAGTTTAATCTTCAAATCACCCTTGCTGGCGATGGCAAGTTTTTCGTACCGTTCCACAAGGCGGGGCATACGAGAAAGTCGCATAGACAGACGCACAACACACTCATTATCAAACACCTGCTCCACCACTTTGGGCGCCTCTTCCTTAACTATACGCAACACATCATTCAGCAAAGGATAAGAAAAACACAGGGTAATCTCCGAGTTGATTGTCTTTTCAATGTGAGGAACAGCCTCCAACGCCTCGGCGGCAGCCAGGCGATAGGCTACAATGAGCCCGCTTGTACCCAGCTTCACCCCACCAAAGTAACGCACCACTATCACAAGTACATTGGTTAGTTCCTTGCTGTGAATCTGCCCCAGGATGGGCTTGCCCGCCGTGCCCGACGGCTCGCCATTGTCGTTGGCACGCTCTTGGTCGCCACGCTCGCCCAAACGATAGGCATAACATACATGGCGTGCATCGTAGTACTTTTTTTGGTAGGCATCAACCTGCTCCTTAACCTCGTCAACCGATGTTACAGGAATGGCAAAAGCGAGGAACTTACTCCTCTTTTCGGTGTAAATTCCCTCGCCTTGTTCCTCTATCGTCTTATATGTATCGTCGGTTATCTGCATCAATTATTATGACAATTCGTGAATCACCAATCCCGAACGCAATTTAGGCTCGAACCAGGTTGTTTTGGGCGGCATAATGTTACCTGTATCGGCAATATCTATCAACTGTTTCATGGAAACAGGGTAAAGGGCAAGAGCCATTCGCATTTCGCCGCTATCGACACGGCGTTTAAGTTCACCCAATCCGCGTATTCCACCTACAAAGTCTATTCGTTTGTCGGTACGCAGGTCGGTAATACCCAAGATATCCCTCAAAATGAGATTTGAGGATATTGTTACATCGAGCACACCAATGGGATCATTATCGTCGTAAACACCCTCCTTGGCTGTAAGTTTATACCACAGGCCATCAAGATAGAGCGAGAATGTGTGCAACGCGGCAGGCTTGAATATATCCGCGCCCATCTGCTCAACCATAAAATTCTTTTCCAGCGCTGCCAAGAACTCGGCCGACGAAAGGCCGTTGAGGTCTTTAACAACGCGGTTGTAATCTATAATTGTGAGCTGGCCCGCAGGGAAACATACTGCCATGAAATAGTTATACTCCTCGTCGCCACGGTGTGCGGGGTTGTTATCGGCCTTCTCCTTGCCCACAAGCGCAGCTGCAGCCGAGCGGTGATGCCCATCGGCAATATACAGCGCAGGCATTGCGGCAAACTCCTTGGTTATTGTGGCAATATCGGCATCGTCGCTGATAATCCATAATTGGTGGCGGAAGCCGTCGAGCTGTGCGGTAAAATCATATTCGGGCTCATTGACCGTGTAACGTGCCACAAGAGCATCGAGCACACCATTATCGGGGTATGCAAAGAATACCGGCTCTATATTGGCATTGTTCACACGTACATGGCGCATGCGGTCCTCCTCCTTATCCTTGCGGGTGAGTTCGTGTTTTTTTATTACACCGTTAAGATAATCGCTCACATAGGCGCATACCACCAAGCCATATTGTGTGTGGCCGTTCATTGTCTGCGCATAGATGTAATACTGCTCTTTGCCGTCCTGCACCAGCCACCCTTGCTGTTTGAATTTTGCAAAATTCTCGGCAGCCTTGGCATACACCTCAGGGGCATGTTCGTCGGTACCTACGGGAAAATCAATCTCGGGACGTATGATGTGGTACAACGATTTCTCGTTGTCGCCTGCCTCGGCACGAGCCTCATCGGAATTAAGCACATCGTATGGGCGGCTTTGCACCTGCTCCACCAATTCACGTGGAGGGCGCACACCTTTGAATGGTTTGATTATAGCCATTTGATTAGGTTATTATAATTGATTTGCCAACATTGTCATTTCGACAGAGCGAAGCGACGAGAAATCTAAAAGAGATTCCTCACATTCGTTCGGAATGACAAAACAATGTTTTGTTATCGGCGAGCATTGCAGCAATGGTCGTGCGTAGTGCGGCAAAGTCGCACAGCACGGATTGCGAAGAAGCAATGCAAGCCTATGACACATATTATTTGTTTACGCGGAAACGCTCGCAACCCTCTTCAAAGAAGGCTACAATCTGTTTTGCAGCGGCAATACCGGCATTGATATTCGCCTCGGCAGTCTGCGCACCCATCTTCTTGGGAGTGGCAAAGAAGCGGCCCTCGAATTTAGAGAACTCCTCCAATGCTGCGGGAGCAATATCGGTAACATACTTAATATCAGTACGTTCCGCCATAAGTTCAATGAGCTCGGGCTCGTTGATAACCTCCTTGCGGGCAGTGTTTACAAGCAGCGCCTTCTTGGGCATTGAGCCTACAAGTGCCTTGCCGATAGAGTTCTTTGTTTCGGGAGTGGCAGGAACGTGCAACGATACAACATCGCAAATCTTATACAACTCCTCGGCCGAATTCACACGTTTCACACCGTCGGCATCAACAATCTCCTGGGGAGTGAATATATCATAAATATAAATATCCATACCAAAGCCCTTGGCTATGCGGCCTACATTGCGGCCCACATTGCCATAAGCATGAATACCGAGTTTCTTGCCTTTGAGCTCCATGCCCGATGTGCCATTATACATATTGCGGTATGCATATACCATCATACCGAAGGCAAGCTCGGCAACAGCATTGGAGTTCTGGCCGGGGGTATTCATTACGCAAATACTACGCTCGGTGGCGGCAGCCAAATCAACATTATCAAAGCCCGCACCTGCGCGAACAACAATCTTGCACTGCTTTGCGGCATCCATAACCTCGGCATCTATCACATCGCTACGTATGATTATGGCATCAACATCGGCCACAGCTGCAAGCAACGCAGCCTTGTCGGCATACTTTTCCAAAAGAACAACCTCGTAACCGGCCTTCTCGGCAACCTCTTTTATTCCATTCACAGCAACCGCAGCAAAGGGTTTCTCTGTGGCAACCAATATCTTTTTCATAATGTAAATTCTAAATTACTTTGACTGTTCAAACTCTTTCATGCACTCAACCAAACGCTGAACGCCCTCAATGGGCATTGCATTGTAGCACGATGCTCTGAAACCACCGATAGAACGGTGTCCCTTGATGTTGCAAATACCCTTTGATGTGGCAAATTGCATAAAGTCGGCCTCAAGTTCTTTATATTCGTCGGCCATAACAAAATCGATGTTCATAATTGAACGATCCTCAACAGCTGCGGTACCCTTGAACATGCGGTTGCGATCAACCTCGTCGTAAAGCATTTGTGAGCGCAACTCGGCACGGCGCTGCATTTCGCACACACCACCCTGTGCCTTTATCCAACGCAGATTCTCCAATGCCACATATATGGGGAACACAGGAGGAGTATTATACATTGAACCGCCGTCGATATGAGTTTTATAGTTGAGCATTGAAGGAATCTTGCGATCTACCTGGCCGAGTGCGTCCTCCTTAACAATGGCAAAAGCAACACCTGCGGGAGCGAGATTCTTCTGCGCACCACCATAGATACAGTTATATTTGCTCACATCGATGGGGCGAGAGAAAATATCGGATGACATATCGGCAATCAAAGGCACGGGAGAATCTATATCGTGGCGAATCTCGGTACCATAGATGGTGTTGTTTGTGGTAATGTGGAAATAGTCGGCATCGGCGGGGATTACATAATCCTTTGGAATATAGCTGTATAGTTTATCCTTTGAAGATGCCACCTCCACAGCCTCACCAATAATTTGCGCCTCCTTCAAAGCCTTCAAAGACCATGTACCTGTATTCAAGTATGCAGCCTTTGTTTTTAGGAAGTTATAGGGCACCATGCAGAACTGCATGCTTGCACCACCACCAAGGAACAGCGTGGTATAGCCATCGGGGATGTCGAGAATCTCTTTGAAAAGTGCGCGCGCCTCGTCGAGTACTGCAACAAATTCCTTTGAACGGTGGCTTATTTCCAATATAGAGAGGCCTATGCCATTAAAATCGAGAACAGACTTTGCAGCCGCATCAAATACCTCCTGGGGCATAACGGATGGCCCTGCATTAAAATTAATCTTCTTCATATCAAAAAATCGTTATGTATTATAGTTTGTTTTCTACCTTATATAAAATAAAATGAGACTGCCGTGGCAGCAAACCGCACCAGCAGCCTTTCCTTGTGATATTCAACAAAGATGGTTGCAAATATAGCTCTTTTTTTAACAGACAATAACAGTAGCAATCTTTTTTTGCCATTTTGCAACAAAAAAGTTATCAACAGCCGACAAAATGCCTAAAATTATCGAATAAAAAAGAATAGGACAGGAGTTATTGACCAATAATTCCTGCCCTATTGTATAATTACACATTTATTATTCTAATGCCTTTTACAGGTTGTGCATCTGTAATGATAATGGTCTGTTACGCCGTTGCATATGGGACAGGTGCTACCACCGCTGTTGTGATATGGAGCAAATGAGGAGGATGCAGCATGAGTATAAGACTGCGGGCGATACCCTTTTCCGTTACAATCGGGACAAGTGCCACCGGAAGACGATGAGGAACTTGACGACGATGATGAAGACGAGCTACCCGAAGAATCACCCCCGCGCTTCGTTTTTAGATAAGCATCGGCATAACCCGGCGGCCACAAATCGACAGAAAGTTTCACGCCCTGCCCGCCACACTCAGAACAAACCCTCCTTCCAAAGCATGACGGACATGGTTGGTAATTCTTGAAGTATGCATGATAATAAGAACCCTGGCCATTACACATTCTACACACCTTTTGACCATAGCACATAATACAATTTGTATAGGTGGTTACACTTGTATATCCATCCTTGTAATTGACAAAGTGGGCTTCTCCCATAGGCATCGGGCCATTATACTCAAAATCAATTATACGTCCATTGGTATCTTTCTGACCTTGGCGTTGCGTACCGCTATAACTAAACAGACGACTGACATCGCTATTTCCCGAATAGGAGGAACCACCTCCACCATATGGAGTACCCGATGTAGCCGATGCCAAAGCCCCGACGAACTGCGATATGGCACTACCAACCTGCTGCCTTTTCTCTCTTTTCTCTCTCCTCTCGGCTACGGCAGCCTTGTTTCTTATGCCTCGCGCGCTACTTCGAGCATTGTAGTTACCAAGCGCCGAGGCTTTATCATAATATTGCAACGCGGTATTGGTATCGCCCGAATTTTCATAAATCTTACCAATGCTTGCCAATGCACGCGCTTTATATCCGGCCTTGTTGGCATCATCAACTTCAATAACCTTTTTATATAAAGCAACCCTTTCTTTGATACTGCCCGATGTTTTCTTTTCGGCCTTCTCGTACATCTGCGCCGGTATCGGATTTTCCTCGTTTCCGGCACGGTCTATATTGGTTTTATACCCTTTATATGTGGCTACATATTTATCTGTTTTTGCATCCCAACGCAGTGCATCATAGCTCCTTGCGCTGAACACATTGCCCTTATACTCCAATACCCAACGACCATTCTTGCGTGTAACCCTTTTTTCGGGATTACGAAATCGCTCTGTATCTATTACAACACCATCATTTGTTTTATACTTGCCATCTACGGTGCTGTAATATACGGGTTTATTATATACCGCAGGTACCACCTCCACGCCTTTTTCATCACAAAGACCATTCTTACCGTTTAATTTTGTTGTATAATATATAACATCCCCACACCTCACCATGCTCACATCATCGTATTTAAGCGGTATGAAAACCTTACCTTTATTGTCAATAAATCCTTTTTTACCATTTTTCTCTACTTTTATTCTTAATATGCCATTCGTACCATCGCCTGCGGCATAGTCGTATATTATCGGCACCACAAGATTACCTTCTTTGTCATACACACCATATTTTTTACCCTTACGAACATTAATACTTATTATTCGTGATATCAAATCATCGTAATTATTGTCATTAACAAAACTGACATCTATATAATCACAATCAACAAATGGCAGTACCAGAGAACCTGCATCGTCATATATAGAGATATATTCGCGGTCTTTATCCTTATGCGTTACTTCAATATAATAACCTACTTTATATTTACCTTTGTATTCTGCCACTGTTCTTTTACAAATCGACAAATCTGAATACACACAAGGCATTATCTCTTTGCGCGAAGAGTTCAACACCCCCGTTTTCAGGCTGCCATCGACATCTTTTGTAACTTTGTAAAACATTACAGAATCGTTTTCGATATAGATGCTTGCATTCTTATACATATCAGGTGCAAGCAGTTCCTTGCCTTGCTCATCGACAAATCCAACATATTCATTATTATTAACAACGAACACTTTATTATAGTGGTCGTAGCTGACAGCTGAATATCCACGCGCCCGGCCGGCTATAACGTTCTTTTTCTTGCCAATACTTATTCCAACCGTCCCATCGGGATATTTAACCTCCCACCAAGCGAACTTCTTCTTATTAAAAGCTTTATGCTTTTTATACTTCTGTGCGTAGGCAGGCTGCGCAATAAGCAACACACCAACAAGCATGGCAAATAAAAAGATTGCCTTTCTCAAATCTATCAAACAGTTTTTCATCGATACAATATGATAATTTACAACATCTTACAAAATTAACGAAAAACGCTGGAATAATCAACCGAAATCGGAATAATAGTGCATCCTGCACTGATAATAAACGCATTACGCTGAAAATCTCGGAAATACGGGAAATAGCAATTTAGCAAAGAAACGCAAGGTAATGAAATAGAACGGTTGCCTAATCGTTACCCGAAATCGAGTAAGATTTTTCTTTGTGTCGTCACGTTTCATAGTTCTGCATCATATTGCGTATCAATGTATAACTCGCTGACAACTAATTTTGTAACCAAAAAAAGATTGGATTATGCGAAGTACATTTAAGGTGCTGTTCTACGTGAACGCAAGCAAGGAGAAAA
>JAFTNW010000006.1 GCA_017451695.1 Bacteroidaceae bacterium
GTTAAGCCTGTAGCTAGCGTTCATCCTGAGCCAGGATCAAACTCTTCGTTGTAAATGTTTATTTGTAATACTCATTGCTGAGTATCATTTGTCTTAAGTTGATACCGGCCGGAATTAAAAGTACATCAAATTATTTTGACGGTTCGTTTTATTGTTCCTTACTTATACACTAATTTGTTCTAATTAGCACGTTGTACTGCTTGTCTGTATGGAATGTTTTCAAGGATCATCGTGCTATCGAGAACGCGTTTACCGCGTTGCTTCCCGAAAGCGAGTGCAAAGGTAAAGCAAATATTTGAACTAGCAAACTTTTCCCAAGAAAAAATCGAGAAAAAAGCAAAATTTTTATTTTCCAACTTTTTCCGTGATTATTTTTACAACATTTTGAGCATTTTTGAAACATTTATGCCTAAATTCACAAATAAGCCGAAAAGAAAAAGAAAAATATTTTTTACCACTATACGCCAAAAGAGATAAAAAGCGGTTGAAAAATTTATCGGCGCATCCGCTTTTTTGTGAACACAACTTAATGTATCTTCGCAAAAAGAAAAAAAGCAGCCCCGTAAAGGCTCATATACCTTATTATATATGATAGACAGAAACACCATAGAACAGATAATGGACACTGCCAAAGTTGAGGAGGTGGTGGGCGACTTTGTTGCTTTGCGCAAACGCGGTGTAAACATGATTGGATTGTGCCCGTTTCACAACGAAAAGACACCGTCGTTCACCGTGTCGCCAGCAAAAAACCTATGGAAATGTTTCGGTTGCGGAAAGGGTGGCAAGCCCGTACACTTCATTATGGAGCACGAGCAATTGAGTTACTACGATGCCCTGCGATGGCTTGCCAGAAAATACAACATTGAGATAAAGGAGCGCGAGCTCACCAACGAAGAGAAAGAGCAACAGAGCCTGCGCGAGAGCCTCTTTGTGATAAACCAATACGCGCAACAATTTTTCACCGCCACTCTGCAAGCAAGCGAGGAGGGGAAAGCTATTGGATTAAGTTACTTCAAGCACAGAGGGTTGCACGATGAAATAATTGAAAAGTTCGGGCTTGGGTATGCACCCGAGAAACGCGATGCACTTGCCACCGCTGCCACCCAAGCCGGCTATAATGCCGATCTCCTTGCAAAAACCGGAGTGTGCTACAAGGGCGAAGACGGAAAACTGAAAGACCGTTTCTGGGGACGCTGCATATTCCCCGTACACACAATATCGGGCAAGGTGGTAGCTTTTGGCGGGCGCATATTGCAAAACAACCCCAAGGCGGCAAAGTATGTAAACTCGCCCGAGTCGGAGATATACCACAAGAGCGACCATCTGTACGGCCTCTATTTTGCCAAGCAGGCCATAATGCAGAAAGACCGTTGCATACTTGTAGAGGGCTATTTAGATGTTATATCGATGTACCAAGCCGGAATAAAAAATGTGGTGGCCTCATCGGGCACATCGCTCACCACCGGGCAGATAAAACTGATACACCGCTTTACAAACAACGTAACACTGCTGTACGATGGCGACAATGCCGGAATAAAAGCGTCGTTGCGCGGAACAGATATGCTGCTCGAGGAGGGCATGAACATAAACGTGGTTCTGCTCCCCCAAGGCGAGGACCCCGACAGCTATGCACAAAGCCACACCACCGAAGAGGTTGAGGAGTACATCAATCGCAACAAAGTGGATTTCATACGATTCAAGACCAATCTGTTGCTCAATGAGGTGGGCGAGGACCCTGTGGCGCGCGCCAACCTTGTGGGCGACATAGTAAAGAGCATAGCAGTAATACCGAACGAGATTCTGCGCAGCGAATACATAAAAAAATGCAGCGAAATGCTCAAAGTGAGTGAGCAACTGCTGGTACGCGAAACAGCCAAGATAAGGATAAAGCACAACGAGGAGATGCAGAAACGACAAAACGGCACTGCGCAAGGCGAAGAGCAAGCCGCGGCAGCCGATGATGCACCGCAACCAGCACCCAGCGAGTTCAAGCAGAATATCATAGACAGTTACAGCAACAACCCGCTGCACAACAAGGAGAAAGCAATAATACAATTCCTGTTGCGCAACGGCGACAAACTTGTTCAAGTACCCGAGAACAAGAGTGCAAACACACCTGCGTTCACAGAGACCGTGATATCGCACCTCTATTACTCATTTAAGGACGATGGCATTGAACTTAGCCACCCCTTATATAAACGCATCTTTGAAGAGGCGTCGCAACATGCCGCCGACATAAATTTCAACCCCGAGCGACACTTTCTTGCCCACCCCGACAGTGAAATATCGCGCCTTGCGGCCGACCTGTGTGGCGAGCGATACATACTGAGCAAGTTCTTCAGCGAACAGGCAAACGGTGGAGAGGAGCGCAACGAAATGGCCATACTCTTTGAGCAGACCACGCGCCTGTCGATTGCATACAAACACAGCATAATAGACGAAATGCTGAAAGAGACCATGGCTGCGCTCAAAGACCCAGCAACCGCGGCCGATGCATCAAAAGCCATGGAGTTTATGGAAAAATTCAAGTTCCTGAAAGAGACACAGCAGGCCCTGAACAACCTGCTGCAATTCTACGGATTCGGCTCTGCCGCACTTAATGTATAAACACAAGAAGGTTTACCTATCGCCATTATACTCCCTATAGGGTGTATCAAGGTCGAGATAATAGAAATTGTGCTGAAAGCGATTACCCTCTTTGGGTGGGGTCATATAATCGCCATACATCTGCGTGAGCAATCTGTCATAATCGGCAACACCAAGCAACGTACACCCCTCAAAGAGATAGGGTTTAGGAGTGCCGTACACCTCGCGCGGAACAATACTCCTGAGACCATCGTCAAAGCAAAGCACGTTCTTGCTTTTATAAAAATCATATTTGCGCAACAAATTATGTATGCTCTTTTGCAACCCCTCCACCGTGAACAGCTTGCGACAAAGCAAGGGAAGCCACGACGACGGGCCACGCCCGTGCCTGTAAGGGTCGCGATAGGTAAAATAGAGCAATTTACATAGGTGTTTATATTTGAAATAGTGCCAACGCTGTGCCATCTTACCATCGGGCACACCCGCAAGCGGAAAAACATCTATATACGCACCACCCAAATAGCGCAAATGAGCGTGCTCAATGATTGTTGTGTGAGCATCCTGAATCTTTGCAAAAGGCTGAGGATAATCCTAGTCATTCTCGGAACAGATAAGTTCATACTGTTGAGGAAGCCACTCCTTGCAGTGAGCTATGAGTTTGTCATAATCATCCTGCGGCATACAGATATCCGCATCGTCGTCCCACGGAATAAAACCCTTGTGACGCACAGCACCAAGCATGGTACCCGCAATGAGATAGTAACGCAAATTATGTTCGCGACACACCTTGTCCACCGCGGTAAGAATACCCAGCATTTTGGTCTGCAATTGTTTAAGGTCGTAATCAGCCATTATACTCAATCTTTTTATTTGCCCTTCTTTGCAATATCCTGCATATTGGTGGTATTCACCCAAATATCGTATCTATCTACAATATCACTCGCAAGGATGTATGGGAAGATATACTGCATATATCGCATACGCCCTGCTGCAGTGCAACAAACAATTTTATAGTTATTATACATATTCTTATGTATTTAGGTGTATGCGGTTACTATTAGCGGTTAAAGGTATTTTATTACATTCTCCTCGGCATATTGCAAATCGCGCTCGTCGTCAATCTCATACCATTTAACGCGAGGAGAATTGAGCACATATACAGGTGTGTGAGTGGCAGACATTTCGAGCAACATATACTCGTAGCCAAGCTTGGGCTTCTGCTCCACCACCTTCTCATATTCGGCACACATATTTTGATAAAATGCTCCCGACAATTTATGAATGCCCACGAGCTCACCTTTTGCATCTATCGCACTCTTATCGGTGGAGCAACGTGTCAATGTACCCTGCGCATCATACTCCACATAATATTGGTCCTGAAATTTTGTAACCGGTGTTATGAGCATAATATCGGGGTGAGCATCGGCAATAAGTTCCGTAACGGCATTGCTGCTAAAGACAATATCAGACTCAAGAAGCAGAAAATCGCTATCCCCTATAGCCTGACGACAATTATAGAGCGTGTACATACTGTTTGTCTCGGCGTAGCGGGGAGAATACACGCATTCTATCTGCGGATAGCGAGCACACAACTCCTCGTAACACTCTCTCTTGTAACCTGTACCGATGATTATGCGCTGAATACCGCAAGCCAACAAGGCCTCTATGGAGCGTATGACCATAGGCACGTCGCCCACCGGCACAAAACCCTTTGGCATAGTCTCGGTCATTTTGCCGAAGCGGGTACCAAGCCCTGCGGCCATTATCACAGCTGTTTTTACCATAACTATAATTTTATATCGTAGAACTCCAACGCCTCTTTAAGAACAACAAAGAAATTCTTTATATCCTCGGGGAAAATCTTTCCAAGAGAGCACAGACGGAAGGTATTTGTTGTGCTAATCTTGCCCGGGTATATTGTGAAGCCTCGTTCATAACAATAGTCGTGTACCTTCTCAAAATCCCAATTGGGAGAATCGGGGTATTTCACCGATACCACAAGCCCCGACTCAACCTCGCGCGCAATGATTGTCTCAAAGCCAAGCTCGCTGAGCCCCTCATGGATAGCATCGTACACAGCTCTGTGACGGGCAAATTTTGCAGCCTCACCCTCCTCGAAATACTCCTTCAAAGCCTGTATGGTTGCATATATTGTCTGCACAGGAGGGGTAAAGTGCATCTCGCCGGTTTTCTCAAAATACTCATACTGCAAATAAAGATTGCAATAGTATGAGCGTGTGGGATAGTTCTTGGAGGCCTCTATAATATCCTTGCGACCAATGATAAACGAGAGGCCCGACATTGCCATGAGGCCCTTCTGAGCCGACGCCATGCAAAAATCTACATTATCCTCAACCACATCAAGAGGTATCATGCCGAGTGTCGATGTTGTATCGCTCACAAAAATTGCACCATACTTGTGAGCAAGTGCACCAATCTCTCTAATGGGATTGAGCACACCTGTGCCTGTTTCGTGGTGGCAGCAATATACCACAGCAACATCGGGGTTGGCCTTTAATGTCTCCTCGATGGTTGCAAGGCAGGGAGGCTCATATATACTCGATTTAAGATTTATGTGTGGGAGACGATACATTTCACACACCTCCACGGCACGCGAATTATATGCGCCGTTGTTTACCACAAGAATCCTCTTGCCCTCGGGCAAAAGCGAGTTTATGCAAACATCAATGTTTATGGTTCCCGATCCACAAAAGAGCACCGATGTATATTTATCCTCGGGAGCGTGAACCACTTTCAAGAGGTCGGAACGCAAATTCTTCATAAGCCCGGCAAACTCCTTTTCGCGAGGGCATATATCGGGTACCACTTGTGCCAACTTCACCGTGTCGGTGGTTGTTGCCGGCCCGGGGTTAAGCAAAACGTTTCTTTTTATATTCATGAGAGTTGTTATTTTAGGAAGTTCATCAAAGCCTCTTTGTTCTGCACGGGAGTGGTTGTGGGCCTACCCAAGTCTTTGCGGTTGCCCTTCTTCACTTTTACCTCGAGGAAGATGGGGCCTGTAGCCGACTTCATGGTTTCGAGCACCTGCAAGAGAGCCTCCTTGCTATCTACACTGTAGGCCTCTTTATAACCCACAGCCCTTGCTATTGCAGGAAGGTCTATTTTAAGACCGACGGTAGGCTGCCCGCCAACAGAGTCGTGTGCACCGTTGTTGAACACCACGTGTACAAGGTTACGCGGTGCTTTGTTGGCAACAATCGCCATTGACCCCATGTGCATAATGCTTGCACCATCGCCATCGAAACACCATATAGTGCGCGAGGGTTTCATAAGAGCTATTCCAAGAGCTATTTGCGAAGCATGGCCCATGGCTCCAACGGTAAGAAAATCGCGTTCGTGGCCCTCGTTCACACTCTCGCGATATTCAAAAAGTTCGCGGCTTATCATGCCTGTGGTGCCCACTATGGCATCTTGCTCACCGGCAGCAGCGGCAACTGTGCGTATAGCCTCCTCGCGTCTCATTGCAAGGTCATTTACCTCAACATTTTGAAGAGTATGAGATTCAAAAGTATCTTTTTCTATAACAAGTGCATACACCTCTTTGGTCGATTGCATGGCAGCAACGGCTTTCTCTATTTGCACGGCGGCTTTCTCCTCGTCCTTGCTAAGAACATCGAAATTAATACCCATTGTGTTCAAGAGACCTGTGGTTATCTTACCCTGCTTAACGTGTTGCGGCTCATCGTGTACTCCCGGGCGGCCTCGCCAACCAATCAACAGAAGCACAGGGATGTTATACACCTCTTTATCGGTTAATGAAGCAAGCGGGTTTATTATGTTACCCTCGCCCGAGTTCTGCATATAGACACACGCAATCTTGCCGGTTGCAAGATGGTAGCCCGCCGCAAGGCCCACAGCACCACCTTCGTTGGCAGCAATTATGTTATGCGAGGAATCTATATTATCAGAGATATACGCACAGATATTCTTCAATAGACTATCGGGCACACCTGCAAAAAAGTCTATACCCAGATAGCCTAATTTATCGATAAAAAATTTGGGAGTTATCATACTACTGTTACTGTTTCTTTGTTCCGGGTATAAGGTTCAAAATCTGCTTGATAGGCATACAATACTGCTCGGCAGCCTCCATACTACGGCTGTGTGTGAGAATTGTTTCGGCACACTTAACCATTGCAGGATATGCCGAGCGCAACATATGGTTGGCATAGATAACAATATTTATACCCCACTCGGCAAGTTCCTCCTCGGTAAATTGATTGTAGGTAGTGGGCACGGCCACAATAGGTGTGTGAGGATCTTTCTCCCTGAAACGACGGCAGAACTCTTTTATATCCTCGCCACTCTTATCCTTTGAGTGAATCATTATACCATCGGTACCTGCAGCCACATAAGCATGGCAACGCTCAAGAGCATCATCAACAGGCTTGCCAGCGATGAGAGACTCGCAACGCGATATTATCATAAAGTCGCGTGTTATCTGCGCATCCTTGCCGGCCTTTATCTTGGTGCAGAAACCCTCAATGGTATCTTGTGTCTGAACAGCATCCGTGCCAAAAAGTGAATTTTGTTTAAGACCCACCTTATCTTCAATGATGATTGCAGATATTCCCAAGCGTTCCAATGTGCGCACCGTGAAACCAAAGTGTTCAACCTTGCCACCCGTGTCGCCATCAAAAATAATCGGCTTTGTGGTAACCTCCAATGTATCGTTGAGGTCGTGCAGACGAGTAGTTAAATCTACAGCCTCGATGTCGGGCTTACCCTTGCTGGTTGAGTCGGTGAGCGATGAAGACCACATACCGTCAAATTCACGATGCTGACCGTTCACCTCCACGCTTGTACGCTCGGCAATAAGACCGGTGAGACCGTTGTGAGACTCCAAGATGCGCACCACGGGCTTTGCCGAAATTAATCGACGCAGCGACGAGAGGCGTGCCTGCGGAGTTGTTCCAAGCGATGCAAGCTCGTTCATCAACCCCGAGGATGTGATGCCGCGAGTATAAGGAATTTCTATAACCTCGCCACCAAGCTGCTCCATTACTTTGAACACCTCGTCGCGTATATATTTATCGGGGCCCTGCACCCAATCGTCGCCATGAATAATATAATCGGGCTTATACTTTAAAAGATTGGGAACATAGCTCCACTCATCTTGTGGCACAATCTCGCTCACCCCTTTTATGTTCATGAGCACCTCTTTGCGCTGCTCGTATGTCAGATAGGGCAAACGTTTGTGTGTTGCAATAGCCTTGTCGGTGAAAAGACCGATAACTACATCGCCATATTTAGCACCCTCATTAATAATGTTTGTGAGACCCGGGTGCATAATGTCGGCAATCATGCCAAGATATACTTTCTTACTCATATCTTTTATTTTTTAAATATTTTTTCTTTTAATCTTTTAAATACCGACTTTTTGTAGTCGCGCTTTACAGAATCGAGCAACTCGGTGTAGCTGCGTTCGGTATCAAACACCACAAAACCGTGCATACTTGGAGCCTGAACGGGTGTCATGTAGTTGGAACCAAAGGTTTCGCGCAAAAAGGCATCATAATCGTAAGGGGCAGGCACCATGATATTTTCAAATGGCAACATCACAGTCTTATCAAAGATACTCTTATCCCACACTATCTTCTCGCCAAGCGTAGTGAGCTCGGCCACCTTTGTATGGGGCATTCTGCCCAAAGCACGCATCTCCTCCTCGGCCTTCTCATATATCGACACCCAGCCATGCTTGCGCACCATATATTTTGCTTTTAGCTTGCGGAATACGAGCGACAAACGCCCCGACACGAGCAGATTACAGTTTTTGCTTTTCAAAAAACGGAATATCTTTCTACTGCGCCTGAGGTGTTTATGCACCAATGTGCGGTCATCGGGAACTGCATCAAGGGGGAATATATCTATGAATATGCCCTGATTAAATGGTTCAAAAGCATCGGACGGGCGTATAGCCGTTGTATCACTGCGACGGAACTGCGCATGGCTACGATGATAATCAATATCGCTATATGCAGTTTGCAAAAAGTAGGGAGCCTCCAAACCCTCGTTACCAATCTTGCACATTCTATCATAATCCTCGCGCATCATGGCCACATCAACATCATCGTCCCACGGAATAAAGCCCTTGTGACGCACAGCACCAAGCAGAGTGCCACCCTCTACCCAACAACGCAGGTTGTGCAGCTTGCAATAGTCGAGGAATTTCTGCAAAAGGTCGAGCTCCACCGCCCACACCTTTTTCATTTCAGCACTCACACGATAGCCGTCTCTTACCTCTTCGTTTGTATTAAAATCCATTCTTTGTGCCTTATAAATGTTTGTGTTACGGATTTGAAAATTTTCAATTGTAACAAAGATACCTATTTTTTTTATAATTACACTATGGAATTGTAAAATTATCGGATTTTGAACATATTGCAGATAACACTATGCTAATACAAAGATTATTTACCCCTATTTAAGCCCATATGGGGTAACAACCACTTTGCCACGCTTAGTCTCGCGACGAATGGCAGCATTGCGCTCCAAAGCCTCTTTGTTCACGTATGGACGCTTATGGTCCAGATGCAGCACTATTGCCGAGTAACGTATCTGCTTTGATCGTATGCCTTTATTAAAGAGACGCTCCCCCATCTCGCGGTCCTCGCCACCATACTGCATACGTTCGTCAAAGCCAGCCACCGAGAGAATATCGCTGCGCCAGCCACTGGAATTCATGCCGTTCCACGTTGCCTTTGTGGGGGTAATAAAATTCATAAAGGCAGCCACCCACGGTTTATTAACAAGTTTAAGGCATTTTATGCTGCATTTAAGCCCTTGCTCCTTGAGCCACGACAATTTGAAAGCGCGAGCCGAGGTAATATCGTCATAAGAAATCTGTTCGCTTATGTTCATTGGCAGTTTAAAATATCCACCCGAGAGAATATATCCCTCGCGGGCGAAACGCGCGTGTGTTTCCACAAAATCGGGGCGGGCAACACAATCTTGGTCGGTAAAAATAAGATAATCGGCAGTGGCCAGACGCAGTGCCTCGTTTAGAATTTTTGTTTTACGAAAGCCGTCATCCTCGTGCCACACGTGTTTGATGGGCAGCACGTTACTGAAACGCTCTATGAGCAGACGTGTTTCCTCGCCCGAGCCATCGTCGGCAATAATTATTTCACTCGGTGCAACGGTCTGTTTTTCGTAGCTCCACAAGGTTTTTTCCAGCCAACGGGGATTGTTGTAGGTGGATACTATCACTCCTATGCTAAAATCTTTCATAAAACGAGCCACAAATAATTAATACATTCACACTATTTTTTGCCGGCCAAGTATTCATCGGCTCGCCTCATGCTCTCCTTGAAATAGTAGCCGTCGGCAAGCCTCTTGCTCATAGCCTTTGCAGCCTCTCTTATCTTTGCATATTCATCGGGGGTGAGAGCAGCCAAACGCTCATTTATCTGCTGCAGAGAATCTACCACAAGCCCCACATTCTCTCCTTTCACAAAAGGAGCCATTGCAGCCTTGCTCCACACAATAACAGGAACGCCTGCACACAGATAGAACGATGTCTTATGCGGATTATTAATTTTCAGATATTCGCCCCATGCACCGGTGCACTCGTTCAATGAATCACCGTCCCACACAAGGCCAAAATCGGCTTTCACCGAGGCCACAAACTCATCGGAAGGCATAAAGCCGTGATAATGCAGATTCTCACAATCATTCTCGGCATTATTAAACCCATTGCCATAGAGGTCCATCACATAATTATTGGCACACCCCTTCATCTTATATAGAAACTCATTGCGCCAACGGCCAAGATTGCCGGCATACACCACGCACCACGGGTTGTGTGGGGTTTTATATGAAGCGGGCTGCTTCTCGGACAGATAATCAAAAATTTGCAAACAATGCACACCACCCTTAAAGCCATGCTCCAATATATAGTCGCGCATCGTGGGGTTGTGAACAATTAGAAAATCGGTGAGCGACAAGCGTTTATTCTCTTGCACAGCGGTGAGTTTTTTGCGACGGAATGCACCGAGGTCGTGCACTATGGTTACAACTCGAGCACCCTTCATGCGAGCGAAACGGCAAGCCATCTTGTAGAATTTTTTCATGGGATATTGCAACAGCAAGGTATCATCCTTTTTCATGCGAAACAGTATGTTGCACACGGCAAAAACCCTTGTAAAGAAACGCCCCACTCCACTGCGGCCAAAGTCACAGCGAGCAAGATTCATATACCCCTCCTGACGACAAATTTCGTCGATATCCTCCTTTGCCTTGTTAATAGACGGAAGCTGAATGTAATATTTCATCGGTGTAAAACATTGTTTTTTCAAAAACAGCAGCACCCTCGCCGGTGCAACGATGCTATTATATATCAATTCAATACAAAGATATACTTTTTTTTCAACAATACACCTGTTTTTGCAATATTTACCATGCAAATGAGCATATAACAAAAAAAATAGGATGCTCCTTTTACGGAGCAACCTACCTTATATATAATAATATGTGCCTGAAAAGGCTCACCTGTTACGCAGCAGATTCATAAACTCCTCGCGTGTTTTAGCTTGATTGAAAGCACCACAAAAATCGGATGTGGTGGTAATTGAGTTCTGTTTTTTTATTCCGCGCATCTGCATGCATAGGTGTTGCGCCTCCACAACCACCATCACACCAAGCGGGTTCAAAGTATTCTGTATGCACTCTTTTATCTGCAAAGTAAGGCGTTCCTGCACCTGCAAACGGCGTGAGAAAGCATCTACCACACGGGCAATCTTGCTGAGCCCTGTGATATAGCCATTGGGGATATACGCCACATGCACCTTACCAAAGAAGGGGAGCATGTGATGCTCGCATAGCGAGTAGAAATCAATATCCTTTACTATCACCATCTGCTTGTAATCCTCCTTGAACATGGCACCGCGCAAAATCTCCTCGGGGTTCTCCTTGTACCCCGCAGTAGCTTCGAGCACGGCACGCGCCACGCGGTCGGGGGTTTTCACAAGCCCCTCGCGGGCTGTATCCTCGCCTATTGCCACCAGCATATCGTGGCAACTGTTCATGAGCATCTCTTTTGCCTTTTCAGTATCTTGCATACTTTGTTTAATATGGTAGGTTTATCAAAGTCTTTCTCACAGAGATTTCCTTAAATTTCTTTGTGGCTTTCAGCTTATACATTACAGCCTCGGCCTCTTCGCGGGTACGATAATCGCCATACTGACAAGAGCGTATGGGCGACTCGAATACCACATACACCTCGGCACCGGGAAAATTCTCCCTCATGAACTGTGCCCACTTATTGGCCTCGTCGCGTGCTGTACGGGAGTTGTTACCCGAATAGACCATTACACGATAGCCCTCGGCCTGTGTGGTTTTCACAGCCATGCGCCCCATTATGCTGTCGAGCCTTGCAGGCTGGTTAATGGTTACGGTGCCCTTTCCAGGCTCTGCACGCCTCAGTTCCTGCACAATAGTGCTCTGCGCCCCCGCATAGAGGGCACAGAACATTATTGATATAAGCAATAATACTCGCTTCATTATTTGAAAGCGTCGATTATACCTTTGAAATCGGCAACCTTGAGAGCAGCACCACCGATGAGACCGCCATCCACGTTGGGGTTGGCGAAGAGCTCTTTTGCATTGCTGGGTTTGCAGCTACCGCCATAGAGGATTGAAGTGTTCTCGGCTACCTCGTTGCCATACTTCTCGGCAATGGTAGAACGGATGTATGCATGAATCTCCTCGGCCTGCTCGGGAGTGGCAGTGAGGCCTGTACCGATAGCCCAAACGGGCTCGTAAGCCAAGATGATTTTTGAGAAATCCTCGGCAGAGAGGTCGTAGAGCGAGCCTGCAAGCTGGCTGTAAACAACCTGATTCTGGATACCCTGCTCGCGCTCCTCTTTTACCTCACCGATACAGAAGATGGGGGTAAGACCGTTGGCAAGAGCAAGCTGCACTTTCTCTTTAAGAATCTCGGCTGTCTCGCCGTAATATGCACGACGCTCAGAGTGTCCAAGGATTACATACTTTGCACCTGTAGATGCCACCATAGATGCAGAAACCTCACCTGTGTATGCACCCGATACTTTGTCGGCGCAGTTCTCGGCACCCACACCAATGATTGATGAATCCACGATGGGAGCCACCGATGCAAGGTGGATGAAGGGTGTGCAGATTACTACATCGCAGTTGGGTTTGTCGGCTGTCAAAGCCTCGTTGAGCTCTTTTGCAAGAGCAATGCCCTCTTGAAGATTCATGTTCATCTTCCAGTTACCGGCAACAATGTTCTTTCTCATTTTAATTAAATTTTAAGGGTTTATATAATTTATATCACTCGTTTTCTTCATCATCCGATGGGAATGCAGCCTCGCTATCTCTTTTTTTGGGCGCCGCGAACATATCTATAAAAAGAATCAACGCCATAGGTATGGCAAACAACAGCAACCAGAAACGCCAACCGCGCATCACCTTTACATAATTGTCGAACACACCCTCCTGTAACAGCGACAACGAGTTGCCCGACATGGTATCTACAGCGGGCACATCGGCTATATTCCATTTTTCCACAACCACGCCATCTTTCAGGAGCAACAATCCCGGATTGGCTCGTACTGCGGTTTTGAGCATATCATTATCGGCCCAATAGGTGGGATATTCGGCACCGGTACGCTTGCGCCACAGCGCCAAAGCCTCCTCGCTCGACGATGTAGCGGCATAGAAAGGCAGGTGGTGTTCCGTGCAATAGTCGTATAGGTCGTTTATCTTATCGACACGGCTCTCATCGGCTCTCTCCACCGACTCAATCACAAGCAGCGCCACATAACCCGGGTCGGCAAGAATATCCTCGGCAATATCGTAGTCGGTGGCAAGGTCTATGAACGAGAAATTGCTTACTGCTGCCGGACGGGCCGGTGCAACAAGCCTGTTGCGACTGCCTATATAACTCCATGTACTGTCGGGCAGGGCATCGGTGGCAAATTCGCGTTGCTCGCCACCCTTCTCGTACACCGCCACAGCCTCGTACTGCGACGGCACATCCTCCACCGCCTCGCGTAAATTGGTACCTATTGCAAAAGGACGGAAATCTATAACCGGCAGATGCTGCAAGCTCATACCCTCCACAAGCACCGTGTAAATGAGAATAAAAATCACCGCCGCCCAGCGGCTGCTACGGCTTATGCAACGGCGATACAGCGAAGTGTTGAAACAGACCACAGCCGCCATGAGCAGGAGAAAAATATTCTTCACAAAAGTCTCTTGATTGGTCAGTTCCAGCGCATCGCCAAAGCAACCGCACACCGATACAGGATTCTCCAACCACAGATATAACGAGAACGGGGTATAAAAAAGCATCGCTACGAATGTGAGCACCGCCACCGGCTTGCGATATATACCGGTGAGCAGAAAGAAACCCATGACGAACTCCACCCCCACAATGACAATGGCAAAAAAGAGCAGCCACGCATCGGAAAAGGTTGTTATATCAAACGCCACAGCATACTCCTTCAACTTGTAGAAAAAGCCCATGGGATCGACAGCCTTTACAAAGCCCGATACCATAAACATAATTGCCAACAACACGCGACAAGCGTTTGTGAGCAACGTTGTGAGCAATATTTTCTTAGTTGGCGATACCATTCTTTATCAAGCCAAACACAGCATAGTTTATCATATCCATATAGTTGGCATCAACACCCTCGGACACCTGTGTAGCACCGTCGTGCTCCTCTATCTGCTTTGTGCGCCAAATTTTGGTGAGGATAAGGTCGGTGTACGAAGTAGTGCGCATACCGCGCCACGCCTCGTTATAGTCGTGGTTCTTCTTTTTCATGAGTTCGAGAGTGGTCTGTGCCTTCTTGTCGTAGAGGGCCATAGCCTCGTCGGGCGAGAGGTCGCAATGGTCGGCAAAACCGAGGTCGAGCTGCACAAGGGCTATTATTCCATAATTTACAATTCCTATAAGTTCAGAATTTATATCCTCACCCACAAGATTCTCTGCACCGGTTTCAAGAGTGCGTATACGCTTTGCCTTTATAAAAATCTGGTCGGTGAGCGACTGTGGGCGCATTATGCGCCACGACGCACCATAGTCATATAGTTTTTTACTGAACAGCTCGCGACAAACGGCGAGCACCTTTTCAAATTCCTTGTTTGTATCGTTTGCCATTGTTTTTGTGTGTATCTTTTATTTGCACTTAGGATATTTTTTGAACCAGCTGCTCACCTTGAGCTTAACCACGCCGAAGAGCGCCTCGCTGAATATTCCGCCACTCATTTTGGAAGTGCCGAGCACACGGTTCACAAAAATCACAGGTATCTCCTTTATCTTGAAACCACACTTATGGGTGGTAAATTTCATCTCAATCTGGAAGGCGTAACCTTTGAAACGGATAGAGTCAAGATCTATGGTTTCGAGCACCTTGCGGCGATAGCAGTTGAAACCCGCCGTTGTATCGTAAACAGGAAGGCCGGTTATTAAGCGCACATACTTGGATGCGAAATAGGACATAAGCACACGCCCCATGGGCCAATTGACCACATTCACTCCCGTAACATAGCGGCTGCCGATTGAAAGGTCGTAACCATCCTTGGCGCAAGCCTCGTACAGCAGGGGAACATCGGCGGGGTTATGAGAAAAATCGGCATCCATCTCAAAGATATATTCATACCCTTGCTGCAAAGCCCATTTGAAGCCCATGATATATGCAGTACCAAGCCCCAGCTTGCCCTCACGTTCAAGGATATGTACCCTACCCGCAAATTCCGTTTGCAACGCCTTCACAATGGCTGCGGTACCATCGGGCGACGCATCATCCACAACAAGCACATCGAATGAGTGTTCCAGCGCCATAAGCACACGAATCATCTTTTCGATATTCTCCTTCTCGTTATATGTAGGTATAATTATTACGCTATCACTTTTCATAAACACGCATAAAACTAATGCATGCCATGCAAGGCATGCTCTATATGAGTACAAAGATAGGACAATTCTCAAAGAATTTCAAAATTATTCTCTAAATATTATTAAATGCGCATGCACGCGACGAATAGTGCTGTTTTTTTGCCGTTAATTTGGTTTTTCTCACTATCTTCGCACAGAAATTTCAAATCGCAACACAAGTGGAAAAGAACAAAAAACTATTTATAGAAACATACGGTTGCCAGATGAATGTTGCCGACAGCGAAGTTATAGGCTCCATACTGAAAGTGGCCGAATACGAGGTTACCGACAACATTGCAGATGCCGACCTCATACTGCTGAACACCTGCTCTATACGCGACAATGCCGAGCAGAAGATTTACAGCCGGCTCGACCAGCTGAATGCCATGCGCCGTGGCAAGAATACCCTCATAGGCGTTGTGGGGTGCATGGCCGAACGCGTAAAGGAGGAACTTATTGAGAAATACAAAGTAAACATTGTTGCCGGCCCCGACGCCTATCTGTCGCTCCCGCAACTCATTGCCGAAGCCGAGATGGGGCACCCGGCCATGAACATCGAGCTATCCACCACCGAAACATACCGCGACATTATCCCCATGCGTATATGCAGCGGCAATGTATCGGGGTATATATCAATCATGCGCGGTTGCAACAACTTCTGCCACTACTGCGTAGTGCCCTACACCAGAGGGCGAGAGAGAAGCCGCGACATACAGAGCATCCTTGCCGAGGTGGACGACCTTGTAGCAAAAGGTTTCAAGGAGATTATACTGCTGGGGCAGAATGTGAACTCATACAACTTTGAGAACAGCGACGGCACACACATAACCTTCCCCCAACTATTGCGCACAGTGGCACGCCACGCACCGGCCACACGCATACGCTTTACCACGTCGCACCCCAAAGATATGAGCGACGACACACTGCGAGTGATAGCCGAAGAACCCAACGTATGCCGCAGCATACACCTGCCCGTACAGAGCGGCAGCAACACAATGCTCAAAGCCATGAACCGCAAATATACCCGCGAATGGTATCTCGACCGCATTGAGGCAATACGCACCATAGTACCCGATTGCGGCCTTTCCACCGATATTATTGCCGGATTCTGCGGGGAGACCGAGGAGGACCACCAAGCCACCCTGTCGCTCATGCGCCACTGCTCATACGACGCTGCATTTATGTTCAAATACTCGGAACGCCCCGGCACATTTGCCAGCCGACACATGAAAGACGACATAGAGGATAAAGAGAAAGTGCGCCGCCTGAACGAGATTATCGCCCTGCAACAAGAGTGCTCGGCCGCCAACAACAAAAAATGCATAGGGCAAACATACGAAGTACTCATTGAGGGAATCTCCAAACGCTCACGTGAGCAGTTCTTTGGCCGCACCGAACAAAACCGCACCGCAGTATTCGACCGCAAAGGGCACAAGATAGGCGATTTTGTAAAAGTAAAGATTTATGACTCCACAGCAGCTACCCTGCTTGGCGAAATAGTTGAATAACGAATATACCACAAAAAGTAAAAAAGTCTCGGTTAAACCGAGACTTTTTTACTTTTTACCTAATCTTTCGTTCATGCGATCGGTATAACTCCTTCATTTACCCTCAACAGGCAAAATAAGAGCAAGGATTGCATAAACAACTGCACCAAGTACAATTCCGGTAAAGAAGGTAATCACAGCATAAAGAATGCGAACCAACTTAGCATCGAGACCGAACTCTTTTGCAAGACCGCCGCAAACACCTGAAATCACCTTGTCGTTAGAACGAACCAATTTTCCCATAGTAATCTGTTTTATGTTTGTTATTAAAAATGCAGGAATCCCTGCGAAAACGTGCGCAAAAGTACAAATTATAGATGTTTTTATATGTTAAAAAATGTAATTTTATCAATTATTTTGGGAAAACTTCAAAAAAAGAGAGCTTTTTCGCCCTAAATAGTATATTTTTGTACCGAGTTTGGGTAAGTTATATTCTTTCCCAACCGCGAAACAGAAAAACAATGAATATAATTACCCACAATGAATGCCCGCTATGCAAAAGCAGGGCGATTGAGAAACAGCACTCCTGCAAGGACCACTTTGCAACAGGAGAGTTGTTCGACATATTCCAATGCAAGGATTGCGGGTTTGTATTCACACAGAATATCCCCGACGAAAAGGATATTGCACCCTATTACAGCTCGCCCACCTACATTTCGCACAGCGACACAAGCAAGGGGCTTGTAAACAAACTTTACCACATTGTACGCAACATCATGTTGCGTCGCAAAGTATCGCTTGTAAAAAAACTCACCGTGCTGCAAAACGGACGCATTGTGGACTATGGCGCAGGAACAGGCTATTTTGCACGCGCCATGCACAAAAAAGGCTGGGAGGTTACCGCCATCGAGAAGAGCGAACAGGCACGCCGATTCTCAAAAGAGAAATTCGGATTCGAGATGTTGCCCGAGGAGGCCTTAAAGAGCATTGAAAACAGCTCGGTGGATGTAATTACGCTGTGGCATGTGATGGAACACATACAGCAGATTGACACATTCTGGGAGGAGATGGGGCGCATATTGGAGGATACCGGCATTGCCATAATAGCAGTACCCAACTGCAAATCCTACGATGCCGACAATTATGGCGAGCATTGGGCTGCATACGATGTACCGCGCCACCTGTGGCATTTTTCGCCAAGCACCATAATGAAACTTGGCGAGAAACATGGTTTCATACTTGAAAGGCAATACCCCATGCTGTTCGACGGGTTCTACATATCGCTTTTGAGCGAACGCAACAAAGGGAGCCGCCTGCAACTGCTCCGCGGTTTTTGGAATGGTTTTTTGGGGCTGTGTGCCACACTCGACAAGTGCAGCGCAAGCAGTTCTATTATATATGTATTCAGAAAAAGAAGATGAGTAAAGGAAAATCAATGTTCAAGGTACAGACAATAAGTGTTTATATAAGTACCACGCTTGTGTTGTTGCTGCTTGGAGTGATGGGGTTGCTCTTTGTTACCGCCGACTCGCTCGCAAAGCATGTACGCCGCAACCTTGCACTTACCGTGGTAATGAAAAGCGATGCAAGCGAAGCCGATATTCAAAAATTCCAAAAACAGATTG
This sequence comes from Bacteroidaceae bacterium, assembly GCA_017451695.1. Taxonomy (GTDB): domain Bacteria; phylum Bacteroidota; class Bacteroidia; order Bacteroidales; family Bacteroidaceae; genus HGM04593. The sequence continues at coordinate 18,627 of JAFTNW010000006.1, forward strand.
ACAAAAAGGATTATGTGCTGGCAAGCAGATATATATCGCGTGACGAGGTGCTGAAAGAGCAGACAAAGGAGCTTGGCACCGACCCCGTGGAGTTCCTCGGCTACAACCCCTACGATTCATCCATTGAAATAACCCTTAAAAACGAATTTGCCAACAGCGAGAGCATCGCATCTATAGAGAAGGAGCTGCTTAAAAACAGCATGGTGGGCAGCATCATTTACCAACGAGAACTAATAGACTCCATAAACAACAATATACGCAAGATAAGCATTGTTCTTATGATATTCCTTGCAATGCTCACAATAATATCGTGGTCGCTCATCGGCAATCTGGTACGCCTGTCGATATACTCAAAAAGATTCCTCATGCACACGATGAAACTTGTTGGAGCAACATGGGGATTCATACGCCGCCCGTTCATAGTGCAGAACATGAAGATTGGTCTCTTTTCGGCCATACTTGCCAACTGCCTGCTTGCCGCGGGGCTCTACCTTGTGTGGAAACACGAACCCGGCATTGCCACCATACTCCCCACAACCCACCTTGTTACGGTAGCTGCGGGAATAACCCTTTTCGGAATAATAATATGCGTGCTATGCGCATACCTATCGGTAAACCGATTCTTGCGCATGCGTAGCAACGACCTCTACTTCATATAAAAGACAACGATGGATAAAAGAAATTTTGCATTTACAAAAACAAACTACATACTGCTATTGGCAGGTGTACTTGTCATAATCCTTGGGTTCATACTTATGTGCGGCCCCTCAACCACCGAGGCACACTTTGAGCCCGACATTTTCAGTGTCAGAAGAATAAAGGTGGCCCCCACCGTTTGTTTCTTCGGCTTCCTGTTTGTGATATATTCCATAGTTTACAGGAGCAAGGGCGAGAAGAGAGATAAAGAATAACCTACATACACTATTTATCAAATGACAACATTCGAAACAATTATCATTGCCATTGTAGAGGGCCTCACAGAGTTTCTCCCTGTCTCCTCCACCGGGCACATGATTATAACACAAAACATTTTGGGAGTGGAAAGCACCGAATTTGTAAAAGCGTTCACATTCATCATACAGTTTGGCGCCATTCTATCGGTAGTTGTGCTCTATTGGAAACGATTTTTCAAGCTCAACCACACCCCCGCACCCGAGGGAGCCGGCGCCATGAGAAAATTCCTGCATAAGTACGACTTTTATTGGAAACTGTTCGTGGCATTCATACCTGCCGCCGTGCTTGGCCTGCTGCTCAACGACTTTATCGACGAAATGCTCGAAAGCGTTACCGTAGTAGCCGTAACACTTATTATAGGTGGCGTGTTCATGCTCTTTTGCGACAAGATATTCAACAAGGGAAGTGAAAAGACCGAGCTTACCGAGAAGCGCGCATTCTGGATTGGTATGTTCCAATGCATCTCAATGATTCCCGGTGTGTCGCGCTCAATGGCAACCATCGTGGGCGGCATGGCACAGAAGCTCACCCGCAAGGCGGCAGCCGAGTTCTCGTTCTTCCTTGCAGTGCCCACCATGTTTGCAGCCACCATCTTCAAAATCTTAAAAATAGTCATGGAGCCCGACGGCATGGCTATAATAAAAGAGAACATCGGCACCCTGTTCATAGGCAATGCCGTGGCATTTATTGTAGCATTGTTTGCAATAAAATTCTTCATAAGCTTTGTAACAAAGTATGGTTTCAAGGCTTTTGGCTGGTACAGGATAATTGTAGGCGGCATAATCCTTGCGATGATGCTTGCCGGACATAATATGACTATCGCATAATGGACTTTGTAGCAGGAGAGGTGCTTGCAATATACAAGCCTTACACATGGACATCTTTTCAGATTGTGAACAAGGTGCGTTACCATTTGAGCCGTCAATTTGGTGTAAAAAGGTTCAAGGTGGGGCATGCCGGGACATTGGACCCGCTTGCAACCGGCGTGTTGCTTGTATGCACAGGCAAGGCAACCAAGCGCATCGAGGAGCTGCAAAGCCACACAAAAGAGTACATTGCCGACATAATGCTGGGAGCCACCACCCCATCGTTCGACATGGAGCACCCGGTGAATGCCACATATCCCGTGGAGCACATAACCGAGGATATGGTAAAAGAGACTTTGCAACGCTTCGTGGGCAACATAGCACAGCGCCCGCCGCTCTTTTCGGCATGCAAGGTGGATGGCAAGCGAGCATACGACCTTGCCCGCAAAGGCAGCGACATGGAACTTGCCCCAAAGCAGGTGCAGATTGACGAGATAGAACTGCTCGAATGTAATCTGCCCCAAATAAAAATCCGCGTGGTGTGTGGCAAGGGCACATACATACGCTCGCTTGCACGTGACATTGGCGAGGCCCTTGAAAGTGGAGCATATTTAACAGGATTAACCCGCACCAGAGTGGGAGAGCACAGGGTGGAAAATTGCATAAACCCCGACGAATTCCCCGAATGGTTAGAAAAACATATAGCACTATGAGTATGATTGACGAAAATTTTTACATCAGCTCGCAGCACATGAAGCTGTCGCAGTTCAAGTACAAACTACCCGAGGAGCGCATAGCCCTCTACCCCATGCTCTGCCGCGACGAGTCGCGCCTCATGGTACTGCACAAAAAGACCGGAGAGATAGAGCACCGCACGTTCAAGGAGATTATCCATTATTTCGATGAAAAGGACGTTTTTGTACTAAACGACAGCAAGGTATTCCCCGCACGCCTTTATGGCAACAAAGAGAAAACCAACGCACAGATCGAGGTGTTCCTGCTACGCGAACTGAACGAGGAGTTCCGCTTGTGGGACGTACTTGTTGACCCTGCACGCAAAATACGTATAGGCAACAAACTATACTTTGGCGAGGACAACTCAATGGTTGCCGAGGTTATAGACAATACCACCTCGCGCGGCCGCACCCTGCGTTTCCTCTACGACGGCCCCCACGACGAGTTCAAGAAGGCACTCCACTCGCTTGGCGTAGCCCCCCTCCCCGACGATTTCAAACGCCTGCGCAAGGAGGAGCCCGAGGATTTGCAGAATTTCCAGACCTATTTCGCAAAGAAAGAGGGCTCGGTAACAGCCTCATTTGCAGGCTTGCACTTTACCCGTGAGCTCATGAAGAGAATGGAGATTAAGGGCATTGACACCGCATATGTAACCATGCATACAGGGCTTGGCTGCTTCCGCGAGATTGACGTGGAAGACCTCACAAAGCACAAGATGGATAGCGACCTCATAAACGTTGATACAGAGGCTGTGAACATAATAAACAAAGCAAAAGCCGAAGGCCGCAGAATATGCGCCGTGGGAACATCGGTACAGCGTGTATTGGAGACAGCCACCCTCACAGGAGGCATGCTCAAGGAGTACGATGGCTGGACAAGCAAATTCATCTTCCCCGAGTATGAGTTCCAGGTTGCCAACTGCATGATTGCCAATTTCTATGCCCCCTATTCGACAATGCTCATGCTCACATCGGCATTCGGAGGATACGACAATGTGAAGAATGCATACGAGGTTGCGCTGAAAGAGGGTTACCGATTCGGCCTCTATGGCGATGCCATGCTCATCATCGATTAATGGACAAGAAAACAGTATATCTTGGGCTGGGAACAAACACCGGCAACAAGCAAGAAAACATGAGGCGAGCGATAGAGAACCTATCGCTCGCTCTTGGCTCACCCATAGCCTGCTCCACGTTCATGGAGAGCGAGCCGTGGGGCTTTGAGAGCGACAACACCTTTCTTAACTGTGTGATTGCATTCAGCACCTCCATGCCGCCGCTTGCCCTGCTCGATACAACGGAGCAGATAGAGCGCAGCATGGGCCGCACAAGCAAAAGCCTCAACGGGCAATACAGCGACCGCATAATAGACATAGACATACTCTTCTATGGCGACGAGATAATTGACTGCGAGCGACTCACAGTGCCACACCCTCTGCTGCACAAGCGCTCATTTGTACTAGCACCCATGTGCCAGATAGCATCGCACCACATCCATCCACTCTTAGGCCTTACCATGGAGCAGTTGCTTGCTGCACAGGAGAATTGAACGCTTTTTAACACAGACACAGCAAAAATATCGGGCCGAAACTATACCATTTTACACAAAAAGTATATACCTTTGTGCCATCAATAAAAAATAGAGCCGCAAAAGGCTCATGTGGAAAGATTTGGATGCTTGCAACCACGGTAAAAAATGCTAAAATACCTCGTTCCCCGAGGAATACACGGCACTCTGCCACATTGCAATATCCCATTCTTTCACTATTACAAAAAGAATTATTAACCGCCCCACAGGGCACAAAACTATTATTATGGGATATTTATTCACTTCCGAATCAGTTTCAGAGGGGCACCCCGACAAGGTTGCCGACCAGATTTCAGACGCTGTCCTCGACGAACTCCTTGCCTTTGACCCGCAGTCTAAGGTTGCTTGCGAAACACTTGTAACCACCGGGCAGGTAGTAATTGCCGGTGAGGTAAAATCATCGGCCTACGTCGATTTGCAGGACATTGCCCGCCGCGTAATAAACCGCATAGGCTATACAAAAAGCGAATATATGTTCGATGGCAATTCATGTGGCATATTCTCGGCCATACATGAGCAGAGTGCCGACATTAACCGCGGCGTTGAGCGCGAGGTTCCCATGGACCAGGGCGCTGGCGACCAGGGAATGATGTTCGGATACGCAACAAACGAGACCGAAAGCTATATGCCCGTGTCGCTCGACCTCTCGCACCTCATTTTGCGCGAGCTTGCCGACATTCGTCGCGAGGGCAAAGAGATGACCTATCTGCGCCCCGACTCAAAGAGCCAGGTAACCATTGAATACAACGACGACAACAAACCCGTGCGCATAGACACCATCGTGGTATCTACCCAGCACGATGACTTTATACAACCCACCGACGACAGCGCAGCCGCACAGAGCGCTGCCGACGAGGCACAGGTTGCCAAGATACACGACGATGTGGTGAACATTCTAATCCCGCGCGTAAAGGCAAGAATAACATCGGAGAAGGTGCTCGCCCTCTTTAACGACGAGATAAAATACCATGTAAACCCCACAGGTAAGTTCGTTATCGGCGGCCCTCACGGCGATACAGGCCTCACAGGCCGTAAAATCATCGTAGATACATACGGTGGCAAGGGCGCACATGGTGGTGGCGCATTCAGCGGTAAAGACCCCAGCAAGGTGGACCGCAGCGCAGCCTACGCAGCACGCCACATAGCCAAGAACCTTGTGGCAGCAGGCGTAGCCGACGAGGCTCTCATACAGTTGTCATACGCAATCGGTATCGCACAGCCCGTGAGCGTGTTTGTAAATACATACGGCACAGCAAAGGTAAAAATGAGCGATGGCGAGATTGCAAAGAAAGTGCAGCAACTGTTCGACCTGCGCCCCAAAGCCATTGAGGAGCGCCTTAAACTGCGCAACCCCATTTACAGCGAAACAGCAGCATACGGCCACGTGGGCCGCACACCGCAAACGGTAACAAAGACCTTTGAGTCGCGCTACCTGGACAAAAAGAGCATCACCGTGGAGTTGTTCACATGGGAGAAGCTCGACTATGTAGAAAATATAAAAGAGGCCTTTGCATTGTAAAAGGGTAAGATGCTTAAATTCAGCGACTTTATAAACAGATTAAGGCACAACAGGGGGTTTGGCGTTCAATCCCCCTCTGCCTTTTTCTTCGTTACCCAGGTGCTGAAAGAGAGACTCCCCTACTACGCATACAAAGATATTGACAGAATCGCACAGGAAAGCGGCGTGCATAGCAAAAAAAAGTGCCGCAGGCTGTTCAGAATAGCAAACTATCTGCACCCCAAAAGCATTATTGCAATAGGTGAAGAGGCAGCGACACCGCTTTGCGCAATCGCAGCTGCGGTATCGACGGCCAAGATAACATTCATCACAAGCAAGGCCGCAACAGCGAGTGTTGCCGAGGAACACTTGGCAAGCAGGGTGAACAAGCGGCTCTGTGGTGATGCCCGGGAGCTATTGCAAGAGCACCTTAAAGAGAACACTACCTTGCAACTGCTCTTTATAGGCAAGGATTGCGATATTACAAGCACACTGCAAACAGCCCTGCAACACACCGATGAACACACCGCCATAATAGCAGACGGCATACACCAATCCTCCCTGCGATTGAGGCAGTGGCAAGAGGCGGTAAACAGCCCCCGCACAATAGTTACATACGACCTTTACAGCATGGGGCTGCTCCTCTTCGACAATAAAAAGCAGAAACAACACTACACGCTGTTAATGTAACAAAAGCAATATATGAAAAAAGCAACTATATACACCGGCTGTGGCGACGACGGCACAACATCGCTCATGCATGGAACACGCGTACCAAAGGACCATCCGCGCGTGGAGGCATACGGCACAATAGACGAGCTTAACGCCTGCATAGGACTGCTGTGCGCCTGCCTTCCCGCAGAGCAACACCCCACCATGCAACGCATAGAAAACAATCTGCTCACCATAGGTTGCGCCCTTGCCGATGAAACGGACAGCACCCCCACCATTGCCGAAGAGGATATAACAACGCTGGAAGAAGAGATAGACAAGCTTGAAGCTTCCATGCCCCCAATGCACAAATTCATACTGCCTGCAACCAACGATGCAGCCGCCCGCGCCAACCTGTGCCGTACCGTATGCCGCCGTGCCGAACGTCGCTTGGTAACCCTGCAACGCGAGTGCCCCACAGCACCCTGCACGGCAACATACATAAACCGCCTGTCGGACTACCTGTTTCTGCTCCAACGACAACTCGCAGAGGGTGTAGAAAAAAAGTGGGAAAAGCCTTGTATGTAAATAAAATTAGACTACTTTTGCACCCATTATATTAAAAACCATTTTATACTATCTTATACTATGTATTGGACATTAGAATTAGCATCAAAATTGGAGGATGCACCCTGGCCCGCAACAAAAGACGAACTCATTGACTATGCTGTACGCTCGGGAGCGCCATTGGAAGTGATAGAGAACTTGCAGGAGATTGAAGACGAGGGCGATGTATATGAGAGCATCGAGGACATTTGGCCCGATTACCCCAGCAAGGAGGACTTCTTCTTCGACGAAGAGGAATATTAAATTTTCGCAAGCAAGTAATTTGCATAATTGGCGGTGCGACAAAATATTGTCGCACCGCTGTTTTTTATCTGCTATTAAAAACGAAAAAGAAGAGGTGAATATTTGCTGCATTTATTGACAAATGAATTTTGAGATATTATATTTGCAGTTATAGCTACTGAAATGTCAGCAGTGTGGAAAGTGTTATTTCTGTCGCTTTACGACTACTTTTAGGTACAATCAATAACAATATCATGAAACGCATTTTTTCAACATTATTGCTGTTTGCTGTGCTCGTTACGACAGCATCGGCACAATATTTCCCAGTGGATACAGCGCGACTGAACAGTGCTTATAGAGCTATTGTCAGAGGCCCCAACACTCTTGAAAAACAGCAGGATTTTCTTGCCGCCTTTCCTACCACATATATGGAGTTCTATTATACATATCAATATATTGAAGGAAATAATTACGACCTTGCAATGACGCGGATGGTGAACGCGCATTTAACTGTTTTAAAAGACAGTCTATATCTTATAAGCGATTCACTTTATTGTAATAAACTTGTGAATTTGGCGGTGGGAATGAATGATACAGGCGAAATAACATCACATCTTCAAGAAATCATACATATGGCAATGTTAAAGCATGAAAAGACGATGATGTTTGCCGTAATGCGTCTATTCAAAGCTTATCAACTTCAATTTTGGTCGTTCTATTGGTCGAGTGTAGCATATAGCGAAAGTTGGACAGAGCACTTCGTAAAACTATATAGCAGATATTTTGAAGATTATCCCGATGTTGTGCGTACAATGGCAATTGCCTTCGATTATTATAATGGCGGTGTCTGTTACCCCGACGAATTTCCTCATTTGCAAGAAAAGAGATATAAGCAAGAGGGTTATAAATACAAATTCGACGATTACCGTTATCGAGTAAGGGACTAATCATTGTGTTAATTCTGCAACCTTAAAATTTATACTGGATATTACTTTTGTCGAAAAAAAGTAATGAGTCCAAAAAGATTATCTATTTTCGACATTGCAACAATGTACGAAGGTGAACAAGATTCTGCAACAGCAGTTCCCGGAGCACGTGTGAAGATATCCACTAACCGCATATACTATGGTAATAAATCCACTCTAAGTGAATTTGTCGCCACAGCATATGACAGAAACGGAAAATCTATAAAATCCATGAATGGTTATTTTCTTGAACCTGCAGTTGATTATGATTCGGCAAGAATCGAAGGATCTAAAAAAGCAATATTAGGTGGGAAGTACCGAATTGTTCCCAAACAGTATGAAACTCAAAGATTTCAGTGGTATTTAAAAGGTGTGGATGGCAGGACAGGAATAGCAATACATAAAGGAACTAATGGTACGGATTCTAAAGGTTGTCTTATACCTGGCACAAGTTATTCTTATGATAGTGATAATAATGAATACAAAGTATGGAAATCGGGAGCGAAACTAGAGGAATTGACAAAATTCTTTAATAAATATGGAGATTGTGGTATAGAGATTAACATTACTCCTTTATAATGCTTTGTAAAAATTTGTTTATGGCCTTTTACAGCCAAATATGTATCTCTCAAATACGTTTTTATTTAAGCGTCAGTCTTATTTATCAACATATTATATCATTTTTACTATTCTTCGACGAGGAGGAGTATTAAAAACAACAGACAAGTTAAACAACTAAATACCAACGGTATAAGCAAAACTTTTTGCTTATACCGTTGGTATTTTATGGCGTTTTACCGCCAAATTCGTATCTCTAAAATCAGCGGTTTATAATTTCAAAAATTAGTATGTAATCCCAATTACAGAGGTTATGAAAATCCTTGGAAAAGTTAGGATTTTACCACATAGCAGGGTTATTTGAAAGCGGGCTATCACAACTTGCTCGCACCATCACAGCGCTGTTGAGTTTTTTTACAATACTTTCACCATAACACACATCGTTTGTTATCGTTCCAACAATTATAAATAACATAATTGTTTATTTTTAATTAAATTAGTTTATATTTGCACGTATATTACGCAAATTATGTACTAACTATAAATGATTATGAGAAAATTCCTTTCAGCAACATTGATTGCTTTGATGGCATTACTGCCATCTATGGTGCAGGCAAAGGTTACACACCTGTTGCCCAAGCCACATTCAGTAACCATGGGTGAAGGAGCAGCATTTGCGCTTGGGCGCAAGGTTACCATAACCGATGAAACCGGTTGCGTGGCACTGCAAAAATTCTTCACAGAAAACAATTGTACCATTGGCGATGGTGGTGCAACAGTTAAAGTAACCATTGTTGAAAGCATCCAGGGTGCTCACGACTACACCCTCGAAGGTTTTGACAACGAGGCATACACCCTCACTGTTACAGCCGATGCTATTGAGATTACAGCCGTAAAACCCGTGGGTGTTATCCGTGCTGCACAAACACTTGCACAGCTTGCCGAGGGATATGAAAACACCGCTGCCGTTGAGGCCGTTACTATAAAGGATTGGGCCGCATTCAAACTGCGTGGCTATATGCACGATGTGGGCCGTTCGTTCATTGAGGTGGAGACACTGAAAAAGCATATCGACCTGTTGTCGCGCTTCAAGGTAAACTGTTTCCATTGGCATTTTACCGAGAACCAGGCATGGCGTTTTGAGGTAGAGGGCTACCCAGCACTCACATCAGCCGAGTCTATGACACGCTTTGCAGGCAAATACTATACACAGGAGGAGTGCAAGGAGGTTGCCACATATGCCAAGGAGCGCGGTGTGATAATAATCCCCGAGATTGATATGCCCGGCCACAGCCAAGCCTTTGTACGCGCAATGGGTTATGACATGCAGACCGACGAGGGCGTGGAGGTACTCAAGAACGTCCTCACCCAGGTGGCATCGATATTCCCCGATGCTCCCTACATACACATCGGTGCCGACGAGAAAAGTATAACATATCCCAACTTCCTCTCAATAATGACCGACCACATTCACGGCTTGGGCAAGAAGGTGGTTGTGTGGAACCCCATCAGCGGTGTAAATGTGAGCAACACCGATACCGACATGACACAGATGTGGAGCAGCAGCGGCAACAAGATTACAGGCCGCCCCAACATCGACTGCCGTTACAACTATACCAACCACTTCGACGTATTTGCCGACGTTGTAGGTATCTACCGCAGCAACATATATTACGTGGAGCAAGGTAACACCGAGGTAGCCGGCACCATTTCGGCATATTGGAACGACCGCAAGACACCCACCGAGACCGATATTGTAAAGCAGAACAATATGTATGCCAACGTAATAGCAAGTGCCGAGCGTGCTTGGTGCGGCGGGGGCAAGCAGTATATTGAAACCGGCGGTACAATGCTGCCCAACAGCGGCGATGAATATGAGGAGTTTGCCGATTGGGAGCGCCGTTTCCTATTCCACAAGGCCAACTCGCTCAAAGGCGAGCCCATCCCCTATGTAAAGCAGACCAATGTCCGCTGGCGCATAACCGACGCCTTCCCCAATGGCGGTAACGCCTCTACCGTATTCCCGCCCGAAGAAGCCGGTATAAGCGCAAGCACCGCGCTGCTCGACGAGAGTTACGAATACAACGGTGCAACATACTACACCGGCATGGCCACCGGAGCCGGCATATATCTGCGCCACACATGGGGAAACAACACAATACCCACATATTATGGCAGCACCAACCACAGCAACAGCACCGCATACGCATGGACATACGTTTATAGCGAGAATGGTGGCAAGGTTGGAGCAAACATAGAGTTCCAAAACTATGGTCGTAGCGAGGTGGACACTGCACCCAACAACGACAATTGGGACCGCAAAGGCTCCAACATATGGATTAACGGTGAGCGCGTAACACCCCCCACTTGGACAAACGCAGGCAAGAGCATTAGCCACGAAGTAGATTTGGGCAACGAAAACTTTACAGCTCGCGAGCCCATAGAAGTAACACTGAATGCAGGGTGGAACAAGGTATTCATCAAACTGCCTTATGTAAGTGCCGGCGGAGTGCGCCTGAACAAATGGATGTTCACCTGCGTGTTTACCGACCTTGAGACAGGCGAAGCAGCCGACCTGATCTACTCACCCAACAAATGCATGGATGAGACAACCGAGCTTGTTGCAGCCAAGGTAAGCGAGATAAAGCGCGACCGCGGAGCCTATATAGGCACAAACGTGGGCCAATGGCCTGCGAGTGCGGCGGCAACAATCGATACCAAGATTGCCGAGATTGAAGCTACATACTCTACAACAATGACCGAGGATGAGCGCACAGCACAGATAACAGCACTCAATGAGGCATGGAACACATTCACCGCTTCGCTCACCGCAAGCAACATGAACCAACCCATAGCAAGTACCGACGAAAAGGCCACATACTACCGCATGTGTACACCATTGCGTGGCAACCGCTACCCCACATCGTATGGCGCAGGCAATGCCATTGTAGGTGAGACCACCACAACCAATGCCAATGTGTGGAAATTCGTTACCCGCACCGACGGTACATTTGATATTATAAATGCAAAGGACAACACATACATCTCGCCCGCAAGCAGCAACAATACCGCGCTGAACAGCGTTGCCACACAACCCTCGGCCGGCTGGACAATAAAACCTGCCGACGAAACAGGCTACGTTATAATCACCAGCGGCAATGTGCAGTTCAATCAAACCAACAACAGCACACTCGGATTCAAGGTGTATAACTGGGGTAGCGGCACAAACACAAGCGACACCGGTTGCAAATATCAGTTTGTCGATGTTACCGCAACATATTCGCCCGACGATGCAGTGGGCGAAGCTACCACAAATGCCGATAACATAAACATCTACGGATTGCAGAAATACTTCGGCCTTGTGAAGGATGGAGCATACTACACCTGTAATTTCCCAGCAAGCACAAGCCAGGAGAATGGCAACTCCACAGCCAACATGCTAGACAATGTAAACACAACATTCTTCCATAGCGGCTACGACGGCACCCGTGGCGATGGCACAGCTCACTATCTGCAAGCCGACCTTGGCAAGAAGGTCAAGGAGTTCCGTTTCTACTTCAAGAAACGCAGCCAGAACAACAACAACCGCCCCACAAACATTGTGATTGCGGGCTCTAACGATGGCTCCGATTTTACAACCATAAAAACCGTAAGCAGCGGATTCCCAACCAATGCCAATGTTGCCGACTACTACTCGGACAAGATTGCATGCACAGGCTACCGCTACATCCGATTCACAATAAAACAGACCAATACCGATACAAGCAGCAGCAACCCCTTCTTCACCTTCTCAGAGTTCTACATACTCCCCAACAACAACAAGGTGGAAGAGACCTTTACCGCTGTGAAGGATTGGCGTGCGGCAAGCGAAAAGACCGTTGAGCTGGCAAATGCCATTAACGAGGCATACGATTTTAACAACGCCCTCACAAACGGTGTACCTGCCGACGGCGGCGAGTACACGCTATACAGCGATACATACCAAAACGGAGCATATGTAAACCGCTACCTATATAACAACAACGGTACACTTGCCCTCTCTACCACAACCGACGAGAGCAACGACGCATACATATGGGTGGCTACTGAGACTGCCGAAGGACAATTTACATTTGCCAACAAAGCCGGTAAGTATCTTGCCCACAAAGCTATAGCCAACGAGGCTTATAACTTCACCGTGGGTACCACCAATACCTACCACATGGGTGTAACACTATACTCCATTGGTGCAAGCCGCTACTTTGTTGTGAAGAACGATGGTACATCATTCGACCAATCGACAACCACATACAACCAAACAAATGGACAATGGTGTACCGATTTTGTATTCGTGCCCACCAACCTATTCGAAGGCTACAACAGCCTTACCATTGAAAGCAACGCACCCATGGCAGGCGGTGTGTTTACATGGAACGATATAGAGATTGACGATGCACCCATATATGTAAATGATGGAGAAGCCGTTGCAAACAGCACACTTGCTCTTAAAGAGTGCGACCCCGCATATAAGTTCGTAGGTTTCTACAGCGATGCCAACTATACCACATTGCTTGGAACAACACACGAAATAAGCGAGATTACAGCCAATACCACAATCTATGCAAAATTTGCACTCGACATATTCTCGACCTCATTGGATGAAGCTGTTCCCGTGCAGATTTACAACAACCGCAGCAAGAACTACGACATACGCCTTAACACAGCCGACAGCTACAGCGGACACACAGTGAACAGCGCTGCAAGCACATACGGTGAGGGCGAGGTGTGGTACCTTGTGGGTAACGAAAGCTCGTTCAAGCTATACAACCGTGTGGCAGGCGAAACACTTGCTGTGAAACTTGCAGGCACAAGTAGTGGTTCGGCAGCTACCATGGTGGCAGCAGCAAGCGCCACCAATCTATGCATCACACAGCAGAGCAACGGCAGCTATGGCATATCGCCTGTGGGCACAACAGGCCAGAGCTTTAACATGCACGGTGGCGACGGACACGACATCAAGCTATATGCCACAAGCGACGGCGGCAGCACATGGTGCTTCAGAAAGCTCAACAGCAAGCCTTTGAACGTAAACTACACCACATCGTTTGACGGCGGTTACGAGAACAACACCCGCATTGGCAGCCTTGCCATTAACATAAATGGCGCAACAAGCAACATCAACCTCACACAGCAGACCGTGCTCGATGCACAGGAACTCTATCTCCCCGTGGGTGCCACATACAGCATGGCAGCAGGCACACTCTACCGCGGTTGGAAGATTGAGTTCAACGGCGAGCAGTCTATCCCCGAGCAGATTGTACCCGAGAATGGTGCAGATGTATCGGTAACAGTGGCAGTGGACGAGGATAACAAATACCAATACATCTACTACTCGAACGATGCAAACGGCAAGCCATATCGCATCCCCGCCATCGCAACAGCACCCAATGGTACAGTATTTGCGATTTCGGACAACCGCCCATGCGGTAGCGATATTGGTTACGGCGAAGTGGACATCAAGTGCCGTATATCTAATGACAACGGCGAAACATGGGGCGAAGAGTTCTTTATTGCAAACGGCGATGGTGGCAGCACCAACGTAATGAAAACCGGCTATGGCGATGCAGCCATTGTAGCCGACCGCGAGCAGAACAAACTGCTGGTAATGATGGTGTGTGGCCGCACAGTATGCTGGAATGGCCGCTGGCACCCCGACTCAACAGCAACATCGAGCAATATCAACCGCGTTGCCCGCGTATATGCTACATACAACGAAGAGACAAGCGAGTGGGAGTGGACAGAGCCCGTAGAGGTTACAAACAGCATCTACTCTAAGTTCCTCAAAAACGGAGTACCCACGGTATCGTCATTGTTCATAGGTTCGGGCCGTATATGCCAGAGCAGCAAGGTGAAGGTGGGCGACTACTACCGCATCTACTGCTCGGTGTGGACACGCGACAACGGAAACCGCGTAATCTACTCCGACGACTTTGGTGGCAGCTGGAATGTACTTGGTGGCGTAGATGCCCGCCCTGCAACCGGTGGCGATGAGCCCAAGATTGAGGAGCTTGCCGACGGAACAATCGTACTCAGCAGCCGTAAATCGGCAGGCCGTTACTTCAACATATTCAAGTTTACCAACTTGGAGACTGCCGAAGGCTCATGGGGCAGCGTAGCATCGAGCAACGATGTAAGCAACGGATTGAGCTATGGTGCAAACAGCACCAACGGCGAGATTATGCGCATCAAGGCCGTGCGCAAGAGCGACAACACCGTATGCGATGTGATGTTGCAGTCGGTACCCTGCGGCAACGGCCGTCGCGACGTTGGAATCTTCTACAAAGAGATGGTTTATGGCGAGAACGATGTAAATGTTTACACCCCCACCACCTTCTCGCAAGGATGGACAAAGGGACTTGCCGTTACCGACAAGGAGTCGGCCTACTCAACCATGACATTGCAGAAGGATAACCGCATAGGTTTCTTCTACGAGGAGGTGCCCAACGGCTACTGCATGGTATATGTACCACTCACATTGGAGGAGATAACAAACGACGAGTACTCTGTATATGTGGACCCTACAACCGGCGTTGATGCAGTAATAGCCGACAAGACCTATGAAGATGCATCTATATACGACCTTTCGGGGCGCAAGGTAAACAACATTACCCAAAGCGGTATATATATAATAGGTGAAAAGAAGGTTATCATAAGTAAATAATCTTTTTAGGAAATAAACAAAGTGGGATATTCCCGGCGCAGAATTGCACCCGGGAATATTCCACTTTGCATTTTGATAGCAATTGAGCTTTTTTAAGAACATTTTTTAACCAAAAACAGCATTTTACGTAATAATCATTAAAAACAGCTGCAAAAGGCGACAAAAGGAATAAATTGTAAAATTTAATTAAAATCTTTATATATATTTGCGCAATGTAGGGAGTATGGGCTAATAAAATTCAAATATTTTATGCAATCACATATTCATCCATTTTAATTAATATAAAACCGAAAATACTAACCATTAATGTAATATTTATGAAATCAAAATTTTTACCCTTGCTATTCGGGCTTGGTTTTGCAGCGATGCCGCTGAGCAACTACGCACAAGCCGAATTCCAAGTTGTTGAGGCCGCTCCTGCGAACCCCGACAACGAACCCCATCCCGTGCATCCCGTGCCACACGAGCGCCAAGTTCTGTGGAACGAAACCGAGTTCTATGCCTTCTTCCATTATGGTATAAATACATACACAAACAAAGAGTGGGGCTATGGCGACGAGAATCCCAACCTCTTTGCCCCCACAGCCGTGCCCAACCCCAAACAGTGGCTCGAGGCAGCCAAGAGCGCAGGCATGAAGGGCGGTATTGCCGTTGTTAAACACCACGACGGATTCTGCTTGTGGCCCACAGCCACCACAACACACAACGTAACAGCATCGAGCAACGCCAATGCACAGGCAACAAATATCCCCAAAGATTTTGCCGCAGCAGCAAAGGAACTCGACATGAAATATGGTTTCTACGTATCGCCGTGGGACCGCAACAGCGGCTACTATGGCGACGGCACAAACAACTATGTAGAGAAGCTCTTTATTCCCCAATGTAAAGAGCTCGCAGCATATGGCAGCGACCAATTTGAAATGTGGTTCGACGGTGCAAACGGTGGCGACGGCTTCTACGGTGGCGCACAACAACACCGCAAAATCGATGCAAGCACATACTACGACATACCCAACCTGCGCTATGAGGTTCACCAAATGTGCCCCAACTGCGTAATGTGGGGTGTGGGCGACGAGGCGCGCTGGATAGGCAACGAGGCAGGCTGGGCCGGTGAAACCAACTGGCAGACACAGAACCGTGGTCGCGGTGCCGGTGACAATACCGAAGGTGCCGAGAACGGTTGGATATGGCTTCCGGGTGAGAGCGATGCCAAGGCCACAACAAAAGGATGGTTCTGGCACGAGGGAGAGGGCATTCACTCGGCAGAGCGTCTTTTCCAGATGTACTTGGAGACTGTTGGCCGCAACGCCACACTTATTCTTAACTTGCCCCCCGACAAGAGTGGTTCACTGCCCGCAGCCACCGTTAACCGCATGAAGGAGCTCGGCAATATGTTAAGTTCACGCTTTGCAACCGACCTTGCAAAAACCGCCACCGTAACAGTATCGAGCACTCGCACAGCAGGCGAAAAGCGCAACTATGAGGCAACCAACATCAACGACGATGACAAGACCACATATTGGGCAGCACCCGATGGCACAAACAGCGCAACCATTACTTTTGAGTGGAACGAGGCTCAAACCATACGCTACGTATCCATGATGGAGTACATAAGGCTGGGACAGCGCGTTAAGAGCTTTACCATAGAGACATCCGAGGACGGTGCCACATGGACCAAGCGTGGCGGCGACATCAAATGCACCACCATTGGTTACAAGCGTATAATCCCCTTGAACGGCAGCACAAGCAACAGCTACGGCGACGGCTATAGCGCAAAATATCTGCGCATAACCATCAACGACAGCAAGGCCTGCCCCACATTGCACACAGTAAGCATCTTCTAAAAACCGAAACACCATGAAAAAAAATAAATATATATCGTTCTTGGCTGCTATGGTATTGCCCTTTGCAGCTATGGCACAGAGCATAACATTCGACACCGACGAGGCCGAATATAAAGCCATTGGTGTTTACGACACATGGGAGAAATCTCCCTTCCGCACAGGAGAACTGACAGGCCGCACTGCGGTAGTAACAAACCATCTGAACCAAGTAGATGACCTGCTGGGCGAAGCAGCCAATGCCACAGGCAAGATGCTTGCTGTGCAACGCTCACGCTTCGGCAGTAACACATTCGGTGTGCGCATAGACCTCAACGAGCCCATTGACTTGACACCTGCAGCAAAGTATGTGCATGCTCTTATTCACAAACCCGTGGCAGGCCGTGTGATGCTTGTGGGACTTGGCAAGCGCAATGACCGCCCCGAGCAGCCACAGACCGTTGAGCAATTCTGGGAGCTGGCATCGGTGGACTTTGTTGCCAACAAATGGCAGGATGCCGTATTCACCATAAAGGGTGCAGGCAACATAAGCATATACAGTCTTGTATTTGTGGTGGATTGCGAATCGCCCCACAATCTGACAGAAGATTTTATTGCATACGTCGATGAGATAGAGGTAAACAACAGCCCCGTACAACGTATTGTTTATACCGACTATGCTCTGAATTTTGAAAAAAATGCACAGAGCACACACGGCTCACGCTGGATTAAGAGCATTGCATTCAACGGCTCGGCCGATGGCAACAAGAGCATTACCCTTAACACAGCAAGCAACAAGCAGATGTACTACGACATGACAGAGGGTGCTATGTTCACAGCCAAAGCAGGCGAAACCATCACCCCCACATTTACAATGAATGGTAACTGGATGAACGGTTATGTTTATCTTGACCGCGGCAACGATGGTCGCTTCCACGCAACACTGAACGACGACCTCACAATCCCCGAGGGCTCCGATGTTATGACATATTCATTCTACTCCGGCAGCAGCAATGACAGCAACGGTGTTAATAGTAATGGCGATGCATTAACAGGCTCCGCACGCAATGTACTCAACCCACCGACCTTCAAAATACCCACCGACCTTCAAAACGGCATCTACCGTATGCGTTACAAGATTGACTGGAACAGCATTGATCCGGGCGGCAATACCCTTGCGGGCAACACCATTGCCAGCAATGGCGGTGCCATCGTTGATGTACGCCTGAATATACACGGCGAAACAACTACAATCACGGCACACCAACGTAACTGCGAGCTAATATCGGCAGAGACGGGCGAAGGACTTGGCGGAACCGTGGTACCTTATGGCAAGGGATACAAGATAAAGGTTGTCCCCTCGGGTGGCTTTGCATACCGCGGTGTAACCGTTGTTCACGGCTACAACATTGTGATTGATGCCAACCAGGATTACGCAATTACCAGCGAGCAGTATGTGCATGGTACAAAGCAATACTCTATCGACTATATTCCCGCAGCTATGTTCGATGAAAACGACGAATATACAATCCCCGCAGAGTATATCGACGGCGAGGTACACGTTATTGCCGATGTAATTTCGGGTTACAGCGTAAGATACAACCACCTACTCAATGGCGAGGTGGCAAACACCGAGGTACTCATAACCACCAATGGCACATACCCCGCACCCACACAACCATGGGGTATCACTTTGAGTGGGGTGCCCACAGGCTCCGTTACCGAAAACTGTGTTAAGGATATTACAGCAACCTTTGATAGCAGCGTGCTCCCTTTTTCGGCAGCAAGCAGCTACGGCGAAATAGATAGCTGGTACTACATGACACTTAATGGCAAGTACCTCTTCTACGAGCAGGGTGCAACATCCATACCCCTAAACAAGCAGGCCGTGGATACATCCAACAAGGATGCATACACATTTGCCTTTGTAGGCAACCCCTACAGCGGCTACCAGATTGTAAACCGCGCTGCAGGTGAGGGATACATCCTATCATCTTCAACCACCATGCTTGGTGAAACAGGTGCCAACACCTACCCTGTGATGACTGCAACACCCGTACCCGATGGTAACAACATCTATTGGAACCCCAGCAGCAGCACACACGCAACAGGCGGATTCTACTTGGAGCAGAAAGGCCACAGCAGCAACAAATTGAACAACCGTGAAAATAAGATGGCCTATTGGACAGCAGGCTATGGAGCAGGCTCAACACTCACCGTTACCCTGAGAGAGACTGGTAAATTGGGTGAAATCGCCGACCTTATCGATGAAATAGACACAAAAGGCATACAACCCGGTACCGACCCCGGTTACTATACAGAGGCTACATACGCCACACTTGCACAGGCCATTGAAAATGCAAACGGGCTTAGCAACGAAAGCAGCGACAGCGAGGTTGAAGATGCCAAAACCGCTATAAACGACGCGCTTGGAGCACTTGCAACCGCCCAACCCGTAAAAGGCAACTACTACATTATAAAAAGCGCCTACCCTAACTGGAGCACAGGCGACAAGGCCATGTATAGCAACGGAACAAATACCATGTGGAAGGATGCCGACTACACCGATAAATCCTTCTATTGGCTTCTCGAGGATATCGTAAACGGCAAATACATCTTCAAGAACGCAAGCGACTCCAAGTATATGAACGGACAATCCATGAGCGATACCAAACCCTCAACAGGTGCCACACTCACATGGTTGGACGTAGCGGGCCAATACAACATTATATCGAATAATGTAACAATGCACACCGAGGGACACAGCAGCGGTGCAGGCGAGAGTGGCCGCATCGTATCGTGGGGCGGTGGCGCAAACGGTTGCTCTGCTTGGTATCTGCTCACAGCCGATGAGCCCACAGCAAGCGGCACTGTAAATGTAACATACACATATACAAACAACGGCAACACTTGGAGCACCGAGCAAAAGACACTGAATGTAAACACCCCATACACAGCTGCAACAGCAGCCTATGGTGCCGATGCTTCGGGCACAGCCGGCTACGGCCTTGTTCGCAACACACAAAATGCAATTAACATCTACTGCACATTGAATGGTGAACTGCCCTTTGAATTTGAGGAGGATTGGAACGACGAAGGCAAGTGGTATTACATCACACTCGATACTCGCAACAACTACTACCTGAAACACACAGAGGGCCAAACAGGAATGCCTTTGAACCAAAAGACTCTGCCCGCAGACGAGAGCGAGCTTGATTATTATACATTTGCATTCATAGGCAACCCCTATCTTGGTTACAAGATTGTGAACTACGCCGCGGGTGAGGGTATGATTCTCTCATCGTCCACCACCATGAGTGGCAGCAACGGCGGCAGCACACGCCCCGTAATGATGGACGAGAACTCATTGCCCGCAGACCATAACACCTATTGGGTTCCAACAAGCAGCACATATGCCACAGGCGGTTTCTACTTGGAACAGATGGGTTACAGCAACAACAAGATGAACCTGCGCGACGGCTACCTTGCATATTGGTCCACAGGCAAGGACATGGGCTCTACATTCATAGCAACAGAGCGCATTATGGAGGGTACAGCTACCGGCATAGACGAAATCGTTACCGATGCCGACAGACAGCAAGATGGAATATACGACCTTGGCGGTCGCCGCATAAAGGAGATAACCACAAAGGGTATCTACATTATAAACGGCGAAAAGGTTATAGTTGAGTAACAACAGGAATATACATTTCAAATAGAATCGGCAAGCAACCGCGGTTGCGTGCCGATTCTATTTTTCAGCAGAGGCCGCTATTTTCGCATTTTTGACATAGAAATGTAGGTTATTTCATTTTTTTTACGAAATTTGCGATAACTTTGCATAAGTATCGGTTATTGTGGATAAAAATACCCGCACTATATACGATAAGCCGATATTGCACGTTAAAAAAGAGATGAAGAAATTACTCATACTTTTAATCATTATCGCAGGAGCGTTTGCCGAGGCACGCGCCCAATACGACGTGCATTTTACCCACTATTGGAACATGCTCAACTTTTACAACCCCGCGGCAGCAGGTGCCACAGGCAAGTTGTGGGGATACATTGCATACAGCAACCAGATGACAGGGTTCGAGAATAACCCCAAGAGCATGCTCATAAACGTGGACTCCCCCATACCCTTTGTGCGCGGCGACCACTCGCTTGGCATAGGTGCACTGAACGATGCCATCGGCCTTTTCACAAACCAGCACCTCTATTTCAACTATGCCTATGGTTTCAAACTGTTTGGCGGGCGCATGGCTGCAGGTGCACAGCTTGGTATTCTCAACTGCAAATTCGACAAAAAGAAGATAGAGTTCGGCGGCGACAGCAACGACCCCGCCTTCCCCTCGGGAGCAGCCGACGGAAACAAGTTCGATGTGGGCTTAGGTGTGCTGTACCAACACAAGCACTTTTATGTGGGATTGGCAGGTTTTCACCTGAATTCGCCACTCATTCTGCTGGGCGAAACAAACGAAATACAGATAGACCCCTACTATAATTTTACAGCCGGAGGCAATATTCCGATAAAAAATACGTTAATAACGATACAGCCCTATATTCAGGTGATGACCGACCTCGTCTCTTGGCGTGCCGACATAACCGCAAAAGGCACATACAAATACAACGAGAAAGAGTATTTTGGGGGAATAACATACAGCTACGACACATCTGTGGCACTGTTTTTGGGAATTGAGTTTCTTAATGTTACCGCAAGCTACGCCTACGAACTTTACACATCGGGCGTGGGAGCCAAAAACGGAAACCACGATGTTTTCATCGGCTACAAACTGAACCTGGACATATTTAAGAAAGGAAAAAATAAACATAATAGTATAAGAATATTGAAATGATGAAAAAGATAATTTTTCTGCCAATGATTCTTTTGGCACTCGTTGCAGTGTCGTGCCTTAGCCCCCGCAGCTATGGCAATGCCAACGGAGGAGAAGTTACAGGAGTGAGCGCAGTGGGCGTAAACGAGCCCACGCCCTATGGTATGGTGCTTGTGAAACGCGGCTCGATAAAAGTGGGGGAGGAAAAGGCCGACTCTCTATGGGGAATGACTGCGCCTGTAAAGGATATCTCGGTTGATGCGTTCTGGATGGACGAGACTGAAGTTTCTAATGCAAAGTACCGCCAATTTGTATATTGGGTACGCGACTCCATTATCCGCGAACGCCTTGCCGACCCAGCATATGGGGGCGACGAGACCTATAAGATAACAGAGGACGAGTATGGCGAGCCCATCGAGCCCTATCTGAACTGGAAAAAGCCCATCCCCTGGCAAAGACCTACCGAGGACGAGCAACGTGCAATAGAGAGCGTTTATATCACCAACCCCATTACAGGTGAGAAAATGCTTGATGCATCGCAGATGAACTATCGTTACAGCATCTACGACTACACACAGGCCGCTCTGCGCAAGAACCGCTTGAACCCCGAGGAGCGCAACCGCAACACCGACATCCCCACCGACTACGATGCCGAGGTTATGATATCAAAGGATACCGCATACATTGACGACGACGGTCTGATTGTACGCGAGACAATCACACGCCCCCTCACAAGCCAATTCGATTTCTTGCACACATACATTGTAAATATATATCCCGACACCACTTGCTGGGTGAACGATTTCCCCAACGCAAACAACGAGATGTATCTTAACCTCTACTTCAGCCACCCCAACTACAACAACCACCCTGTTGTGGGAGTGAGCTGGGAACAGGCTAATGCATTCTGTGCATGGCGCACCGAGTATCTGTTGCGTGGCTTGGGCGGACAGGCAAAATGGATACAGAGATACCGCCTGCCCTCCGAGGCAGAGTGGGAGTTTGCTGCACGCGGCAGAGAGGGAACAAAATTCCCATGGGAGAGCGACGACACCAAGAGCGACGAGGGTTGCTACTACGCAAACTACAAGCCCGAGGAGGGTAACTACACCAAGGACGGCAGCCTCATCACATCGCGTTGCGGAATATTCTCGGCAAACTCAAACGGCCTTTACGACATGGCCGGCAACGTAGCCGAGTGGACATCCACAGTATATACCGAGGCCGGCGTGTTGCAAATGAGCGACATGAACCCCGACCTGCAATACAAGGCTGCAAAAGAGGACCCCTACAGCATGAAGAAAAAGACCGTGCGCGGAGGTTCGTGGAAAGACGCTGTACGTTTTATACAAGGCGCAACACGCAACTATGAGTACCAGAACGAATCTCGTTCATACATAGGATTCCGTTGCGTGCGCAGCTATGCCGGCACCGATAGAAGAAGATAACAAGCAACACATATATAGATTATTATAAAGCTATGGGCAAATATAAAAACGCAATAAGACGAATCCAGGCTTTTATGGATTCGGCAAGAGGAAAAACAGTTCTAAACTATCTTTATAGCTGGGGTGCCGCTATCGTCATCCTGGGAACATTGTTCAAACTCACTCACATATCGGGTGCAAACCTCATGCTCTTTGTGGGTATGGGTACCGAGGTTATAGTATTCTTCTTCTCGGCATTCGAGCGCCCCTACGATGTGGCCATAGACGAAAAGAAAGAGGAAGAGGCCGAGGAAAAGCTCTCTATTACAGGTACAGGGTTGCAAGGCGGCACCATTGTCATTAACGGCACAATAGGCGGCGGTTCTGTTGCACCCGCAGATGGTGTTACTACCATAAACAATGCACCCGCAGCATCATACGGCGGCGGTGCAGTAACCGGCAATCCCGAACTTATGCCGCAGATGGACGAGGTTACAGAGGAGTACATAGAGAAGGTACGCACACTGAACGAGGCAATCATGCACATAACCGAGCAGGCCGATGCGCTTGGTCGCAACATGGAGGAGATGGAAACCCTTGGCCGCAACCTCACAGGCATAAACGCTCTCTACGAAACACAATTGCGCAGTGCCGGTAATCAGGTGAGCGCCATAGACCAGGTAAACGAGCAGACCAAGAAGATGGCTGCACAGATTGAAGAGCTCAATGCCATGTATGCCCGCATGATTCAGGCAATGACTACTAATATGAACAAGCCTCAAATTTAAGAGAACACACAATGAAGGTAAAGAAACAGAGAGTCTCACCGCGCCAGAAGATGATTAACCTCATGTACGTTCTTCTGATGGCGATGCTTGCACTGAACGTCTCTTCGGACGTGCTCAACGGCTTTACATTGGTCGATGAGAGCTTGTCAAAGAGTTCTGTCAATGCAGGCAAGCAGAACGAGGCGTTATACCGAGATTTTGAGGACTTCATGGCGCAGAACCCCGAAAAGGTGCGCGAGTGGTACAACCGCGCAACATATGTAAAGCAGATGTCCGACTCGCTATACAACCTTGCGGATAGACTGAAAATAAAAATAGCCAAAAAGGCTGACGGAGCAGATGGCGATTACAACAACCTTGTAAACCGCGAGGATTTGGAGGCTGCAACATCGGTAATGCTCGCCCCCGGTACCGGACAGGGACAAAGACTCTACGATGCCATAACAGAGTACCGCGAAGAGATACTCACCATGGTAACCGATTCGGTACAACGCGAACTGATAAAGAGCAGCTTCAGCACCGAGGTTCCCCGTCGCGATATATCACTGCTCAAAAATTGGCAGGAGTATCACTTTGAGAGCATGCCCGCAATAGCCGCCATCACACTGCTCACAAAATTGCAGAACGATGTAAGATATGCCGAGGGCGAGGTGCTCCACACTTTGGCAAGAAACATCGACGTGGGCGACGTGCGTGTAAACCAGATTCGTTCATTGGTAATCCCCACATCGCGCAACGTGGTACGTGGCAGTGAATTCTCGGCACAGATTATTCTTGCCGCAGTCGATTCCACACAACGCCCGCAGATATTCATCGATGACAAACTGCTTGAAACCACAAATGGTGAATACAGCAAGGTGTGCAATGCCGTGGGCGACTATACACTCAACGGTTACATGCTTGTGAACGATGGAGCCGGCGCACAGACACGCTACGACTTTTCACAGAAATATACCGTTGTGGAACCCACCGCAACAGTTAGTGCATCGCTCATGAATGTGCTGTATGCAGGCTTTGAGAACCCTGTGAGCATATCTGTTCCCGGTGTGGCTGCGAACAAGATTAGCGCAAGCATAGCAAAAGGAAAAGGCTCGCTGAAAAGCGATGGCAAGGGCGGCTACATTGTAACCCCCACGCAGGTGGGCGAAGATATAGTGATTGGTGTAAACGCCACAAACGAGGAGGGCCGCAGCCAAAGCATGGGACAATACAGTTTCCGTGTGCGCCAGCTACCCAACCCCACCCCATTTATAGAGTACAAGGACAAGGATGGCAATACCCAGCGCTATCGTGGCGGAACAGCATTCAGCAAACAATCGCTCATGAGCACCGATGGCATTGTCGCAGCCATCGATGACGGCTTGCTGAACATAGGTTTCAGGGTGCTCTCATTTGAAACCGTATTCTATGACAATATGGGCAACGCCATCCCGCTCATGTCGCAAGGAGCAAGCTTTACTCCGCGCCAAAAAGATATGTTCCGCAGCCTTGGCCGCGGCAAACGATTCTACATATCACATGTAAAGGCAATAGGCCCCGATAATGTAGAACGCCTGCTACCCACATCACTCGAAGTAATAATAAACTAACAGCAGAACACCTGCCACAAACAAGGATAAAAGATAAAAGTTATGAAATACGTCAGCAAATTAGTTGTTATCATAGCAGTATCCCTTATGGGACAGTATGCGGTTGCACAACCACCTGCCCGCCTCAAAGAGAAGACAAAGAAAGAGCAGAAGGCAGCAACAGCCGTAACTGTGAACATGACAGAGAGAGCCAAGCTCCAATACCCCACAAACGCTGTTCCACAAGAGGTAGTGTGGAAACGCGACATTTACCGTTCACTCGACCTCAAAAACGAGAAGAACGCATCGCTCTACTACCCCGTGGAGCCCATGGGCAAGAGTGTAAACCTCTTCACATATGTATTCCGCCTTATTCTCGACGGCACAATAACAGCCTACAAATACAATATCGACGGAAATGAATCGTTTGACGAAGAGAATAAGATTGCGCCCAAAGACCTGCTCGACGACTACCGTATATACTACGAGGAGAAAGATGGCGAGCTTGTAGTGAGCAAGAGCGATGTTCCCAGCAACGAGGTATTGAGCTACTACATAAAAGAGAGCAACTACTACGACCAGCGCACAGCCACATACAACACACGCGTAACAGCTATATGCCCTGTGTTGCATCGCACTGCCGACGAATTCACAACCGAAATCGTGAAATATCCCATGTTCTGGCTCAACTACGAGGAGATTGCCAACATTCTTGCACAGCAAACATTGGTAACAAGCAGTTACAACAACGTATCGTCAATGACTATAAACGACTACTTTATAAAAAACTGCTACGATGGCGAGATATACAAGACTGTGAACCTAAGAAACCTTGCCCTGAACCAATATTGCAAGGACAGCACAGCTGTTAAGAAGGAGCAGGCAAACATAGAGAAACAACTTGCCGATTTCCGCACCAACTTGTGGAACGCACCCAAGCCTGCAGTAACACCAGCCGACAGCACAGCCGTGGCCAACGACTCTGTTGCTGTCGATAAAACAGAAAAGACCGAGAAGAAGGGGCTCTTCCGCAGCACAAAGAAGAAAAAAGATGACGACAAGAAAGAGACCGTGAAAAAGAAACGAAGCGGCAAAAGCAGTGCCGGTGGGGCAAGAGTATCGGTAAGACGTACAAGAAGATAATAAAGCCAACATACAAACAGAGAGGATGGAAATTTCCATCCTCTCTGTTTGTATAAAGAAAAAGGCCAAAATTTGCATTTTAACTATTTTTACACTTATTTTGTAGCCAACAACAGAATCTACATGGTTATCCACATAACCAAATGAGATATAAAAAGATTTATATTAACATTAAATTTTGAAATATGAAAAAGATTTTTGGTATTGCAATCACATTGTGTTTGTTGGCATCTGCTCCCGCATTTGCACAGTTCAACTGGGGTATTAAGGCAGGTATGAACCTTGCAAGCAAGCCCAGCTCGCTCGACGATATAAAGAGCGAAGGAAAAACAGGTTTCTTTGTAGGCCCCACAGCAAAAATAATGCTCCCCATAGTGGGCTTGGGCATCGAGGGTAACATCCTCTATTCACAAAGCAGTTCAGAGCTCGAAGGCGAGGATATCACACGCCGCAGCATTGAGATACCTATCTACTTGCGTTACGAGTTCTCTCTCCCCATTGTAAACAAATTCTTGGAGCCTTTTGCTGCAGTAGGCCCCCAATTCGGCTGGGCGTTAGGTAACAACGATGAAAAATGGCAGAATGCCGCAGGCGACATTGCCGAGTGGGAATACAAAAAGAGCAACCTCAGCCTTAACGTAGGTGTTGGTGCCACAGTACTCAACCATGTTCAGTTGCACATCAACTACAATATTGCCCTTGGCAACACCGGCGAGTGGAAAGAAGGTACCACAGGCGCAGCATGGGACTATATCAAGGGTTCAAAGGTAAACACCTGGCAGGTATCGGCTGCATATATCTTCTAATTGCAGATATTATTTGATAATAAAAATTCATAGGCAGCGCGTGTTGTCTATGAATTTTTATTATATACGGGTGCCATCATCATTTTGCATATTCACCCCTTTTTTCTACCTTCGCGATTGAAAAATCATGGCAAAGTTCGCAGATGTAATATTACCACTACCCCTCCCCACAAGCTACACATACAGCGTGCCGCAAAAATGGGAGGAGAGCGTGCAGGCAGGGTGTCGCGTAAGCGTTCCACTCGGCCCAAAGAAGCATTACACTGCAATAATAACAGCCACCCACGACAATGAACCCACCGACTGCAAGGTGCGCGCTATTGAAGAGTTGCTCGACGAAACCCCCATAATACTGCCCACACAGCTGAAATTATGGGAGTGGATAGCACGCTACTACCTTTGCAGCATGGGCGATATTTACAAGGCTGCGATACCGCAAGGACTGAAAGGAGAGTTCAAGCCCCGCACCGAACAGCGCACAAGGCTCACCAAGCATTGCCGCGACGAAAAGGCAGTTGCCCTTGTTCTTCAATCCCTCTCGCGCGCACCACGACAAAAAAGGCTGCTGAACACCTATCTGCAGATGTCGCAGTTCCACAGCGGGCAATGCATAGAGGTAGCCAAGCACAAACTGCTGGAACAGGCCGATGTGCAGCCCAATATATACAAGGAGCTCGCCGACAAAGGTTTCCTTGAAAGCTACGAGGTGGAGATTGGGCGATTGGATACAAGCGCCGAACCCGTGGTGCCACAAAACAGCCTCAACGAGGCGCAAAAGAGGGCATTTGAGGAGATTAACGAGTGTTTTACACAGAAAAACGTAACCTTGCTGCATGGTGTAACCTCGGCTGGAAAAACCGAGATATACATACATCTGATTACCGAGGCGCTGAAACGCGGTGAACAGGTACTATATATGCTACCCGAGATTGCCCTCACCAAGCAGATTGTGGAACGCCTGAAAAGAGTATTCGGCAACCGCATCGGGCTATACCACTCCAAATTCTCCGATGCAGAAAGGGTGGAAATATGGAAAAAACAGATGAGCGATACCCCCTACGATGTTATCTTGGGCGTGCGTTCATCGGTCTTTTTACCATTCAAAAAGCTGGGGTTGGTTATCGTTGACGAGGAGCACGAAACAAGCTACAAGCAACAGGAACCCGCACCCCGATACAATGCCCGCAATGCTGCAATGGTGCTTGCCTCGTTCTATGGAGCAAAAACCCTGCTTGGTACCGCTACTCCATCTATTGAGAGCTATTACAATGCCACCACAGGGAAATATGGGCTTGTGAGCCTCACAACACGCCACCGCGCCGTGCAACTGCCACAGATTGAGGTAGTTGATATAAAGGACATGAAACATCGCAAGCGCATGACAGGCCCGTTCAGCGACCCGCTTACCGATGCCATGAGTGCAGCCCTTAAAGAGGGCAAACAGATAATACTGTTCCAGAACCGTCGCGGATACGCACCGCTGTTGGAGTGCCGCACCTGTGGATGGGTACCCAAATGCAAACACTGCGATGTGAGCCTCACGCTGCACAAGAATGCCGACAAACTGACATGCCACTATTGCGGCTACACCATACCCGCACCCAAATATTGCCCCAACTGCGAGGAGAACAATTTTGTAAACCTCGGCTACGGAACAGAGAAGATTGAAGACGACCTGCAAAACCTGTTCCCCCATGCACGCATTGCCCGCATGGACCTCGACACCACCCGCACCCGCACCGCGTATGAAAATATAATCACAGCCTTCCAAGAGGGCAAAACCGATATTCTCATAGGCACACAAATGGTTTCCAAAGGATTGGATTTCGACAATGTGGCTGTGGTGGGCATAATAAATGCCGACAGCCTGCTCAACTACCCCGATTTCAGAGCAACGGAACGTGCCTTCCAACTGATGTCCCAGGTAGCAGGGCGTGCAGGGCGAAAAAACGGACAAGGCAAGGTGTTCCTGCAAACCAAAATCCCCGATGCGCCTGTTATCCCACACATAGTGGACAATAACTACACACAATTCTATAACACCCAACTGAGCGAGCGCATGATGTTCCATTATCCTCCTTTTTATCGATTGGTTTACATCTATATAAAACACCGCGAGATAGAGGTGTTGGAGGAGTTTTCGGAACTCATGGGGCAGCATCTGCGCAAGATTTTTGAAAATCGTATTTTGGGCCCCGACCTGCCACCCGTTGCGCGGGTCAAGCAATTATACATACGAAAAATAGTGTTGAAAATAGAGAGCGGACTCTCGCAATACAAGATAAACGAAACCTTGCTGGCAATACAGCAATCCTTTACACAGAACACCCGCTACCGTTCAATAAACATGTACTACGACATAGACCCGCTTTAACAGTGTTTATATGTTTTTCGCGGTTTTTCGTATATAATATTTTGTTCATATCCCGCCATTTAGGTAACTTTGCAACATTTTAGGGGAACAGCGCTCCCCCAATTTTGTGCATTACACAAGAGAAATACGAATAATATATTATAGATGAAACGATTCAAAACCGTAAACAACACCCTCGGTTGGCTCATTTTTATCATTGCAGCAGCTACATACTGCCTCACAGTGGAGCCTACCACAAGTTTTTGGGATTGCCCCGAGTTTATACTCTCGGGCTATAAATTGGAGGTGGGACACCCACCCGGCGCCCCCTTCTTCATGCTTACAGCAAACTTTTTCTCACTCTTTGCCGAGCCGCAGAACGTAGCCCTCATGGTAAACTACATGAGTGCTGTTTTAAGTGCAGGCGGTATTCTGTTCCTCTTTTGGAGCATCACACACCTCACACGCAAACTCATTGCAGGCAACAGCAAGGATATTTCCACATCGCAACTTATCACAATAATGGGAGCCGGCATTGTGGGCTCGCTTGCATACACTTGGAGCGACACATATTGGTTCAGCGCCGTGGAAGGAGAGGTGTACGGCTATTCATCGCTCTTTACAGCCGTGGTATTCTGGCTCATACTCAAATGGGAGGAGCATGCCGACGAACCCCGCAGCGACCGTTGGCTGGTGCTCATAGCCTACCTCACAGGCCTCTCCATCGGAGTGCACCTTCTGAACCTGCTTTGTATCCCCGCCATTGTGCTTGTGGCATACTACAAACGCACACCAAATGCCAACCTTAAAGGTTCAATGCTGGCACTCCTTGCATCGGCAGCACTTGTTGCCATAGTGCTATACGGCATTGTGCCCGGCGTTGTAAAAGTAGGCGGCTGGTTCGAGCTGCTCTTTGTAAACACCATGGGGTTGCCATTTAACACAGGCCTCATAACATATATAGTTCTCCTGTGTGCCGCACTTATATGGGGACTCATAGAGAGCGAAAAGGGCAAGAGCCGCAAGAAACTTGCCATTGCATTTGTGGCATCGGTAGGATTGCTTGGTATCCCCTTCTACGGATATGGAGTATTAAGCGTTATCATGGGTATAGCGGTGCTTGTTGCACTTTTCTTTGCTGCCATTTATCGCAAGGGAGAAAAATACATTATGAACCTGCGCATGTTCAACACATCGTTGCTATGCATGCTGGTTATCATGATTGGATACTCCTCGTATGCGCTAATCGTGGTGCGCTCGGCAGCAAACACCCCCATGGACCAGAACTCGCCCGAGGATATCTTCACACTCGGTGCATACCTGGGCCGCGAGCAGTATGGCAAACGCCCGCTCCTCTATGGCCAGGCATATAGTTCGGAGCTTGAACGCGAGCCCAAAGGACAATATTTAGTGGCAAAGACAACGACAGGCGCCCCCAAATATGCTCCCAAGGAGAAAAGCAACCCCGACGAAAAAGACTCTTACGAGATAGTGGGATATGACAAGGATTATATCTTTGCCACAAACATGCTGTTCCCCCGCATGCACAGCATGGAACACGGCAGCTACGGCCCCAATAAGATAAATCTATACGCACAATGGTGCGGTGGCGAAATCAAGGGACACAACGTGCGCTACAAGACATCGTGGGGCGAAACCATGAATGTGATGATGCCCACACAGTTCGAGAATCTCCAATTCTTCATAAACTACCAGCTGAACCACATGTATTGGAGATATTTCCTGTGGAACTTTGTAGGAAGACAGAACGACCTGCAAAGCCACGGTGAATTCGAAAAAGGCAATTGGATTACCGGAATCTCGTTTATCGACAACATATTGGTGGGCAACCAGGATACATTGCCGTCGGTACTTAAAGAGAACAAGGGACGCAACGTATTCTATGCCCTGCCACTAATACTCGGTATAATGGGAATGGTGTGGCAGGCACGCCGTGGCAAAGAGGGCTCGCAGCAGTTCCTCATAGTATTCATGCTCTTCTTTATGACCGGTATTGCCATTGTGCTATACCTGAACCAGACACCTCTGCAACCGCGTGAGCGCGACTATGCCTATGCCGGCTCGTTCTACGCATTTGCAATATGGATAGGCATGGGTGTTGCCGCAATAACCGAATGGATAAGAAAGAAGAACACCGCCATAAGCACCGCCGTAGCCATTGCATGCATGCTTGTACCCGTTCAAATGGTATCGCAAACATGGGACGACCACGACCGAAGCGGCCGTTACGCTTGCCGCGACTTTGGCCAGAACTACCTTGCATCTATCCCCGAGGAGGGCAACCCCATAATATTCACCTGCGGCGACAACGACACATTCCCCTTGTGGTACACGCAGGAGGTGGAGGGAGTGCGCACCGATGCACGCGTTTGCAACCTGTCGTACCTGCAAACCGATTGGTACATCGACCAGATGCGCCGCCCCGCATACGACTCGCCGTCAATCCCCATAAAATGGGATAGAATAGACTATGCGGGCACAGCCAACGATGACATAGAGATAAGACCCGAGGTAAGGGAATACATAGAATCGGTTTACGCCGAGAACCCCGAGGGCGCAAAAAGACGCTTTGGCGAGAACCCCTTCGAGGTGAAGAACATAATGAAAAACTGGGTATGCTCGCGCAACGAAAAGTTGCACTACATCCCCACCGATACGCTATACATTGAGATTGACCCCGAGGCTGTAATACGTTCGGGCATGATAATACCGGCAGAGTATGCCGACTCCATGCCACGATACATGAAAATATCGCTTGCAGGAAAAAGATCCATCACCCGTTCGGACCTCATGTTGCTCGAGATGCTCTCGCAGTGCAATTGGGAACGCCCCTTGTATATGTCCATGACAGTGGGTGAGGAGAACTATTTGAGTTGCCTTAAAGACTTCTTTGTGCACGAAGGACTTGCATACCGCATCACACCATTCAATTGGGTGGAGCTTGGTTACAGCAGAGGCAAATCGATAGTTATAGATACGGAGAAGTTCTATAACAATGTGATGAACCGTTTCAAGTTCGGCGGGCTCAAGGAGAACCCCGACTACTATTCCGACGAGACCATCAGCCGCATGATATACACCCACAGACGAGTGATAAGCTCACTCGCCAGCGAGCTATACAACGAGGGAAGCAACGAAAAGGCATTGAACCTGCTCAACCTGATGGAAGAGGAACTGCCCGCAAGCATTGTACCCCACACCGCCATGGCTGACGGCATAGATATCGGCCGCCTATACATAGCTTTGGGCGAATACAACAAAGGAATCGAAATATTAGGCAAGCTTATAGAGGAGCAGTTCGAATATATCAATTGGTACAGCAGCATGAGCGACAGACACTTTACTGCAACAATACAAGAGAGCTATATGGCAATAGAGTTGGCCAAACTCACCATTGACGAACTTAAAAAAGGCAATGAGACATGCAAAGCCGCCGCAGCCGACTACAATAAAGAACTATCTGCATTGTTCGAAGTGTGGAAGCAACGCATCGATTAATTACTAAACAGAGGAAAAACACATATGTTCATAGAACAGGTACCCGATTTCTTCCGCAACCTTTACCCAAAGGCATTGTGGAGGATGAACCCCGATGAAAAGGCCGTTTATTTGACATTTGACGACGGGCCAATACCTGTCATCACCCCATGGGTGGTGGAGTTGCTCGAGCGAAACAACATAAAGGCAACCTTCTTTATGGTGGGCGACAATGTGCATAAATTCCCCGAGGAGTATATGCAGGTGGTGGAGGGTGGCCACCGCTTGGGAAACCACACCTTCAACCATCTTAAAGGGCTTTTTACAAGCACAAAGAGATATATTGAAAATGTGGACCAGGCCGACGCCTTTATTCACAGCAACCTATTTCGCCCGCCGCATGGTTTGTTGCGCACACAGCAATACAACGAATTGAGCAAAAGATATCAATTTGTAATGTGGGACCTTGTTACACGCGATTACAGTATCCACATGTATGGCGAGGATGTTCTAGCTAACGTGAAACGATACACCCGCAACGGCTCCATAATAACCTTTCACGACTCGTTGCGTTCCGAGAGCAATCTGCGATATGCCTTGCCCCGCGCAATAGATTGGTTGCTTGAACAGGGCTACACCTTCAAGATTTTCGAGTAATGACACCGCACGAATTATCAAGCTACATAAAAGCCGAGGCCAAACGCCTCGGCTTTGCCGTATGTGGCATAGCCAAAGCCGACACCGTGCCACAGGAGGAGATGGCAAGGTTCACAGAATGGGTGAACGGCGGCAACCACGGCACAATGAGTTACTTAGAACGCAACTGCGACAAACGA
The DNA here is from genome assembly GCA_017451695.1 of Bacteroidaceae bacterium. Taxonomy (GTDB): domain Bacteria; phylum Bacteroidota; class Bacteroidia; order Bacteroidales; family Bacteroidaceae; genus HGM04593. The sequence continues at coordinate 53,004 of JAFTNW010000006.1, forward strand.
GAAAACCCCACCCTGCTTGTACCCGGCTGCAAGAGCATTGTATCGGTGGCCATGAGCTATGCACAGCCTGCAACACCAAGGAACCGCCTGCACCTGTCGCGATATGCCCAAGGGAGGGATTATCACAAGGTTGTCAAAGAGAGATTGCACGCCTTGCTTAAAAGCATAAACGAAGCCACAGGCGCAAGCGGGCGCGCCTTCTGCGACTCGGCACCCGTGCTCGAGCACTATTGGGCCGAACAGGCGGGAATAGGACGTGTGGGCATCAACCGCCAGCTTATAATACCGGGACTTGGTACATTCTTTTTTCTTGGCGAACTATTCATAGACCAAGAGGCCGAGGCCGACACACCCATCGGGCATAACCCATGCATAAACTGCAACCGCTGCATCATAAACTGCCCGACGAAAGCCCTCACAAAAACAGGATTCGACGCACGCAAATGCCTTTCGTACCTTACAATAGAGCATCGCGGCGACTTACCCGAAAACATCGGTGAAAAGATGGGAAATTGTTTCTATGGCTGCGACAGATGCAACGCCTCGTGCCCACATAACGGACACAATGAACACGAAACCGCCAAGGAACTGCTGCCAAGCGAGGAACTCGCCGCCATGAGCGACGAGGAGTGGTTTGCACTGAACGAAGATAGATATAACAGGCTGTTCAAGGAGAGTGCCGTGGAACGAGCAGGTTACACTCAACTTATGAGAAACATCAACGAGATAAAAAAGCTTCGTTGAGCCACCCTATTTACACATGACATCGCACACCTTGTCCTGCCACACACGCACCGGACGGGCCTTAGGCGAGCCCTCATTCAGAATCACAAACGCCAAGGTGTGCCCATCGGCAGCCTGCGCATAACCGGCAAGGGTGCATACACCGGTAACCGTACCCGTTTTTGCAAAAACCCTTTTATATGCAGCAGTACCCTTCGTGCGATTTTTCAGCGTGCCGCTGATACCCGATTGCGGCAAGCCACGCATGAGAGCATCGTACAGATGCTTATGCGAATAGGCATATTTCAGCACCTGCATAATTATATCGGCCGACACAAGAGTATATGGCGAAAGCCCCGAGCCATCACAAATATCGTAGCGCAACGGCATATCGAGCGTATAACCCAAAAAGCCTTTGATAATATCAGGGCCCATGGACTGCCGCACAGGAAAGCGCCCGTAAAGCGCACCCAAGTGGTAGGATAGAGCCTCGGCACAGAGATTATTGCTCTCCATAAGAGCCTCGGCCACAACATCGCCCACCGCCCTGCGCACTACCGCCAAGGTGTCGCACTCATGTGGCGCCCCACCATTGGCAATATTTTTCACCGATATTCCGCGAGCCGCAAGTTGCTCGGCTGCAACGGCCATGAAATAATCCTGCGAAGGGTACATATTCATCTTCTCGCTCTTGGCCGCCGAGCAATCGCCACGCAGACGAATTACATTGGTGCCACCGAGCCAATCGCGCAAAATGGTAAACTTCTCGCCCGTTCCACCCCTGCTCACAGCCTCATTCTCAACAGAATAAAACCCCGATGGCGGAAAGCACTCCACCACAGGAGCCACACTACGTTCAGCCGGCTTTGCCTTTACCTCTACACAGCCGCCACACAACATAAGCGGCGATATATATGGCTGAAACTCCCAAGGTGTATCGTCCCAAGCCCAACCGGGCCCCCAATGGATAGAATCCATAAAAGAACAATCGGCATACAGGGTGTCCACCACTGCATCGGAGGGAACATGTTGCAACATGGCACAAAGTTCCTCAAAAGAGAACAGCGGGTCTATCGCACCCTTGAAATAGAGCGAATTGCCACTGCGCAACAGATAGGTATCTATTGTATAATCAATGCCAAGACGCTCAACTGCTGCCACCGAGGTTATTATTTTAAGAACCGAAGCGGGACGAGTGAGTTTGTGGGCACGATGGGCAAAGAGCAGCGAATCGGCAGTGAGGTCATACACCACAAGCGATGCATCGCTGTATGTGAGCAGCTCATCAGAGAGCAGAGCGCGGTAATCCTTCTTTGCAGGCTGTGCCATCGCCATTGCCATCACAAGAAAACCGCAAATAAAAAGAGAATATATCCTGTTCATCGTGTTGCTTTATAAACCAATTGCATAAAATCCGTGTAAAACTACTCATTATTTACCAAATTAGAGGGGTATGCGCCCATTTTTATTTGAAACAACACAATAATATTAAGCAATAATTTTATAATTTTGCAACCATACAGCATAAATAACAATTGCGGGGCTCGATGCACGCCTTTGAGCTTCTTAACCCACAGCCACACCAACCCTGCATAAATAAACGAATATATGATTAAGAGATTCGATTTTTTGGTTATCGGTTCCGGTATTGCCGGAATGAGCTATGCACTTAAAGTTGCCGAAAAGGGCAAAGTGGCAATAATATGCAAAACAACGCTTGAAGACGCAAACACCTACTTTGCACAAGGAGGTGTGGCATCGGTTACCAACCTTGCAGTGGATAACTTTGAAAAGCACATCGAGGACACCATGATTGCGGGCGATTGGATCAGCGACCGCGATGCTGTGGAGAAGGTGGTGCGCGAAGCACCCTCGCAGATTCAGGAACTGATAAATTGGGGCGTTAGTTTCGACAAGAATGAGAATGGCGAGTTCGACCTGCACCGCGAGGGAGGGCACTCGGAGTTCCGAATTCTGCACCATGCCGACAACACCGGTGCCGAGATACAGGAGTCGCTCATAAAAGCCGTGCGCAAGCACCCTAACATAACCATCCTCGATAACCATTTTGCCATTGAGATACTTACACAGCACCACTTGGGCGTTACCGTTACCCGCCAGACACCCGACATAGAGTGTTATGGTGCATACGTGTTGGATATAGCCACAAACCAAGTACACACATTCCTGAGCAAGGTTACACTGATGGCAACAGGCGGCTGCGGTGCGGTGTATAAGACCACCACCAACCCACTTGTGGCAACAGGCGACGGTATCGCAATGGTATATCGCGCAAAAGGCACGGTAAAGGACATGGAGTTCGTACAGTTCCACCCCACCGCCCTCTACAACCCCGGCGACCGCCCCTCGTTCCTCATAACAGAGGCCATGCGTGGATATGGCGGCATTCTGCGCACCATAGACGGCAAGGAGTTCATGCAAAAGTACGACCCGCGCCTCTCGCTTGCACCGCGCGACATAGTTGCACGCGCCATAGACAACGAAATGAAAACACGCGGCGACGACCATGTATATCTCGATGTTACACACAAAGACCCCGAAGAGACAAAACGCCACTTCCCCAACATATACGAAAAATGCCTCTCTTTGGGTATAGATATAACAAAGGACTATATACCCGTGGCACCCGCAGCCCACTATCTGTGCGGTGGCATAAAGGTAGATTTGAACGCGGCATCAAGCATACATCGCCTTTATGCCGTGGGCGAGTGCTCCTGCACAGGCCTGCATGGCGGAAACCGCCTTGCCAGCAACTCACTGATAGAGGCAGTTGTATATGCCGATGCTGCGGCAAAGCACTCCACACAACATATACACGAGTATAGTTTCAATGAGAATATCCCGCAATGGAACGACGAGGGCACTAAAATGAACGAGGAGATGGTGCTTATTTCGCAAGATGTGAAGGAGGTGGGGCAGATTATGAGTACCTACGTGGGCATTGTGCGCAGCGACCTGCGACTGAAACGCGCCTGGAACCGCCTCGACCTACTTTACGAAGAGACCGAGGAGCTGTTCAAGCAGAGCGTTGTGAGCCGCGAGCTATGCGAGCTGCGCAACATAATAAACGTGGGTTATCTTATTATGCGCCAAGCAATAGAGCGCAAAGAGAGCCGAGGCCTGCACTATAACATAGACCATCCGAAGAAAAATTGAAATAATGAAGGACAACTCACGCGGGGTTGTCCTTCATTATTTATATTACAGTTTCTGCAAAGCCTTCTGCGCAGCCTCGTAGCCCTGTTCCGCTGCGAGGCGATACCACTTGACAGCCTCCGTTTCATCCATAGGAACACCTACACCCAAGCTGTAGCATATTCCCAAATTATATTGGGCGGCAGGATGGCCCTGTTCGGCGGCAAGACGGTACCATCGGGCAGCCTCGACACCATCTTCTTCCACACCATCGCCCAAATAATAGCTATCGCCCAACTCATTCTGGGCATCGGCGTTACCCTGCTCGGCGGCAAGGCGGTACCATTTGACAGCCTCGGCATAATCTATTTCCACACCATCACCATAATTATAGCAATCGCCAAGCATACGTTGTGCACGGTGGTCGCCCTTTTGGGCAGCCTTGCGTATCCTTTGAAGCATTCTCACACTATCGATAAATGCATCATCGTCGGCACCATCGTATATGCCAAGCCAATATATGGCATCGCTGTGCCCTTGCTCGGCAGCAAGGCGGTAATATCGAGTAGCCTCATCTTCATCCTCGGGAACACCCTCGCCAAAGTAATAGCAGTCGGCCAGGCTGTATTGCGCATCGACATTACCCTGCTCGGCCGACCTGCTGAACCACTTGAAAGCCTCGGCATAATCTTTATCCACGCCTAAACCCATATAATAACAATCGGCAAGATTGTATTGCGCGGCAGGCTCGCCAAGCTCGGCAGCCTTGCGATACCACTGCACAGCCTCCTTCTCGGTTCTCGGGTTATCTACATCGGTACAAAAGCAGCAGTTACCCATTCGCAACATAGCCTTTGCACTGCCCAGCTCCACAGCCTTGAGGTACCACTGCACAGCCTCCTCTATTCTATCGCCATCAATGGCATTGTCGCCCATTTGCACATACTCCTCGGGCGATAAATCGGGCGGTATTACAATATCGTTTCCCATAGTAACATCATACAGGATAATTCAAATTCTCTTCTGTGGCACAGCAAAGCACTTCGGTGAGGTATTTACGCGCCTCCCAACGAGCCTCGGGCAGGTTCATTAGAAGGTAATTGCCGCAGTCGCGTGCCGATGCACCGGGCACCTCACCCTCGTATTCAGCCACAAACTCAAAAACCTCCTTCACAAGCTGCAGTATTTCAACCGACGAAACATCACCCTTTACTATAAGATAGTTGCCTGTGAGGCATCCCATTGGGCCCCAATAGATAATGCGGCTGCCCCACTCCTTGTGGTTGCGAAGAAAGGTTGCTGCAAGATGCTCTATTGTGTGTATTGCGCTGGGGCTGAGCACAGGCTCGCGGTTGGGCTCTTTCATTCTTACATCGAAGGTTGTTACAACCTCGCCGCCCACGTTATCTTGACGCGAAACGTATATGCCTCTTTTCAGGCGTATGTGGTCTATTGTAAAACTCGGAATCTTTCTCATAATCATAATTTTGAAAGGAACATACGGGTGATACCGAACGAACGGTCGGCCATCTCGCCCCAGAAATTCTCGTACTGCTCTATATGTTTATCCACGCCCGGGGTATCGCTGATTATTCTGAAACTGACAAACGGCACGCCGTATATGTGGCACACCTGTGCTATTGCTGCCGACTCCATATCAACAGCCAGACCGGTGGGGAAATTGGCCTTAATTTCACCTAACTCATCGCGATTGGTAATAAATTTATCACCCGTGCAGATGAGCCCCGCATGAATTTTTGTACTATTGCCTGTGGCGCCGTTAAGCGATACAGCACACTGCCACAGAGACTCTGACGCCGGGAACACCGCGGGCATTCCCTGAATCTGGCCATAATCGCACCCCATTCCGCACCACACATCATGATACACTATCGAGGAGCTCACCACCACATCCATAACACCAAGGCTCTCGTCTATGCCACCGGCCACACCTGTACTCACCACCGCATCGGGCGAGAATGTGCGCACAAGCTCGGCTGTGCCCACGGCTGCATTCACTTTACCTATACCGCAACGATGCAAAATAATCTCATTTGCCCCCAACATGCCAACGAGATACGAAAAACCACTCTCATCACGCTCTTGGGCATCGGCAAGCAGAGCAGCCAACTGCTCAAATTCCGATTGCATCGCCGTTAAAACTCCGATTCTCATATTTCCATTTTTAATTTCACAACATTTTACAATGCGAAGATAGTGCAAGCAAGCAATATTTGCAATGCAAAAAACAGCCCTTTTTACTTTATATTAAATATTGTTTTTCTGTTAATAAATATACCCGTTTTTATGGTGCAAAATCGCACAAAAAAAGTTATCTTCGCGTAAAATTCGGGGAGCATTTGCCAATGAGCAAACAACCCATTGATAATCAAACAGAAACATCACAACAAAACTTGATAGACATGTCAACAAAGAGAATTAAATCGGCATTGGTGTCTGTTTTTCACAAAGACGGACTCGACGAGATTATAAAACTCCTGCACGCCGAGGGGGTACAGTTAATCTCAACAGGTGGTACACAGCAGTTCATTGAGTCGCTTGGCATTCCCTGCACAGCGGTAGAGAGCCTCACCGGCTATCCCTCTATTCTGGGCGGCAGAGTAAAGACACTGCACCCCAAAGTGTTTGGCGGAATACTCGGCCGCAGAGATAACGAAAAAGACCAGGCACAGATGCAGGAGTACGAGATTCCTGCAATAGACCTTGTTATTGTCGATCTCTATCCCTTTGAGCAGACTGTGGCTTCGGGCGCACCCGAGGCCGATATCATCGAGAAGATTGATATAGGTGGTATCTCGCTCATTCGCGGTGCAGCAAAGAATTTCAACGATGTTGTCATTGTTGCCAGCAAAGCACAATACAAGCCCCTGCTCGATATTTTGCAGAGCAAAGGTGCAGAGACGACATTGGAGGAGCGTCGCTTCTTTGCACGCGAGGCATTCGCTGTATCATCGTCATACGATTCGGCTATCTTCAACTACTTCGACAAAGAGGATAAGAGCGCGTTCCGCTGTGCAATGGATAGCCCCATGTCGCTCCGCTATGGTGAGAACCCCCACCAGAAGGGCGCATTCTACGGCAACTTCAACAAGATGTTCAACCAGATACACGGCAAGGAGATATCATACAACAACCTCCTCGACATCAGCGCAGCCGTAGAACTTATCAACGACTTTGCAGGCGAAACAACCTTCGCCATCCTCAAGCACAACAACGCATGCGGCCTTGCATCGCGCTCCACACTGCTCGAGGCTTGGGAAGCAGCCCTCGCAGGCGACCCTGTATCGGCATTTGGCGGTGTACTCATTGCAAACAAAGCCATCGACAAGGCAACAGCCGAGAAAATTAACGAAATTTTCTTCGAGGTAATCATTGCCCCCGACTACGACATGGAGGCTTTGGAGATTCTCACACAGAAGAAGAACCGAATAATCCTTGTTCAGAAGGAGACCGCACTCCCTTCGCAGACCTACCGCAGCGTGCTGGGTGGCGTGCTTGTGCAGGACCGCGACGAGAAGATTGAGACACCCGAGGATTTGAAAACCGTTTCACAGAAGGCTCCCACAAGCGAGGAGATAGAGGACATGCTCTTTGCCAACAAGATTGTAAAGCACAGCAAGAGCAACGCCATCGTACTTGCCAAGAACAAGCAACTCATTGCAAGCGGTGTGGGACAGACCTCTCGCGTAGATTCACTGCGCCACGCCATTGAGAAGGCCGGAAACTTCGGGTTCTCATTGCAGGGCAGCGTAATGGCGAGTGATGCATTCTTCCCCTTCCCCGACTGTGTGCAGATTGCACACGAGGCTGGCGTTACTGCGGTAATTCATCCGGGCGGCTCTATCCGCGACAAGGAGTCGGTTGATTACTGCGATGCAAACGGCGTTTCCATGGTAACCACAGGATTCCGCCATTTCAAACACTAATTAAATTCAGAAAAAGAGATGGGATTTTTTTCATTCACACAAGATGTAGCAATTGACCTTGGCACCGCCAACACCATCATATCCTACAACGGGAAGATTGTTGTTGACGAGCCATCGGTAGTTGCAATAGACAGCTCAAAGAAGATGATAGCTGTTGGAGAGCGTGCAAAGCAGATGCACGAAAAAGTAAACCCCAATATTCAAACAATACGTCCATTGCGCGACGGTGTTATTGCAGACTTCTATGCCTGCGAGATGATGATGCGCGGCCTCATTGAGAAGGTAAACATGGGCAATAAGTTGTTCACCCCCTCGCTGCGCATGGTTATCGGCGTGCCATACGGCTCTACCGAGGTTGAGCTCCGCGCCGTACGCGACTCTGCCGAGCACGCAGGTGGCCGCGATGTATATCTCATCTACGAGCCTATGGCATCGGCATTGGGTATAGGCTTGGACGTGCAAGCCCCCGAGGGTAACATGGTTGTCGATATAGGTGGTGGTTCAACCGAGATTGCAGTTATCTCGCTTGGTGGTATTGTATCAAACGGTTCGTTGCGCACAGCGGGCGACGACTTTACCGCCGACATTCAAGAGTACATGAGCCGCCAGCACAACGTGCGCGTGAGTGAGCGCATGGCAGAGCGCATCAAGATACATGTAGGCTCGGCACTTACCGACCTTGGCGACGAAGCACCCCAGGACTACATTGTTCATGGTCCTAACCGCATCACAGCCATGCCAATCGAGGTACCTGTGTGCTACCAGGAGATTGCGCACTGCATTGACAAATCAATCATAAAGATTGAGAACGCCATCATCAGTGCATTGGAGACAACACCCCCCGAGCTCTATGCCGACATTGTACACAACGGTATATACTTAGCCGGTGGCGGTGCCCTGTTACGCGGCCTCGACAAGCGTTTGGAGAACAAGATAAACATTCCCTTCCACATTGCGGAGAACCCCCTCTACTGCGTGGCAAAGGGAACAGCGCTTGCACTAAACGACCTCGAATATCCATTCCTAATGCGATAAACCAACGAGGCTGTGCAGACACTGTTAAACTTCTTCATTAAGCATAATCACTGGTTCCTCTTCATGCTATTGGAGGGAATCGGGATTATGCTTATTGTGCAGTTTAACAACTACCAGAATGCCAAAATGTTTACATCGGCCAACAGCGTGGCCGGTAACATATATGCCGCCATCACCGATGTAAGCAGCTATTTCGGCCTGAAAAGCGAGAACGACGCGTTGCTGCAATACAATAAAGAGCTAAACCAACGGATAGCCCTGCTGCAAGCAGAGCTTATGCAGCACAAAGACAGCGCAATGGTGGCAGCCCTGCCGGGCAAGGCAAAAGGATTCTTTTACAACTGCGCCACCGTGGTAAACAACTCCATTAATGCCGTGGACAACTATATCACAATAGACAAGGGAACGGCAGATGGTGTAGATGCCGAAATGGGAGTATTCTGCAACGAAGGCATCGTGGGTATCATATACACGGCATCGGAGCACTATTCGGTTGTTATTCCGCTGCTCAACAGCAAAAGCAGCATAAGCTGCCGTGTAAAGGGCAGCGACAACTTCTGCACACTGCAATGGAACGGCAGCGACACACGTTACTCGTTCCTGGTTGATTTGCCGCGATACACACAATTCGAAAAGGGCGACACCGTGGTAACAAGCGGTTTCTCATCTATTTTCCCGGGGGATATTCCGGTGGGTACCATAGAGAAAACCGAGGAGTCGGCCGATGGAATGTTTGCACAGGCACAGGTGAGATTGTTCACCAATTTCGCCACTTTGAAAAAAGTTTATATAGTGGGAAACGAAGGGCGCAAGGAGCAGCAGGAACTTGAAAGGAGCATAATCAAAAAATGACAAGCAACACACTCATACGCATACGCAACTTTGTGATATTGGCATTTATCCAAGTGCTCATATTCAGCCAGGTACATCTGTTTGGCTATGCCACTGCGCACATATATCTCATCTTTCTGCTCAAATTACCACGCTTCACCTCGCGCAACGAACAGCTGATATGGGCATTCCTCTTTGGCCTTGTGGTAGATATCTTCTGCAACACACCCGGTATAAACGCCTGTGCTGCCACTGCCATGTCCTTTGCACGCAATTACATACTCGAATCATTTACCCAAAAGGGGGTTGCCGACGATTTCATCCCCGGCATACACACCATAAACCTCGGAGGGTATGCAATGTATGCCACGCTATGTCTGCTGCTATTCTACAGCGTGCTCTTTATTCTGGAGCTGTTTACCATACGCTACCCGCTGACACTGCTTGCAAGCATTGTCGCAAGCACACTGCTCACTCTGCTATTTACACTTGTCATAGAGTGTTTCACCCGCAAAAGATAGAGCAATGAACATACACGAATACGACAAGCGCAAATATATTCTCGGCGGGGCAGTTCTATTGGTGCTTATCACATACATAGTGCAGCTGTTCAGCCTGCAAATTCTGAACGACCAATACAAATCAAAGGCCGACAGCAACGCATTCTACAAAAAGACACTCTACCCCACCCGCGGACTCATATACGACCGCAACGGCAAGTTGCTTGTATATAACCGCCCGGCATACGACATCACATTTGTTCCACGCGAGGTAAAGAAACATGGGCTCGACACACTTGAACTATGCCGTGCGCTAAATATCACACGCGAGGATTTCGACAGCTACATGAAGAAGGCACGCAAAAGGCGGGGCTACTCCTCGTACACCGAGCAGGAGTTCATGACACAGCTCTCAACCGAAGAGTTCGCACAATTTCAAGAGAAGCTGTTCCGTTTCCGCGGATTCTATGCCCGTAAGCGCTCCATAAGACAATATGAGTATGATGCGGGTGGTGTGCTCTTTGGCGACATAGGCGAGGTATCACAGAAAAAGATAGACAAAGATCCATACTACAAGCGTGGCGACTACATAGGCACGCAGGGGCTTGAGGCCTCATACGAGGTGCAGCTACGCGGGCACAAGGGTACCGAGATGCTGTTGCGCGATGCCCACGGCCGCATACAAGGAAAATACCGCGACGGAGCACTCGACACGCTGCCCGTGCGAGGAAAAGACCTCACATTGGGACTCGACATAGAACTGCAACGCTTGGGAGAGCGTTTGATGAAGAACAAGATTGGCAGCATTGTGGCCATAGAGCCGGCCACAGGCGAGATTCTCTGCATGGTATCATCCCCATCGTACGACCCTCGACAACTCACAGGCCGTGCCCGTGGCGAAAATCACAAAAGACTATCGAGCGACAAGCGAAAACCATTGCTCAACCGTGCAATCATGGGAACATACCCTCCCGGCTCCACATTCAAAACCTCACAGGCACTCACATTCCTGCAAGAGGGGGCCATAACCCCGCAAACTACCTTCCCTTGCCACAATGGATTTCTGCTCAAAGGATTCAGGTTAGGTTGCCACGCACACTACTCGCCCATTCCGCTCGTGCCCGCCATAGCCACATCATGCAACGCCTATTTCTGCTGGGGCCTGCATCGAATGTTCGGCTCAAACAAATATGCCAACATACAGGAGGCCATGGACACATGGCGCGACTATATGGTATCCATGGGATTCGGCTACAAACTCGGAATAGACCTACCTGGCGAGGTACGCGGCATGATTCCCAACTCAAAATACTACGACAGGCACCTTGGAAAATATTGGAAGGCAACCACCGTGGTAAGTATCTCCATCGGGCAAGGCGAGGTAACACTCACCCCCTTGCAGATAGCCAATTTGGGAGCTACCATAGCCAACCGAGGGGAATACATAGCCCCGCACTTGGTGAGCAAGATCGAGGGGGACACTCTTAAAAAAGAGTACCTCACCCCCAAAAAGACCATGGCCGGCAAGGAGGCCTACGAGCAGGTGGTGATGGGCATGCGCGAAGCCGTGCTCAATGGAACATGCCGAGGCGCAAACATCCCCGGCTGGGAGGTATGCGGCAAAACAGGAACAGCGCAGAACCGTGGCAAAGACCACAGCGCATTCATGGGATTTGCTCCCATGAACAATCCCAAGATTGCAATTGCGGTATATGTAGAGAATGGCGGATTCGGTGCCGTTTACGGTGTACCCATCGGTGCACTCATAATGGAACTTTACCTGAACGGAAAATTGAGCGAAGAGAGCGAAATAAAGGCAAAAGAGATTGAGGAGAGGATAATATATTATGGAACGGACGAGAGGTAACATATTCAGCCGCATTGATTGGTGGATTATAGCCCTTTTTATCACATTGGCGGTAATGGGGTGGCTCTCGATATGCGGAGCAAGCTACAGCTACATAGAGACCGATTTTCTCGCATTCTTTGACCAGAGCGAGAGAACAGGTAAACAGGCCATGTGGATGGGGATATCCATTCTTGCAGGTCTTGTACTGCTGTGCATCGACAAAAACACATACAAAGACCTCTCCCCCGTCATTTACATAGGAGCAATAGCTCTTGGAATACTCACAATCTTCATTGCCCGCGACATCAAGGGCTCGCGCTCATGGATATCTATTGGCTCGTTCAGCATACAGCCGGCCGAGTTCATGAAATTCGCCACCACGTTGGCCCTCGCATCGTTTATGGGACGATACGGGTTCAACATAACCAAAAACAGCGATTTTTTCAAATGCGTGGGTATAATTCTGCTGCCCATGCTTATAATCGTGGGACAGAACGAGACGGGTAGCGCACTTGTTTACTTGTCGCTTTTTCTTGTACTCTACCGCGAAGGCATGAGCGGTATTACACTGCTTATGGTCATCAGCGCCGTAGTATATTTTGTTGTGGGAATAAGATATGGTGAGACACCCTCCGATGCTCTACCCTCAATGATGGTGGGCCCCTACGCGGTAACCATCCTCATACAGGCTTTTTCGCTTGCGATGATAAAATGGTGGTGCAAGCACAGCGAAACGGCAAAAATCATGCTGCTGCTAAACATATCGGTATCGTTGCTATCGTACCTTGTTGCTGTATATCTCATAGCTTTCAACCTGATGATTATACAGTATCTGCTGCTTGCATTCAATGTGGGATATCTGCTCATACGCGCACGCATAAACAGAGAGACACGCAATGTGTGGGTGGCTGCCTACATTGTGGGGGCGATAGCCTTCTTCGGCTCGTGCGAATATGTGCTGCACAACGTGCTGAAACCACACCAGCGAGTGCGCATTGAGGTATTATTGGGACTCAAAGAGGACCTTGCCGGCGCAGGCTACAACGTACACCAATCGAAGATAGCCATAGGCTCGGGCGGAGCATTTGGAAAGGGTTTCCTCAACGGAACACAGACAAAACTGAAATATGTACCCGAACAAGACACTGATTTTATCTTCTGCACAATAGGAGAGGAACAGGGATTTATAGGCTCTGTGGCCGTGCTGGTGGTATTCACAGCATTTATTTTAAGGCTCATAGCCCTTGCCGAGAGGCAGAACGATATATTCGGAAGGGTTTACGGATATGCCCTTGCAGCGATATTCTTCTTCCACTTTACAATAAATGTGGGGATGGTTATAGGCATAATGCCTGTGATAGGAATTCCGCTGCCGTTTTTCAGTTACGGAGGTTCCTCGTTCCTCGGATTCTCAATTCTGCTGTTCACTTTTCTGCGCATTGATGCCGACCGCGAGGCACGAGCTTAACCCCAACATCATATACCCCCTGCAACAGAGTATCGCGCATCACATGCTGTAACCTTATTGTATGAGAGCCACAGTGCGGCCTTTCAATAGGGAAGGCATAGAATTCTGCCTGATACAATGTGCCCGCCGTGGAGCCGTTGCGACGACCTGTTTCGTCAAAGATATCACAACACAGAGTATCGCTGAACATAAGGCTGTCGCCTGCGGCAAACGATTCAACCCGCATGCAGAGATTTTTATATTTATATGAGGCATCGTAACGCAAGCCCACATACAGGTCCAAAGAATCGGCAGCACACAGCGTTGCTGAATCCTGCACAAAGGCAAGCGAGCAGCCTTTATGCCACCCACCACCAACCGATTGGTAATTATGCAGGCTGTACCCACTGCACGACAGCAATAGGTACAGCACGGCAACCAACAGAGCGCTATTCAGCCTTTTTGGGCTTGCCGCCTTTATCCCCTTTGCCATTGTGATTATCGTTACGCGGCTTGCCGCCATGCCCCTTTTTACGTTTCTTGTTCTTGCCGGCATTGTCAAAGCGATTGATATTATCCTGTTCCAGAATATCTATCGGGCGCTTTACATCGCTCACACCCGAAGCATCGAGTCTTTCGGGACGCTCGCCACGCTTGTTCATGTCAATGATATTCAGAGCCCTGCGTGCGCTTATTGTAACAAGGTTGGCAGGGATATGCTTGTCGGTTGAGTAGGTTACCTCTCCACGCAAAATATCGGCCTTGAAGAAGAAATATGTTCCGTCGGTTGTTTCGAGCTCCACATCGCGAGGGGGAAGGGTGCGCGATGCCTCTACGTATGAATCCACCTCGTAGTTAAGGCAGCATTTGAGCTTGGCACACTGCCCTGCCAATTTTTGCGGATTAAGCGATATATCCTGGAAACGTGCAGCCGAGGTTGATACCGATATGAAATTGGTGGTAAATGTGGCACAGCACAATTCGCGCCCGCAAGGACCAATACCGCCAATGCGCCCGGCCTCCTGGCGGGCACCAATCTGCTTCATCTCAATCTTAATCTTGAAGGTATCGGCAAGCACCTTTATGAGCTGGCGAAAATCGACACGATTATCGGCAATATAGTAGAAAATAGCCTTTTGGCCATCGCCCTGATACTCCACATCGCCAATCTTCATATCGAGGTTCAAATCCTTTGCTATCTGGCGGGAACGTATCATGGTATCATGCTCGCGAGCTTTTGCCTCCTCGTACTTCTCCATATCCACAGGCTTTGCCTTGCGGTATATGCGCTTGAACTCACTGTCGGGAGTAAGGCGTGTTTTTTTCAACTGCAACAACACCAGACGGCCGGTCATGGTAACCTTGCCTATATCGTGCCCCGGTGTAGCCTCAACAGCCACAATATCACCCTTTTGCAGGGGCAGATTGTTACTGTTCTTGTAATACCCTTTACGGGTATTTTTGAACTGCACCTCAACAATATCGGTATATTCCTCGTTGCCCGGCACATCGGCAAGCCAATCGAAGGTATTCAACGGGGCATCCATCCTGCCGCAACCCTTGCAACAAATTCCGGCATTGCCGTTCTGTTCCTTATATTTAAGTTTTTCTTCCATTTAACGGTTTTTTATCCAAACAATCATTCTCAACGACATGTCGAAAAAGACCATTTTTGCATTAACATTCTGTTCTATATGTCTTTGCGCCTCGGAGAGCTCATCCATTATGCCGAAGATGTTGCGTTCGTTCACAAACGGTGAGAAACGCACCGAAAAATTACGCTCTTCGGGCGAGAGGCATATCATCTCGTCGCGCTTGAAGTTCATTATAAAATTTTCGCGTATCATACGCTGGCAATAGGCAAGCAAGCGTTTCTGCCGCTCGCGTCCCATGGCTGCAACCTGCTCGCTCCATCGCCTCATTTCCTGGATGTTACGGGCATAAGCTATGCGCATGAGCTGCGAGAAGAGGTCGAGGTAGAGAGCCTTATCGCCATCGAGCGAAAGTATCTCCTCGGCAACCTCCCAGCTGCCACCACTCTGCTGTGCCACACGTGCGGCATCGGCCTGTGTGAGACCATGGCGGGCTACAAGAGCATCGGCTATATCCTGCTGCATTATGCGGGGTACATCAACACGCTGTGTACGGCTCAAAATTGTTGATATTATCTGCGATGGTTCCTCGGACACCAACAGAAAGAGCGTCTCCTGCGGGGGCTCCTCAATAATCTTCAACAGTTTGTTGGCACCCACATCCTTCATCTTCTCGGGCAGCCATATTATCACAATCTTCCAGCCACCTTCGCGGGATTTCATGGATAACTTTTGCAATATCTCACCACTCTCGCGCTCGTAAATCATGGGTTGTTGGTTATCGAGGTCGAGTTTCTGTAGCCAATCGTCGTAGCTGAAATAGGGATTCTTTATGAGCAGTTCGCGCCACTCGGCTATGTAATCGTCGCTCACCGGCGCACTGTCGGAACCACCGCTCTTTTTCTTTTTTACGGGAAATACAAAATGCAGATCGCTATGAATAAGTTTATTCATTTTCACACATGCGGGGCATGTTCCGCAAGCATCGCCGCCCTGCCTGTTACCGCATAGCAGATAATGGGCAAGAGCCACGGCAATAGCCAATTTACCATTGCCACGCGGGCCTGTAATGAGCAGGGCATGCGCAAGACGGTTTTCATCTACGCTGCGTTTCAGTTGCTCCACAACCGCCTGTTGCCCTATTATGTCGCCAAAGGTAAACGCCATCAGTATATGGTTTTAGCTATTTCGTAAACACTATCCATAGCATTTATGGTGTAAAAATGGATACCCGGCACACCCTTTGCTATGAGTTCACGGCACTGTGCAACAGCCCACTCGCGCCCCACTTGTGCAGCCGCAGCATCGTCCTTGCACTGCCGCATGGCCTTTACAAGCTCCACGGGCAAATCCACATGGAAAGTTTTGGGCAATATATTCAACTGCGAAAGGCGGTGCATTGGTTTTATTCCGGGAATTATGGGGATATTTATTCCCATTGCACGAGCACGCTCCACAAAAGCAAAATATTTTTCGTTATCGAAAAACATTTGTGTAACTGCATACTCGGCACCCGCATCGGCCTTCTGTTTAAGCACCATAAGGTCGCTTTCAAGGTTGGGAGCCTCCTCATGTTTCTCGGGGTAGCAAGCCACACCGCACGAAAAGCGTGCGCCACGCTCCTTCATCTGCGAGCCATCGATAAAAAAGCCTTCGTTGAACCTATTCACCTGATGCAACAAATCTATGGCATGGGTGTGTGAATTGCAACGTGCCGAAGGCTCCTTGCACCTGTCGCCACGCAAAACAAGAATATTATTTATACCCGATAATTGCAGGTCGATAAGCACATATTCGGTCTCTTCCAACGAATATCCGTTGCACAGAATATGAGGCACTACCGGCACACCGAAACGATGATGAATGGCGGTAGCCACTGCCACGGTGCCGGGACGACGGCGAATGGTGGCACGCTTGTATGTCCCATCGCCCATATCGGTATATACAGGCTCGCTGTGATGGGTGGTTATATTTATATATTTAGGCTTAAAATCCATAAGCCTCTCTATATTGCCAAATAATTTTGATGTGCCCGTACCCTTTATAGGGGGAAGCACCTCAAAAGAAAAGGCTGTTTTATCGCAACTGTTTAATGTATCTATTACACTCATAATGTTTGTAGGCTTTTGTATATTTACAAATATGGGCACAATGAGCCTATTTTTGTAATTAATTACAAAAATAAAGCAAAGCAAGTGCAATACAAAATAAATTTTGTGGTTTTTAGTGGCACAAACAGAAAAGTTTATGACAAAAAATGCGCCCCAAATTTGGGGCGCAAGAATATACACATTATTTATCAACATTAAAATTCCTCTATGGTTGTACCGTCGAGCGACACTTTCAAATATTTTTCAAAATTACCTTTCTCCACGTTCACCTCATAATAGTCGCCGGCAGGAGCCTGAACATAATCGACATCATCTATTACATAGTCGGGGTAGGCTGTTGCTATGGAGTTAAGCACCTCCTGCGAAAGGGTCGAAGGAGCCACATCCCACTCGGTACGTACCCATTCGTCGGCAGCGGTAAAGTAAATCTCCTTCTTCTTCGAGTCGTGTACCACATCAACCTCAATCAATCCACCGGCAGCCAATTCCGTTTCGGTAATCACGGCACCCGGATATTTTGTCTCAATAAAATCTGTAATGGTTTTGTTCAAGGTTATTACAGAATGGTGGTCATCATCGTTGCACGATGCAAATATTATTGCCGGCAACAAAAGCAGATAATAAAAAACTGTTTTCATATTCTTAGTCATTTAGGAAGCTACGTCGGGCGTGCCCGACGCAGCCATGGTTATAATTAAAGTTGTTTAGTTATCAATGTCAATTATATTGAACTTCTTGTCAAAAGTGAGCTCAAAACGGTTAGAGAGCTTTACCTCATAGTCGTTTGAGTCGCGCTCGATTTTCAGAATCTTGGCATCGGGATAGTTTGCTTTAACATAGTTGCTTATGGCAGCGGGAACTATCGCGGCGGGCACCTCGCTATATCGGCAATCGACATCCTTCCAAGCCCCCTTGCGAGTAAATTCGAGTTTTGAGCCATCGGCAAACACCACCTCGTATGAATGCTCCAGGAAATCGCGCTCTTCCTTTGCATAGGAGATTTTGAGCCCCGAAAAATGTGTATCGATAAAATTCTGTGCCACAGCTGGAAGCATGCCCTTGTTGATAATCTTGTCGTTATCGGCTCTGGCTGTTAAAACACTCAATGAAAGAATCGCTGCAAATACAAATAAAATCTTTTTCATAATTTCAATTTTTAATCGGTTTACACTCTACTTTAACAAGCGAAAGAGATATTATGTTTACACCCTTTCTGCATTATTTCTGATGCAAAGATTATACACAATTCTGAAATGAAATTGAAATAAAAAGGAAAATGAGAAAATCTTCTGTTTTTAACATTTGTTCACATGTAAAACATTAAAGGCAGGCCGTAAAAGCCTGCCTTTAATGAATCTACGACACTGTAAATATGTGCCTTCCCGCCTCAAAGGAGTAGTTGACCTCCATTTTATAACTGCGGGCAATGGAACCCACAAGAGCAAGCCCAAGCCCCGTGCAACCGGTTTTACCTTGTTTATAGAACCTATGGAATAGGCGTGCGGAATCCAACGGTTCGCTACCGCTGTTGGTGAAATATAGTTTGTCACCAATGGTGTAGATTGATATTTTACCGCCATCGGACGAATGAAGGAAGGCATTTTTCAACAGATTGGTTACAAAAACCGAGGCAAGTTCCTCGTTCATGCGCAGTGTAAAGCTCTGTGGCAAATCCACGGAGCACTCAATTCCACGCCCTGCGTATATCTCGGAATACGTTTCGGCCTCGTCCCTGATGAGTGCTGCAATATTCACGTCGGTTACGTCGGGGAACTGCCCGTTATCAATCTTGGCCAGCAACAGCAATGTGCGGTTTATGCGCACCAAACGGCGCAACGCCTGTTGCATTTTATTCAGTTCGGCAGCCTGTTCGTCGCTCAACGCAGTATTGTCGAGCAACCACTCTATGCGGTTACCAAGCACGGCAAGCGGTGTCTGCAATTCGTGCGAGGCATTACCTATGAACTGTTTCTGCTGCTCAAAATAGCTCTCGGCACGGGTAATGGTATCTCTTACCGAATCTATAAGACTGCGGAACTCCACCACCGATGGCGATGGCGGGAAATTCTCCACCCCGCGACCCGGGACATACCGCCCAAGCCAACCAAGCAAGCTGTATAGCGGCTGCATACTGCGGTGGAACACAAATATTGTGGCAAGGAATATTGTGAGTACAACTGCCACAAAAAGTACCAAAATGTGCCAAAAGACCGAGGATAGGAGGTCCTCGCGTTCAAAAGTGGGCATTGTTACCTGCAGGCGGTACATGGCGCCATGAGTATCGGCAAAACAGGCGGTGAGCACACGCGCCGGTTCGGTCTCCTTTTTCTCATGAATATAGACAAGGGAGTCGCGGTATTGCATGGAGGGGAGAACACCTGCATCGTGCCCAAGAAAATCCAAAGTGTAGCTGTTATTTGAGCCATCGCCCACCGCCGGCAGCTCCTTGCCCGCAAGCGTGCGACGTATTATAAGCTCGGCATAATCCTCCAAACTATCATCGGTTTCGTCATTTATTTCCTCTATCATTGTATAATAGAATACCACCGACCAGAGAGCCAAAATGGGCAAAAGGGCCACAGCCAAACGCAACAGAACGGTATTAAGCAGTTTCATTATTCCGACTCGCAAAATTTATAACCAAAACCATAGACAGCCTTTACATTGTATGTGGCACCCGCCTCGGTTAATCTTTTTCTCAAATTCTTAATCTGCGCATAGACAAATTGGAAATTGTCGGCAGCATCTATGTGGTCGCCCCAGACCGCCTCGGCAAGCACTGCCTTATCCACAATGTGGTTGGGGCGCTGCATAAAATAGAGCAATATATCGAACTCCTTTTTCAACAGAGGCACATCGCTACCGGCCACCGATACCCTGCGACTATCTATGTTAAGTTCAATGTTGCCGGCAGACATCTGTTTCGATACGGCAGCACTGCCCCTGCGCAACACACTTTTTATGCGTGCCGACAGCTCCGCCATATAAAAGGGCTTGGCAAGATAGTCATCGGCACCAAGGTCGAGCCCTGCCACCTTGTCGTCGATGGAATCGCGGGCCGAGATAATGATTACCCTGTCGCCCTTGTCGAGCGATTTTATATGCTCAAGCAGTTTAAGACCGTTACCATCGGGCAACATAATATCAAGCAGGATGCAATCGTAGCTGTAACCCGCAATTTTATCCTCGGCATCGAAAAATGTGGCGGCACTCTCCACCACATAGCCCTCGCTGCGCAGCGCGCGGCACATAATCTCGCTCAACGAGGCATCGTCTTCTATTATAAGCAGTTTCATAGTAAAAATGTATTTGCCGCAAACATACTACTCAATTTTGAAAAGAACTTGAAATTCGGCAAAGAAATCAAAGGCTGCCGTAGTGTTCCACAAGGTCGAAATCGAGCTGCTTACGGTCGAGGTTGGCACGGGCTATACGCACGCGCAAAGCGTCGCCAATGGTGTAACGCCCATGCTTGCGACGGCCCACAAGGCAGTAATTGGCATCATCGAACTCATAGTAATCGTCTTGCAGGGTGCGTATGGGAATCATACCCTCGCACTTGTTCTCGTTTATCTCGGCATATATACCCCACTCGGTAACGCCGCTTATCACAGCGTCGAACTCCTCGCCTATGTGCTCGCTCATAAACTCCACCTGCTTATATTTGATGCTTGCACGCTCGGCATTTGCTGCCACCTGCTCTTGCGCCGAGCAGTGATCGCAGAAATCCTCGTACTTTGGCAGGCTCACCGAACGGGAGCCCTGCAACAGATAGCGTGTGAGCAGACGATGGACAAGAAGGTCGGGGTAGCGGCGTATGGGCGATGTAAAATGCGTATAGTAACGGAAGGCAAGGCCGTAGTGGCCTATATTCTCGGTGGAGTAACGCGCCTTCTGCATTGTGCGCACAGATATCTGCTCAATAACATTCTGCTCCTTGGTACCATGCACCTCTTTCAAAAGGTTGTTCATTGCCGCAGCCGATGTGGTGCGCCCCGAGCCACTACGCATCTTGTAGCCCAGCTTGCTCACAAATTTAGAGAGCATGGCAAGTTTTTCGGGGTCGGGTTGGTCGTGTATGCGATAAACAAAAGTCTTTGGTGTGTTACCCGGAGCACGACGGCCTATCTTTTCGGCCACCGTGCGGTTGGCAAGCAGCATAAATTCCTCAATGAGTTGATGCGATTCGTTGCTCTCGCTGAAATATACCGACAGAGGCTTGCCCGTATCGTCGAGGCGGAAGTGCACCTCGGCCTGCTGGAAATCTATTGCACCCGCGGCAAAGCGCTTGGTACGCATAATCTGCGCAAGCGAATTGAGCAGAGAAATCTCCTTGTAAAACTCTCCCTCGCCTTTTTCTATTATCTGCTGCACCTCGTCGTAGCAGAAACGGCGGTCGCTGTTTATCACCGAACGGCATATACGGTAATCCTTTACCTCGGCCTTATCGTTCATGGTAAAAATCACCGAATAGGTGAGCTTATCCTCGTTGGGGCGCAGCGAGCAGAGGAAATTACAGAGCCTCTCAGGCAGCATGGGGATTGTTCTATCGACCAAATATATCGATGTGGCACGCTTGAATGCTTCTTTATCTATTGTGCCGCCCTCGGTAACATAGAACGACACATCGGCTATGTGAACACCAACCTCCCACAAGCCATCGGAGAGGGGGCGCACCGACAAAGCATCGTCAAAATCCTTGGCATCATCGGGGTCTATGGTAAATGTCGTAACCTTGCGGAAATCCTCGCGTGCAGCAATCTCCTCGGGGGTGATACCCACTGCAAGCCTCTCGGCTGCCTGCTCCACGGCAGCAGGGTATGTATAGGGCAGGCCGAATTCGGCGAGAATGGCATTCATCTCGGTATCGTTCTCACCCGCCTTGCCCAGAATATCCAGCACTTTGCCCACAGGATTCTTGCTCTCGGCAGGCCATTCGAGCAGTTTCACCACCGCCTTATCGCCATTCTTGCCACCCTTTAACAGGTCCTTGGGAATGAATATATCGCACGGCATCAGACGGCTCTCGGTGAGCAGGAAGGCATAGTGCTTTTCCACGTGCAACTCGCCCACAAAGGTATCGTGCGCACGCTTTAATACTTCTACAACCTCACCCTCGCGGCCACGCCCGCGACGCTTTGCAAAGAGTGCAAGGCGCACATAATCGTCGGTGAGTGCATGGCCCGAATTGCGTTCCGACACAATTACCGGCTCGCTATCATCATCGGGATAAAACAGATTATAACCATTATTATTACGCTGGAACGTACCCAGCATGGAGGAACTGCTGTTAGCAAGCTGGTAACGACGGAAAGCGGGCTCCACAAGATAGCCATCGAACACCAAATCGTCGAGGATGCTCACACACAGCGTGCGTGCCGACGATGACGTGAGGGCAAGTTCCTTGAAAATCTCCTTTGTACTAATCTGTTCACCATCGTGCCTATTGAAGAACTCCACAAGCATATCCACAAGCACGCGCTTGTTCATGCGCCCCTTTGATTTTCCGCCTTTCTTTGCCATAATTCCTTTATTTATAGTTGTAAATAACCCGCTTGCACTGCGCTTATAAACAGCATAAGCCATGCAATGTGCTAAATTACTAATAAAAAAAGATTATACAAGCTACAAGAGGAAAAAGCTGTGAATTTGAAATATTAAACTATGTGAAATTACGGCGGACAATATCGGCAACCACCCTGCTGCGCTCGCGCGAATCACTCTTATAAATAACCCCTATGCAATCGGCCCCCACAAGCGCAGGCACATGCTTGGAAAGCTTGCCCACCGACAGTGCCGACAAATCCTTTGTGGCACCACAATAGATGAGTTCGTATGTAAAGCGCATACGCAAAAGGTCAAATGCACGGCGGGCAAAAAGAAAAACCGCTCCCTCGTCGGGGAAAGCATCTTCAACACCGTTTACCTTGTCAAACGAGAAAAGGGTAAAGCTATATCTGTACCCCGATGCCCCAAAAACCGAGAGGAGCGATTTTAATTTTTTAAGCATATATGAATGATAATGACAAGCGCAAAGATAGCCAACGACACATGGGAGAAGGTTGCTATATTGCCAAAAACAGATTTCACAATGCCACACATAAGAGCCACACATGGTAAAATCGCATCGTGCGCTTTGCATTTAGCCCGTTTGTTCGTATCTTCGCACACACAAATATTGCAAACAGAGAATGAGCAAAAAAAAGATACTCGTAACAGGAGCAAGCGGCTTTATCGGCAGTTTCATAGTGGAGCAGGGAATAGCTGCGGGCTACGAGGTTTGGGCCGGAATAAGGGCGGGTAGCAGCCGCAAGTTCCTGCAACACCCCGAAACACGATTCATAGAACTCAACATAAACAACACAAAGATACTGCAAGAGCAGATTGATGAGTTCAAAAAAGAGAACGGCGCGTGGGACTATGTGATACACGCCGCAGGCGTTACAAAATGTATCGATAAAAAGGAGTTTTTGCGAATAAACTGCGAAGGCACAAAGAACCTTGTAGAGGCAATGAAAAGTGCCGAAATCGCACCCAAGAAACTAATATACCTGAGCTCGCTAAGCATATTCGGCCCGGTGAGGGAAGAGGAGCCGCACACCCCAATCGCGGAGAGCGACCAGGCCATCCCCAATACCGCATACGGCCATAGCAAACTGATGGCCGAGGCATACATAAAGCATTGCGGAGTGCCATACATAATTCTGCGCCCCACAGGCGTATATGGCCCGCGCGAGCGCGACTACTACCAAATGGCAGTGAGCATAAAAAAACATATAGATTTTGCCGTGGGATACAAAAAGCAGACCATTACATTCATCTATGTGAAAGACCTTGTAAAAGCAATATTCCTTGCCGTGGAGAGCCCTATTATCAACCGTTGCTATTTTGTGAGCGAGCCACGCGGATACAGCAGCCGCAGTTTCAGCAACTACATACAGGAGAGCATGGGCATAAAAAGAGTTCTGCACATAACCGCGCCCCTGTTTGTGCTCAAAGCAATATCATCGGTCTGCGAACTTATTGCCTGCATAACAAAAAAGCCGGCTACGCTTAACAGCGACAAATACAACATAATGAAACAGCGCAATTGGCTGTGCGACACCACGCCCATAGAGGAGGAACTTGGTTTCAAAGCCGGCTACGACCTGCGCAAAGGAACAGAAGAGACAATACAATGGTACATACAAGAGAAATGGTTATAGATTTTTTCAAGAGAGAGGAAGGAAAGACACAGTTCCTCGCGGTGGAGAGCCTCAACCTCATATACAACCTGCTCACCACCCTGCTCATCATCATATTCTTCAACCGCCTGCAAGACCCGCAGGAGATGCTCATGGGACGCTTCTTTATAGCCGCAGGCACATTTGCGGTTATATACATATATACGCTCTACCCATCGCCCCTCACACGATTCCTGCGCATAGCATCGCAGATGGCGTTGCTCGCCTATTGGTACCCCGACACATTCGAGTTCAACCGCATATTTCCCAACCTCGACCACCTCTTTGCCACCGCAGAGTTCTCATTCTTTGGTTGCCAACCCGCCATACTGTTTGAGCAAGTATGCAGCCACCCCCTGTGGCGCGAGGCTTTCAACATGGGCTATTGGGCATATTACCCCATGATATTCACCGTTGTTATATGGTATTTTTTTAAGCAGGCACGCGATGTGGAACGCTGCACATTCATCATAATGGCATCGTTCTTCATATACTATTTTATATATATATTTATTCCCGTGGCAGGGCCGCAATTCTATTTCCCGGCGATTGGCGATGCTGCTGCCGCCGCAGGCCCCTACCCCGCGATAGGCGACTACTTTAATCTGCACCCCGAAATAACCATACCGCAAGCCGACAAGGGTGGCCTCTTTACCTCGCTGGTAAATATGGCACAAGCATCGGGCGAACGCCCCACGGCAGCTTTCCCCAGCTCGCACATAGGAATGTCCACCATACTCATGTTGCTTGCCTTGCGCAGCAAAAAGATGCTTATGTTCACACTGCTGCCCTTCTATCTGTTGCTATGCTGTGCAACGGTATATATAAAGGCACACTACCTTATCGACGGCATTGCAGGCGTGGCAAGCGGCGTAGCTATATATGCGCTGACAACATATTTGTATAAGAAAACTGTGAGATAAAATAACGCAAAAGGGACACAGATTACATTCCCTCAATAAGTACCACATTGCCTGCGGCAAGCGAAGCGGGCACATCAATCACACGCTGGTTGCTACTGCCACGGAAACGCAGTTGCTCATCTTTTAAAGCCTCAACGAAAGGGCCATCCACAAGCACATCGATATGTTCCAAAAGCCCCTTTTGAACGGGATTTTTCAGTAGATTTTCAAAAAGGAAACCGGTAAAGCACCAGATATTTTTAGAACTCTTTTGCTTAATGGCAATGGCAAGTTCTGTGAAGCCTTGTGCCTGAGCCATAGGGTCGCCACCGCTGAAAGTAACATCGGCAAAAGGGTCGGCAAGGATTACATCAAGAATTTCGGCCGTCTGCATGACACGGCCGTTGGCAATATCCCACGACTGTGGGTTGTGGCAGCCCGGGCAACGATTTGGGCAACCGGCACAATAGACCGAGGTGCGGAACCCCGGCCCATCTACGGTTGTATCTTCCAAAATATCGAGGATATATAACATTTTGAATTATTCGTGAACCACGCGGTCGTTAAGCTCGGCAAGTTTGGCCTTGTTCCAACGGTCGGTTGTACCTACAAGATAACCTGTGATACGTTGTAATCTGTCGAGGTTGGTGCTGCCGCATTTGGGACAAGCCTTCAAACCCTTCTCCGAATTTTCGTAACCGCAATCCATGCAACGGTTGCGGTTGTGGTTCACCGAGCCGTAGCCAAGGTTGTACTTATCCATCATATCCACCACGCGCATAATGGCATCGGGGTTGTGGGTGGCATCGCCGTCAATCTCCACATAGAATATGTGGCCACCGCCTGTGAGCGCATGATAAGGAGCCTCAATCTCGGCTTTGTGGCGCGCACTGCACTTGTAATATACAGGAACGTGGTTGCTGTTGGTGTAATAGTCGCGGTTGGTTACACCCTCTATAATGCCGAATTTCTTGCGGTCGGCACGAGTAAACTTGCCCGAAAGGCCCTCGGCAGGGGTTGCAAGCACGCTGTAATTGTGCTGATAACGCTCCGAGAAATCGTTGGCGCGGTCGCGCATATATGTGATTATCTTCACACCGAGTTCCTGCGATTCGGCACTCTCGCCATGATGCTTGCCTGTGAGCGCCACCAAGCACTCGGCTAAGCCTATGAAACCAATACCCAATGTACCTTGGTTTATAACCTTTGCAATGGTATCGGTGGGTTTCAGATTTTCGCTACCCACCCACAGAGCCGACATGAGCAGAGGGAACTGCTTGGCAAAGGCTGTACGCTGAAACTCCATGCGCTCGTGCAATTGCTTGGCTGTGAGTTCGAGTATATTATCGAGCTTTGCAAAGAACTGCGCAATGCGCTGCTCCTTGTTCTCAATCTCCATGCACTCTATTGCCAAACGCACAATGTTTATTGTGGAGAACGAGAGGTTTCCACGGCCGACAGAGGTCTTGGGGCCAAAGCGGTTCTCGAACACACGGGTGCGGCAACCCATTGTGGCCACCTCATGTATATAGCGTTTGGGATCATCGGCACGCCACTCATCGTTTTGGTTATATGTAGCATC
The DNA here is from genome assembly GCA_017451695.1 of Bacteroidaceae bacterium. GTDB lineage: Bacteria > Bacteroidota > Bacteroidia > Bacteroidales > Bacteroidaceae > HGM04593. The sequence goes on from JAFTNW010000006.1 coordinate 79,902, forward strand.
GAGGTTAAGGAAGTTGGGGAAGAAACGGCGGGCACTGACTTTGCAGGCAAGCTCATAAAGATCGTAGTTGCGGTCTGTGGGCAGATAGCTCACGCCACGTTTCTTTTTCCATATCTGTATGGGGAAGATAGCTGTTTCGCCGTTGCCCACACCGCGATAGGTGCTATTCAGCAATTCGCGGATGACACAACGTCCCTCGGCCGATGTATCGGTACCATAGTTTATGGAGCTGAACACCACCTGGTTACCGCCGCGCGAGTGTATTGTGTTCATATTGTGGATGAACGCCTCCATTGCCTGATGCACACGTTTCACGGTTTTGTTCATGGCGTGCTGCACTATGCGGTCATCGCCCGAGAGGAAATCAAGCGGGCACTCCACATAGTCCTCAACCTCGCGGTTATACAGATGCTCATAGCTTATCAATGTGAGTTCCTCCAAACTCTTTAGCTCCTCTATAAATGTGCTACGCACATAGGGAGCCATATAAAAGTCAAAAGCCGGTATCGCCTGACCGCCGTGCATCTCGTTCTGGGCTGTTTCCATAGAGATGCAGGCAAGCACGCTGGCTGTCTCAATGCGCTTTGCAGGGCGCGACTCGCCATGCCCCACACAGAATCCGTTTTTAAGGATATGGTCGAGCGGATGCTGGCAGCAGGTAAGGCTCTTGGTGGGATAGTAGTCTTTGTCGTGAATATGCAGATAGCTATTCTGCACAGCCTCCATGATATCCTCGTCGAGCATAAAATCATCAACATAAGGCTTTGTCGTCTCACTGGCAAACTTCATCATCATACCGGCGGGAGTGTCGGCATTCACGTTGGCATTCTCGCGGGTGATATCGTTGGATTTTATGTTTATAATCTCCTGGAACATATCGCGTGTTTTTGCCTTGCGGGCAATACGACGCTGGTTGCGATAGGCGATGTACTTTTTGGCAACATCCTTGCGGCTACTCTTCATAAGCTCCATTTCCACCATATCCTGAATATCCTCCACGGTCATCTGTGCATCACCGCGGAAAGAGATATGGTCGGTAATTTGGCGTATGAGGGCCATATCCTCACCCTTTTCGGTGTGGAGCATAGCCTTACGAATGGCTGTTACAATTTTTTCTTCATTAAAACCCACGATGCGGCCATCGCGCTTAACAACTGTCTGAATCATCTGACTAACGAATATTGATGAATGAAAAATTTCGTACCACTGCCCTATCCCACGAGTAGCAACGGACTTTAATGAATGGCAGGTCTTCTGACTTGCTCCTCGTCTCTGTCGCCTTCCCGATTAAAATCAGTGGCAAAGGGTATTGCAGAGATGTCGCAGGAGAATCACAGCAGCGGGACTGTCGGGGATTCACACCCCGTTCCCTTTTAATCGTTCCCAATGATAATCGGGAGAGAACCAATTCTTTTGCGAAGATAGTGAATCTTACAGAATTTTACACAAAAGAAACATATATTTTATAAACAAAAAATCAACAGGGAAAAGCGAAACAGCAACTACCCCTGCTACAGCATATTGTAGCAGGGGTAGTTGGAAATTTCAGCTTGTAAATATATTACAAAATTGCAAAAATAGTTTATTCTCTATATCCACGGCTTTTAACCCACTGCAAAGCCTCGTTCTTCTTGAACTTGAAAAGAATGGACATGGGTTCGCTGGTATATTTCACCAATTTGAAGAGGTCTTGGCGATGCTGTATAAAGGGGTACAACACCTCATAAGTGTATCGGACACCCATATTTTCGAGCACCACATAATCTATATCCTCGTCGAGCATATGGTTTATAATATCCACCTCCGTTGTTTTCTCCTGCAACCGCTTGCCACGCACACCCGCATGCACAAAAAGGAGTTCAGGCTTGCGCGATGCCACAATATTTGCATCGGGCATCTTTGCAACCTCCTTGCCTATTGCAACAAATGTTTTGAGCGAAGGAGGGTAACCCTCGCGTGCAACCTCATGCAAGCCTTGCATTGTGTGCTTTGTCTTGTCTTCGGCCATGGAAAGAAGAGGCAGAAAGAGCAACAGCATGAACCAAGGATTAACCGAGCATTTAAGCCAACGCATACTTGCAAGGCTTAAAGCATTCCACAAGCCCACCACAATACCCGCTGTAATGAACGGGAGCACAATTACCATATAACGATAAAAACTCGGGGTGTTCATTATGGAAACAATGGCTATGTTCCCTGCAAGGAACAGAGGGAGCAGCAAACGCAGACTCTTCATCTTTAAGAATCCATACACAATGAGCGCAAGCATGACCACAGCTGCCACATAGAGCAACGGCGACGGCGACAAGGCATACTTCACAGGCATAAAGGGTATAATGCTCTCGGGTATGGCCTGCACCGTGAGCATCAGAAAATTGTCCAACACATTTGAAAAATATATCTGGCTTACATAGCGCGACTGCCCAAGCTCCAATGCCGAATTTCTTAACGCCCATGGCAACCAACATAGCACAAACACCGACAACAGCAATAGTGCCAATTTGAAACGGCGGGCAAGCAGCAACGTCCCGAGGAAGGCCGCAAGCAGCACAACCGCCTGCGTGCGGATGAAAAAGGCATAGGCAACCGACAGCACAAATACCCAAAGCCACAAACTGCGCCATGGAATTGTGCCCACTGCACTCATAGCCTCATCTATCTTCACATAGGCCCAAATGGAGAGGGATATAAAAAATATGCACGAAGCCTCGCTCATCATCATAGTGGAGAATTCGAGCAGATGTGGTGTTACCAACACTGCGGCACATGCAATAAAAGCCAAAGAACGCTTAACCTCCACGCGGAGCAGGGTATAATAGAGCAACAATGTGGCCGAGAAAAGCAGCAGCATATTCATAACCTTCTGTGCCACGATGCTATCTGTTATAAAGCGCAGAGGGGCCATCAGCAACGGGTAGCCGGGAGGAAAAAGCGCCGAAGGCTCGCCTGCAATATCCACATACCCCTCGCCTGCCGCCAATGCAGTGGCAAAAGCATAGTAGTAGCAGTTATCGCCGTTTATATCAATTTTGGGATTGAATATATACATAAACACCAACAAGGCAAGCAAAGCAAGCCCTGTCGGATACAAAATTTCGGATGTGCTGAATCTGCTTTTCATGAGCCGATATTATTTATTATGCTCGGCCTCAATCTCCTCGGGCGACATTGGCTTGTACTTACCCAGGCGACGGGCTCCGCCCTCGAATACATAGTAATCCTCCTCGTTGCGAATACCGCCGAACGAACGCCAAGCATCGAGTTTGTCGTAACAGATGAAATCGGTAAACTGCTTTTCGGCACGCCATTTGTCTATGAGGTCGGGGATAAAATATATACCTGGCTCTACGGTGAACACGTAACCGGGCTCCAACGCCTTTGCAAGGCGCAAGGATTTCCAACCGAACAGAGTACTCTTTGAACGCCCATCCTCGTAACCCACATACTGCTCGCCAAGGTTCTCCATATCATGAACATCGAGGCCCATCATATGGCCCAAGCCGTGAGGCAGGAACATACAAGCGGCACCCACGCGGGCAGCCTCGGCGGCATCGCCCTTCATAAGGCCCAAATCTATCATACCCTTTGCAATCTCAGTGAGTACTGTTTGATGCACATCGCGGTACTCCACACCGGGTTTCAAGGCATTTACTGCGGCAAGATGCGCCCCACGCAAAATGTTGCACACAATGCGCTGCTGCTCGGTGAATTTTGCACCCACAGGCATTGTGGTAGTGAGGTCGCCCGCATAGTGCATGGCATTCTCGCAACCCGAATCGAGCAAGAACATCTGCCCATCGCGCAAAGGCTCTGTGCCATAAGCGTGGTTATGGAGTGTCTGGCCGTTTATGGTAGCTATAATGGGGAACGACAGATTGAAATTGTGCTTTGCAGCCTCGGCCTGCACAACCGAAACAATCTCGGCCTCGGTTGTTCCCGGGCGCACGGCACGCATGGCGGCGCAGTGCATATCCACCGATACGTTCACAGCCTCCTCAATCTGCTCAATCTCCTCGGCCGTTTTATAATTACGTTGCGCAATCACAGCCTTTACAAAATCCATTGAAACGGCTGCCTGCTGCTCGGCGGGGTTTATTCCAAGCAACTCCTGCAACCACACCTTGTGGTCGCCGCGATAGGGCGGGAGGAAATGTATCTTCTGCCCTTTGCTTTGAGCCGCCTTTACATAAGAAGCAAGCTCGCTCATGGGTTTTGTGAGCGAAATACCAACACGCTCGCTCTTCTCGCGTATGGTGGGCTGCACTCCTGTCCACACAATATCGTCTATTGTAAGTTCATCGCCAAAGATTATCTCCTTATCCTCGTCGATGTCGATAACAGCTGCAAGCCCCGAATAATCGGAGGCAAAATAGTAGAGGAAGGTGGAATCCTGACGGAAATGGTAGGCATTGTCGGCGTAATTTACACCCACATCACCATTACCAAGGAAGAGCAACAGACCGCTGCCCACACTCTTTTTCAATACCTCGCGACGCTTAATATAAGTCTCTTTACTGAACATATCTGTAAATTTTAGTTAGTTATTTCTTTATTACGGCCCTCACCACAAACCATATATGATGCAGCACTGTAGATAACACCCCATAGTGCTTGCACATGATATTAAACCGCTCAATGAGCGATGCGCGGTGATTTTGCAAAGATAATCCGTTTTGCAAATAATTTATTATGATTGTATGAGTATTAACAAGCAACGACGATTTTTTCATCACCCTTATACACCAATCGACATCGGACGAAAGGCGATATTCGAGGTCGTAAAGCGGCGCAATGCCACGGCGCACAAAAAATGCCTGATGGCACACCAGCATACCTTTTTTGAAACTTTTCCAATTAAGATTTTCGGGGGCTTGCAGGCGGCGCATGCGTACAAAGCGACGTTGTTCATCAACCTCGGCAGTTTCGCCATAAACAACATCGGGCAACGAGGGCATATTCTCTATCGCCGCCACCATGCGTTCAAGGGTATCGGGGGCATATAGCGCATCGCCCGCATTAAGGAAACAGAGGTAATCGCCCGTCGCAAGCGCAATGCCCTTATTCATGGCATCGTAAAGGCCGCTGTCGCGTTCGCTCACAATGTGGGCAAACTCCATACCCGTAGCCACAGCCTTTGTTACCGTGTCGTCGGTGGAGGCCCCGTCGATGAGCAGATACTCATAGTTCTTATAGCTCTGCACAGCCACACTGCGCAGCGTGGGTTCTATGACCGCCGACGCGTTGTACGTTACAGTTATTATGGAAAACTTAGGTCTCAAAGCCATAACAAACTACTCCTTTACCTTCTTATAAATTATTACACCCAAGAGTAACAGCATGAGCAATCCCACAAGCACCGACGATACGAGCGATATTTTTGCCGAGGCGAGTATAACCTCATCAACACAACGCAGTTCGATATGATGCTCGCCTGCCGGTACCGGCAACGCGCGCAACAGATAGTTGGCACGCAGCAAAGGCACCTCCTTGCCATCTATATAAGCCTTCCATGTTTTATAATACACCTCGGAGAATACCGCCAAATGTGGAGCAGACGAGCTACTCTTATACACCAGATACCCGGGATTTTTATATTCATCGAGATAAATATATGAGGTAGAATCAACAAGGTTGCAATATGCCTTGCTATCGGCAAGCTGCTCTTGCCAGCTTTTCTCGATATATGCACAGGAGCGAAGGTCGCCGTCGCCTATCAAACGAATTTCATCGTCGGGAGTATCGGTCCACACAATGCTGTCCACAAACCAACAGTTACCAAACGCCTCGGGGTTCATCTGCACCTGCGGAGCAGCCTCTTCCGAGGGTATTATCACATAGCGCACATTGAGCATATTAAGCACATTCATATTAATACTATTACCAAGATAGGTATCTATAATATCTTGATAGCGGCGCAACTTGGCGGGGCTATATCCGCCCACCGACTTATGGAAATAGGATGTGCGGGAGTCGTTGAATGTGCTTGTTGCAAGGTTAAGTACACGATAATCGGGGTCGGTATCGCGCATTATCTGCTTATCGGCAGCGGTGGGGAGAATCTCCGTTGCCGCACGCTTCGACACAAACGAATCCCATGAGAGGAAACGCTTATCCACCACCCACAAATCCACAAGAACAAGGATTGCAAGAGCACCCACAAGGTAACTGCCGCGCATTTTTGTGCGAACATATACATACAACACAACAAATGCTGCTGAGATAAACAAAAACGAACGCCACGCATCGGCAACGAGCATCGCCTCGCGGTCGGCACGCAAAGCATCCACAAGCACAGGAGCATAACCGCCATCCGACGGAGCAGCAAAATCAAACATCGCCCCGCCAAAGAGCGCGAGAACAAGGCACGCACCGCCTGACACCACAAAGGAGGCCACCAGCGCAGTGATAAGACTCTTTTCGTTACCACCATCTTTGCGAAGTTTCATAAACTCCTTGACAGCCAGTACGCCCAATGTAACCATTGTGAGCGAAGCAATTACAAGAGCCATGGAGGGCGCACGGAACTTATTATACAACGGCAGATTATAGAAGAAGAAATTATTTACCAGCGGCAGATATTTGCCCCATGCCATAATCAACGACAGCAGAGTGGCGGCAACAAGCCACCAACGCTCGCGCCCCTTTACAATGCATATTCCAAGCAAAAACAGGAAGCATACTATTGCACCCACATATACAGGCCCCGAGGTAAAAGGCTGCGCACCCCAATAAGCGGGCATCTGCTTAACTATCTGTTTTGCCTGTGAAGAGCCATAGGCCGAGCGCAACAAATCGTATGTTTCCGATTCGGTACCCAGGTTATAGTGCGAGCTTGCTCCGTAGATATTGGGCACCAACATTGTCAGCGTCTCCTCTATTCCATAGCTCCACGCGTATGCATAATCGATATCAAGGCCCGAACTCGCCGTTTCACCGCCCGCAGACTGCAACACCGCTCCGCCACGCACGCTCTCTTTGGTATAGTCCATTGTGGGCCACAACTGCCCCACCGATGGCAATATGGCAAGCACAGCAACCACGGCAAGCACGCCTGTTGCTTTAAGATAGAGAGCAAACGCCTTCTCGCGCACGGCATAAACGCCATACACCACAGCCAATATGAGCAGAGTGAGCAACAGATAATAACTAATCTGCTGATGATTCCAATATATATTAAGACCGGCGAAAATAAGGGTTACAAGGCTGCCACGCAACAATTTTCCACGGTAACACATTATGACACCGCCTATAATTGGTGCCATGGTAGCCATAACCAAGGCCTTGTTCATGTGCCCCGCATTTATGATTATAAGGTTATATGAACACAAGGTATATGCCACTGCGCCCATAAAGCTGAGCCACGAACGACATCCCAACGACAGCAGGAATATATAGAAACAGATGAACGAGAGGAATATATAACCATTGTGGCGGCCCGTACCACCCATCCACGCAAGTGTGAGAAAGCGGCCTATATAACGGAACACATTCACAGACTCGGGCATATATGTGTAGTTGGCAGGCATTCCGCCGAACATAGCATTGGACCAATGGGCATACTCGCCCGTCTCTTCGTGATACTCGCGCAAATCCTGGCCCCATCCGCGGGAATTGATGGCATCGTCCTGCACAAGGTCTTTCCCCTGCAATGTGGGAGCAAAATATACCCCTGTCAATACCAAAAAAGCAAGCACCGCAAGCAGATGAGGGTAAAAACTCTTAAAATCTATTCTCTTCATAAGCATATCAACATTACACGGCACTGCCGTTCTTTATAAATTCCTGTAAACATCGCAAGTTTGCTGCACCATACGTTCAAGGGAATATTCCTTTGAGCGTTGCAAGCCACGCAAGCGCATCTCGTCGCGCAGGGCAGGCGAAGATATAATCTCCTGCAAAGCATCGGCCATGGACTGTGCATCGTGCGGATTAAAATAGACTGCGGCGTCGCCTGCAATCTCGGGGAAGCAGCTGGCATTGCTCAAGCACACAGGACAGCCGTTGCTGAATGCTTCCAAGATAGGTATTCCGAATCCCTCGTAGTGCGACGGAAAGACGAAGCACAACGCGTGGCGATAAAGCGATGCCATCTGCGCATCGCTGGCCGATATCTGCACCAATCTGTCCGATATATTCCAAGCGGCAAAAAGTTCCAATTCAGCAGCGGTAAAGGGCAACCCTGTGCAGACAATGCGCAACGCAGGGTCCTTCATAAGCAAAGGCCTCACAGCCGAGAGCCACGGCAAAAAGTTCTTATACCCCTTTCTCTCGCCCACATAAAGCACATATTTATCAAAAAGTTGTTCGGCAACCCCACCCACTGCACGATAACCATGATGCACAACAGATATTTTGGAGGGCGATGTTCCAAGAATCTCCACGATATCCTTTTTGGTATTCTCGCTCACTGCAATAATATGCGCAGCCTTCTCCACAAGTAGTTTTTTATGCTGTATTGTGCGGTCGTATATGAGCACATCCTGCGGATAACGCTCAAAAACCATATCGTGCACGGTGAGCACAAACGGCTTGTTATTCCTCTCCAATGCGCCCAAAAAATAGGGGCTGAAGTATGTGGGATGGAAAACATCATAATCGCCCTTGCGCAATGCCTGCCATGCACAAAACCTGTTCACAGCCTGATAAACACGGCGGCGCAGGCGATATGAGCTGGGGAACGAAAAAGAGCTATACTCCTTTCCATAAGTTTCGGTAACATAATGATTCTCGCAAAAGCGCATGGGCAACGATGCCACAAATTCATCGGCAGGCAGATTGTATATGAGGTCGGCAAAATAGCGCGTAACCCCGCCAAACCGCTGGAAGGTAAACATCTGATTGTCGAACAGAATCTTTTTCATATATCACTCTTTATTATTTTTGCGGCGTAGCAAGAAGGCAACAGACTCGCGCAACTCCTCGAACCGGCACAAAAAGCATAAGACAAAATAAAAAGCCGCACCAAGCAACACCCTCGATACAAGCAGAAGAGCAAGATTGGAGAGCCACATGGTTGCGTAGGCAGCAAGTGCCATGGCTGCAAGAGCCACAAGCATAAAGGGAAGGAAATCGGCAACGAACATCCTTATTGTGAGCGCAATATCGCGCTTCACCAACACACACCATAGGAAAAGCCAAGCTATATTAAACAAGCAGTATGCCAAAAGCATGGGCTTGATACCCAACGAGCGCATAGCAAGCAGCATGAGCAACACCAAAAGACCCTGTGCTATGGAACTCCACATAAAGGCATTTGTGCGACCGCAGCTCACCAGCAGATTGGTGAACATAGATTGTATGGGCATAAACGCACCCCACAAGCATAGTATCTGCAGCATGCGGGCACTCTCAACCCATTTTTCGGTGAGCACCACCACTATAAGCTCGTGCGCCACAAGCGACAAACCAAAGAGCAAAGGGAACGATATAAACGCAGTAAAGCGCAACATCTTGCGGAACACACGCAACTGCCTTTCGTTGTCATCCACCACCCTTGCAAGCACAGGCTGTGCCACAGTATTTACCATAACATTCACCATGTCGCTACCCATGCGGAACCAATCGGCAGCCTTTGAATAGTTGCCCACATCGGTGCGGGTATAGAATTTACCAAGCACAAACGAAAATACATTCCAATTTATCTTTTGGAAAATGTTTGTGATGAGCAGTTTGTAACTGAAAGCAAACAAGTAGCGCAGGGGATAAAAATGCACCTTCAGCGTGGGCCTCCACGGAGTGTAGTACCAATAGACCAACAGACGCACAAGCACATAGGTTATCAACTGCATTGATATTCCCCAATAGGAGTAGCCGTTGGCAGCGAGCGCAATACCTATGACACCCGACACAAAAAGCGCGAGCACTGCAGCTATCGAGCGTTGCTTAACTTTGAGTTCACGGAACAGATAGGCCGAGAAAGCCACGCTGAAACCATTTATCACAAAGGCTGTAAAATTGAACCTTGCAAGCCACAACAGCACCGGCTGATTGAAGAAATCGGCTATGAGCGGGGCACAAGCATAAAGCAAGGCATATATGATGAACGATGTTATGACACTGAACCAGAAAACAGCGTTGTAATCGTCGTGATTCACACTCTTGCGGTTGGCAATGGCAGCCACAAAGCCACTCTCCTGCAACGAGCTTGCTATGGCGTTGAAAATGGCAAGCATTCCTATGGGACCGTAATCGTCGGGGCCCAGGATGCGCGCCAGATACACACCGAAGAGCACGCTCATCAGCTGACACACGGCATTACTCATGCCGCCCCAAAGAAAACTCTTTGCGACGGCATGTTTAAGTGTATCGGTGGCCTTGCTGCTCATTACTTAACCTCGCTACCGGGTTTTGCAGTGGGAGCAACGGTGAGAAGCGACAGTTTGCCCTCGTTATCCTCGGCACTGAGTATCATGCCCTGGCTCACAATTCCACGCATTGTGCGGGGGGCAAGGTTGGCCACAAAGCACACCTGCTTGCCCACAAGTTCCTCGGGGTTGAACTGCTTGGCAATACCCGAAACAATTGTACGTGTCTCCAAGCCATCGTCAATCTTAAACTGCAAGAGTTTGTCGGCCTTGGGCACTTTGGTACACTCGAGCACGGTGCCCACACGAATATCCACCTTTGTAAAATCCTCAAAAGCAATCTCGGGGCGTATGGGGCTGGCCTTGTATGCTGCGGCAGCATTGGCTTTCTTTATCTCCTCAAGCCTGTCGAGCTGTGCCTGAATGGCATCATCCTCTATTTTCTCAAACAGAAGGCCAACCTCACCAAGCTCGTGCCCCTCGGCAAGCAAATCGATACTGCCAAGTGCCGACCACTCGCAAGAGCCCAGCTGCAACATCTGGCGCAACTTCTTGCTGCTGAAAGGCAAGAACGGCTCAAATACAATCGAAAGGTTGGCAACCAGCTGCAAAGAGAGGTTCAGAATGGTTGCCACGCGACCAAGGTCTGTTTTTGCAACCTTCCATGGTTCGGTCTCGGCGAGATAGCGGTTACCGATGCGGGCAAGCTCCATAGCCTCTTTCTGTGCATCGCGGAACTTATATTGGTCGAGCAGATTCTCAACCTTGTCCTTAACATCCACAAACTCGGCAATAATAGCTTTGTCGTAATCGGTGAACTCACCTGCCGCGGGCACCTTGCCCTCGAAATATTTCTTTGTGAGTACAAGAGCACGGTTCACAAAGTTACCATACACGGCTACAAGCTCGTTGTTGTTGCGTGCCTGGAAATCTTTCCAAGTGAAATTGTTATCTTTTGTCTCGGGAGCATTGGCTGTGAGCACATAGCGCAACACATCCTGCTTGCCCGGGAAATCGACAAGGTACTCATTGAGCCACACAGCCCAATTGCGAGAGGTAGAGATTTTGTCATCCTCCAAATTAAGGAACTCGTTACTGGGTACATTATCGGGCATCACATACTTGCCGTGAGCCTTCATCATCACAGGGAAAATTATGCAGTGGAACACAATGTTATCCTTGCCTATGAAGTGAACAAGGCGTGTATCCTCGCTCTGCCACCACTGCTCCCACGAGCCATATTTTTCTGCCTCCTTGTCGCACAGTTCCTTTGTGTTTGAGATATATCCGATAGGGGCATCGAACCATACATAGAGCACCTTTCCCTCGGCACCCTCAACGGGTACGGGAATACCCCAATCGAGGTCGCGTGTCATGGCACGGGGTTGCAGGTCCATATCGAGCCAGCTCTTGCACTGGCCATATACATTAGGGCGCCACTCCTTGTGGTTCTCTAAAATCCACTCCTTGAGCCACTGCTGGTACTCATTGAGCGGCAGATACCAGTTCTTTGTCTCTTTGAGCACAGGCGCCTCGCCGGTCTCCTTTGAGCGGGGATTGATAAGTTCTGTGGGCTCAAGCGCACGGCCGCATCCCTCCTCGCATTGGTTACCATAGGCCTGTTTGTGGCAATAGGGGCACTCACCCACCACATCGCGGTCGGTGAGGAACTTCTCATTCTTCACATCGTAGAACTGCATTGAGGTCTGCTCCACAAGTTTGTTGTCATCGTAGAGTTTACGGAAGAACTCCGATGCAAACTTGTGATGCGTCTCGGATGTTGTGCGGCTGTAAACATCGAACGAGATACCGAATCCCTCAAAGCTATCCTTGATGATGTTATGATAACGGTCCACCACATCCTGCGGAGTAATGCCCTCCTTGCGGGCACGCTGGGTAACGGGCACACCATGCTCGTCGCTACCGCCAATAAAGAGAACATCCTCGCCTTTTAGGCGCAAGTAACGGACATAGATATCGGCAGGCACATATACGCCTGCAAGGTGGCCGATGTGCACGGGACCATTGGCATAGGGAAGTGCCGAGGTCACCAAAGTTCTTTTGAATTTCTTTTCCATAGAAGATTTATATTTTGTTTTTCAATTTTTATCTGCGTTCTTGGTGCATTTTACAAAGCAACTTGCAAAAGTAGGCATTTAATTTCAAATTAAAGGCATAAATTATTATTTATATTAATTGCGCGCGATGCCTCCTCACTAAAAGAGCCTGTTTGCATAATTGTGTGAGATATATTACATTTGCGACAGAACAACACGAAACAACACAAAGAAAAATGCAAAAAACCACCCTTTCATCGGTACATTTTGCCGACACAAAACCACACTACGAACTACTTGACGGCCTGCGCGGTGTTGCCGCCCTACTTGTACTTTGGTATCACATTTTCGAAGGCTTTGCCTTTGCCCAGGCAACAAACGGAGCGGGCGACGGCCTCATAACCACGCTGAACCACGGACATATTGCAGTGGATTTCTTCTTCATACTCTCGGGCTTTGTAATCAGCTACGCATACGACGACAGATGGGGCAAAATGAGCCTCGGCAACTTCTTCAAACGCCGCCTCATACGCCTGCACCCCATGCTTGTGATGGGAGCTGTCATTGGGACAGCCGCCTTCCTGTTCGAGGGTTGCAAGCAGTGGGACGGCACCACCACATCCACAAGCCGGGTTATTATAGCAACACTGCTGACAATGCTTATGATACCCGCACTGCCCGGTGCACCTCACGAAGTACGCGGCAACGGTGAAATGTTCCCCCTAAACGGCCCCACATGGTCGCTATGGTTTGAATACATAGGCAACATACTCTATGCCCTCATAATACACCGCCTGCCCACAAAGACCCTTGCGCTACTAGCCGTGGCACTAGGCGCAGCCCACGCATGGTTCTTTGTAGGCAACATATCGGGCTATGATATGGTGGGAGTAGGCTGGACCATAGACGAAGTGAACTTTTGGGGAGGCCTTGTGCGTATGCTGTTCCCATTCACGGTGGGTATGCTGCTTGCACGCACATTCAAACCCCGGATAATAAAAGGCGCATTCTGGATATGTACGCTGTTACTTGTTGCAGCATTCTCGGTGCCCTACATTGCATCCACAGGCAAGGCAAGCCTCAACAGCTTGTATGAATTTTTGTGCATAGCCCTGCTTTTCCCAGCCATTGTATGGGTGGGTGCCTGCGGCAGTTGCAACGACAATGTTACAGGCCGTGTAAACAAATTCCTGGGCGATATTTCATACCCATTGTATATTGTTCACTATCCCATAATGTATATTTTCTACAAGTGGCTGATAAAAGAGGAATTATACACGCTTGGCGAAACATGGGGTGTATCTATCACTGTTATCATTGTGAGCATATTGCTTGCATACGCCTGCCTCAAACTATACGACGAGCCGGTGCGCCGCTATTTGGCAAATAAGTTTTTGAAGAGATAAACCCATTAAAAACCGAGCGTGCTCGGTTTTTAATTTATACTTTACTCAACATCTTTTAACCTCTTAAATAAATAAAGCGATGCGAGATTACAGAATTTTCACTATCTTCGCACAATTAAATTACAACGCTTTATGAAAATTGCACTTATAGGATATGGCAAAATGGGCAAAACCATTGAAAAAATAGCCATTGAGAGAGGACACGAGATTGTATCGATTATAGATATTGACAACCGCGAGGATTTTGGCAGCGAGGCGTTCCGTTCGGCCGACGTTGCCATAGAATTTACCGCCCCCACCGTGGCATACGATAACTGCAAGCAGGCTATGGCTGCGGGTGTAAAGGTGGTGAGTGGCAGCACAGGCTGGTACAGCAACCATGAGACCGAGATGCGCGAATTGTGCGAGAAAGAGGGCAAGACTCTCTTTTGGGCAAGCAACTTCAGCCTTGGTGTGGCTATCTTCTCGGCTGTAAACCGCTACCTGGCAAAAATAATGAACCGTTTCCCCGGCTACGATGTTCAGATGGAGGAGACACACCACATACACAAACTCGATGCCCCAAGCGGCACGGCGATAACCCTTGCCGAGGGTATTCTGGAGAACATCGACCGCAAAGCCGCATGGGTTATGGGCAACCTCACCAACCCCGACGGCAGTGTAACCGCCGGCAAGCAGGCACAGGAGAATGAACTCAAAATAGATGCTATACGCCGCGACGAGGTACCCGGCATACACAGCATCACATACGATTCTGCCGCCGATAGTATAACCATCACCCACGATGCCAAGAACCGCAGCGGTTTTGCTCTTGGTGCTGTGCTTGCAGCCGAATATGTAAACGAGCACAACGGCCTCTTGGGCATGAACGACCTGTTCGACTTCTAAAAACGGATTCAAATTCCATATAAAAAGTAATTTGCAGAAAATGAGAAAGCCCACAAAGAAAGATTACATACGCCTTGCCATAGTACTCACACTCTACATAATATTCCTCGTGTGGGTAAAAAGCTGGTTGGGAATAGTGGTAATACCGTTTATCATAGACAACTACATCACCAAATTCATCCCTTGGGGATGGTGGAAAAAGAGCGATAACGGTGCAGTGCGCAGTATAATGAGCTGGATTGATGCCATTGTTTTTGCTCTTGTAGCGGTATATTTTGTAAATCTGTTCTTTTTCCAGAACTATGTAATCCCCTCGTCGTCGCTCGAGAAATCGTTGCTCGTGGGCGACTATCTCTTTGTGAGCAAAATGAACTACGGCCCCCGCAAGCCGCATACACCGCTGAGCATGCCACTTACACAGCACACCATGCCTGTGATAGGCGGAAAGAGCTACCTCGACTGCATACAGTGGGATTATGAGCGCGTAAAAGGGTGGGAAGATATTGAGAAAGGCGATATTGTGGTATTCAACTACCCCGCCGGCGACACAGCCACCACAAACCCGAATGTGATAGACTACTATGCCGAATGCTATTACATAGGCGAGAGCCTCTACCCCAACAAACCCATAATGGACAGCCTAACCGCCGAGCGCAGACGCGCGGTATATAATCTGTACTACAATGCCGGCAGCCAATATATGGCACGCCATCCCGAGCAGTTTGGCGAGAAGCTGTGGCGGCCTGTTGACCGCCGCGAGAACTATGTAAAACGCTGTGTGGGCCTCCCCGGCGAGACACTCCAAATAAAAGACAAGGAGATTTATATCGACGGTGTAAAGAGCATGGCTCCGCAAAACGTGCAATTCAACTATTGGGTGGAATTTGCCGCACCAATGAACGAAAGGATACGCCACAAATTAGGCATAAGCAAAGACGACCTCAAAAACTATTACAACGGCCGATACCTGATACCGCTCACAGCAAAAACATTTGCCGAGCTTAAAAGCTACACAAGCCTGGTAAAATCGATAGAGCCGGTAGAGAATGTAGAGACACGCGGAATATATCCCCTTAACGGATATACAGGCTGGACAATAGACAACTACGGCCCCGTGTGGATTCCCAAGCGTGGCGAGAGCGTGGAACTCTCATTGGAAAATCTCCCCATATATGAGCGCCCCATAGCTGTGTATGAGGGTAACGACCTCAAAGTAAAAGGGGGCAAAATTTACATAAACGGCGAGGAGAGCACAAGCTATACCTTCAAAATGGACTACTATTGGATGATGGGCGACAACCGCCACAACAGCGCCGACTCGCGTTGCTGGGGATTTGTTCCCGAGGACCACATCGTGGGCAAACCCATCCTCGTATGGCTGTCGCTCGACAAAGACCGCGGATGGTTCGACGGCAAGATACGCTGGAACCGCATGTTCCGCTTTGTATATAGCTATAAGTAACTTACGATGAAGATACTATCGCACCCGCTATACCTGGCACCTGTGCCACTCTATGCACGCCTTTTTGCCACCGACGGAATAGTATTCGATGGCGACAGCCCCTTCACCAAACAGACCTTTCGCAACCGCACGGTGATAGCTACCGAAAACGGCACACAGGCACTTACCATTCCCATTGTGCACACAGGGAGCAAGCAACCCATGCGCGACATACGCATAAGCGAGCATGGGAATTGGCGACATCTGCATTGGAACGCCATAGTGAGCGCATACCGCAAAAGCCCCTTTTTCGACTATTATGCCGATGATTTTGCCCATTTCTACGAAGAACGCGACGGTTTCTTGATGGATTTTAATATGCGCCTTCATGCTGTGGTGTGCGAACTGTTGGGCCTTGAACGCACCACCGCAACAACGATGGAAAAGGCAAAAAACGACATTGAAAACCTGCGCCACATGGCGGAACCGACAGCCCTTGCACAGACAGTAGGATACACCTCACAACCTTATTACCAGGTATTTGCCACACGCAACGGATTCCAACCCAATCTGAGTATAGCCGACCTCCTGTTTAACATGGGCCCCGAGGCTCTCATCACACTGCGCGACAGCTGCAAATAACAGCAGTTATACTAATCAACAAGGGCGCACCTGCCCGTTACCCTTTATAATCCATTTGTAGGTAACAATCTCCTCCAACGCCATAGGACCGCGAGCGTGCAATTTCTGCGTGCTTATACCAATCTCAGCTCCAAGCCCGAACTGTGCCCCATCGGTAAAAGAAGTGGGAGCATTGACATATACACAGGCTGCATCTACAAGCAGGGTAAACATCCTTGCAACAGCCTCATCGGCAGCCACCACGCACTCGCTGTGGCCTGAACCATAGGTTGCAATGTGGGCGACAGCCTCATCGGCGGTATCAACGGTTTTAACAGCCATTGCATAGCTCAGGAATTCGGTACCAAAGCTCTCTTCCGTGGCCGGTTGCAACAGCGCGGCAGGATAGGAGCCAGCAAGAGCATTATAGGCCTTTTCATCGGCATAAATCATAACATTGCTCTGCTGCAAGGGGGCACAAAGAGCTGCAAGGTCGCCAAGGCGGCTGCTATGCACCAGCAGACAGTCGAGCGCGTTACACACGCTCACACGGCGCGTTTTTGCATTATTTACAATGGCTGCACCCATGGCAAGGTCGCCCGAAGCATCGAAGTATGTATGGCACACTCCCGCACCTGTTTCAATAACAGGAATTGTGGCATTTGAACGCACATAATTAATGAGTCTGCTGCTGCCGCGCGGTATTATCAAATCGACAAAGCCACGCGCTGTGAGCAATGCCTGTGTGGCCTCCCTATCCACAGGCAGAAGCTCCACCACATGACGGTCTATTCCCATACTTTCCAGCACCGAATGTATTACAGCCACAATGGCCTTATTGGACATTTCGGCATCGCTGCCACCTTTGAGAACGCAGGCACTGCCCGCCTTCATGCAGAGGGCAAACACATCGAAACTGACATTAGGGCGCGCCTCGTAAATGACACCGATAACACCAAATGGCACCGACACGCGAGTGAGGTGCAACCCGTTGGGCAACACACTCTCTTTGAGCACGCGGCCAAGCGGCGATGGGAGCGATGCCACTTTACGCATATCGGCCGCAATGGTTTCTATGCGTTCAGGTGTGAGGCGCAGGCGGTCGTAACGGGGGTCGGTGGGAGAGAGGCGCGATAAATCCTGTTCATTGGCAGCAAGAATAGTACTCTGCTGCTCCACCGCAGCATCGGCCACAGCCAAAAGCAAACTATTTACCTCCTTTTCACTCAATTTGAGCAACTCGCTCGATGCGCTCTTAACCGCCTTGAATATATCATTATAGTCCATGTTTTTCCTCCGTTTAATCAGTGTAAATAAAGATAATCGTAATGTATCACAGGCTTGCAACCATGCTTGCCTATAATGTTCTGCATCTCATCACTATCGTAGCCCACACGGCCCACTCCAAGCGGGGTACCATCGGGCGCGGAAATCTGCACAAGGTCGCCCTGCTTAAAATCACCCTCGGCCCTCACAACACCCACAGGCAGCACACTCACCGCCTTGCTGCCACAAACAGCCAGCACGGCATCGCTGTTGAGCACTATGGTTCCTTTGGTAAAACCCGCGCTGTGGGCTATCCACTTTTTAATGGGCGATGCGGTTGTTTCACTTGGAACGAAACAGGTGCAAACAACCTTGTCGGGGGCTGTTACAAGGGCTGTGAGAATGTCGTTGCGCTTGCCGTTTGCAATATACACGGCAATACCCTCCTCGGCCACCTTGCGGGCTATATTGCATTTTGTCATCATACCGCCACGGCCAAAGCTCGATTTTGTTGCCTGAATGTAATCGGCAAGTTCCTTACCCTGCTCCACGCGACGAATAACCTCTACGCCCTCGCTACCGGGCACGCCATTGTAAACGCCATCCACATTGCTCAATATCACAAGTGCCTGCACATCGAGCATTGTGGCCACAAGGCCCGAAAGCTCGTCATTATCGGTAAACATAAGCTCGGTAACACTCATTGTATCATTCTCGTTTATAATGGGAAGCACTCCGTTTTCAAGCATCACCATCATACAGTGGCGCTGATTCAAATAGAGGCGGCGGGTAGAGAAACACTCTTTCATTGTGAGTACCTGCCCCACAGGAATATTGTGCTCGCGGAAAAGTTCGTAGTAACGGTTTATGAGCTTTGCCTGCCCCACTGCCGAAAACAGCTGGCGTTGTCCCACGGTATCGAGCTGGCGCAAGGGCATGCCGCGCATTTCGCTACGGCCGCTTGCCACCGCTCCCGATGATATCAAAACCACCTCCACGCCCATTGAGCGCAGGGATGCTATCTGGTCCACAATTGCCGACATACGAGTAACATCGAGCGTTCCGTCGGGGCGTGTGAGCACATTACTGCCCACCTTCACTGCAATACGTTTATATATAGTGTTCATTGTAAAACTCTGCTTATTTCTTTATTGAGGCATGCAAGCCTTCTATAATACTTTGAGAAAAACCGCCCTCGCGCATAGCCTCCAAGCCGCGCAGGGTGAGCCCGCCGGGGGTTGTAACACGGTCAATTTCGGTTTGCGGTTCTGCCCCACCGGCCTCCAATACGCTCAATGCGCCACGCATCGTCTGCATGACTATTTCAAGTGCCTGCGAATGGGAAAAACCGAGCTCGCTACCACCCTGCATAGAGGCATTGATATACTGCAAGGCGTATGCTATACCGCACGATGCAAGCGAGGTGCCTGCGGGTATAAGCTTCTCGGGCACCATCATAGCCTTGCCCATAGCATCAAAAAGGGATGTGAGATAGACGTCGGAAGATTGCACGGTGCGCTTGCCGCTGATGAATGTCATACCGCACAAAGTGGCAATAGCGGTATTTGGGATAACTATATACAGTTGCGGCAACAATCCACCCTCTTTGACGAGCCAGCCATCGAGCGATTCGCTACCCACACCGCCGGCAACCGACACTATTACCTGCTTATTGTAATTGAGCGCGGGCTTTATCTCGGCAATAACCTCCTCCATTTTCCACGGCTTCACAGCAAGAAAAACAAAATCGGCACCCTTAACTGCCATTCCATTATCTGTTGTGATTTCTATTTGCGGGAACTCCTTTTTAAGCGTATCGAGCTTGCCCGCCGAGGGATTCGACACAATAACATCGATACCTTGGGCGGTGCGGACAAGCCCGCGTGCTATGGCACTACCCATATTACCGGCTCCTATGATAGCTATTTTCATATTCTTAATATCTGTTGTTTAGTTACAAATTGGTTAAAATATCAACCAACTATGGCAACTAATAAAAAGATGAAGTACAAGGCTTGCGCAGCCTGAAAAACCGCAGTTTACTAAACGTAAATGAGGATTTTGAAGGCAAGCGTAACGCAGAAATTCATCTTTTTATTAGTTGCCACCTGCAAATTTAATCAAATATATATAATAAGGAGCGAAAAGTATGCACAAAATAATGAGTGGGCAGCTTTGGGCCACCCACTCATATATAACGACTAATCAATTTTTAGTCTTTCAGTTTCGCTTTGATGAACTCGCGGTTCAAACGGGCGATATTGCTGATGGAGATACACTTGGGACACTCGGCCTCGCATGCGCGGGTGTTGGTACAGTTACCAAAACCAAGCTCGTCCATCTTGGCAATCATTGATTTTACACGCTTTGCAGCCTCG
The DNA here is from genome assembly GCA_017451695.1 of Bacteroidaceae bacterium. Lineage (GTDB taxonomy): Bacteria > Bacteroidota > Bacteroidia > Bacteroidales > Bacteroidaceae > HGM04593. The sequence goes on from JAFTNW010000006.1 coordinate 100,263, forward strand.
GCTTTACCCTGGGGAAGAAGAGCAAACTGACTAACCTTTGCCGAAACAAAGAGCATAGCAGAACCGTTCTTACAAGCAGCCACACAAGCACCGCAACCAACGCATGCAGCAGCATCCATAGCCTCCTCGGCAACATCCTTACCAATGGGAATTGCATTGGCATCGGGCATACCGCCTGTGTTGATTGATACGTAACCACCGGCCTGCTGTATCTTGTCAAACGCTGTGCGATCGACCATAAGGTCGCGGATTACGGGGAATGCAGCCGAACGCCAAGGCTCCACTGTGATTGTATCACCGTCCTTGAAACGACGCATATACAACTGGCAAGTGGTGGCACCTGTTGCGGGACCGTGGGGATGACCGTTCACATAGAGCGAACACATACCGCAGATACCTTCGCGGCAGTCATGGTCGAACACGATAGGCTCCTCGCCCTTATTTACCAAACTCTCGTTAAGAATATCGAGCATCTCCAAGAATGAGGTATCACCGGGGATATCCTGCATCTGGTATGTTGCAAAAGCACCTTTCTCTTTAGGACCTTTCTGGCGCCATACTTTCAATGTAAAACTTATATTTTTGTCCATTGTTTTTCTGTTTTTACGGGTTAGTTCTTGTAGTTACGCTGCTGTACCTTAATATATTGGTAGTTAAGGTCTTCTTTGATAAGTTCGGGTTCCTGGCCTTCGCCGGTGTATTTCCAGCAAGCAACGTATGAGTAGTTCTCGTCGTCGCGTTTAGCCTCACCCTCCTCGGTCTGGTGCTCCTCACGGAAGTGACCACCGCAAGACTCCTCGCGGTTGAGAGCATCGCGTGCCATAAGACGACCAATCTCAATGAAGTCGAGCAAGCGGAGTGCTTTCTCAAGCTCGGTGTTGAGAGAATCGGCTGCACCGGGGATAAACAGATCGCTCCAGAAGAGTTTCTCTACCTCGTCGAGTTTCTTCAACGCTGTCTCCAAGGACTCTTTTGTACGTGCCATACCTACATAATCCCACATAACATGGCCAAGTTCCTTGTGGATAGAATCTACACTGCGTTTACCCTTGATAGCCATGAGCTTGGCAATCTTGTCCTTAACAGCCTTCTCGGCAGCAACGAACTCGGGAGCATCGGTGCTGAAACGGGGAACCTGAATCTGATCCGAGAGATAGTTCTGTATTGTATAAGGGAGCACGAAGTAACCATCGGCCAAGCCCTGCATAAGAGCAGAAGCACCAAGACGGTTGGCACCGTGGTCGCTGAAGTTAGCCTCACCAATTGCGAACAAACCGGGAACAGATGTCTGCAACTCGTAATCTACCCAGATACCACCCATTGTGTAGTGGATAGCGGGGAATATCATCATAGGCTCCTTGTAGGGGTTGGTATCGGCAATCTCCTCGTACATATCGAAGAGGTTACCATAACGCTGACGTACAACATCCTCACCCAAACGCTGGATAGCATACTTGAAGTCGAGGAACACGGCAAGACCGGTGTTGTTTACACCAAAGCCGGCATCGCAACGCTCTTTGGCAGCACGCGAAGCAACGTCGCGGGGTACAAGGTTACCGAATGCGGGATAACGACGCTCCAAGTAGAAGTCGCGATCCTCATCGGGAATATCGTTGGGATGTTTCTTACCGGCCTGCAATGCCTTTGCATCCTCCAATTTCTTGGGAACCCAGATGCGACCGTCGTTACGCAAAGACTCAGACATAAGAGTGAGCTTAGACTGCTTGTCGCCGTGAACGGGGATACATGTGGGGTGAATCTGTGCATAGCAGGGGTTGGCAAACCAAGCACCCTTGCGGTAGCACTGCAAAGCGGCAGAACCGTTGCTACCCATGGCATTTGTAGAGAGGAAGTATGCGTTACCATAACCACCGGTACCGATAACCACTGCATGAGCAGCAAAACGCTCTACCTTACCTGTTACAAGGTTACGGGCAATGATACCGCGTGCACGGCCATCGATGATTACGAGATCAAGCATCTCGTAGCGTGTGAACACCTTTACAGTGCCCTGGCTCACCTGATAGTTAAGAGCAGAGTATGCACCGAGAAGGAGCTGCTGACCGGTCTGACCGCGGGCATAGAATGTACGCGATACCTGAGCACCACCGAATGAACGGTTGGCAAGCAAACCACCATACTCGCGTGAAAAGGGAACACACTGTGCAACACATTGATCGATGATAGAGCCCGAAACCTCGGCCAAACGATATACGTTTGCCTCGCGTGCACGATAGTCACCACCCTTAATTGTATCGTAGAAGAGGCGATAAACAGAGTCGCCGTCGTTCTGGTAGTTCTTGGCAGCGTTAATACCACCCTGAGCCGCGATAGAGTGAGCGCGACGGGGAGAATCCTGAATACAGAAGTTAAGAACATTGAAACCCATTGCACCAAGTGAAGCGGCAGCCGAAGCACCCGCAAGACCGGTACCTACAACAATAATATCGAGCTTACGTTTGTTGGCAGGGTTCACCAATTTCTGATGCGCCTTATAGTTGGTCCATTTTTCGGCCAAAGGGCCCTCAGGAATTTTGGAATCCACTTTTATTGAACTAATCTTAGCCATAATATCTTATTTTTGAAATTTTACACTTAATAACTCATTAGCAACCGGCACAAGGGCATACTGCATAAACAGCTACAACTGCCAAGAAACCAAGAATAATGATGGTAACAATAACATTACCGATAACTCTCCAACGGTTGAACCATATCTGGTTTGCCCAACCAAGTGTCTGCAATGCACTCCAGAAACCATGTGTAAGATGGAACCACAAAGCAACCAACCAGATAACATAGAGAGCCACATAAACAGGGCAAGCAAATGTCTCTTTGATGTAGTGAACACCATCGGCAGCAAGCGATGCATCTACATTGGCACCCAGCATGTGAAGAACCTCAACAAGCTGCATGTTTGCCCAGAAATTGAACAAATGCAATGCCATACCAAGAATTACGATAACTCCGAGTACAAACATATTCTGTGAAGCCCACTCTACATTTTTAGGCTTAACGGTGTAGGCATAGCCCTGACCGCCACGAGCCTTTCTGTTCTGCAAAGTGAGGATGATTGCATAAACGAAATGCACCACTACAAGAGCAGCAAGGCCTGCTGTTGCAATGAGCGCATACCAATTGGCACCCAAAAACTCACAAATCATGTTGTACCCCTCGGCGCTGAAGATAGCAACCAAGTTCATTGACATATGGAAAAGAAGAAAAAGCACAAGGGCAATACCCGACACGCTCATGATAACCTTCTTTCCCACAGAAGAATTAAATAACCACATAATAAATTGATATTAAATTATATAAATAAATAAATTGTTAATGCAATCAATACATAGCAACATCAAATTTAAGTTGCTAATTACAAAAATAGGTGTTTTTTATTAAAAACAACATTTTTTAGCGAAATAATTCCCTTAAATATGTTTAGGTGGTAAATATTAAAGATAACCTGCCAAGCAAAAAAAATGTTTTTATTATCTTTGGCATCGCTAAAGACAAGCAGCGTTCATTTGCTGCCACTTTCGCACCAAACAACGCAGATTTACAGAAAAGTGATATTCGAATACGACATATTGGTTATAGGCGCCGGGCACGCAGGATGCGAAGCGGCAGCGGCAGCGGCTAACATGGGCAAAAAGACCTGCCTGATGACAATGGACATGAACAAAATTGCCCAAATGAGCTGCAACCCCGCAATAGGAGGTATTGCCAAAGGGCAGATTGTGCGCGAAATTGATGCATTGGGCGGTTACATGGGAATTATCACCGACAAGGCTTCGATACAGTTCCGCATGCTCAACCGCTCAAAGGGCCCCGCAATGTGGAGCCCTCGTGCGCAGTGCGACCGCATGAAGTTCAGCCAATATTGGAGAGAGACACTCGAAAACATCCCTAACCTGCACATGTGGCAGGACAGCGCCACCGAAATCATTGTGGAGAACGGCAAGGCCGTGGGTGCAAAGACACAACTTGGTGCAGAATTCCGTGCCAAGAGCATAATAATTACCGCCGGCACATTCCTCAATGGCCTGATGCATGTGGGGCGCGTGCAGTTCGAAGGCGGGCGCATAGCCGAGCCGGCAGCCAAAGGACTCACCGAATCCTTGAAAAAACAAGGGATAGAATCGGGGCGCATGAAAACAGGCACACCTGTACGCCTCGACAAGCGCAGTATAAACATAGAACTTGTTGATATTCAACAAGGTGATAAAGATTTTCACTGCTTTTCTTATTTATCAAACGAACGAAATCTGCAACAACTACCCTGCTGGGCTTGTTACACCAACCCCGATGTTCACCAGACACTGCGCGACGGGCTCGACGACTCGCCGCTCTACAACGGACAGATACAGAGCATAGGGCCGCGTTACTGCCCAAGCATAGAAACAAAGATTGTAACCTTTGCCGAGCGCGAGAGACACCTGCTCTTTTTGGAGCCCGAAGGCGAAACTACACAAGAGGTTTATGTGAACGGATTCTCATCGTCGCTCCCAATGGACATACAGCTAAACGCCCTGCGCAAGATACCGGCACTGAAAGATGCTGTTGCATATCGCCCGGGATATGCCATAGAGTACGACTATTTCCCGCCCACACAACTATACCACACTCTTGAATCGAAGATTGTGGAAAACCTATACTTTGCAGGACAGGTAAACGGCACCACCGGATACGAGGAGGCAGCCGGGCAAGGAATAGTTGCCGGCATAAACGCCGCACTTAAAATTGACGGGAAAGAGAGTTTTATACTGCGCCGCAACGAAGCATACATAGGCGTGCTGATAGACGACCTTGTTACAAAAGGCGTAGATGAGCCATACAGGATGTTCACCTCGCGTGCCGAATATCGCATACTTCTCCGTTCCGACAATGCCGACCGACGACTCACCGAAAAGGGATACACGCTGGGGCTGGTAACCGAAGAGCGTTATCACAAGCTACGCGAGAAAAAAGAACTCATGCAAAAACTAACCGACTTTATTGAAAACTTCTCGGTAAAAGCAAATCTCATAAACGAAGGATTGCAAGAACTTGGCACCACCCCATTGGCGCGCGGTTGCAAATTGGCAGCAATTATCGAACGCCCACAGATAACCATAAACTCAATAGCCCAATATATAAAACCGCTTAAAAACGAGCTCGAAAAACTTGGCGCATGGCGCGAGGAGGTTACCGAGGCCGTGGAGATTGAGATAAAATATCGCGGTTACATTGAACGCGAACGCGAAGAGGCCGAGCGCATGTTGCGCCTGGAAAATATACGCATACGCGGCAAGTTCAACTACAATGAACTCGACTCGCTATCGACCGAGGCGCGACAAAAGCTCACAGCCATAAACCCCGAAACACTTGCGCAAGCAAGCCGCATACCGGGAGTGTCGCCAAGCGATGTAAATGTACTGCTTGTGCTAATGAGAAAATAAAACTGTTCCACGTGAAACATTAACAAAAACATAGAACCATGAACAAAGAATTGCTACTTTCAAATTTAAGAAACATTCCCGATTTTCCCATTCCGGGAATACAGTTCAAAGATGTAACATCACTCTTCAAGAACCCCGCTTGCATGCAGGAACTCGACAAAGCTCTTTACGACATGTATAAAGATTGCGGCATCACTAAAATCGTAGGAATAGAATCGCGCGGCTTTGTGATGGCATCGGCACTTGCAGTGAAACTGAACGCCGGCTTTGTGCCCATTCGCAAACCCGGAAAACTACCCGCTGAAACAATAAGCGAAAGCTATGGTAAAGAGTATGGCCGCGACACAATTGAGATACACAAGGATGCTATCGACGAGAACGACGTTGTACTCATTCACGACGACCTTCTTGCCACAGGCGGCACCATGCTTGCAGCATACAATCTTGTAAAAAAACTCAATCCCAAAAGGGTGATGATAAATTTCCTTATCGAACTCGAAGGGCTGAAAGGACGCAGCACCTTCCCTGCCGATGCCGAAATTGATTGCCTGCTCACACTCGAAGGAAAATAATGAGCAAAGAGGATAAGACAAAGAGGGAGGAGCAGATAAAAAACATAGTAAGCAACCTACCCGACTCGCCCGGCTGTTATCAATACCTTAACGAAAGCGGGGAGATAATCTATGTAGGAAAAGCCAAAAACCTCAAACGTCGAGTATCCTCATATTTCAACAAAGAGCAGCAATCCTTGAAAACACGCCTGTTGGTTTCAAAGATTGCCGACATACGTTACATAGTTGTAAATAGCGAGGCCGATGCTCTGCTTTTGGAGAACAATCTCATAAAGCGGCACAAGCCTCGCTATAATATTTTACTTAAAGACGACAAGACATACCCCTCAATCTGCATAAGCAACGACTACTTCCCAAAAATCTTCAAAACAAGAAAAATTGTAAAAAAGGCCGGCCGATACTTTGGTCCATACACAAATGCTGGTGCGTTGCATGCTCTGCTCACCCTTATAAAAGAGCTTTACCCCTTGCGCAGTTGCAACCTGAAAATAACACCCGAGGCTGTAAAAGCAGGCAAATTCAACTGCTGCTTAGAATACCAGATACATAATTGTTGCGCGCCATGCATAGGTAAAATATCGCAAGATGATTACGCGAAACAGATAGACGATGTTACAACGATACTCAAAGGCGACATACGCATTTTACAAGAAAAGCTAATGAACGAAATGCGATTAAAAGCCGAAAAGTTGGATTTTGAAGGGGCGCAAAAGATAAAAGAAAAATATAATCTCATAGAGAATTTCCGAAGCCGCAGCGAGGTGGTAAGTTCATCACTCAACAACCTTGATGTGTTCTCCATTGAGAGCGACGAAAAGAACGCATTCATCAATTTCCTGCACATAACAAACGGATGCATAAACCAGGCATTCACCATAGAATACCGCAAAAAACTCGATGAAACCGACGAAGAAATACTAATTATGGGTATCATTGAGATGCGCGAAAGATTCCAAAGCACTGCCAAGGAGATTATACTCCCCTTTAACGTAGAACTGCCACTCGAAGGGGTGAGCATAACACTGCCGCAAAAGGGAGATAAAGCACGCCTGCTCGCGCTTTCCAAACTAAATGTAAAACAGTACAAGGCCGACCGCCTCAAACAAGAGGACAAGCTGAATCCCGAACAGAAAGCCACGCGACTGATGAAGGAGATACAAGAGGCTCTGCACATCGAAAAACTACCGATTATTATTGAAAGTTTTGATAATTCAAATATCCAAGGAAACGACGCCGTTGCGGCATGCGTGGTTTTTCGCAAACTCAAACCATCGAAAAAAGATTACCGCAAATACAATATAAAAACCGTTGTCGGAGCCGACGATTACGCATCGATGCGCGAGGTGGTGGAACGCCGATACAGCCGTATATTAGAGGAGGGGGGTGAACTGCCAAGCCTTATAATTGCCGATGGCGGAAAGGGACAGATAGAGGCCATTCGCAGCATCACCGAGGATAAATTAGGGCTTGACATCCCCATTGCCGGATTGGTAAAAGACGGGCGACACCGCACTTCGGAACTGCTCATAAACGGCAATTCCATAGGTCTGAAACAGAACACCGCACTATTCCGCTTGATGACGCAGATACAGGACGAGGTACACCGCTTTGCCATAACCTTCCACCGCAACAAACGCAGCAAACGGCAAACAGAATCGGAGCTTGACAACATAAAGGGCATAGGCGAAAAGAGCAAACAGGCTCTGTTACAACAATTTAAGAGTATCAAACGTATAAAAGAGGCCGACCTTGAGGATATTGCAGCCATAATAGGCCGGGCAAAGGCAGAAATTCTGCTTGACGCACTTAAATAGATAAAAAATCGCTATCTTTGTGCCAAGCATAACAATGCTGTTCAAAAGAGAGAATCATGAGAGTACTTATACAGAGAGTAAAAAAAGCATCGGTAACCGTTGAAGGAGAACTCATTTCGCTGATAAACAAAGGATTGCTTGTTTTTGTTGGTATATGCGATGAGGATAGCCAAGAGGATATCGAGTGGCTCACCAAAAAGATTGCCAACATACGTCTGTTTGATGACAAAAACGGAGTGATGAATCTATCGGTAGCAGATATAGGTGGCGAGGTGCTTGCAGTGAGCCAATTCACACTCATGGCATCCACCAAAAAAGGGAACCGCCCATCGTACATAAAAGCAGCAAAACCCGATATCTCGATACCGTTGTACGAGCAGTTCTGCAACGAACTCGAAATAGCACTTAACAGCCCGATAAAAAGAGGAATTTTTGGTGCCGACATGAAGGTTGAACTAATAAACGACGGGCCTGTTACTATATTTATAGACTCTAAAAACAAAGAGTAACAATGACAATAAAAGAGGCACAAGAACGCGTTGATGCGTGGATAAAAGAGTATGGTGTGCGATACTTCAACGAACTCACCAATACAGCTATTCTTGCCGAGGAGGTGGGCGAGGTTGCACGCATAATGGCACGCAAATACGGCGAACAATCGTTCAAGGAGGGAGAGAAAAACGACCTCTCGGATGAGCTTGCCGATGTGCTGTGGGTGCTTATATGCATAGCCAACCAAACAGGCACCGACCTCACTGCCGCATTCGAAAAAAACCTCGATAAAAAGAGTAAAAGAGATAATAAAAGACATATTAATAACCCTAAACTATACAACGATGAGCGAGAATTGTAATTGTGGTTGTGGTGGCGAGCATAAACACTACCATGCCGAGGAGGAGAGCAAATACGATTTTGTACTCCGCGAGTACGCACCAGCAATGAGCGACAGCGAGGTAGCTGCAAACGTAAAGAAACTTATAGACGAGAAGGTTGAAGAGAACAACACGCAGGATGTAAAGAAATTCCTTTTCAACTGCATAGACCTCACCACTCTCAAATGCACCGACAGCGAGGAGAGCGTGCTGAAATTCACCGAGAAAGTAAACGAATTCGAGGATAAATTCCCCGACCTCAAAAACGTGGCCGCAATATGCGTATATCCCAATTTTGCAAAGATTGTGAGCCAATCATTGGAGGTTGAGAACGTAGGCATCGCCTGCGTATCGGGCGGTTTCCCCTCATCGCAGACATTCCAAGAGATAAAGGTTGCCGAAACCGCCATGGCAATACACGACGGCGCAACGGAAATAGATATAGTGTTGAGCGTAGGCAAATTCCTGAGCCAGGACTACGAGGGCGTGTGCGACGAGATACAGGAACTCAAAAGCGTATGCGGCGAGAAACACTTGAAAGTGATATTGGAGACCGGAGCGCTTAAAACAGCCGATAATATCAAAAAAGCATCGATTTTATCGATGTATTCAGGTGCCGATTTCATAAAGACATCAACCGGCAAAGAGTCGCCCGCCGCAACACCCGAGGCTGCATACGTTATGTGCAGCACCATCAAGGAGTACTTCCAAAAAACCGGCCGCAAAGTTGGTTTTAAGCCCGCAGGAGGCATTAACACCGTACACGATGCACTTGTATATTATACAATAGTAAAAGAGCTCTTGGGCGAGGAATGGCTCACAAACGAACTTTTCCGCCTGGGAACCAGCCGCCTTGCCAATCTGTGCCTTGGCGAAATCATTGGCAAAGAGATAAAATTCTTCTAAGAATAAACACTGAACTCTATAAAATAAAAGTACCAATCACGCACGATTGGTACTTTTATTTTATTCTAACATTGTGTTATTTACTTATCACGCGATATCACATAATTGAGGTAAGCCACCAGAGCATCGTGGCAATCAAGCGGAATATCCGATGGGAGCAACGAAAGAGCCTCGGCACGCAATTGCTCTATTTTATCAAGCGCATACTGCACACCACCCTCGCTTTTCGACAGTTCTATAAGTGATTCTATCTCCTTTTCATCGAGCTCTTTTCCGGCAGCCAGCTTCTCTTTTATCACAGCCACAACAGGCGCTGTGGATGTACGCAAAGCATAGAGTGCCGGCAAGGTTATTTTTCCCTCGCGCATATCGCTGCCTGTGGGCTTGCCTATATCGCCTTCGTAGTAATCAAAAATGTCGTCTTTTATCTGAAAACAGATACCAAGCAGCTCGCCGAAATGGCGAAAATCCATCGCTTGCTGCTCGCTCGCACCTGCCGACAAGGCCCCTATATAAGCACATGAGGCAAAGAGCGACGCCGTCTTACCCTTTATTATATTCAGGTAAGTTTCCTCGCTGAATTCGCCTGTTTTTTGAGCCTGCAACTGCATCATTTCACCACTTGAAAGGGCACAACCAAGCAGCGACAATTGTTCGATTACTTCGATGTTTTTTGTTTTTGAAGCATTATTCAATGCAAGCGAGAAGAGGTAGTCGCCGGTGAGAATGGCCACACGGTTGTTGAAGAGCGCGTTCAACGAGGGGCGATTGCGACGTATGGGGCTCTCATCCACCACATCGTCGTGCAAAAGACTTGCAGTATGAAGCAGTTCCAACGATGTTGCCGCAGCATGCGTAACAGCCGACACCACACCACAACTCTTTGCCACAAGCAACAGAAGTATAGGCCTCATCATCTTGCCAGCGGAGCCCGACACACTATCCATTGCACTATTAAGTAACGGTATGTCGCTACTGAATTGTGCATTAAAATACTCCTTAAAAGCAGTAAACTCCTGCTTTATCGGGTGCTGTATGGCCGATAATATATCCATTCCTCTTATAACAGTGGCAATTATAAATTGTTATACTTACAAACAAATACTCCTATTAACAAAAAATAAAGAGCATTTACCACTTAACAGCACAAAAGTAATAAAAAAGAATATGGATAGTATTATAATTTTTGTATTTTTACATTCAATTTGTTTTTATTAGAAAGGATGGATAAACTGTTTTTACTCGATGCTTATGCACTTATATACCGTGCATACTACGCATTTATAAAGAACCCAAGGATAAATTCAAAGGGATTCAACACATCGGCCATATTGGGCTTTGTCAACACGCTTGAAGATGTACTCAAGAAGGAGAATCCCACTCACATAGGTGTTGCTTTTGACCCACGCGGAAAAACCTTTCGACACGAGGCCTATGAACAATACAAGGCACAGCGTGAGGAGACACCCGAGGTTATACGCGAGTCGGTGCCCGTGATAAAGGAAATCATAAAGGCCTACAATATACCCGTATTCGAAGTACCCGGATACGAGGCCGACGATGTTGTGGGAACACTTGCAAAACAGGCGGAAAAAAGGGGAATTATTACATATATGATGACCCCCGACAAAGACTACGGACAGCTTGTTTCGGACAATGTGTTCATATACCGCCCCAAGTATGGCGACAAGGAGTTCGAGGTAATGGGCGTGGAGCGGGTGAAAGAGAAATTCGGCATAGAGCGTACCGAACAGGTAATAGACCTCTTGGGCCTTATGGGCGATGCAAGTGATAACATACCGGGCTGCCCTGGAGTGGGAGAGAAAACCGCACAAAAACTCATTGCCGAATTTGGCAGCATAGACAGCCTGCTTGCAAACACCGACAAACTTAAAGGAGCACTTAAAACAAAGGTGGAGGAGAACAGAGAAAAAATTATCTTCAGCAAATTCCTTGCAACCATAAAAACCGATGTCCCCATTGAACTCGACATGGAGGCATTAAAACGCGAGCCCGCCAACGAAACCGAACTTACCCGCCTGCTCGACTTTTACGAACTGCGGGCTCTGAAGGAACGAGTAAAAAAAACAAATTTCGCTCCGTCGCTCTTCGATACACCGGCCGAGGAAGAGAGCAGCGAGAAAAAGAGCAAAAGCAAAAAAAACGACACTTTTGAACCCACTCTCTTTGATTTTTTTCCCACCGAAGATACGGACGATGAAAAAAATTCCAGCCATTTGAGCTTAAAAGACACTCCACACAGCTACAAATTACTTGATACAGAGGAAGATATATACACTTTCCTTTCTGCCATAAAAAATTGCGAAACAGTGTGCATAGACACCGAAACTACAAGCACCAACGCTTTGGAGGCCGAACTTGTGGGAATTTCGCTTTCAGTGAAGGAGGGCGAGGCTGTTTACATACCCATTGCAGCAGACAAAGCAGCCGCCACCACCCGACTCGAAATTTTGCGTCCACTCATTGAAAATGAAAACATATGCAAGGTGGGGCAAAATATAAAATACGACCTCACCGTGCTTGCCAACTATGGGATTGAGCTCCGAGGAAAAATGTTCGATACCATGATAGCCCACTACGTGCTGCAACCAGAACTTTACCACGGAATGGATTATCTTGCCGAGATTTACCTGAACTACGAAACAATAAAAATTACCGAACTCATAGGCGCAAAGGGAAAAAACCAAAAAAATATGCGCGACCTCTCCCCTGCCGACATCTGCGACTATGCCTGCGAAGATGCCGATATTACACTGCGACTGAAAAACATATTGGAGAAGGAGATAAATGAGGCCGGTATTGAAGAACTTTTCTATAAAATAGAGATGCCTCTTATCCCCGTGCTTGCTTATATGGAGCGCAACGGCGCACGTATAGACACCAACGCTCTGCGCGAAACATCGGTACTGCTCGGCAAGCGACTCGATGAGATTGAAGAGGAAATCTTCACCCAGGCAGGCGAGGCATTCAACATTGCATCGCCCAAGCAGGTGGGCGACATACTCTTTGGCAAACTGAAGATTGTGGATAAACCCAAAAAGACAAAAACAGGCCAATTTGTAACATCGGAGGAGGTGCTTGCACAGCTGCAAAACCGCCACCCTATTGTAAAAAATATTTTACAATACCGCGGCCTTAAAAAACTATTAAGCACATACATCGACAGCCTGCCCGCACTAGTGAACAGACGCACCGGGAAGATACATACATCGTACAACCAAACGGTAACCGCCACCGGCCGATTGAGTTCCAGCAACCCCAATCTGCAAAACATCCCCATACGCGACGAGGATGGCAAGGAGGTGCGCAAAGCCTTTATCCCCGACGATGGTTGCCTGTTCCTATCGGTCGATTATTCACAGATTGAATTGCGCATTATGGCACATCTGAGTGGCGATAGCAATATGATTGAGGACTTCCGCAGCGGGTACGATATTCACGCAGCAACAGCGGCAAAAATATACAAGAAGCCTATTGAGGAGGTAACAAAAGACGAACGTCGCAAAGCAAAAGTGGCCAACTTTGGAATCATATACGGAATATCAGTGTTCGGCCTTGCCGAGCGCATGAACGTAAACCGCTTTGAGGCAAAAACACTCATAGACAACTATTTCGACACCTATAAAGGAGTAGCCGAATATATTGAAAAATGCAAACAAGAGGCCAAACTCAACGGTTACGTTGAAACCATCTTCAAGCGCAAACGATATCTGCCCGATATAAACTCACACAATGCCGTGGTGCGCGGATATGCCGAGCGAAACGCTGTGAACGCCCCCATACAGGGAAGTGCCGCCGACATTATAAAAGTGGCAATGATAAACATATACCGCCGCATGAAAGAGCAACAGATGCGTTCAACCATGATACTGCAAGTACACGACGAACTAAACTTCAACGTGGTACCCGAAGAGAAAGAGGCCATGCAGGCACTTGTTGTTGAGGAGATGCAACAGGCATTTGCAATGCAAGTGCCCCTTGTTGCCGACTATGGCTGGGGCGCGAACTGGTTAGAGGCACACTGATAAAAATATTTACAAAATGACCTGAATACAAGATGAACACCAAACCACTATACGACCAAGAACAAATAGATGTAATCACCTGGCTACGCTTCCCTTTGATTTTGGGTGTAGTATTTATACACACAAACATCTATTCACTTGTGAAAATGTGGGAAGGTGCATCACCTCAATGGCCCCAATGGTTAATATACGTATTCAACTACCTCTATTTGATAGTGCTGCCCGAACCCGTACCGGTACTTTTTATAATCTCGGGATATTTTTTCTTCAGAAACAGTAGTATAAAAGAACAAATACCCTTTGCCGACAAATTAAAACGAAGAATACACTCGCTGTTGATACCATACCTTATATGGAACACCATAGCCATACTTTTTTTATACATAAGATTCAATGTCGTTGCACACGAAGATTACACTCTTACCGATTATATAAGTGGGTATTGGGATTTTTCACAAAGACACAATGACGACCCCGCCAACGGACCGCTATGGTATATGCGCGATCTTATGATTGTATCAATATGCGCCCCACTGCTCTACCGCCTGCTTAAAAATAACGCAACAGCCATTCTATATTTTGCAATAATCACCACCTGTTACATAACAAATACAGGAATTAATATAACAGGTTTTGGTGGCGGTGCATTCATGTTTTTCGCAATAGGCGCATACATTGCCATACACAATGTGAACATAACAAAGATACCTCATCCCATAGGAATTACCACACTTGCGCTATACATTCCATTGCAACTTATTCTAAACAACATAGGCGACAACGCGTGTGCGTTCCTCGTAACAAACATCATAAAAATAACAGCCCTATTCTATTTTGTATCACTCCTTTACAGAAAAAGAATTATAAACCCCACTCCCGGGCTAACAAAAATATGTTTTATGCTATATGCACTGCACGGAATAATTATAGGTCCCACAATAAAAGCATTATACATACTATTTGACAGCAACAACCCCATTGTTCTGCTGTTTATATACTTTTTTACACCCGTTATTATGATTATGATTGCGTATGTAACAGATAAAATATTACAAACACACGCACCACTATTAGGTAAACTTATCACAGGCAATAGAACGCGATAAGCAGCCTACCCTTTCAAAAAAAATCTCTTTTTTGTAACCTTTCGGCCGGTACCGGTGTCTAACATACGGTACCGAAAAAGAGTCATAACCACTAAAAACTGATAAATAGCAATGAAACAAATTGTAAAAACTATTCTTTTCATGGCAATCATAGCCATACTACCCACACTATCGGAGGCACAAACAGACTACAAACAGTGGATGGAACTTGCCGAACAGGGATACATAACCAAAGAGGAGGCTGCCACAGCCATTGAAAAAATAGAATTAGAGAGGATGGAAAACAGCCGCTTGGCTATGAAGCAGAACCACGAAAAGAATATGCGTCAGGCAGCAATTGAGAACAACGAGGAAATCTGCCGAGCCCTAATACCCATTGTGGCAATCATAGCCATAACAGGCGGTATTGTATTGGTTTCTATGTTTGCCTTCCGCAACCTACGGCGCAAAGACGAGCAAAAGAAAGAGATGTTTAACAAACTCATTGACAAAGGTGTTTTCACACAGGGTGAACCGGTGAACCTCGAACTTTTCAATGCACAAAAAAGCGTTATTACAAGCAAGAATTTCATTACCGATGCAACTATTGCAGGTATAGGCTACGGCTTTATCAGCATATGCACAGCGTGGGCCGATATAATATTAGCCTTTGCAAATATACTCTTTTGGGTGGGTATTTTGCGCCTCACCGTGCGCACAGCCATAGCCATTGTAAAATTCGTAAAAGATAAAAAAGTTAATAAAAAGGTTGAAAACAGTTCCACGGAAAGCGCCGTTGCACCAACCTCTGCTGCGGAAGAACTAAATGAATAAACAGCCGATGCAATGAAAAATTCAGAAGACATTCTGTGGGTAACAAGGGTGCTTCTATGGAACGACGAACGCGCATTCAGGCGTTTGATGGAGAAATATCTACCCCAAGTGCGTAGATATTTCCTCGTGCAAACAATGGGAAACCAAGCCACGAGCGACGACCTCACACAAGAGACCTTCATAAAGGCATGGCAAGGGATTGGAGGATTTCGCGGGCTATCCTCGTTCAGCACCTGGCTCTACCGCATAGCGTTCAACACATTTATGAACTACACACGCAGCGCAGCCTGCCAAACCACACCCATAGACGATGAACGCACCGCTTACGAAATAGCCGATGAGAGCCCACCACCCCTGTGGCCACATGAGGCACTGCAAAAGGCTATTTACAGCCTCAACGAAAAGGAGCGACACTGCATAACACTTTTCTACCTTGAGGAGATGAGCATAAAAGAGATACAAAAAATAACAGGCTACCCTGCCGGCAGTATAAAAGCATACCTATCGCGCGGGCGCAACAACCTCGAAAAGATTCTAAAAAACAATGAAAGAGAATGATAAACAACTTGCCGATGCACTTAAAAAGGCATTTCCTGCACAGCCCGAAAGGGAAAAACAGCTGCTGGTGCAAATAGAGATGCGCCTGCCTGCACGCAAAAGCAGGCTTGCCATGCTGCCACTCTTGCTCAACTGCATAGCTATTATAGGTTGTGTCTCTCTGCTTTTGATAACCGATTGGAGTGAAACTGCCCACTATATTGCATACATTACAACCGAATACCTTAACGAAAGTATCTCCTTAAACAGTTTAGATTACAATATACTGCTGCTGCCACTGCTTGCAATAACAATAATATGGCTGCTCTACAACACCATAGAGGAGTATCGCAACAACCGCAATATGGATATTTTGGAACAAGCATTGAAACAGAGAGGGTAAAGAGAGGGAGCCTCCATTTTTTACTTACGAAATTATTCGCTATTTTTGCAGTGCCTTTTCATAAAAGAGGGCACTGCAAAAATTTTAATAACCGAATAAGATACAAAAATATGGCTTTGAAAGCAGGAATTGTGGGCTTGCCCAACGTAGGAAAATCAACACTTTTCAACTGCCTCTCGAGCGCAAAGGCGCAGGCAGCAAACTTCCCCTTCTGCACCATCGATGCACAGATGGGACAGATTACAGTACCCGACGAGCGACTGAACAAACTCGCCGAGATTGTTCACCCCGGGCGCATAGTACCCGCAACGTGCGACATTGTGGATATTGCAGGCCTTGTAAAGGGTGCAAGCAAGGGCGAGGGCTTAGGTAACCAATTCCTTGGAAACATACGCGAGACCGATGCCATTATACACGTACTCCGTTGCTTCGACAACGACAACATAGTACACGTCGATGGCTCTGTGAACCCTGTGCGCGACAAAGAGATTATAGACATTGAACTGCAACTGAAAGACCTTGAAACCATTGAAAACCGTATAAAACGCGTGGAGAAACAGGCACGCGTAGGCGGCGACAAGCAAGCAAAGCTTGAATACGATGTACTCATGCAATACAAAGATGCCCTGGAAGCGGGAAAATCGGCCCGTACAGTGGTTTTTGAGACCGAGGATGAACAGAACGTTGCAAAGAATCTTTTCCTGCTCACATCGAAGCCTGTACTCTATGTGTGCAACGTCGATGACACATCGGCTGCAAACGGCAATAAATATGTAGATGCCGTGCGCGAGGCCATTAAAGAGGAGAATGCCGAGCTGCTCATTATTTCGGCACAGACCGAGGCCGATATTGCCGAACTCGAGAGCTACGAGGAGAAACAGATGTTCTTGGAGGATTTGGGGCTCAAAGAATCTGGTTGCGACCGCCTCATAAAAGCCATATACACACTGCTTAACCTGCAAACCTTCATCACCGCAGGCGAAATGGAGGTAAAGGCATGGACCTTCCGCAAAGGATGGAAAGCACCGCAGTGTGCCGGTGTAATCCACACCGATTTTGAGAAAGGCTTCATACGCGCCGAGGTTATAAAATACGACGATTATATAAACTACGGCTCCGAGGCTGCCGTGAAAGAGGCCGGAAAAATGGGTGTCGAAGGCAAGGAGTATGTGGTACAAGACGGCGACATCATGCACTTCCGTTTTAATGTGTAAAAAACAATGAATGCACTACCCTGCCACATAATTTGGGACCCGGCCATGGGCCCCTTCTCGATTGGTAATTTCGAGGTACGTTACTACTCGCTCTGCTGGGTGATAGGGCTTGCTTTGGGGTACTTTATAATGCAACAGTTGTATAAAAAACAGAATGTGAGCGAGCAATTGTTTGAGCCACTTTTCATGTACTGTTTTGTGGGAATATTGCTTGGTGCAAGGTTGGGACATTGCCTTTTCTACGAGCCTGAATACTATTTGAGCCACTTTTGGGAGATGCTTCTGCCCATAAAAATAACAGCCGACGGCTGGCGCTTCATCGGTTACCAAGGGCTTGCAAGCCATGGTGGGACACTTGGGCTCATGCTCGCGCTCTTTTTATACAGCCGAAAGACAAAACTGTCGTTCATGTGGATACTCGACAATATTGCCATAACCACACCCATTGTGGCAACCTTCATACGCTTGGGGAATTTTATGAATTCCGAGATTCTTGGCCGTGCCACAGATAGCCCGCTGGGTATAATTTTTGCGCAGGTGGATAATGTACCGCGCCACCCTGCCCAGCTGTACGAGGCTATCGCCTATCTGCTCATATTCATAGGCGGCTGGTTTATATACAGAAAATTCCCAAAGCGTGTGGGCACGGGATTCTATTTTGGCTACTGCCTTGCAACTATATTCACATTCCGTTTCTTTGTGGAGTTCATAAAAGAGGTACAGGTAGATTTTGAGCAGGGGATGATGCTCGACATGGGGCAATGGTTAAGTATTCCGTTTATGATTATAGGAATATATTACATGATTAAATCATTAAAAAAAGCAGCGTAGGCTGCTTTTTTTAATGTAATAAATATCTACTCTAACAAACCGTTTTTGTAGCCTCCAAGCGCTCTTTTTCGCTTAAAGAAGCAAGCCGCCTGACCTCGTCGATAGAGAGGTGCAGGGCATCGGCTATGCGGGTACCATACTCCACATCGGCAAGGTAGCAGTGGGCCGCATGGCGATACTTTATATTATCGGTAACAGGCATTATATCGGCTGCCGTGTTGCTTATGAGCAAGCGGCGTTTATCCTCGGTCATCAGGCGGTAGAGGTCGCCGGCCTGATAGAAACAGTTATCCTCGCGCTCCTCGTATGGGTTGTAACGCATAGCCTCCCCGTTCACAGGCGAATATGCATGCGCAGCCTCTTTTACCTGCCATTCACCTATGCTGTTGGGCGAATAACCCTTTGTGGCACCGCTGTTTTCATCTACACGCATAAGGCCGTCGCGGTGATAGCTGTGGAACGGGCAACGCGGGCGGTTCACAGGTATCTGGTCGTGGTTCACTCCCAAACGATAACGCTGTGCATCGCCGTATGAAAAGAGCCTTCCTTGCAACATTTTATCGGGCGACAGACCTATCCCGGGTACTATATGGGCAGGATTGAATGCTGCTTGCTCTATCTGCGCAAAGTAATTTTCGGGATTCTTATTAAGCTCTAAAATACCAACCTCAATAAGCGGAAACTGCTTGTGGCTCCACACCTTGGTTAGATCAAAGGGATTCTCTTTGTAACTGCGTGCCTGCTCCTCGGTCATTATCTGCACACATAGTTTCCAGCGTGGATAATCGCCACGTTCTATGGCTTCGAAAAGGTCGCGCCCATGACTCTCGCGGTCCTTGGCTATAATGTCGGCAGCCTCATCGTTACTGAGGTTTTTTATACCCTGCTGTGTGATAAAATGGAATTTCACCCACACCCTCTCGCCCTTTTCGTTTATAAGGCTGAATGTGTGCGAACCAAAACCATGCATGTGGCGATAGGATGCAGGAATACCCCTGTCGGACATAACAATCGTTACCTGATGCAATGCCTCGGGCAGCATAGTCCAGAAATCCCAATTACTCTGCGGGGAACGCAGATTGGTACGCGGGTCGCGTTTTATGGCATGGTTAAGGTCGGGGAACTGCAAAGGGTCGCGCAAGAAAAATACAGGCGTGTTATTACCCACAAGATCCCAATTTCCCTCTTCGGTATAAAAGCGCACGGCAAAGCCGCGGATATCGCGCTCGGCATCGGCTGCACCACGCTCGCCGGCCACGGTTGAAAAACGCACAAGCACATCGGTCTTTTTACCCACAGCCGAAAACAGCGATGCACAACTGTAGCGCGTAATATCGTTGGTAACAGTGAAACAGCCAAAGGCACCACTACCCTTTGCGTGCATGCGACGCTCGGGAATAACCTCGCGGTCAAAGTGTGCAAGTTTCTCAATTAACCAATTATCCTCAAGCAAAAGAGGTCCTCGCTGCCCTGCCGACAGGGAGTTGGTGTTATCGGTAACAGGGGCACCCGATTCATTTGTTAGAAATTTTTTATCCATAAATAATAAAACTTTGATATATAATTTCTTAACAAGCCGGCTGTTGTTTTGTTCTTATATACAAAAAAATATCCCTGCCAAAAAGCAGGGATATTGAAGCAGATATATTTATAACTTGTTATTTAACAATCTTCTGTATCTCACTCAATTTATTGAGTGCTTCAAGCGGAGTAAGGTTGTTTACATCTATACCGAGAATCTCGTCGCGCACTTGCGAGAGCACAGGGTCGTCGAGCTGGAAGAAACTCAATTGCATACCCTCGCGGCTGTCGGCGATTTCGGCTGTCGGAGCACTTTTAAGCTCACCACGGCTGTTATTAGCCTCCAATTTACTCAATATCTGTTCCGAGCGTTTTACAATACTCTTGGGCATACCCGCCAACTTGGCAACATGAATACCGAAAGAGTGCTCGCTACCACCCTGCATAAGCTTGCGCAAGAATATTACACGTCCATCAATCTCCTTAACCGACACATTAAAATTCTTAACCCTGGAAAAACTCTTTTCCATTTCGTTAAGTTCGTGATAATGAGTGGCAAACAATGTGCGTGCCCTACCCTTTTGCGACTCGTGGATATGCTCTACAATGGCCCAAGCAATGGACATTCCGTCGTAGGTTGATGTTCCGCGGCCAAGCTCGTCGAAAAGCACAAGACTGCGTGCCGAAAGGTTGTTCAGTATATTGGCAGCCTCGGTCATTTCAACCATAAATGTAGATTCGCCTGCCGATATATTGTCGCTGGCACCCACACGGGTAAAAATCTTATCCACAAGACCAATGTGAGCACTGTCGGCCGGTACAAAGCAACCTATCTGCGCAAGCAGGGTAATGAGCGCTGTTTGGCGCAAAAGAGCCGACTTACCCGCCATATTGGGACCGGTTATTATTATTATTTGCTGCTTGGCGGTATCCAAATACAAGTCGTTGGGTATATAGCTATCGCCCACAGGTAATTGCCTCTCTATTACCGGATGACGGCCCTGCTTTATTTCAAGCACATCGTCCTCGGAAATCACAGGGCGCACATATTTATAAGCACGTGATACGTTGGCAAAAGAGAGCAAGGTATCGAGGTTGGCAAGCAGGGTGGCATCCAACTGAATTGATGGAATGTACGATGCAAGGTCGGTTACAAGCTCGTTGTAGATGCGCGATTCAAGCGATAGAATCTTCTCCTCGGCACCAAGAATTTTCTCTTCATACTCTTTTAGTTCCTGTGTTATATATCGCTCGGCATTTACAAGTGTCTGCTTGCGTATCCACTCCTCCGGGACATTCTCCTTGTAGGTGTTACGCACCTCGATATAGTAACCAAACACGTTGTTGAAAGATATTTTAAGGCTGGGGATACCGGTGCGCTCGCTCTCGCGCTGCTGCAATTGCATAAGATAATCCTTGCCGTTGTAGGCTATTGCACGCAGTTCGTCGAGCTGCTCGTTCACACCATCGGCAACCACACCGCCCTTATTAAGCAAGAGTGGGGGCTCGGGGACTATTTCGCGGGCTATACGGTCGCGTATATCAGCACAACAATCGAGCTGTGCACCTATCTGTTTGATAATTGCGTTAGATGACTTTTCGCATGCGGCCTTTATGGGTTCTATTGCCTGCAAAGCCAACTTCAACTGCACAAGCTCGCGGGGCGACACACGCGCTGCCGCCACCTTGGAGATTATACGTTCCAAGTCGCCTATCTGGTGCAATTGCTCCTCTACAATATCGCGGAAGGCAGGCTCGCGAAAATAGTATTCCACAATATCCAAGCGGTCTTCTATGGGCTTTTTATCCTTCAAGGGGAATACAAGCCAACGCTTTAACAGGCGGGCACCCATGGCGGTAATTGTTTTATCTATTACCGAGAGTAGGGGAGTTCCACCATCGTGCATGGTACCCAATAGTTCCAGGCTGCGTATAGTGAATTTATCGAGGCGCACATATCGCTCCTCCTCAATGCGGGATATATTGCGAATGTGCGATATTTGTGTGTGCAGCGTAACTGCAAGATAGTGAAGAATGGCACCCGCTGCCACTATACCGCTGCGCATGTGGCTTATTCCATAGCCTTTTAAGTTTTTTGTTTCAAAATGCTTTGTAAGCCTTTCATTGGCAAATTCATCGGTAAATACCCAATCATCGAGTTCAAAAACAAGATATTTGCTTCCAAAGCACTCCTCGAAACGCCTTTTTTGCCCACGCTCAAAAAGTACCTCCTTTGGGCGGAAATTAATGAGCAGCTTCTCTATGTAATCAAAAGTGCCCTCGGCTATCAAAAACTCTCCTGTGGAGATATCCAAGAACGATACACCGCACATAGGCTTGCCAAAATGCACCGCTGCAAGAAAATTATTCTCTTTATAATCAAGTACATTATCGTTAATGGATACACCCGGGGTAACAAGCTCTGTGATACCGCGTTTCACAAGCTTCTTTGTCATCTTGGGGTCCTCGAGCTGGTCGCATATTGCTACACGCTTGCCGGCACGTATGAGCTTGGGAAGATATGTATCGAGCGCATGAAACGGAAAACCGGCCATCTCCGTAGCCTGTGCAGCAGGGTTTTTACCATTGGAACGCTTGGTGAGTGTTATACCAAGAATTTCCGATGCTATCACAGCATCGGCACAATATGTCTCATAAAAATCGCCACAACGGAAAAGCAGAATAGCGTCGGGGTGTTTCGCTTTCAACTCCAAAAACTGGCGCATCATAGGGGTTGCGGCTGTATCTTTTTCGGTCATCTCTCTATTATCGTGTAAATTACTTGCGAAGATAACTTTTTTCGCCGAAAAAGCGGTAATAAAAACCAAAAATGGATAATAAAAAACAAATTCCCGACGCAAATAACCAAAAACTACTTTTTTTATATATTTTTGCAGTTTATTACATCTACTATGTAGATGGTAATACCACCAAACGAATAAAATAAATAAAAACATAAAAAGAAAAATGGGATACAATTTTAACGAGATTGAACAGAAGTGGCAGCAACGATGGAGAGATAACAAAACCTATCGTGTTGTTGAAAATAGCGAGAAAGAGAAATTTTATGTACTTAATATGTTCCCTTATCCATCGGGAGCAGGCCTACACGTAGGCCATCCGCTTGGATATATAGCATCCGATATTTTCGCACGCTTCAAACGCCTGCAAGGATATAATGTGCTTAACCCTATGGGTTACGATGCATACGGTCTCCCTGCCGAGCAATATGCAATACAAACAGGCCAGCACCCCGCAATAACCACCGAACAAAATATCAACCGTTACCGCGAGCAGCTCGATAAAATAGGATTCTGCTTCGATTGGGACCGCGAAATAAGAACCTGCGACCCCGAATACTACCATTGGACACAGTGGGCGTTCATAAAAATGTTCAACCACTATTACGACAATACCACCAAGAGCAGCCGCCCAATAAGTGAGCTTGTTGAAAAATTGAGCAAAGAGGGTAGTGCAAACATCGATGCAGCCTGCACAAAAGAGGTAAACATATCGGCTGCCGAGTGGAACGCCATGAATGAGAAAGAGCAACAAGAACTTTTAATGAACTGGCGCATAGCCTTCCTCAATGAAACAATGGTAAACTGGTGCCCGCAGCTTGGCACCGTGCTTGCCAACGACGAGGTGGTGGATGGTGTTTCTGAGCGTGGTGGCTTCCCTGTTGTTCAGAAGAAGATGAAACAGTGGTGCTTGCGCGTATCGGCATACGCACAACGCCTGCTCGACGGCCTTGACAAGATTGATTGGACCGACTCACTCAAAGAGACACAGCGCAATTGGATAGGCCGCAGCGAGGGTACCGAAATGCAGTTCCGCATAAAAGACAGCGATATTGAGTTCACTATCTTCACAACCCGCGCCGACACCGTATTTGGTGTAACATTCATGGTACTTGCACCCGAGAGCGAGCTGGTGGCACAACTCACCACAGCCGAGCAAAAAGAGGCTGTTGAGGCATACCTCGACCGCACAAAGAAACGTACCGAGCGCGAGCGCATGATAGACCGCAACGTAACAGGTGTATTCACCGGCTCATATGCCATAAACCCCTTGACAGGCGAGAATATCCCTGTGTGGGTGAGCGACTATGTGCTTGCAGGCTACGGTACAGGAGCCATAATGGCTGTACCAGCACACGACAGCCGCGACTACGCATTTGCCAAACACTTCGGCATTGAGATACGCCCGCTTATCGAGGGTTGCGATGTGAGCGAAGAGAGCTTCGATGCAAAAGAGGGTATAATGACAAACTCACCCACAGCCGCATTTGCCGCCTGCAAACTCCACCTCAACGGCCTCACAGTGAAAGAGGCTATTGCCGCAACAAAAAAATATGTTACAGATAATAATTTAGGCCGTGTAAAGGTTAACTATCGCTTGCGCGATGCCATCTTCAGCCGCCAACGCTATTGGGGCGAACCTTTCCCTATATATTACAAAAACGGCATCCCCACACCAATACCCGAAGAGTGCCTGCCTCTTGAATTGCCCGAGGTTGAGAAATTCCTCCCCACAGAGAGTGGAGAACCCCCGTTGGGCCACGCCAAAATGTGGGCATGGGATTGTGTAAACAACTGTGTAACAAACAAAGAGAATATAAATAACGAAACTATATTCCCCTTGGAACTTAACACCATGCCAGGCTTTGCAGGCTCAAGCGCATACTATTTGCGATACATGGACCCCCGCAACAACAAAGCACTTGTATCGAAAGAGGCCGATAACTATTGGCAGAATGTAGATTTATATGTGGGCGGTACCGAACATGCCACAGGCCACCTCATATATTCACGTTTCTGGAATATGTTCCTTTTCGACCTTGGTGTGAGTGTTAAAGAAGAGCCCTTCCAAAAACTTGTTAATCAAGGTATGATTCAGGGACGCAGTAACTTTGTATATCGCATAAAAGATACAAACACTTTTGTATCGCTCAACCTTGCAAAAGATTACGATGTAACCCCCCTGCATGTGGATGTAAATATTGTATCGAACGATGTACTCGACATTGATGCCTTCCGTGCTTGGCGTCCCGAATATGCCGATGCTGAATTTATCCTTGAAAACGATAAATACATCTGTGGCTGGGCTGTGGAGAAGATGAGTAAATCAATGTTCAACGTAGTGAACCCCGACACCATTGTAGAAAAATATGGTGCCGACACACTGCGCCTGTACGAAATGTTCTTGGGCCCTGTAGAGCAATCCAAGCCATGGGACACAAACGGTATTGACGGCTGCCACCGCTTCTTGCGTAAATTATGGGGTATGTTCTTCGATAAGAACGACAACTACATAGTAACAGACGAAGCAGCTACAAAAGAAGAACTAAAATCACTTCATAAACTCATTAAAAAGACCACAGAGGATATCCCTGCATTCTCATACAATACCACTGTGAGTGCATTTATGATATGTGTTAATGAGTTAAGCTCTCTCAAATGTAACAAGAAGGAGATTTTGGAGAAAATCGTAATTCTGCTTGCACCCTTCGCACCACACATAAGCGAGGAGTTGTGGGAGATTACAGGCCACACAACAAGCGTGTGCGATGCAGAGTGGCCCGCGTTTAACGAGGAATTCCTAAAAGAGGATACAATAAAATACACTATCTCATTCAATGGAAAAGCACGCTTCACACTCGAATTTGCAGCCGATGCCACAAATGCCGATATTGAAGCAACCGTGCTTGCCGACGAGAACAGCCAGCGTTATATCGACGGAAAACCCATTAAGAAAGTAATCATTGTACCAAAGAAAATTGTTAATGTGGTAATATAATACCCTGCAAAAGAACATAAAACAACAATTTAACAAACAAAAGTTATGGCTAAATTTTCATTCCCGAGACCATCTATAATGTCCGAGGTTAAAAGTTATACAATGATAACGCTCGGCCTTGCATTATATGCCTTCGTATGGAACTTCTTCATGAGCCCTTATGAATTTCTTATAGGTGGAGTAACAGGTATAGGTGCCATTGTTCAATATTCAACAAGTGGATTAATACCCATGCAGTATGTATATTTTACACTGAACCTTCTGTTGTTGATTGTAGCTATAAAAATTCTTGGCTGGAGATTCTGTATAAAGACAGGATATGCCATTTTTGCAATGACAATCCTGTTGAGCATCACCCAAGAACTTTTGAAGGATTATAATGCACTTAGCATATTGGGCCCCGACAAGCAGCTCGAAGCTTGCCTTGTGGGCTCAATATTCATTGGAGTAGCCATAGCAATATGCTTCCTTAATAACGGAAGCACAGGTGGTGTGGATATTGTGGCAGCCATTGTGAACAAATACAAGGATGTGAGCTTTGGCCGCGCAATGTTCTACATAGACGGATTTATAATCACAAGCAGTTTCTTTATAATACCTCAAGAAGATATTAAAGTGAGCCTTTCGAGAATGTTCTACGGATATATCACCTTGGTGATAGTGAATGTGGCACTCGATTACATGGTGAACAGCAGCCGCCAAATGGTACAATTCTTTATATTCTCAAATAAATACGAGGAGATTGGTTACTACATTACCCGCCGCCTAAATCGCGGTGTAACACTGCTTGATTCTGTTGGTTTCTATTCAAAGAAAGAGGGAAAAGTAATAACCACACTCACTCGCGCCAACCAATCGAACCTGCTGTTCAGCATGGTTAAACAGATAGACCCAAATGCACTTATATCGCAATCTAAAGTGATGGGAGTCTATGGCAACGGATTCGATAAGATAAAGGCCAAAAATATAAAACTGCAAGAGACCGATTTCAAGAAAGCCGATGAAGAAACCGACAAAACTCCACAATAATGAAACTTGTATTTGCAACAAACAACAAACACAAATTGCAAGAGGTAAGGGATATTCTTGGTGATAGGGTGGAGGTACTCTCTCTTAAAGATATCGATTGCAACGACGAAATACCCGAAACAGGCACCACGCTCGAAGAGAATGCACTTATAAAGGCACGCTGGATAAGCGAAAAATATAATTGTAACTGTTTTGCCGACGACACAGGCTTGGAGGTGGATGCACTCGATGGTGCACCGGGAGTATATTCGGCACGATATGCAGGCGAGGAGTGCGATTCCGAAGCCAATATGCTTAAATTATTGCAAAATTTAACAGGAAAAACCAACCGCACTGCACAATTTCGCACAGTTATTGCGTTAATAATAAATAGAGAGGAATATCTGTTCGACGGAGTGGTGAAAGGCAGTATAAGTACCGAAAAAATGGGGGAGGCAGGGTTTGGATACGATCCTATATTTGTACCACAAGGCTACGATTTAAGTTTTGCACAAATGGGTAGCGATGTAAAAAACAGCATAGGCCACCGTTACAGAGCAACTGAAAAATTAAGCATCTATCTAAAAGAAAACTATGATTAAGAAAATTTTTGCAATAGCTTCAATTCTATTACTGTCGGTAACAACAAAGGCAGCCATAGGCGATTGGCAAATACACACGGCATACAGCGATGCCACATATTGCCAAGTCGTAGGGAGTAAAATTTATGTACTCGCATCGGGCTCGTTGTTTACATACGACAAGGAGGATGGTGAGGTATATCTATACGATAGAATAAACGAATTAAATGACTTTGATATATCACACATAGCATATTGCAAAGATATCGATGCTTTGGTTATACTATATAAAAATGCCAATATCGATATTCTATATTCAAACGGCTACGTATATAATATACCCGATTTCAAAAGCAAGATTATTCCAAACAAAAATATAAACGGAATAACCATAAACGGCAACAAGGCATATATAAGTACCGGATTCGGATTAGTGGTTGTAAACCTTGAAAAATTAGAATTCGAGAACACCTATAATCTCAACTTGAATACATATTGTTCATACTTATTCAATGACCATATATACATTGGAACAGAGAACGGTATATATCGGGGAGCTACCGGCGATAACCTGCTCGATAAGGCCAATTGGATAAAAATAAATGACTCTAAAATAGATAATTTTACCGATTATAATGAAAAAACAGCCTGTGTTATCGGTGGAAAAGGATTGTTCACTATAAACGACGATAAATTAGAGACTGTAGTATCTGTTTCATCCTCAAGAAAATATAAATTTTCATACAAAAAGGATGATAAGATATACTTAGGATGGGAAGGAATACTCACCATTGTTAATAGCGATGGTACATTCAAACACCATACCACAACAGCCGGTACAAATTATCTTGCAGTAGATGGCGATAGATTCTGGAACTGCAAAGGCACCAAAGGAATAGTTGAAAATAAAATATCGGGTGCAGCACTTGTAGATGGTGAAAATTACATAACAACAGACACCCCTATACGCAACTACTGCGAATACATGCGCTTTGTGAGCGACGAAAAACTGCTTGTAGCAGGTGGTACGCTTAACTACTTCGATATAACATTCTACCCGGGTACACTTATGGAATATGATTATACAAACAGTAAGTGGATAAACTTTCCCGAGGATAAAATGAGAGAGCAGACAGGTGTGAAATATGTGAACATGTGCTCGATAGACGAAGATCCCACAGAGCCGGGACACTATTTTGCAAGCTCATTCGGACAGGGACTTTATGAGTTCCGCGATGGAGCCCTTGTGGCGCATTACAATAACAAAAACAGCCCTCTCGAGAGCCCAATTCCCGAAACAAATCCGGGAGTAGTAAACTACATACGCGTGCCTCGCGTGGAATTTGATAACGATGGCAATCTGTGGATTGTAAATACCCATTGCGAAAACATTGTAAAGGTACTTAAAAAAGATGGCACATGGCAATCGCTTTATTACAAGGATATAGCACACGCCGAAACCATGATTGAGATAATGGTTGACTCGCGTGGATGGCTGTGGCTCACAACCCTGCAAGGCTGGGAAGGTGGTGGCCTCTTCTGTGCCAAAATGAATAACACACCATTCGATACAAGCGACGACCAAACAAAAAAATGGCTCTATAAAATAACCAACCAAGATGGTACAAACTACACTATTAACCAGTTATATTCTATTAAAGAGGATAAAAACGGAGAAATATGGGTGGGAACAGATGCCGGATTGTTTGTTATCAAGAACCCGACCAAATTCTTTAACGACGGAATATTTACACAGATAAAAGTTCCTCGCAACGATGGTACAGGGCTTGCCGACTATCTTTTCAATGGTGCAATTGTAACAACCATTGAAATAGATGGAGCAAACAGAAAATGGATTGGTACCATGAACAACGGAATATACCTTGTGAGTGCCGACGGATACGAAATGATTCATCACTTTACAACCAAAAATTCCATACTCCCATCGGATAATATTCAAAGTATTGCCATAAACGAAAAAAGCGGTGAAGTATTCATAGGTACAGCAAACGGAATAGTAAGCTACATGAGCGATGCAACGGAACCGGCAGCTACATTACAGGAGAGCGTGGTACATGCCTATCCAAACCCTGTAAAAGCCTCGTACAGCGGAAATATTTCCATCGTGGGGCTAACATACGATTGTGAGGTAAAAATAGTCGATGCGGCAGGATATTTAATCACAGAAGGTACATCTACCGGTGGACAGTTTATATGGAACGGACGTAACGCCAAAGGAGAGAAAGTTTCAAGCGGAGTATATTACGTTCTCACATACGATGTGAATGGCGATGAGAGCCTCGCTACAAAGATTTTGATTACCCGATAGGGTAGTATTCCATAGTTTTATTATAAGGAGCTTATTCGGAGTTTAACCGTTTAAGTTCCTTTTTTATTATATGTATGTGAAACCGGCGAGCTTTGCGGTGCACGAAAGGCAAAGTGAGCGAATGATTTTTATTTTGTTATCGGGTCGCTAAATAGATAAACGAAGCAATAACATTGCAAATATAGGATAACGCTATTATATATGTAATATATATAATAGTTCATGATGGGTAGATTCCTATCAGCGGGATTTCAACCACTGTTATTATATATATTTCCTTATTATAAAATTAAAATAAATCAACAACAATAATAAAGCTTGTTGATATTGTAGAGAAATAATTCGAAAAAAAGTTGTTTTTTAAGTTATTAAAGCAATGTAAATATTTGTCCTTATATTATAAACAAGTTAATTTATTGTATATAAGTGAATTATTTATGTTGTAAACATCTTGTTGATAATAGCATGTATTGATATTTTTATTGGTTGAAAGTATGAAATTCGGTTAAAAAGCCATTGAAAAAATTATGTGAAAAAAGTGGCAAAATAATTTGGCTTTTTAATTTAGTTGCGGGCTTAATCAATTACTAATTTTTTCAAAATCAAATTACCATTTTTTACACGCAAGTTATTATTATGTTTTCAACAGCCTATTAACAATTTCAACTGCTGTTTTCAACAATAAGATATATTCGTTCAAGATGACAAGAAACATACCAACCACTCAAAATTAAATATATCTTTTTATATTAAACTCAGATTATATAAGGTACAAAAAAGGCTGCGATTAATAACCACAGCCTTTTTGAGTATTGTTTATAACTCTTGTTAATTGAGTTTTGCAAGTGCCTCTTTAATGCGTCGCATAGCCTCAATGATATTTTCGTCGCTTGTGGCGTAACTCATGCGGAAACATTCGGGTGCGCCAAACGATGTGCCACCCACAGCGGCAACATGTGCCTCGGTTAAAAGATACATCGCAAGATCGTCCGAATTGTTTATTGTTTGTCCGTTATAGCTTTTTCCATAGAACGAACTGCATTTTGGGAAGAGATAGAAAGCACCCTCGGGGATATTAACTTCAAGGCCGGGGATATCTTTTGCAAGTTTCACAATGAGGTCGCGGCGACGCTCAAACGCCTTTCTCATCTCCTCCACAGGTTCCTGTGAGCCGTTGTATGCCTCAATAGATGCAATCTGTGATATTGAACCGGGGCCGCTTGTGTATTGTCCCTGTAATTTATTACAGCCTTTTACAATCCAGTCGGCAGCAGCAAGGAAACCGATGCGCCAGCCTGTCATGGCATATGCCTTAGAGACACCGTTTATAATAATTACTCTGTCGCGTATCTCATCGAATTGTGCAATACTCTCGTGCTTGCCCACATAGTTTATATGTTCGTAAATCTCATCGGCCACAATAAATACATCGGGATGCTTTGCGAGAACATCGGCAAGTGCTTTTAGTTCCTCTTTTGTATATACCGAGCCTGTGGGGTTCGATGGAGAGCACAGAATAAGCATTTTTGTTTTGGGAGTGATGGCTGCCTCCAACTGCTCACCAGTTATTTTGAAATTCTGCTCTATGCCGGCAGAGACAATAACAGGGGTACCATCGGCAAGTTTAACCATATCGGGGTAGCTCACCCAATAGGGTGCAGGGATAATTACCTCGTCGCCCTCGTTTACAAGCGCCATAATAGTGTTGCACACAGCTTGTTTTGCACCGTTTGATACAGATATCTGTGATTCGGTATATTCAAGCCCGTTTTCTCTTTTTAGTTTTTCTACTATTGCCTTACGCAAAGCAGGGTATCCGGGCACGGGGGAGTAACGCGACCAATTATCTTCTATAGCCTGTTTACCGGCTTCCTTTATAGCATCGGGTGTGTTGAAATCGGGTTCACCCACACTCATATTTATTACATCAACGCCTTGTGCCTTTAATTCCTGGCTTTTTTGCGACATTGCCAATGTAGCAGATGGTGCTAATCTATTGACACGATTGGATAGTTTGTTCATATAATAGTTAGTTTTTATTATTTTTATTTCTTATTAAAATGCAGTGTATGCCCCATGCGCTCTGCTTTTGTATGGAGGTAGCGCGAATTAAAGTTGTTGGGTTCTATCTCAATGCTCACATTTTCCACAACCTCCAAGCCGTAGCTTTCGAGTCCTATGCGTTTTACGGGGTTGTTGGTTATAAGTCTCATTTTGTGAACACCTATTTTGCGTAGTA
This sequence comes from Bacteroidaceae bacterium, assembly GCA_017451695.1. Classification (GTDB taxonomy): domain Bacteria; phylum Bacteroidota; class Bacteroidia; order Bacteroidales; family Bacteroidaceae; genus HGM04593. Next base: position 132,292 of record JAFTNW010000006.1, read on the forward strand.
TTTCCGCACCCACACCATAGTCTCTTTCATCGGCTTTGAATCCAAGGCATAGGTTGGCATCTACGGTGTCCATTCCCTCTTCTTGCAGTTTGTAGGCTTTCATTTTGTTCATAAGACCTATTCCGCGCCCCTCCTGGTTCAGATATACAACAACACCCTTGCCGGCAGCCTCAATCAATTCCATTGCTTTATGCAGCTGTGAACCGCAATCGCAACGCTGTGAACCGAATATATCGCCTGTTATGCAAGAGGAGTGTACGCGTACAAGGATAGGTTCGTTTTCTTCCCATTCACCTTTTATAAGTGCCACATGCTCAATCCCTGTTGCTGTCTGCTTAAAGGGTATAAGGCGGAAATGACCATGTTCGGTGGGCATATCTACCTCTTCGCCTTTTTCAACAAGCGATTCCTGTTGCAAGCGATACTCTATAAGGTCTCTTATTGATATTATTTTAAGATTATTCTCTTGTGCAATCTTTATAAGCTCCGGCATGCGTGCCATGGTACCGTCCTCGTTCATTATCTCAATGAGTGCGGCAGCAGGGTAGAGCCCTGCAAGGCGGGCAAGGTCTATACTTGCTTCGGTGTGGCCTGCACGGCGCAATACACCCTTATCCTGCGCATACAATGGGTTTATATGGCCCGGGCGTGCAAATGTTTCGGCAGTGCTTGCAGGGTCGGCAAGTGCCTTTATTGTTGCGGCTCTGTCGGCTGTTGATACACCTGTGCTACACCCTTCAATTTTATCTATTGTAATGGTAAACGGTGTTCCCAGCAGGCTGGTGTTTGTGTTCACCTGCGGGTCGAGCTGCAGTTCCTTGCAACGCGACATAGTGATGGGTGCGCACAACACTCCACGGCCGTTTTTAAGCATAAAGTTTACAGCCTCGGGTGTTATCTTTTCGGCGGCTATGATAAAGTCTCCTTCATTTTCTCTGTCTTCATCATCAACCACTATAACAAATTTTCCTTCGCGAAAATCTTTTATAGCATCATCTATAGAACTTAACTTGAAATTTTCCATGTATAGTCTTTATATAAGTTTTTCTTTTACAATTCTCTCCATGAGGGTTTTTGAATTCTGTTCCACCGTAACAAGGTCTTTAAGCAGGCGGAATCTGAATCTCACGGCCCTCACATATATGATTATTCCGATAGGGAATATTACAAGTGATAATATATTGAGCCATTTAATGGTGAATGGCGATTTTATACCTTCGGGTGCAAGTATGGGGAATAGATTAAGCAACTGAATTACCTTTTTGTTACGGCTGTTGCCCATCTCTTCAATGGTGTTTTCCAGTTTTTCATTCAGTGATAGCAATTTGTTATCATCTGTTGTAAAGAATACACTGCTGATAGAAGGTAATTTCTTAAGTTTGTTTCTCTTTTTGTATTCGCGTGCCTCTTGGTGTATCTCTTCAAGAATCTTATAGTCGTTGTTATAATCGGGGTCGTCTATTACAACCTCTTTTAGTGTAACATTACGCTTTTCGCGTATTCCAAAAAGCGACATAAAGAACGCCTTGTATGCATCGGTGTTAAAGATTGCCGAATCTTTATTCGATTGATATGTAAACAATATACCCATGGGGGCAAGTACAAGCGTGCTTAACCAGCTGCCCACCCATATATGCCACTCGCCTGCGCGTGCCATTTTGTAGGCCGATGTGTTGAGCAGATAGTACAATATGAATATTGCCACAGAAATGAGAACAGGGTAGCCTAAACCGCCTTTTCTCACAATGGCACCCAGCGGAGCACCTATAAAGAAGAATATTACACAAGCAAGTGATAAGGTTATTTTATCCCACCATGTAATCTTGTGCTTGTTAAGGTCTTTATCCAAGCCATATATTATACTGTTCTTTATCTCGTAATCGGTTTTCAGCTGTTTAATCTTTGTAAGATGAGCCTTCTTCCACAATTTTTTGTTGAGCGAGGTGGCTGTGTTATATACACTATCGGTATTCAAGGAGAAAAGATTGTTTCTCTCCATAAATGTGGTGTCCTGCGATGTATATTCGGTTCTTATGTTGAATGTTGTGCGCATTGCACCGCGCCAATTATTACGGCCTATACTGTCGGTGTAGTGTGTGAGCGATTCAATAGATTCCTCAAGCTCCAGCATATTCTGGCTCTTTGCATTTGCTTTAAGGAAAGAGCCGTCTTTCATATCAAAACCACCATCAATGGGTATTACAACAACCTTTTTGCGGAACGTTTCGCGACGGTAGGGTACATTCTTTTTATTCACACCCTGATCTACAATATTAGAAAATTGTTCACCGGTGAATAGTTGCAGAATAAGATGTTTATCGTCGGGGGTAGTGGTGATTTTTCCCGAATCGGCCACAAGTATATTGGCATTTTCAAACCCGGCCGACATATCGTAAATCATCACTTTATACAGCATACCGGTCTCCTTGTCCTTCTTTTGAACAAACAGATTATATCCCTCAATCTGGTCGTAGAATACACCCTCGGGTATCTCCACCTCGGGCGAAGTCTGTTTTATGGAGTATAGAATGGTGTATAGTTTCATTTGGGCATACGGGCTCACCACGTTCTGAAAATAGAACGATACACCACCCATAATAATGCACACAGCCATAATAGGCATCATTATTCTTATGAGTGGAATTCCGGCAGCCTTCATGGCAAGTAACTCCAGCCTCTCACCAAAATTACCGAATGTCATTAGTGATGCAAGCAATATGGCAAGCGGCAGAGCCTCGGCAACCACAGCTACCGAGCAGAGCGAGAAAAATTGTGCAAGAACGGTGAAATCTAGTCCTTTACCCACAAATTCATCTACCGATTTCCACAGCATTTGCATGATGAATATAAACAGGCAAATGAAGAATGTACCCATTAAAAGCTGTACAAAACTTTTAATGATGAACCAATCGAGTTTTTTTATATATAATCGGGGTAACTTCATATTCTCCGATGTTTAGTAGCAGTTTTCTTTTTTTTATATTGCAGAGATAGTGCAAGCGAACAAGTAACAAAGTTTACTTTGTTTATTCATCGCGGGGCGCAGCCTATACTTTGCAAGCTAACATTGCAAAGATAGTGCAAGCGAGCGAAAGGCAAAACAAATTTCCTGTTTTTGTTAAATAAATAATAATTATATATAGTTAAAAGTGTCTTACCTATAAAAGCTAAATGGTATTCAAATTGTATTTAGATGTTTTAATACAAAACTTTTTTCTTTTTAATTTTTCTGTTGCCTGTGAGTTGTTTGGAATTATTGTGGCATAAGTGCTTTAAGGTACGCACCCTGCGGGTGCTATCCCTCCCATCGCTTCGCTTTGGGCCCCTCTCGTTCACGTAGCTACGGGCGGCCACGCCTTGCTGCACCCACGCCACAATAATTCTTTGTTGATATGTATTTAATATCTCTTATGGTGCCGGTTTTATTTTTAGAGCAAGCCCCCAATATTTACGTGTGAGCCGTAAATTAAAAAAGCACCATTCTATGTGTAGAACGGTGCATATCGTAATCCGGCATACATAAGTAACCATATTGAATTTATGGTTTGTGTATAGCTATTATGTAGTTTCTTTTACATGCCCGAAAGCCTGCGCAGAGCATCAATCTGTGAGTCCCATAAATCCCTTTGGTCGTCAATCTCGCCCTTTTCGGCAAAGTCGGTAATTTCAAGAGTATGTTCCCTTGTCAGTTCATTGTAGGCTATTCGCATTTCAAAGTATGTGTGCGGGTCTTCATCATCCCACCTCAATTTCACATACACACCATTGCGCTGTGTAATAATGTGGGCTGTTCTCTGCTCTGTTTTTCCCCAGCAGAATACAAGCGATTTACCTGCTGCCTCTACCTTATCGGCAAACCAAGGAGAGAGCCCCGCAGCAGTTCCAATGTAGCGCCAAATCATGGCTGCACTGCCTTTCATGGGATACTCGATACTGAATTTCTCTTTGTTCATTGTTTGTCGGAGTTCAAAGAATATACATACTGTGTAATATAGCTTTCGCAAGATAAGTATTTATATCGAAAAAAACAATAAAACGCTAAATTATATTTAGTTAAATAACACGAACGCATAATTTTTGTAAATAAAAATTTGGTGATGAATAGCTGTTTTGTCAATCCTATGCAAGGTTGCTGGTTGATGCAATAAGCACCATGTTTACCTGTTTTTAATAATTTTTTGAGGAAAAAGAAGAAAATATTTGTGATTTTCAATTTATAGCCATATCTTTGCACCGCAAAAATGTGATGGCGAGATAGCTCAGCTGGTTAGAGCGCATGATTCATAATCATGAGGTCCCCGGTTCAATCCCGGGTCTCGCTACTGAAAAATCGGAGAAAGCCTAAAAAACTTTCTCCGATTTTTGTTTTATATTCTTGGGAAATATATTCCGAAGATTTTTTTATCCTCTTGCAATCCTTATCTCACAAACCTTTTAATTATAGGAATTTGGTTCAGTGGCAGGTCTTTCTTCACAAAGTAGGCCACAAAAACAAACAGCAGCAGGGTGTTCACCGCCATTTTGGCAAAGCTGTTTTCTATGGGTAGCACAATGGAAATGCCATAAAGCACCGCAAAAAGAGCAATATATGCAGCTATACCTTTAATATCATAATTTGTGGCGTTGCGTTGCTGCCCCACAATGTAAGATAGTGTCATGGCGGTAAAGTAGCCGGCAAAAGAGCCCCACGCGCAGGCTATATATCCGTAACGCGGCACAAACACTATGTTCACTGCAAAAAGTATTGCACAACCTATGAACGAGAATATGGCACCCCAATATGTTTCGTCGTTCAGTTTATACCAAAACGACAGATTGAAATATATACCCATGAATATCTCGGCAGCCATCACAATGGGCACTACCTTAAGCCCCTCCCAATAGTCGGGGTTTATGAGGTGGCGCAAAATATCCATGTAGAACATTACCACAAGGAACGCCATCAGTGCAATGACAATAAAATATTTCATTGCTTTGGCATTGAGTGCTTTGCTGTCTTTTGTGGCACTGTTGCCAAACACAAACGGCTCGTAGGCATAGCGAAACGCCTGCATAAGCATTGCCATAATGGCTGCCACCTTCACTGCGGCACCATAAACGCTCAGTTCCATTTTACCTTGTTGCCCGGGCACAAGCTGTGTGTAAATTATCTTGTCGGCATTCAGGTTAAGTATTCCGGCTATGCCAAGCAGCAGCAGGGGCCACGAGTATTTGAGCATGCTTTTGAGCAGGGCTGTGTCGGCTGTAAAACGGAACAGGCGGCACTCGGGTATAAAAAAGAGTGTGATGAACGCCGTGCATACTAGGTTTATGAAAAACACGTAGAAGGCTTGGTTGTGTGGCGAGTAAAAACCACCCATCGCATCGGGGTATTTTTCGCATAATGCGGGTAGCAACAGGAATACAAAAAGGTTTAGTCCTATGTTTGTGAAAATGTTAAGCAGCTTGAGTGCGGCAAATTTTATAGGCCTCTTTTGGAACCTCAACAGCCCGAATGGTATTGCCTGTAACGCATCGAGTGCCACCACCACAGCCATTATACCCACAAATTCGGGGTTGGCAGCATAGCCAAGCGCAGTGGAGATCTCGGGCAAAAATATGAACACAGCTGCAAGGAACACACCGCACAGCGTGCCAATAACCTGCATCGACATTGAGAAGGTTTTTGATACGTTGGCCCCCTCGCGGCTTGCGAAACGGAAAAAGGTTGTTTCGAAGCCAAAGGTTAGTATCATCAGCAGCAGGGCGGTCCACGCATAAATGTTGGTAACCACACCATAGTTACCACTTTCCACGCTCATTTTTGCAGTGTAAAGCGGCACAAGCAGGTAGTTTAGGAAACGGCCCACTATGCTGCTGAGCCCATAAATAACTGTGTCTTTTGCAAGTGATTGCAGTTTGCCCATTTGTTGTGTGTGTGGTCTTAAATATTATAAATAGATTCCTTGCATACGCCTTGAATAGCTCGGTATGTCATATCGAACGTATGTGAGATATCTCGTTGTTTTTTCAGATTCCTCCCTGCGGTTCGGAATGACAAAACTTTTGTTTTGTTATCGGCGAGTTCATTTAAGAACGAGCCAATGATTTTGCAAACATAGTATGGCTGCGTCTTAAAATAGTGTCCCCTGTTCGCCATTATTGAAACGGCTGCGTCCCAAATGTTTATAGGCAAGGTCGGTAACCTCGCGGCCACGTGGAGTACGTTTAATGAATCCCTCTTTTATCAAGTATGGCTCGTAAACCTCCTCTATTGTGCCCGCATCCTCGCTCAATGCTGTGGCTATTGTGCCTATACCCACAGGGCCGCCCTTGAACTTATCTATAATGGTGCAGAGTATCTTGTTGTCAATCTCGTCGAGCCCGTAACGGTCTATGTTCAGTGCCTCCAATGCCATCTTGGCTATAGAATTGTTTATGTGGCCGTCGCCCATCACCTGTGCAAAGTCGCGCACGCGTCGCAGCAGCGCGTTGGCAATACGCGGCGTTCCACGGCTGCGGCGTGCAATCTCGTATGCAGCCTCCTCGTCGAACGACACATTCAATATGTTTGCCGAACGGCCTATGATGCCCGCCAGCGTCTTGCTGTCGTAATACTCCAGGTGCATATTTATGCCGAAACGGGCGCGCAACGGGGCTGTGAGCAGGCCGCTGCGTGTGGTGGCACCTATAAGTGTAAAGGGGTTCAGGTCTATCTGTATCGAGCGTGCCGAAGGCCCCTTGTCTATGAGGATATCTATTCTGTAATCCTCCATTGCCGAGTAGAGATACTCCTCCACTATGGGCGACAGGCGGTGAATCTCGTCTATGAACAGCACATCGTTTGGCTCAAGCGAGGTGAGAATGCCGGCAAGGTCGCCCGGTTTGTCGAGCACAGGGCCCGATGTTACCTTAAAGCCCACTCCAAGCTCATTTGCTATAATATTGCTCAATGTGGTTTTTCCCAGTCCCGGAGGGCCGTGCAACAGCACGTGGTCGAGCGACTCGCCACGCATCTTGGCTGCCGAGACAAAGATTTTGAGGTTGCTCACCACCTTATCCTGCCCGCTGAAATGGGAGAAGGTTAATGGGCGCAGAGCATTTTCAAACTCCTTGTCGCTGTTTTTGCCGCGTATATTAAAATCTTCGCTCATATATCTCTTGAATTTATCAACCGCGAAGATAATTAAAATTGCAATATTGTCGTTATTTTTTTCTTTTTATTAATTATCTTCGCGGTTGCCGAACAGGCTTTCCGTTTGCATAATTTTAATTTTGTTATCCCTGCCCTATGCGAGGAATCTCAAATATATCACTAATAAGAGATCTCTCACATACGTTCGAGATGACAAAGCACACTGTTTTCGGTACAGATAGTGATATTTAATTCAGATAAAATAAAGGTAATGATATAGAATTTTACACAAAAAATAAAGACTTGTCATTCTGAACGGAGTGAAGAATCTCAAATGGCGTTAATAAGAGATTTTTCCTCCCATATGGTCGAGGAAATGACAACCTTGTGTAAATTTCTATATAATCACCTATAAATAAAATAGAATTATGGTTCTAAACTATATTTGGGTAGCATTTTTTCTCATAGCATTTGCCATAGCTGTGTGTAAGTTGGTTTTTATGGGCGATGTTGAGGTTTTTCCCGCCATAATGACCTCTACATTCGACACTGCGCGCACGGCATTTGAAATCTCCATAGGCCTCACCGGTGTTCTTTCGTTGTGGATGGGTATAATGAAGATAGGGGAGCGTGGCGGTCTTGTGGCGGCTCTTGCCCGCCTGTTGAGCCCTGTTCTGTGCCGAATATTCCCAGATATCCCCAAGGGGCACCCGGCAATGGGCACCATGTTCATGAATTTTTCGGCCAATTTGCTGGGGCTCGATAATGCGGCCACCCCTATGGGGCTTAAAGCCATGCAAGAGCTCCAGGAGATTAACCCGCAGAAGGATGTTGCCAGCAACCCCATGATAATGTTCTTGGTGCTCAATACCTCGGGCCTCACGCTCATACCCGTGTCGGTGCTTCTCTATCGTGCGCAGCTTGGTGCCGCCAACCCCACCGATGTGTTTATTCCCATACTCATAGCAACCACCGTTTCCACCGTGGTGGGGCTCATTGTTACAAGCATATATCAGCGCATAAACCTTTTTAACCGCACAATGGTGCTGTTTCTGCTCTCTATATGTCTTTTGGTGGCATTGGGTACTTGGGGTATGATGCAGTTGTCGCAAGTGCAGATAGAGATAGTATCCACTTCGCTTGCCAATATCATACTATTTTCTGTGATAATAATATTCATCCTCGCCGGTGTGCGTGCCCGCATAAATGTATATGATGCCTTTATAGAGGGCGCAAAGGATGGTTTCGCCACTGCTGTGCGCATAATCCCCTATCTTGTGGCAATATTGGTTGCCGTGGGGGTGTTCCGTGCTTCGGGTGGCATGGATGTTATAATGGGTGCCGTTGCCTGGTGTGCCGAGGCTATGGGTGTGGGTAGCGATTTTGTGGGTGCCTTGCCCACCGCCATAATGAAGCCGCTGAGTGGCAGTGGTGCGCGTGGCATGATGATTGATGCAATGAACACCTATGGTGCCGACTCGTTTGCAGGCCGCCTTGCCTGCCTCTTTCAGGGTGCCACCGACACCACATTTTATATCCTTGCCGTCTATTTTGGCAGCGTGGGAATAAGAAAGACACGCCACGCTGTTGCTTGCGGTCTTATGGCCGATGCCGCGGGTATAATAGCGGCTATTGTGGTGGGTTATATATTCTTTGGAAATTAAAATATTGAACTATGATAAGTTATCAGACAGAGGGCGTTAAGATGCCCGCAATAAAACGTCGCGCAGTGAGCGCGTGGGTAAAGGCTGTTGCAGCCTCTTATGGCAAAAAGGTGGGCGAGATTGCCTATATCTTTTGCGACGATGAAAAAATATTGGAGGTAAACCGCGAGTATCTGCAACACGACTACTACACCGACATTATAACATTCGACTACTGCGAGGGCGATACCATCAGCGGCGACCTCTTCATCTCGCTCGACACAGTAAAGAGCAACAGTGAACTTGTGGGTGCAACCTATGAGCAGGAGCTTTTCCGTGTGATAATACACGGCATTCTGCACCTGTGCGGTATAAACGATAAAGGCCCCGGGGAGCGCGAAATAATGGAGGCTTGCGAGAATAAGGCACTCGCAATGTTATAACATATTTGTATAATTCAAAAATGTCATATCGAACGCATGTGAGCTATCTCTATATCATTTTAGCGACTTCTCACACTTGGTTTGGTATTTGTGATAATTATATAGTTATAATTCAAGCCCGTCGAGCATCTGTGTGAAGATGCTCAACCCCTCGCGTATCTCACTTATCTTTATGAACTCATTGGCAGTGTGCGAACGGGCCGATTCGCCCGGTCCCATTTTCAGTGTGGGAATATCAAGCAACGCCTGATTAGAGAGGGTGGGGGAGCCGAATGGCTCTCTGCCCAGCTCCATTGCACGCTTCACCAAAGGGTGCTCCATGCTTATAGAAGATGAATTGAGCCTTGTGGAGCGGGCTTTAACATCGCACCCGACGCTCTCGCTAATAATCTGCAACAGCTCCTTATTGGAGTAACACTCGTTGCTGCGCACATCCACCACAAAACTGCACTCGTCGGGTATCACATTGTGCTGTGTGCCAGCCATAATCTGTGTAACGCTCATTTTTACATCGCCCAAAAGTGCCGATGACTTGGGGAATGTATGAGTGCGGAACCACTCGATATCCTGTATGGCCTTGTAAATGGCGTTTACACCCACGTTGCGTGCCGCGTGGCCCGACACTCCGTGAGCAACACAATCGAGCACCATCAACCCCTTTTCGGCAATGGCCGGTTGCATGGCAGTGGGCTCGCCCACTATGGCGCAGGTAATGGGGGGTAGCAGGGGAATAACCGCCTCAATACCATTCTTGCCACTCACCTCCTCCTCGGCCGATGCAAGGAATATAGTATTATATTTCTGTGGATTCTGGCATATAAGATAAAAAAGTTGGAGCATGGTAACCAACGAGCCACCGTCGTCGTTGCTGCCAAGCCCGCATATAACATCGCCCTCCACAATAGGCGTGTGGGGCTGCTTGCTCCACCCTGCAACAGGCTTCACCGTGTCGATATGTGCATCGAGCAGCAGTGTGGGGCGGTTGGCATCAAAGCCGGGTGCAATGCACCATATATTGTTAAGGTGGCGGTGAATATCAATCATCACCGGTGTGCTGCGCTCTATAAACATCTGCAGTTTGTCGGCCGCCACGCTCTCATCGCGGCTCACCGATGGCGTGCTTATGAGCATCTTCAACAGTTCCACTGCCTGTTTTATGTTCTGTTCTCCAAATTTCATATCATTGCAAAATTACCATGCAAAAATAGAGTATTTTCTTTTTACTTTACAGAATTAGAAAGGTAAATCTCTGTAATTTATATTTCTTATTCCTTTGCAATACTATGATGTGTACTATTATTGTGAAAAACTGAACAAAAAAACAATATTTTTGTTGAATTCCTGTCAATTGTTTGTTGAATAGTAAAATTTGGTGATGTTTTTTTTATTTTTCCTCAAATATTTTATACTTTCGTCTGCTCAAATGTGAAACTAAAATTTAATAAGAATATGATTATAGGTGTACCAAAAGAGATTAAGAATAACGAGAACCGTGTGGGAATGACACCGGCGGGTGTGCAAGAGATGGTAAAACGCGGCCACGCGGTGTATGTTCAGGCTACGGCCGGAGTGAACAGCGGTTTCAGCGACGATGCTTACATTGCTGCAGGAGCAAAGGTGTTGCCTACAATAGAGGAGGTTTATGCTGTTGCCGAAATGATTGTAAAGGTTAAGGAACCTATTGAGAGTGAATATAAACTTGTGCGCAATGGGCAGTTGCTGTTTACATATTTCCATTTTGCATCGAGCGAGTCCCTCACAAAGGCGATGATAGAGAGTGGGGCGGTTTGCTGTGCCTACGAAACCGTTGAGCGCAAGGATCGTTCATTGCCGTTGCTTGTTCCCATGTCCGAGGTTGCAGGTCGCATGGCTATTCAAGAGGGCTGCTATTTCCTTGAACGCCCTCGTGGAGGCAAAGGAAAGCTCCTCGGTGGTGTGCCGGGTGTGAAGCCTGCCAAGGTGTTTGTCATAGGTGCAGGCGTGGTGGGTACCGCAGCGGCCCGCACTGCCGCAGGCATGGGTGCCGATGTAACAATTTGTGATATATCAGTTCCCCGCCTTTCGTACCTTGCCGATGTTATGCCCGGCAATGTAAAGACTCTCATGTCGTCCGAGTATAATATACGCAACGAAATAAAAACAGCCGACCTTGTCATAGGTTCGGTTCTTATTCCCGGTGCAAAGGCTCCCAAATTGGTTACACGCGATATGCTTGCTACCATGGAGCCCGGCAGTGTGATGGTGGATGTTGCCATAGACCAGGGCGGTTGCTTTGAAACCTCGCATGCAACCTCGCACGAGGAGCCCACATATTATGTTGATGGAATACTTCACTATTGCGTTGCCAATATCCCCGGCGCAGTGCCTTATACATCTACCTTGGCACTTACAAACTCCACATTGCCCTATGCTTTGCAGCTTGCCGATAAAGGGTGGCGCAAGGCTTGTGCCGATTGCGATGAGTTGCGCAAGGGCTTGAACGTGGTAGAGGGTAAAGTGGTATATAAAAAGGTTGCCGAGACCTGGAACCTCCCATTCACGGAACTTGAACTTTAATAAATATTTTTACTTTTAATACAGAATAAGGGTAGCCTAAACAAAACAGGCTACCCTTATTCTGTATATTAAAACAGGCTTTGTGTATCTTATTTTTTCTATTTTCATCGGTTTTTCGTATCTTCGCGCCAATTAACAAGATAACAGATGATAACAGCAGACCAATTAAAGGATATCAAAGAGCGCACCGCCGCGTTGAAGCAGTATTTGTCCATCGACGAAAAGATTATTCAGGTTGAGGAGGAGCAGTTGCGCACACAGGCCCCCGGTTTTTGGGACAATGCCAAAGAGGCTGAGGCGCAGATGAAAAAAGTGAAGAGCCTGCAAGCGTGGATAGAGGGCTATAAGGAGGTTAATAACCGCACCGAGGAGGTGGAGATTGCCATGGAATTCTATCGCGACGAGATGGTAACCGAGGCCGAGGTCGATGATGCCTATGCACGCGCTCTTGCTGCCGTTGAGGAGCTGGAACTTAAAAATATGTTGCGTGGCGAGGCCGATGGTATGAGTTGCGTTCTTAAAATAAATTCAGGTGCGGGTGGCACCGAGAGCCAGGATTGGGCCTCTATGCTCATGCGTATGTACCTGCGTTGGGCCGAGGCCAACAAGTACAAGGCATCCACCATAAACCTGCAAGAGGGCGATGAGGCCGGAATAAAAACCGCCACAATACAGATTGACGGCCCCTTTGCCTATGGTTACCTGAAAGGCGAGAATGGTGTTCACCGCTTGGTGCGCGTGTCGCCCTACAATGCACAAGGCAAGCGTATGACTTCGTTTGCATCGGTGTTTGTAACCCCTCTTGTAGATGACAGTATAGATGTTGTTATTGAAACCGCAAAAATATCGTGGAACACCTTCCGCAGTGGTGGTGCCGGCGGTCAGAATGTGAACAAGGTGGAGTCGGGCGTGCGTTTGCGCTATATGTTCACCGACCCCGACACCGGCGAGCAAGAGGAAATCCTCATTGAGAATACCGAGACGCGCGACCAGCCCAAGAACAAGGAGAAGGCATTGGCCTTGCTCCGTTCTATGCTATACGATAAAGAGCTTAAGCGTCGTCAGCGCGAAAAAGACAAGATAGAGGCGGGCAAGAAGAAAATAGAGTGGGGCTCGCAGATACGCTCCTATGTGTTCGACGACCGCCGCGTGAAAGACCACCGCACCAACTATCAGACATCAGACGTAGGTGGTGTTATGGATGGTAAGATCGATGGTTTCATAAAATCGTACCTCATGGAGTTTGCCGAGGAGGGCGAATAACGTATGGCTGTTGAGATAGAGCGTAAATTCCTTGTAAAAGACGATAGTTACAAGCAACAGGCGTTTGCTTGCGATCGCATAGCCCAGGGGTATATCTGCCGTCAGGGCGGTAATTCGGTGCGCGTGCGTGTACGTGGCGACAAAGGGTACCTTACTATAAAAGGCCCCTCGCTCGACGGTGGGCTGAGCCGCTACGAGTGGGAGCGCGAGATTCCTGCAAGCGAGGCGTGGGAGCTCATGAAACTGTGCCACGGCGGCATAATAGACAAGTGTCGCTATCTTGTAAAGTGTGGCGCACACATATATGAGGTCGATGAATTTTATGGCGATAACGAGGGCCTTGTTGTGGCCGAGGTGGAGCTTGGCAGTTTGTCGGAGTCTTTTGAACGCCCTGCATTCTTGGGCAATGAGGTTACAGGGCAGGCTAAATATTACAACGGCCACCTGTCGCGTTTCCCCTTCAAATTGTGGGAAAAGTAACAGGCTCTATTCCACTCCGTTCCTGTGCCACAGATTATATTTAATCATCAGCGGCTTGGTAACGTATATGCTGAACAGCGCAGCGGCAATCACCCCCAAGGAGTTAAAGAGAAAATCTATCCAATCACCGCCACGGTAGCGGGTAAGTACCTCTTGCAAAAGTTCTATCGCACCGCTGAACACAATGGGCCCTATTATTGCACCCCAAAATATGTTTTTCACGCTCATGCGCAGATGGGTGAGAAAATACTCGAACCACAGCACCACGCAAAAGCCGCCATACATAAACAGGTGTGCAATCTTGTCGATATCCTTAATCTCGCTCAGTGCAGTCCTTGGCGGCTTGAAAAAGGATAGGTATATAATAACAGCCAATATTATTATCGATAGGGGGTATCTCTTCAAAATCCTATCTATTCTGTCAATCATCATAGGAATAAAAGGTAAAATTGTTATATTCGCACGCAGTTTATAAATGCGTGCTACAAATTTAATATAACAAACAAGTGAAACAGATTCCAAAAACGAAATAAATATGGGCTTTTATTTTTATTTCACAAAAGGGCAGCGCCGCGGGGTTGTTTTTTTACTTTTGTTAATAATAGCGGCAGTGTTGCTCAAGTGGGTGTTGCTATAAATACAGTTTACATCTGTATCCCCCCGATTTTTAATCCATGCAATGAGCCCCCTGTTGTCAGTTGTGGTTTGAATGTGGAGTATTTAATCTTTTTGTGTTGTTATCATACGATTTAAGGCTAAAATTGCGTTATTAACGATATATTTGTGTTTCTAAACAATAATACTATAATAAAACTATGAAAAAAGCTCTCATAACAGGTATTACAGGGCAAGACGGTTCGTTCTTGTCGGAGTTTCTTTTAAGTAAAGGATATGATGTTCATGGTACCATACGCCGTTCATCGGTCGATTTCCGCGAGCGTATAGCTCATTTGGAGGGTAACCCCCATTTCCATCTTCATTATGCCGATTTGGGCGACTCCATGAGCCTCTTGCAGGTTGTGGGCAAGGTGCGCCCCGACGAAATATACAACCTTGCTGCGCAGAGCCATGTGCAGGTTAGTTTCGATGCCCCCGAATTCACTGCCAACGTGGATGCCACAGGTGTGTTGCGCATATTGGAGGCTGTGCGCCTCTCGGGCCTGGCTCAAACTTGCCGCATCTATCAGGCGTCTACATCGGAGCTTTATGGCAAGGTCGAGGAGGTGCCACAGAACGAAAACACTCCATTCCATCCATACAGCCCCTATGCCGTAGCCAAATTGTATGGCCATTGGATTGTAAAAGAGTACCGCGAGGCATACGGAATGTTCTGCTGCTCGGGTATTCTCTTTAACCACGAGAGCGAGCGCCGTGGCGAAACCTTCGTTACCCGCAAAATAACCCTTGCTGTGGCTCGCATAGCGCAAGGCAAGCAAGATAAACTATATCTGGGCAACCTGTCGTCGTTGCGCGATTGGGGCTATGCCAAAGACTATGTGGAGTGTATGTGGTTGATGTTGCAAAATGATAAGCCCGAGGATTTTGTTATTGCCACCGGTGTGCAGCACTCTGTGCGCGATTTCTGTTACTATGCCTTCAAGCATGTTGGTATAGAACTTGAATTTGTGGGCGAGGGTGCCGACGAAAAGGGTATAGACAAGGCTACAGGCAAGGTGCTCGTAGAGGTATCGCCCGACTTCTTCCGCCCTACCGATGTGGTGAACCTATGGGGCGACCCATCAAAGGCGCGTACAAAGCTTGGTTGGGACCCGCAAAGAACCACATTCGAGCAGTTGGTAAAGATTATGGTGGATGCCGACATGGCAAAAGTGGCAGTGGAGCGTGCCGAGGAGCACATACGCACCAACCTTGCCGAGTATCTTGAACGCGGTATCGTAAAATAGTCGATAAAATGGAGAAACAGGCAAAAATATATGTGGCAGGCCATCGCGGAATGGTGGGCTCTGCCATTGTACGCGAGTTGCAGCGTCAAGGGTATAACAATATAATCACCCGCACCCACGCCGAGCTCAACCTTTGTCGTCAGGAGCAGGTGGAGCAGTTCTTTGCTGCCGAGAAGCCGCAATATGTGTTCCTTGCAGCAGCCAAGGTGGGCGGTATAATAGCCAACCACACTGCCCTTGCCGATTTTATGTACGAGAACATGATGCTCGAGATGAACGTGATAAATGCAGCATGGCACAACGGTTGCAAAAAGCTGCTTTTCTTGGGCTCGTCGTGCATATACCCCCGCTTGGCACCGCAGCCCATGAAAGAGAGCTGCCTGCTCACATCGGAGCTGGAGCCCACCAACGAGGCGTATGCCCTTGCAAAAATTTCGGGCCTTAAATACTGCGAATATCTCAACCGTCAATACGGCACAGACTATATAAGCGTTATGCCCACCAATCTGTA
>JAFTNW010000025.1 GCA_017451695.1 Bacteroidaceae bacterium
ATCCCATTGAGGGTTTCAATGTTGCCCGTGGCAACCGTATCCCGCACGGCACAACTTTCAGCTGTGCTACGTGCGACTATTACTCATTGAAACCCTCGGTAGTCGTAATAAAAAGAATAAGTTCGGAATTAATTCCGAACTTATTTTTTATTATCATTGACAAGGCTCGTTATTCGCAACCCGCACGGCGTGAACCTTATCCACGCTTCGTGCGACCTTTTGCTACTCGCCTTGTCGATAATTTTTGCCTTTTTTGAGGCAAAAATTATTCCCACTCAATAGTGGCATTGGGTTTGGGGGACATGTCGTAGCAGACACGGTTTACTGTGGGTACCTCGGCTAGTATGCGGTCGGTAATTTTCAGCAGTATGGGCCATTCTATCTGCTCTATGGTTGCGGTCATTGCATCCACGGTGTTTACGGCACGTATGATTACGGGCCAGTCGTATGAACGGGCATTGTCGCGCACACCCACCGACTTAAAGTCGGGCACTACGGTGAAGTATTGCCATACCTTCTTGTCGAGGCCTGCTTTCTTGAACTCGTCGCGCAAGATGGCATCCGACTCGCGCAGTGCCTCCAAGCGGTCGCGTGTAATGGCACCCAAGCAACGGACACCCAAGCCGGGGCCGGGGAACGGCTGGCGATATACCATGTCGTAGGGGAGACCAAGCTCCAAACCGCAGGCGCGAACCTCGTCTTTGAACAGCTGGCGTATGGGCTCTACAAGCTCAAATTGCAAATCCTCGGGCAGGCCGCCTACGTTGTGGTGCGATTTCACCATCTTGGCTGTTTTGGTACCGCTCTCCACGATGTCGGGGTAGATGGTGCCTTGTCCCAAGAAGTCGATGCCGTCGAGCTTGCGTGCCTCCTCCTCAAATACTCTGATGAACTCTCCACCAATGATTTTGCGTTTCTGCTCGGGGTCGGCAACGCCGGCAAGTTTGTCGAGGAAACGGTCTGTTGCATCAACATACACAAGGTTGGCACATAGCTGCTTGCTGAATACATCAATTACCGCCTCGGACTCTCCCTTGCGCATAAGGCCGTGGTTCACGTGCACGCACACAAGGTTGTCGCCGATAGCTTTGAGCAAGAGGGCTGCCACAACAGAGCTGTCCACGCCACCCGAGAGGGCGAGCAATACTTTTTTGTTGCCCACCTGACGGCGGATAAGCTCCACTTGGTCGTTTACAAAGTTGGTCATGTTCCAGTTTGCTTCGGCCTTGCAGGTGTCAAATACAAATGATTTTACACTCTCTTTTACAACCTCCACATCGTTGCCTATCTGTGCAATCTTAACATCGCACAACGCCTTGTCGTGGCCGGCTGCCATTATGGGGAATCCGGCATTGTAAATCTCGTGGTTCACATCGATGGCTACACCGTCAATCACATTGTTGGGGCCACCGTTAATGATGATACCCTTTACGTTGGGCAATGCTTTAAGTTCCTCGGCTGTTATGTCGTGGGGGTATATCTCGCTATATACACCAAGAGCACGTATTGCTCGGGCAAGCACAGTGTTTTCGTGGCTTCCCAAGTCGAGAATGACAATCATATCCTGTTTCATATAATAAATAATTTAGGTTCGTTTTTAATTTGTTGCGAAGATACTGTTTTTTCTTTTTCTATTATGCAACCGCTCTGCTTTTTTTATAACAAAAAAACGAGCGCAGGTGCACTCGTTTTTCATGTATGTAATATTATTTCTTCTCTTTTAAGAGGTCGCGAATCTCGGTGAGCAGTTTCTCCTCGGCCGAAGGCTCGGGTGCGGGAGCGGGTGCAGGCTCGGGAGCGGGCTCCTCGGCCTTCTTCTTTGTTGTGAGCTTGGTGATAACGCGTATTACCACAAAGATAGATATTGCGATAATGAGGAAATCTACAACATTCTGAATAAAGTTGCCATAGTTAACAGCCGAGATAATCTTCTCCTCGCCATCAACCATCTCCGATTCGAGAACATATTTCAAATCTTTGAAATCCATGCCACCGATAGCATAGCCAATGGGAGGCATGATGATGTCGTTAACCAACGATGTTACGATTTTACCAAATGCACCACCGATGATAACACCGACAGCCATGTCAATTACATTGCCCTTCATTGCAAAGGCTTTGAAATCCTGTAGAAAAGTACTTTTTGCCATAGTTGTTATGTGAATTAATTAATATTTCGTAGTTTGTAACCTTGCTCCCATGCAATAGGCGTTGCTGTGGTAGTTTGGAAATTTGGGTGCAAATATAGTTTATTTTTGTGAATAATATTCTAAAAATGGAGCGAATATGTAAAATAGGATTAAAAAAAATGTGAAATGCGGTATATGCGGGGTAGTGCGCGGTGCAAAACTCCCGTTCTGCCGAAAAATATCTTCATTTTTTGTTAAAATAAAGAAGGAATGTTGCTGTAAATATAAAAACATTTTCTTAAATTTGCATCGCAGTATAAAAAGGCATATTATGAAAATTCAAAAAACAATTATATTTTTGATGGCGGTATTGCTGCTTGCAGCCTGTCGCAGTGCCGAATATTGTAACTGCGGTTAAAGAGAATTTATTTTTTTCACCTTATTAATAAAAATAATTATGACAAAAGTAGGTATTAACGGTTTTGGCCGTATCGGCCGTTTCGTGTTCCGTGCCGCTCAGACAAGAAGCGACATCGAGATTGTTGGTATTAACGACCTTTGCCCCGTAGATTACTTGGCATACATGCTCAAGTATGACACAATGCACGGCATCTTCGATGGTACAATCGAGGCTGATGTTGAGAACAGCAAGCTCATCGTAAATGGTAAAGCTATCCGCGTAACAGCATGCAAAGACCCCAACGAACTCGCTTGGGATGCAGTAGGTGCTGAGTACGTTGTTGAGTCAACAGGTCTCTTCTTGTCAAAGGAGAAGGCTCAGGCTCACATCAACGCCGGTGCTAAATATGTAGTTATGTCAGCTCCTTCAAAGGACGATACTCCTATGTTCGTTTGCGGTGTAAACGAGAAGACTTATGTTAAGGGTACACAGTTCGTTTCTAACGCTTCTTG
>JAFTNW010000026.1 GCA_017451695.1 Bacteroidaceae bacterium
ACTCGTTCAGTTATCCCCGCCATGGCGTGTATAACTAACACTCACACAATGCTCGCACTATTTCCAAAAGAGCAATGCGATTTAATTGTGATTTTGACAGTGCCGGTTGTTTTTTTAGAATTACTTTTGCTGGTGAGAACTGCGCACCGTGGTACTTTTGTGTCATGCCAAACGCATGTGAGGCATCCCTGTTGGCTATTGGTAAATACTTTTACCACTATTTGTGCAATGACAAGCAACGGTAATTTCAAATATTGGGCAGCCTGAGGGGGCACAGAGAGCAGCCGAGCAACACAAGGATACAGGCGGAGATATGTTTGAGCGCAGCGAGTTGCTCCGCCCCGCAGTGCTTGCGACCAGCTGCGAACGACAAGGCACATGCGACCGAAGAATGTCGCTTGCGACTTGTGAGCAAAGCACGTGGCGACTGCCACCTACGGATGCCCGTTTTTTTCGCCCCTTTTTTTGAAAAAAGGGGCTATAAAGAATGCAGCTGATACAAAGAATAGCCGATAAATAACACCGAGGAGTTTAGAGCAAGCCCCCAACTTATGCTGTTTAGATCCCTCACTTCGTATCGGGATGAGATTGGCAAAACATGGCTGTGTCATGCCGTCTATACCTTAATGAAAAAGTCAAAAGATGTTTTGATGAGCTACGCGAATAACCGAAGGGGGGGCATCTGAAAACAGCGAACAGAGATTTCTCCACTGCCGGTGGCTGTTGTATTTACTCTTGCTGGTGAGAACTGCGCACCATGAAAGAGTTTACACAGAAAAACAAAAGCGAGTGGATATCCACTCGCTTTGCTCTTCAGGTAGGACTTGAACCTACGACCCCCTGATTAACAGTCAGGTGCTCTAACCGACTGAGCTACTGAAGAATTTGTCTCTCTTGTTTGACGATGCAAAAGTACTACATCTTTTTTTACCACGCAAGTATTTCACGATTTTTTTTCAAAAAAAATTGAAAAAAGTGCTACAACCAGGCTTTTCAGCCAAAAAAGAATAAAATATGACGATTAATTGGGTAAAAAAGCCACGAAAGCACTATCTTCGCGTTATAATAAAACCTTAATTAAATCATTTATATTATATCATCCGTATGAGATTTAGAAAAACAATAATATTTGCGCCATTGGCAGCAATTATTGTAATAGCCATACTTGCATTCAGCAACGACAACCGAAAATATCAATTATCGAGGCAGATAACAATCTTCAACGCAATAGTAAAAGAGCTGGACCTGTTTTATGTTGATACCATTCAGCCAAAGAAGATGATAGACAAAGGGATTGAATCCATGCTTAAAAACCTCGACCCCTATACCGAATATTACTCCGAAGAGAAGGCCGACGAGCTGAAAATGATGACCACGGGAAAATATGCCGGCATAGGCTCCATCATCCGCTACCACGACAAGAAGAAAAGCACCGTTCTATCCGACCCCTATGAGGGGCTGCCTGCTGCAAAAGCAGGCTTGAAAGCAGGCGACCTCATTCTAAGCATCGATGGTACAGATATACATGAAATGAGCACCGACAGCGTGAGCAACATGTTGCGCGGCGCACCCGGTACCACACTCACCCTTGTTATAGAACGCCCGGGAGAGAAAGGAACAAGAACGGTAAAATTGGAACGCGAAAGCATAGCATTGCCGGCCATCAGCTACTATGGGATACACAACAACAATATTGGTTTCATTCAGTTGGAGAGTTTCACAGAAAACTGCGCAAAGAACATGCGTCGCGCGGTTGTTGAGCTAAAACAGGCGGGTGCCGAGGCCTTCATAATTGACCTGCGCGGCAATGGCGGCGGCTTGCTCAACGAGGCGGTGGAGATTGTAAACCTCTTCGTTCCCAAAGGGCTCACAATAGTTACCACCAAGGGAAAAATTAGACAGGCCAACACATCGTACAAAACAAGTAAAGAACCGATAGACACCGAATCGCCGTTGGTTGTACTTGTCGATGGGCAAAGCGCATCGGCGGCAGAGATTGTTGCCGGCTCGTTGCAAGACCTCGACAGAGCGGTTGTAGTGGGGTCGCGCACCTACGGCAAGGGACTTGTGCAAACAACCCGCCAGCTCCCCGGTGGCGGATATTTGAAACTGACCACCAGCAAATATTACATACCCAGCGGGCGTTGTATTCAGGCGCTCGACTATTCACACATGATGGACGATGGCAAAAGCACACGCATTGCCGACAGCCTCACCAATGTATTCCACACTGCGGCCGGACGAGAGGTACGCGACGGTGGCGGCATACGCCCCGACATAGAGCCCAAAGAAGAAGAGTTATCGACCCTGCTGTTCTACCTTTTACAGGACATAGCCCTCTTTGACTACGCCACCAACTACCGCATAGCACACGACAGCGTTGCCCCTGCGGCAGAATTTGCCATAAGCGACAATGAGTACGAGGAGTTCAAGGAGTATCTGAAATCTACAAAGTTCAACTACGACATTCAGAGCCTTAAAGTGCTGGAAAAGCTGAAAAAGATGCTTGATTTTGAGGGATACACGGAGATTACAAAGGAAGAAATAGCATCGCTCGAAAAGAAACTGCAAGCCAACCTCGACTATTCGCTCACCCACTTTGAAAAACATATAAGGGAGATTGTGGAGAGCGAGATTATTACTCGCTATTACGGGCGACAAGGCGGCATCGTTTACAGCCTGCGCAACGACAGCGACATAAAGGAGGCAGAAAAAATAATCTCCGATAATAAAAGATATAAAGAGATTCTCTCGCCAAAGAACAAATAAATTAGGCGGTTACATACAATAAATCAAATAATAAATGCAGCCCGCGGGCTGCATTTATTATTTGATTACCGTTGTTACTGTACCATTCACAAGATTCAACCCAATCTTACCTCTATCGGGAATCTGTAAAATAGAAACACCATCGCTCGCCTTATCCACCACAAGGAGCGCATTGTCTGTCGCAAAGCGGTTGATGCGCAACACTGTATCGGTATTTACCGGTGCGCCCGCATAAACAAGGCTGTCATTTAGGTAAACATCGTAAGCCTTGCCAGCAAACGAGGGAGAAAAAGATATCTCGTAGCTGAAACGAGCATCGCCCGGCTTGTTCCAATGCTTGTATAGCGAATAATAGGCAAAAAGCCCTATGGTTATTATTATCACAAAAAAGAAAAATACACTGCCATAGAGAAACCTCATATTGGCACCATGCCCTCTTGTTCTACCTATCATAATCTATTAATATTTATAGCGCGAAGATACTATTTTGGAACGAAACAGCAAAGAGCAGGGGCTATTTGGAGAAATAACGTTCGCTCAAAGAGGGAGAATCTGTATCAATCAAAGCAAATGCAGCATAGCGAGTATCGGCTGTAACAGGCGAAAGAGGCAGATAACCACTCACCACCCTCTCCCTTTCCACACACAAGGGATGCGATGCGCTCATCTCTTCATGCACTTTCAAAGCCTCGCCCGGTTGTTTATAGAATGTAACCGAGAAACGCCCACAAGAAGCCGCCGACACGAATCTGTCGTAAAAAAGACGCGACACGGCACCCATATTCATTCTTAAATTCAGTTCCACACAAGGATTGAGCGCAAAGCCGCAGGGCGCGCGGTAAATCATCATATCCACACCTAAAACGCCATTATAATCAAGCGGTTGTAACAAGCGGGTGAGTTCTATGGCGAGCCTCTCTTTTACCACCGCTATTACCTCACGCGACACATACTCTTGCAAAAAATCCTCTATTGCGGCATCGCTTGCAAGTATATTGCCCGAATATGCACCGCCGTCGCAAGTAAAAAGGGAGTAACCGGCAAATGAGACCGTGCCATGCGACACCGAAAATTCCATTGCAAAATCTATGACTTTATCAAGATAATGCTCGCACACAACACCACCCTGCCGCTTTATCACTCCGCAATAAAAATGCTCCACAGGAACCTCTACACGGCCTATACCCCACGCTATCCCTTTGCCGCTACCCGACCAAGGGGCCTTTATCACTGAACGCGGCATGCTGTTTATAAAGGCGGCCACATGGGCGGGAGAAGAGAGATATAGAGGAATTTCGGGGGTATCTACCCCCGCCGAGCGCAAAGCCCGCAAAATATCTATTGCCACACGGCGATTGGAAAGGGTGCGCAACAGTTCCAAATGCTGCTGCCCCGGGAGCAAAGCCTCATCCACCCCCATTACCTTAAAACGGCGTTTCATCTGGGCACTCCACCCCCACGGAGCCACTGCCGTCAGTTCACTCACAGGCGGAGCCATACAGGCTTGCGGCATGGTAAAAATAGAGGACATTTCCACAGCATATTCAATATGCGTTGCTGAGGGCAGCAGCACACAATCCTCGCTTGCGGCAAACCATAGCGGCAGCGTGGCAAGGTCGCTTGCTATGGCGCGTGCCATGGGTGGCGGGCAATAGTTGCTGTTGCCATCGGCCAGAGCAAGGTCGTTTTCGGGATTGAATATGTGTAGTTTCATTTTTATTTACAAAAAACAGAATTATCAAAACAACCCATAAAGGCAGTGCTTTGATTCGCATGCGAAGATAGTAAAAAATACCATAAAATTTTTATTGGAATAAAGTATAAAAAAGCGCCAAACGCTTGCGCGAAACACCATTTTTTACTACTTTTGCAGTGTAATGATGATTGTGAGGGGCCCGCAAGCCCCTCTTTTTTATAAAACACCCCATGCGGGCATCATAATTAAAACAAACTATATGATTGACAGACAACAAGTAATCGAACTGACAAACGAGTGGCTTGCCGACAAAGAGTATTTTTTGGTA
The DNA here is from genome assembly GCA_017451695.1 of Bacteroidaceae bacterium. Taxonomy (GTDB): domain Bacteria; phylum Bacteroidota; class Bacteroidia; order Bacteroidales; family Bacteroidaceae; genus HGM04593. The sequence goes on from JAFTNW010000026.1 coordinate 4,794, forward strand.
GATGTAGCCATAAGTAAAGATGACAAAATCACGGTAGAAATCGACCATGCCGAGGGTGTATGGATTGAAGACTGCGCCGACCTCAGCCGACACATAGAACAGGGGCTGAGCCGCGAAACAGAAGATTACGAACTTGAAGTGGGCTCGGCCGGGCTGGGACAACCCTTCAAGGTATTGCAGCAGTATATCAACCACACAGGTTTGGAGGTTGAGGTACTGACAAAAGAGGGTAAAAAGCTCAAAGGCATTCTGAAAAGCGCATGCGAAGAGGAGTTTGTGCTCACAATCTCAAAGAAAGAGAAAAAAGAGGGTGCCAAGCGCCCCCAGATTGTCGAGGAGGATTTGCATTTCGCCTACGACGATGTAAAATACACGAAGTATATTATAAATTTCAAATAAAATGGCAAAGAAAGAAGAAACAATCAGCCTTCTTGATACTTTTCAAGAATTCAAAGAGTCGAAAAACATCGACCGCACAACTATGATCAGCGTGCTCGAAGAGAGTTTTCGCAAGGTATTGGTAAACATGTTCGGCAGCGACGAGAACTATTCGGTAATCGTTAACCCCGACCGTGGAGACTTTGAGATTCAGCGTCGTCGCACCGTGGTAGCCGACAACGAGGTAAAAAACAGCAACATGGAGATATCGTTGAGCGAGGCACAGCAGATTGACGACTCGTTCGAGGTGGGCGAGGATGTGAGTGAGATTGTGAACTTTGCCGAGTTCGGCCGTCGCGCAATCCTCAACCTGCGCCAGACACTTGCTTCAAAGATTCTGGAGCTTGAGAAAGACAGCCTCTACAACAAATACAGCGAGCGCATAGGACAGATTGTAAGTGGCGAGGTTTACCAGATTTGGAAGAAAGAGCTCCTTCTTGTAGATGATGAGAACAACGAGCTCATTCTCCCCAAGACCGAGCAGATACCCTCTGATTTCTATCGCAAGGGCGAGAATGTTCGTGCCGTAATTGCACGCGTGGATAACACAAACAACAATCCCAAGATTATATTGAGCCGCACCTCGCCCATGTTCTTGCAACGCCTTTTCGAGCTTGAGGTTCCCGAGATTAACGACGGTCTCATCACCATCAAGAAGATTGCCCGCATACCCGGCAAACGTGCCAAGATTGCAGTGGAGACATACGACGAGCGCATAGACCCCGTAGGCGCATGTGTGGGTGTAAAGGGTTCGCGCATCCACGGCATTGTACGCGAGTTGCGCAACGAGAACATCGACGTAATCCCCTACACATCAAACATCGAGCTCTTTATCAAGCGCGCATTGAGCCCCGCCAAGATACAGAGCATCACACTCGACGAGGAGAAACGTGTAGCCGATGTAAACCTCAAACAAGAGGAGGTTTCACTTGCCATCGGTAAAGATGGTTTGAACATCAAGCTGGCAAGTATGCTCACAGACTACACCATCAACGTATATCGCGAGATTGACGAGCAGCAGGAGGATGACATCTACCTGGAGGAATTTGCCGACGAGATTGACGAGTGGATAATCGCAGCCATCAAAAAGATTGGCCTCGACACCGCAAAAGCAGTTCTCAATGCTCCCCGCGAAGTACTCATTGAAAAGGCCGACCTCGAAGAGGATACTGTTGACCATGTGATAGCAGTATTGAAAGCCGAGTTTGAAGAGGACGAGGAATAATTCCCTATTAACCCAAAAAGAAAAAGCGACTAATGAAGATAAGACTAAATAAAGTACAAGGAGAGCTTAATCTGGGACTGTCCACAATTGTGGAATTCTTGCAGAAGAAGGGCTTCGAAATAAAAGAAGACCCCAATGCAGTGGTACCCGAGGAGGGTTACAAGCTGTTAATGGAAGAGTTCAGTGCCGACAAGAAAGCTCGCATACAATCGGACAACTTCACCAAAGAACGCCAAAATAAGGAGAAGCCCAAGGCTGCACCCGTGGAGGCACCCAAGGCCGAAGAGCCCAAGCTTGTGGTGAAACCCGCGCCCGAAGTTCCCAAGAAAGAGGAGCCCAAAACCGTGGAGCAACCCAAGCAAGAGGAGAAGAAACCCGAGAGCAAAATTGTTATCACAGGCCGTATAGACCTCGACGCACTCAATAAACCTGCAAAAAAAGAGGCTAAACAAGAGGAGAAACCTGCTCCCAAGAAAGAGGAGGCAAAACCTGTGGAGCAACCCAAGACAGAGGAGCCAAAACCTGCGGAGCAACCCAAGACAGAGGAGCCCAAAGCAGAGGAGGCAAAACCTGTGGCAGAAGAGCCCAAGGCAAAACCCACACAAGCCACACTTACACAGGTTGAGGAGGTAGAGGCACCCAAGCTCAACATCATAGGCCAGATTGACCTCTCGGCCATCAACCAATCCACACGCCCCAAGAAAAAGAGCAAGGAGGAGAAGAGAAAGGAGCGCGAGGAGAAAGATAAACAACGCGAGGAGATGCGCAAGCAACAGCGCGAGGCACAACGCCAGCAAAACAACGGTGGCGCACAGGGCGAAGGCGGCAAGAAGAAACGCCAGCGCATCAACAACCAGCGCGTAAACATAAACGACGTAAAAGAGAATGGCGAGCAAGGTGGCAACCAGGATTGGAGCGCCAACCGCAACAAGAACAACAACGGAGGTAACAACCCCTCACAGGGTAGCCGCCGCGACAGAGACCGCCAGCACAAGCGTTTCGACAAGAACGATGTAAACGAGGAGGATGTATCAAAGCAGGTACGCGAGACACTCGACCGCCTTACACAGCGTGGCAAGAACAACAAGGCCGCAAAATACCGCAAGGACAAGCGCGAGCTTGCCGCCGAGCGCCAAATGCAGGCCATGGATGCCGAAATGGCCGAGAGCAAGGTGCTGAAACTCACCGAGTTTGTAACAGCCAACGAGCTTGCCAGCATGATGAATATCTCTGTAACACAGGTAATTGCAACCTGTATGAGTATAGGCATGATGGTATCTATCAACCAACGCCTCGATGCAGAGACCATCAACCTAGTGGCCGAGGAGTTTGGCTTCACCACCGAATATGTGAGCGCCGAGGTAGCCAATGCCATTGAGGTAGAGGCCGATTCGGACGAAGATCTTCTCCCCCGCGCCCCCATCATCACCGTGATGGGACACGTTGACCACGGAAAGACATCACTGCTCGACTACATTCGCAAAGCCAATGTTATCGCAGGCGAGGCCGGTGGTATCACCCAGCACATCGGAGCATACAATGTGAAGATGGAGAGCGGCAAACACATCACCTTCCTCGACACTCCGGGACACGAGGCCTTTACCGCCATGCGTGCTCGTGGAGCAAAGGTAACCGATATTGTAATCATCATCATCGCTGCCGATGACAATGTGATGCCCCAGACAAAAGAGGCCATCAACCACGCCATGGCAGCCGGTGTACCCATTGTGTTTGCAATAAACAAGTGCGACAAGCCCGCAGCCGACCCCAACCGCATCAAAGAGGAACTTGCACAACTCAACATGCTCGTCGAGGATTGGGGCGGTAAATACCAATCACAGGAGATTTCGGCAAAGAAAGGTATGGGTGTTGAGGAACTTATGGAAAAGGTTCTTTTGGAGGCCGAGATGCTCGACCTTAAAGCAAACCCCAACCGCAAGGCAACAGGTTCAATTATTGAATCGACCCTCGACAAGGGCCGTGGATATGTAGCCACCGTGCTTGTGCAGAACGGTACACTCAAAGTGGGTGATATCGTGGTTGCAGGTACACAATGGGGAAAGGTAAAAGCCATATTCAACGAGCGTAACCAACGCATCAAGGGAGTGGCACCTGCCGAGCCCGCACTTATCCTGGGACTCAACGGTGCACCTACAGCCGGTGATACCTTCAACGTGGTAGAGAGCGAGCGTGAGGCACGCGAAATCACAAGCAAGCGCGAGCAGTTGCAGCGCGAGCAGGGCCTCCGCACACAGAAGATGCTTACACTCGACGAGGTGGGCCGCCGTATTGCACTTGGCAACTTCCAGACACTCAATATCATTGTGAAGGGAGACGTTGACGGTTCTATCGAGGCGTTGAGCGACTCACTCATAAAGCTATCTACCGAGACCATTCAGATAAATGTAATCCACAAAGCCGTGGGACAGATTTCGGAGAGCGATGTGAGCCTTGCAGCAGCATCGGATGCCATCATCGTGGGCTTCCAGGTGCGTCCCTCTGTTACCGCACGCAAGGTGGCCGAGAACGAGGGTGTCGATATCCGCATCTACTCTATCATCTACGATGCCATAGAGGAGGTAAAAGCCGCTATGGAAGGTATGCTTGCCCCCATTGTGAAGGAGGAGGTTACCGCTACCATCGAGGTGCGCGAAACATTCCACATCAGCAAGGTGGGCACAGTTGCCGGCTGTATGGTGCGCGAGGGTAAAGTAAAGCGTACCGACCGAGCACGCCTCATACGCGACGGCATTGTGATACACACGGGCAACCTTGCGGCTTTGAAACGTTTCAAGGACGATGTAAAGGAGGTTGGTACCAACTTCGAGTGCGGTATCAGCTTGCAGAACCAAGACGACATTAAGGTGGGCGATATAATCGAGACCTTTGTTGAGGTGGAGGTTAAGCAGAAGCTATAACAACAAAAAAAAATGAACACACTTGATATTATTCTTTTAATAGTTGCTATAATAGGATTTGCCTACGGCTATTTTAAGGGTATCATTAAGCAGCTTACGCTGGGAGCAGGCATAATAATAGGCCTGCTCCTTGCAATGCTTTACTACCCTGCCGGCAGCGAGATTGTAAAGGGATGGACCAACCTGCAGAATTGGTTGTGCATACCCATTGCATTTGCAGCAATACTCATGTGCTCGGTACTCCTGTTAAAGGTTATCGGCGTGTTGCTATCGGGACTGTTGAAGCTCATTCACCTGGGCTTCATAGACAGCATCGTTGGTGCAGTATTCTCAACCATCATAGGAATAATGCTTTTTGTGGGTGCAGTGAACCTCACAAGCAGCATCAGCCCCGATAATAAATACACAGGCAAAACATCGCAAGAAGAATCCTTGTTATACAAGCATACTAAAGTTTTTACCTCTTTGATTATAGACAAAGCGGAGATGAATAGATAAATGGGAAAGAAGAGTAATAACATATTTAAGAAAATAGCCAACAAGGCATACGAGTTTGGCTTTATCACAAATATAAAGACCGATATTATCGATAGCGGACTCAACGAGGATGTCATAAGACTCATATCAAAGAAGAAGAACGAGCCCGATTGGCTGCTGGAGTTCCGCTTGAAGGCCTATAACTATTGGCTCACACAGAAGATGCCCACATGGCCTCATCTGAATATTCCGCCAATAGATTATCAGGCTATCTCGTACTATGCCGACCCTCTTAAAAAGAAGGAGAAAAAGAGCAACGAGATAGACCCCGAGCTCATGAAAACATTTGAGAAGCTTGGTATTCCGTTGGAGGAACGCCTCGCTCTCAGCGGCACAGCCGTAGATGCGGTGATGGACTCGGTATCGGTAAAAACCACATTCAAAGAGGAACTCAAGGAGAAGGGAATTATCTTTTGCTCCATGAGCGAGGCCGTACAGGAGTACCCCGACCTGGTACGCAAATATTTGGGTTCGGTGGTAAACTACCGCGACAATTTCTTTGCAGCACTCAACAGTGCCGTGTTCAGCGATGGCTCGTTTGTGTATATCCCCAAGGGAGTACGTTGCCCCATGGAGCTATCCACATATTTTAGAATAAACGCTGCAAACACAGGACAATTCGAGCGCACACTCATTGTAGCCGACGACAACAGCTATGTATCGTACTTGGAGGGTTGCACTGCCCCCATGCGCGACGAGAACCAGCTGCACGCCGCCATTGTGGAAATCATTGTGTGCGACAATGCCGAGGTAAAGTACAGCACCGTGCAGAATTGGTACCCCGGCGATGCCGAGGGCAAGGGCGGCGTGTATAACTTTGTAACCAAGCGAGGCGACTGCCGCGGCCGCAACAGCAAGCTGTCTTGGACACAGGTGGAGACCGGCTCGGCCATCACATGGAAATATCCCAGCTGTGTACTGCGAGGCGACAACTCACAGGGAGAATTCTACTCTGTGGCACTCACCAACAACTACCAGCAGGCCGACACCGGTACCAAGATGATTCACCTGGGGAAAAATTGCAGCAGCACCATCATAAGTAAAGGAATATCGGCAGGACACAGCCAAAACTCATACCGTGGACTTGTGCGTGTGAGCAAGAATGCCGATGGCGCACGCAACTACAGCCAATGCGACTCGCTGTTGCTTGGCAGCAAATGCGGAGCACACACATTCCCATACATGGATATTCACAACAACAGCGCAGTGATAGAGCACGAGGCTACCACATCAAAAATATCGGAAGAGCAGCTATTCTACTGCAACCAACGAGGCATAGGAACCGAGGAGGCCATAGGCCTCATTGTAAACGGTTACGCCAAAGAGGTACTCAATAAACTGCCCATGGAATTTGCAATAGAGGCGCAGAAGCTGTTAAGTGTATCGTTAGAAGGAGCTGTAGGATAAAAGAGGGAGCATATTATGGAAAATTTATTAGAAATAAAGAACTTACATGCCACAATAGATGGCAAAGAGATATTAAAAGGAATTAACCTCACGGTAAAAGCCGGTGAGGTTCACGCGATAATGGGCCCCAACGGCTCGGGCAAAAGTACATTGAGCAACGTACTTGTGGGACACCCTGCCTACACCGTAACCGAGGGAGAGGTAATATACAAAGGAAAGGACCTGCTTGCCCTCTCGCCCGAGAACCGCAGCCACGAGGGGCTGTTCCTCTCGTTCCAATACCCTGTGGAGATAGCCGGTGTGAGCATAACCAACTTCATGCGTGCTGCAGTGAACGCACAACGCCAATACAAAGGCTTGGAGCCCATGAATGCAACAGATTTTCTCAAACTCATGCGCGAAAAACGTGCTCTTGTAAACCTGGACAGCAAGCTGGCCAACCGTTCTGTGAACGAAGGATTCAGCGGTGGCGAGAAAAAACGCAACGAAATCTTCCAGATGGCAATGCTTGAGCCCACATTGAGCATACTCGACGAAACAGATTCGGGCCTCGACATCGATGCACTGCGCATTGTGGCCGAGGGTGTGAACAAACTGAAACGCGATGATACATCGACACTTGTAATCACGCACTACCAACGCCTGCTCGACTATATTAAACCCGATATAGTACACGTTCTCTACAACGGCAGAATTGTAAAGACAGCCGGTCCCGAACTCGCATTGGAGCTCGAGGAGCGCGGATACGATTGGATAAAAAAGGATAATTAAGATGAGCAACGAACAGGAATATATCAACCTCTTTTGCGAGCATAGGGAGCTGATAGAAAAGCCCTGTGCAACGCTGCTCAACATGGCACGCGGCAAAGCATTTGAGAGATTCAAAGCTGCCGGTTTCCCTGGTATCAAAGAGGAGAATTGGCTGCACACCAATGTAGCTGCACAATTTGCCACCGACTACGGCATGAACCTTGGGCGAGTACAATCCGAGGCTGCGGCACGCGATATTTTCACATGCGATGTCCCCAACCTGGGCACGCACAAGGCATATATAGTAAATGACTCGTTCCAAGCGGCCGCAAACAGCAGCAGCCTGCCCGCAGGCGTGCTCTTTGGCAGCCTTAACACGTTGGCAAAAGAAAACAGCGCACTATTGGAACCCTATTATAACAAGTTGGCTGCCGATGGCGACGCCATTGCACAATTTAACACCGCCTTTATACAAGACGGAATACTGCTGTATATACCACGCAATACTGAGATTAGCGAAACAATACAGATTGTGAGCCTATTGCAGACAAATGTGGAGATGATGTCCAATCGTCGCATGCTCATAATATTGGAAGAGGGGGCAAAAGCAAGCCTGCTTATGTGCGACCACTCCTCTACTGCGCATAAATCACTGTCCACGCAAGTTACCGAGGTGTATGTAGGCGCAGGCGCATCGCTCGACATCTACGAGATGGAGGAGACAAGCGAGAGCAACTGCCGCTTGGCACATCTGTTTGTAAAGCAAGAGGCCGACAGCCACTTCAACCACTGCAACGTAACCCTGACCAACGGATTCACGCGCAACTACGTAAATGTGATGCTTGCAGGCAAGGGTGGCAACACCAACATAACAGGGCTTGCCATTGGCGACCGCAAACAACACACAGACAACCGCACACTTGTAACGCATAGAGCAGGCCACTGCACAAGCAACGAGCTATATAAATATATACTCGACGAGGAGTCGGTGGGTGTGTTTGCCGGCAAAATGCTCATTGAGCCCGATGCGCAACAGACCGTGTCGCAACAGACCAACCGCAACCTATGCCTCACAAGCTGCGCACACATGTATGCACAGCCGCAATTGGAGATATACGCCGACGATGTAAAGTGCAGCCACGGCTCCACTGTGGGGCAGTTAGACGAGAGCGCACTGTTCTATATGCAGCAACGTGGCATACCCAAAGAGGAGGCACGCCATCTGCTTATGTATGCATTTGCAGGAGAGGTGATAGAGAATATAAAGATTGAGGCCCTGCGCGACCGCCTGCATATGCTGGTGGAGAAACGCTTCCGCGGCGAGCTCAACCGTTGCAAAGGCTGTTCACTTTGTAAATAAAAAGCCATGTTCAACCCGCAAGAAATAAGAAAAGAGTTTCCCATACTTGCACAGACCGTGCATGGGAAACCCCTTATATACCTTGATAATGCTGCCACCACACAGAAACCGCAATGCGTTATCGACTCCATAAGCAATGCCTACTGCACAATAAACGCCAATGTTCACCGCGGCGTACACCATCTGTCGCAGGTGGCAACGGAGGAGTTTGAGAAGGCACGTCACACCGTGCAGAAATTCTTAGGAGCAGCCCACAGCCACGAGATAATATTTACACGCGGCACCACAGAGAGCATAAACCTTGTGGCAACTTCGTTCGGAAATACATTCCTCAAAGAGGGCGACGAGGTTATCATATCCACCATGGAGCACCACAGCAACATTGTTCCCTGGCAGATGCTGCGAGACCGCATAGGCATCAAACTGCGCATAATACCGCTTACAGTCGATGCCAAGCTCGACATAGCAGCATACAGGAATCTCTTTAACGAGCACACCAAGCTTGTGAGCATCACCCATGTGTCAAATGTCATGGGCGTTACCAACCCCGTTAAGGAGTATATAGATATAGCCCACAGCCACAATGTACCGGTGATGATAGATGGCGCACAGAGCACTCCCCACATAAAGATAGATGTGCAGACACTAGATGCCGATTTCTTTGTGATGAGCGGGCACAAGGTTTATGCCCCCACAGGCATAGGTGTGCTCTACGGCAAAGAGAAATGGCTCAATGCCATGCAACCCTATCATGGTGGCGGCGAAATGATACAGACCGTGCGATTCGAGAAAACCACATACAACGAATTGCCATACAAGTTCGAAGCCGGCACCCCCGACTATGTGGGCGCAATAGCATTGGGCAAAGCACTTGAATGGGTAAACGGCATTGGAATAGAAACTATTGCTGCACACGAGCATATGCTCACCAGATATGCTGTCGAGAAACTGCACGATATACCGCAGATGCGCATCTTCGGCCAGCCCGACGGTGCAGCCATTTCGTTCCTTGTTGGCGACATTCACCCTGCCGACCTCGGCACTATTCTCGACCACCTGGGTATAGCCATACGCACGGGGCACCACTGCGCACAGCCGCTGATAGACCATTTTGGAATACCGGGCACCGTGCGTGCATCGTTTGCGGCATATAACACCACCGAGGAGGTTGATACACTCATTGAAGGCATAAAACGTGCCGCAAAAATGTTTGCCTGATGCTGAAAAAATTTCAAACGGAAGGAGTAATTGAAGCGGGATGCGACGAGGCAGGGCGCGGTTGCCTTGCCGGCGACGTGTATGCCGCCGCTGTTATTCTGCCCCCTGACTTTGAGAACGAACTGCTGAACGATTCAAAGCAACTTACCGAGGCACAACGCTATCAACTGCGCGAGGTCATTGAAAAAGAGGCTGTTGCATGGGCAGTGGGTATTGTTACTGCAGCCGAGATTGACAAGATAAACATTCTGCGTGCATCTATTCTTGCCATGCATCGTGCCGTAGACAAGCTCAAAGTGCGCCCGCAACACCTTCTCATAGACGGGAACAAGTTCAGCCCCTACCCCGGCATAACACACAACACCGTCGTAAAGGGCGATGCCACATATATGAGCATTGCTGCGGCATCGATACTTGCAAAAACCTACCGCGACGATTACATGCTTGCCCTTGCAAAGGAATACCCAATGTACGATTGGCAGAGCAACAAGGGCTACCCCACTGCCAAGCATCGTGCTGCCATACGAGAGCACGGCACCACCCCGCATCACCGCATGTCGTTCAACCTTTTAGGCGAGGAGCCCAAGCAGCTGGAGCTGGTGTTTGAGTAAACAACTAAAAGAATATATACAAAAATAGGCTGTTCCTTGTGGGAACAGCCTATTTATTATTATGCGATTTGTAATTACTCAGCACGCAAAGTGAAACGCTGGAAGCCTGTTGCTGTGAGCTCCTTGTCGAAGCCTTTCAAGAAATCGGCAACAGAAATCTTCTCGTTCTGACAGTAGCCCTGCTGCAAGAGGCAAACCTCTTTGTAGAACTTCTGAATACGACCGTCGGCAATGCGAGCAATCATATTCTCGGGCTTGCCCTCCTCACGAGCTTTGTCCTCGGCAACAGCACGCTCCTTAGCAACAACTGTGGGGTCGAGATCCTCGCTTGTGAGAGCGAGAGGAGCCGATGCAGCAATCTGCATAGCAATCTCATGACCTGCCTCCTCGTTAGCCTTTGAAAGAGCTACCATTGTGCAAAGCATGTTCTTCTTCTGGTGGTTGTAGGTGTAGATGTTGTCGCCCTCGAGAGTCTTGTAACCATCGAGCTCCATCTTCTCACCTGTGATACCTGTACGAGCAACGATAGCGTCCTGTACGGTACCCTCGCCAAGGGGAAGAGCCTGAACCTCCTCGATAGTCTTGCACTTTGCAGCAACTGCAGCGTCAAGAATATCCTGTGTGAGTTTAACAAAATCGGCGTTTGTAGCAACGAAGTCTGTCTCGCACTTCAAAGCGATAATAGCAGCAAAGCCATTCTCAGCCTTTACAAGTACGCAACCCTCAGAAGCCTCGCGGTCGCTACGTTTTGCAGCTACCAACTGACCCTTCTTGCGGATAATCTCAACAGCCTTGTCGAAATCGCCCTCAGCCTCTGTCAAAGCGTTCTTACAATCCATCATACCGGCTCCGGTCATTGTACGGAGCTTGGAAATATCAGCCATTGTTACAGCCATAGTAGTAATATTGTTTTAAGAATTAATAAATAATGGAGTGAATTACTCAGCAGCCTCGCTTGTCTCCTCTGCCTTTGCAGCGCGAGCACGTGTTGTGCGACGACGAGCGGGTTTCTTCTCTGCGTTCTCCTCCTCGTTATTCTCGGTAGCCTCGGCAGCGTCAACCTTCTCAACCTTGCGCTCCTCCAAGCCCTCTGCGATAGCCGAGCAGCAAGCATCGAGGATTACCTCTACTGACTTTGTTGCATCGTCATTTGCGGGGATTACGAAGTCAATGTCGTTGGGGTTAGAGTTTGTATCAACGATTGCGAATACGGGGATACCAAGACGGTTAGCCTCGTGAACGGCGATATTCTCCTTCAAAACGTCAACCACGAAGATAGCCGAGGGAAGACGTGTGAGGTCGGCGATAGAACCGAGGTTCTTGTCCAACTTTGCACGCTGACGAGAAATCTGAAGAATCTCGCGCTTTGAAAGGTTAGAGAATGTACCATCATTTGTGAGCTTGTCGATTGTAGCCATCTTCTTCACAGCCTTGCGGATTGTGGGGAAGTTTGTGAGCATACCACCGGGCCAACGCTCGATAACGTAGGGCATACCTACAGACTGTGCCTTCTCGGCAACAATCTCTTTAAGCTGTTTCTTTGTAGAAACAAAAAGTATTTTTTTGCCGCTTTTTGCGATTTGCTTGAGAGCCTCGGCAGCAGTCTCAGTCATAGCTGCTGTCTTGTGCAAATCGATAATGTGGATACCATTGCGCTCCATGAAGATGTAAGGAGCCATAGCGGGATTCCATTTACGTTTCAAGTGACCGAAATGTGCACCGGCCTCCAAAAGTGTGTCAAATGTAATTCTAGACATTTTGTTTAATTTTTTAATTGTTTACCTTCTTTTTAGTTAATTTTTAACCAACCTCTCGGGTAGCCCACCATAGGAATTGTGAAGTCCCGAGTGGTTTAGATACTAAACGTATATTTCGAGACCGAATATTAACGTTTACTGAACTGGAATCTACGACGAGCCTTGGGCTGACCGGGTTTCTTACGCTCAACCTCACGAGCATCGCGAGTGAGGAATCCTTCGGCACGCAAAGCCTTCTTGTCGTCGGCGTTAATCTTCACAAGAGCACGAGCAATTGCAAGACGCAATGCCTGAGACTGGCCTGTGTAACCGCCACCGTCAAGGTTTACTTTGATATCGTATTTCTCCACTGCATCAATTGTCATCAGAGGCTGCTTTACAACATACTGAAGAATGCTTGAGGGGAAATATACCTGCAGATCCTTATTGTTGATAGTAATTTTTCCGGTACCTTCAGTAACGAAAATACGGGCAACTGCGCTTTTACGTCTGCCTAATGCATTTACCATTTCCATCTGCTGTATTATTTATAAGAGTTAATATCGATTGTTTTGGGAGACTGAGCAGCGTGGTTGTGCTCGGGACCCTCGTAAATATAGAGGTTGTTCAACAAGTGGTTGCCAAGACGATTCTTGGGGAGCATACCTCTTACAACGTGCTTAACAAGACGCTCGTAGCCCTTGTAACCTTTAGCCACATCAGCGGGGCTGAAAGATTTCTGGCCACCGGGATAACCCGAGAAGCGAAGATACACGCGGTCTGTCCACTTGTTACCTGTCATTTTCACTTTGCTTGCGTTGATGATAATTACATTATCGCCGCAATCTACATTGGGAGTAAAGCTGGGTTTGTATTTACCCCTCAAAAGCTTGGCTACCTTTGTACCAAGACGACCAATTACCTGGTCTGTTGCATCAACAACAACCCACTCTTTCTGGGCAGTTGCCTTGTTCACTGAAATTGTTTTGTAGCTTAAAGTATCCACTTTAATTCCTTTTTAATAGTTAATAATTCCATTTCCTCGATACCTCTCTGCTTGAACCTCACGGAATTAGGTGCCACAGATACCCTCTTCGCGCCTGCCCGACCAATTGGCTAGATTGCGTACTAAAGCAAACTCAGAGACCTAAGATATCGACTGCCCGCAGGGCGGGCTGATAATAATCGGCCTGCAAAATTACTTTTTTTCAACGAGATAGGCAAGCAATTAAAAGTTTTTTTCAAAAAAATTGCATTTTTCTTTGCTTGGTAAACAAAAAGCATTACCTTTGCACTGCAATTACGAAAAGGAACGCAATTGCCCAGATGGCGGAATCGGTAGACGCGCTGGTCTCAAACACCAGTGGGGCAACCCATCCCGGTTCGATCCCGGGTCTGGGTACGCAGATAGGAGAACTGAAAAGTTCTCCTATCTTTTTTATTTCTACATATTAAATAATTTGAAAAAAACATATTTGTTGTTACCTTTGCGCTAAACCGCAAGGATACACACTAAGCAACAACATGCAAACAGCACATAATATATATAAGGTAATAGTTCTGCTATCAACCTACAACGGAGAGAAATACCTGCAAGAGCAACTTGAATCGCTCATAGCACAAGAGGGGGTGAAAGTTGATATTCTGGTGAGGGACGATGGTTCAAAAGACAGCACCACCGCCATATTAAACGAATGGCAGGAGCGCGGATTGCTAAAATGGTACAGCACCACAAACGTAGGATGCTGCAAAAGTTTCATCAGCCTGCTCGAAACCGCCGACGATGGAGCATACTATGCCTACTGCGACCAAGACGATGTGTGGCTGCCTAACAAACTGAAACTATCCATGGAGAAGATGGTGGCAACAGAAACGGAGAACCCCGGCAAGCCAATCATCATACACACCGATATGAACGTGGTGGACGAGAACCTGAACATCATTCACGAATCGTTCTGGCGCTCATCGGGTCTGCGCCCCGACATCCTGAAAACATTCCCCTACCTATGCACCTGCAACAGCGTAAACGGCTGCACCATTGTAATGAATTCCGAGGCACGCAAACTGATTCTCGACAAATATGTAGAGCAGGAAACCATAATACACGATGTAATCTCGGCACTTACCGTGGCATACCACGGAGGCATAATAGACTATATCGATGTGCCCACAATGCTCTACCGCCAACACTCGAACAATGTTGTAGGCGCAATGCAATACAACAAGTTGCAAGCCATAAAAGAGCGCATCGGGAACATTGGGCGGGTATTCCGCAAGAACATGGACACATTCAAGGGCGCCAATAAAATTGGTAAAATATCTATTTTCAGCTACATTTACCACAAGATAAAATACCTTATTATACGCTGACATGACACCAAAAATATCTATCATAACAATCAGCTTCAATAGTGAAAAAACCATTGAAGAGACCATTAAAAGCGTAGTATCGCAGAACTACGACAATTTGGAATACGTAATCATCGACGGAGGCTCCACCGACCGCACATTGGAGATAGTGGAAAAGTACCGCGACAAAATAGCCACCGTTGTATCGGAGCCCGACAAAGGCATCAGCGACGCATTTAACAAAGGAATAAAACACGCCACCGGCGAGATTATAGGCATCATAAACTCGGACGACGTGCTGTTGCCCGACGCATTGCAGGCAGTTGCCGCCGCATACGAACCCGGTGTGAGCGTTTATCGTGGTAACGTGCTTATTTGGGACAACGATACCAAAATAACAGCCTATCCCTCCATGAAATTCCCCTTGCACACATTCAAAAAACGCATTGTGTGCCACCAAGGAACATTCATAACCAAAGAGGCCTACGAGAAATACAACGGCTACAAAGTACATTTCCGTTACATGATGGACGCC
This sequence comes from Bacteroidaceae bacterium, assembly GCA_017451695.1. GTDB lineage: Bacteria > Bacteroidota > Bacteroidia > Bacteroidales > Bacteroidaceae > HGM04593. The sequence goes on from JAFTNW010000026.1 coordinate 19,878, forward strand.
GAGCTGTTGGTGCGCCTCTACGAGGGTGGAGAAAAATTCAAATACGTGCCCGCCGACCTTGCAATGTTCCGCATAGGCGGTGTAACAAGCAGTTCGTTCCTTAAAAAGACCGATGAGATTGAGCGTTTCTTCCGCGAGAATGGCGCAGGTTGGCTCTACGCCAAGACACACGTGCTCTTGTTCATCATCACAAACTCCATTCTCACCGTGGTGAGAGCCATAGGACTTGCCAACTTTGCAAAGAAGATAAAGTTCCGCTTGTGCCGATAACATACAAGCAAACCACAAACCAATACTGTTTTACTACCATGTCATTTAGTTTCGATAGCAAAATAGGCAAAAAGATATTGAGCATAATACAGCACTACAATCATGAAAAATATTGGAAAAGACGCAGCATCGTTACATCACCGGTTGCAAGGACTCCGATACTAATTAAGCTGTATTACCTATACTACATAAAAAGGACTGATGCCTATCACAAGTCCTCGTTTGGCACGAATCTGCATTCGGGTGCAAAGTTTGCAACTGCGCCCAACCTCCCCCACGGGCCTAATGGCATCATTGTGGGGCACGATTGCATTATCGGCAAGAACTGCACCATATTCCAGCAGGTTACCATTGCTCACGGCAATGTAGTCATAGGAGACAATGTTCTTTTGGGTGCCGGAGCAAAAATACTGCCCGGAGTAACCATTGGCAACAATGCAAAAATTGGCGCAAACTGCGTGGTGGTAGAAGATATTCCCGAGAATGCAACCGTGGTAATGCCCAAGCCCAGAATCATCGTCAAAGAAAAGCAATAAAAACATTTCAATACATTATACGACAAAGGGGCAGCCGCGGCTACCCCTTTGTCGTATAACTACACAAGCAGAATATATTATCTCTGCTATATATATATTACCTTATTATATACCAAACTGATAAACAACAACACACTTGCCACCGTTGTTACCAACACACGCCCAAGCCATGCGGGTTTCACTGTGTAAAAAAGCATGGGAAAAAGAACAATCTCCACAATACCCAGCAACTCGCTCATACGCATAGCCACCACAGGCATCTCATACAGAGCCACCCAAGCCGCAATAGAGATAATCTCCACCTTCAAAAGAAGATACACATATTTGTTATACTCATATATAAGCGAGCTCTTCCACAAAATAAAGAGCGTCATTGCTATTTTGGTAAGCAACACAAGATTAAAAACATTAATCTCGTCCCACACACCGCCATTTGCCTGCAACGCCTGATAAATCTTCATCTTCTCCTCAAAGTGAGGGATGGGGATTGTGGTCAGCACGCTCATATGCAGAAAATAGATAACATAAGCCGCAGGAATTATGGAAAGATAGAAATAGGTCTGCCACTTTTTCATCGGTTTCCCGTCAAAGAAATAGAACAGGAACAGTACCGATGCGGTATAATGGAAGAATGTGGCAAAGAGTGCGTATAAAAGAAACTTCTTTTTATCATCGTTGCCAAGATGGTACAAAGCTATCAAGAATATTCCCGACGCCACTCCCACACGTATCTGATTCATCTCGTGCAACAGATAGTAGTTTGATATATATACCATCAACGACAGGAAAATCAACGACGACAACTTTCTTATACCATAAAAATGCACAAACATTGATATAAGTGCATATATAAGAAACATCATCACCACATTATCGAACAGCAACTGCACGAACGATACAATGATGGTAAATGAAATCTCTGTTGATAGTGAGAAGCTATTATAATACATCTCTGTGTAGGTCGCATAGTCGTGATCTATGTCATCGGGGCGCAATCCGGCTGCAAAAGCCATAAAAAGCCCCAGCAACAGCAATGCGTTGAACTTTGTTCTGTCTGTCAATCTATCTTCCAAGAAAGCCAAACAGCACACAACTGCAAACAGAGAGAATATAATTATCGCCACTTTATTCCGGTTCTATAGTCTTTATTACCTTAGCGGGGATACCGGCAGCAATTGAATAAGGAGGTATATCCTTTGTTACCACAGAGTTTGCACCAATAACACTATGTGCACCAATTGTAACTCCGGACATTACCGCACAATTTTCGCCCAATGTAGCACACTCCTCAATTACCGTTTTTCCCTTTGAGAACAGGGGGCGGTGGCGAGGCGGCATGCTCAAAGCCTCATAAGAAGAGGCACCATGAAAATGGTCAGTAATATAAGTTCTTTCGCCAATGGTAACATAATTACCTATACGCACTTCGTTAATACATCCAATATGGCACAACGGATTTATGACAACATTATCACCTATTATCATTTTAGGATTAAAGGTTTGTCCACGCCAAGCATCTGTAGCCTCTAAGCGACAATCCTTGCCCAATATCACATTATCACCCAGCTCAATGTATTTTCCGCCGACAACCACAAATGGTACACCAAATGATTTTAGATTAGACGATTTCTTAAAGCGATGCTTTGCAAAAGAGACATATATGCTCCACTTGATAGAGCGCACATAATCAGAAAATCGTCCGCTCAAAAGCACGCCAAAAGGCCAAATAATCAAGTCAAAAAGTTTCAGGCAAAAATTTTTCATTTTAGATGTAATTTAGTTAATATAAAATCGCGTTCACCCCTTGTAAGGCCAAGAAGTGCAACAGAGGCAATAACCGATACAACAGCAACAGCCATCACTGCCACGCTGGGCAAGATTCCCACACCAAAGTAGCAATGAGCAAGATACGAAGGGATGACCGCACACACGCCCACCTTTGTTATCGGGATAAAGACCTCTTTTACAAACGACGATATTGAAAATTTGAATAACTTACGACAGAAAAACAGGCGTAACAATTGAGCCACCAGCATCATAATAAGCTGAGCAACAAAAGCCATAGCGGGGTTACCGGTAATCTTCAGCAACAGCCACGCAAGGGGCAAGGCGCATATCAATGTGAGGCCTATCACAATGTGATAATTCCTTATTTTACCCGTTGCCGAAACACCTATCATCATGGAATTGGCAACAGCCTCTATCAACGTAACACACAGCAACAAACGGGTGAACACCACCGCATAAGGGGGCACATTGGTGAGCCACACGGATAGTATCTGAGGCATTTCAAGCGCAAGAGGCAGAGCTATGAGCAACAACAAGAAGAAAGAGAAACGCGACGAGCGCAAAACCAACTTATTCATCGCTGCATAATCACCTGCGGCATAACTCTTTGTTATCTGGGGATTAATCGCTGTCTGGAAACTTGCGGTAAACGAGGTTACAGCCACCTGCACTTGGAAAGCGGCACCACGCGCCGCATTGAGCAAAGCACCACCAAAAGCATTGAGTAGCAGATTCATACCCTGAATATTGCACACATAGGCAAAATTGCCAAACGTGCTCCACCCTGCAAAACCAAGCATCTCCTTGTAGAGCGCGCCGGCCCTGACCCAAACAAAGGAAAGCTCCTTGAAATTATATCTGCAATAAAGGCTGTATATCAAGCGCACAAAGAATGCCACACCAAGCAACATCAACGCATAGGCTTTTAGTTTGTCGCCGCCAACGAATGCCAACGAAAGCACCACTGCCAATTTAAGACAAGTATCCAATATTGTTATGGCTGCAAAAGCCGACATCTTTTCGTAGGCCACAATCGCAGCATTGTATGGCACGCTGATAACAACGAATACTGCCGATATCAACGAGCAATGATACACCCAAAGAGCCGCATCGAAGCGGTCGAGGGGAATAACCATTCTGTTCTCCACATACCAAAGCCCCACAGTTTCGCCAAGCAAAAGAATGAGCAATGCCAACAGAAAATGTATTACAAGGCTTACGGAATAGACATTTTTCAGATACCCCGAATCGCCCTTGCCGATGGCAAACGTAATAAAGCGTTGCGTGCAGTTGAGCATGGAATTATTCAAGAACACAAGTATTCCGATGGCAGCTCCCACAACATCGTATATACCATAATCCACAAGCCCAAGTTCCCTTATAACGACACGTGATGTGTAAAGATACACAGCCATCTGAAAAAGCATACGAAAGTATAGCACTATCGTATTCTTTGCCACTCGTTTATTATCAACGCTTGGTTGCATAACAGATTATTTACCCATTTGGTCTTTAAGATATACATACAGCGACGAGCCCATAAAGCCCATAACCACAAAAGCAAAAGCAATGAACATTTTGCGGGGTGCCGAAGGTTTTAAGGGAACCGATGCGCAAGAGAGCACTGCAAAAGCCGGAGTATTCTCCTGTAATTTGGCACGTGTTATCTGCAACTGCTGTGTTGCCTGAGAATAAGACGCCTGCGCCAGCATAACATCATTTTCGAGACGCGACAACTGCATTGCCACAGATTGCAATCTTGCCCCCTTGTGAGCATCGCTGAATGCGGCAAAAGCCTCCTGCGCCTTTATGTATTCGGTACGTGCCTCGTTGCACAAAGCCTCAAAATATTTCAAGTCGTTACGCGCTTTGCATGTACGATAATCCACTATGTGCTGTTGCAATTTATCTTTAATTACGTTCACCACAGTTGCCGATATAAGCGCATCTTGGGCGGTATATCGCAAAGTTATCACACCTGTCTTTTTATCAACGGCACACAATATATTTGCTTTTATAGCCTCGGCCACAGCATTTTGATGCTTGGTAAGCATAAAAGGATTAGGCGCATCGGCCACCCCGCCACTTGCAGATTCTTCTCCTTTTATCAACTTCACCAACTTTTTCACCCATACTATGGGATATACCCACCAGGCAAACTTTTGGTGTTTTTGCTGGTAATTATAGAGCGTTGTATTAATCTCGCCATCGAGCGAAACAACCTCCACGGGGAACAAATCCACCAAAAATTGTTTAGAGGCAATGAGTTCGGGGTAAATCTCGGGATAAATAGCATCACCTGTTGCACCATCAAGCCCCAAACCGGCCATATCGGCAAGCGCACCAAAGCCACCTGAAAGGCTGGAATTGGATGCCTCGGGCGCAAGGGTTACACTTGTGGTGTATGTACGCGGCACACTGAAAGCATATACCACGGCTATTACAAACATAACAGCACACACCTTTGTAATAAACTTGCGTTTACTCCACAACAACTGCGCTATCTCTGTAAAATCTATCGGTTTCTGTATATTCTCGCTCATATAACAACTATGTTTACACTTAAATAAGCCACAATACCTTGCGATTATAATATATAATTTATATATATAACTTTATTTTTATATAATTATTGCAAAATAACCACTTTTTTTTCGTACAGCCAAACTAAATCACACAGCATTGCTGTTTATTGGTATAAAAAGAGACAAAAAGTGGTTAAAGAGAAGCAAACATCAAAAAAAACAGCGGGTAATTGAAGTGAACCCCAAAGTTTGGACAAAAAACTTTGGGGTTTATTTTATGCGTAAGAAACACGATCACCAAGCATTGCTCAAATACATGCATATGCTTGAAGATGGATATTCCATCAAACATATCGAAGACAATTATGGTAT